>NZ_JBXSOR010000022.1:0-81014 GCF_057784455.1 Martinezella sp. CNPSo 3890 | reverse complement strand
AAATCATCGGCTATCTGCGGATGAAAATTGCAAAGCCGGCTCATCAATGCTTGATAGCGGCGGTTGACATGGCTCAACTTATGGCAATCGTCCTCGCTAAGTTGGGGATGGCGCCTCCATTCGAAAAATTGCAACGGGCACGGTTCTTGCTTTTAGCCAAGCTGCGTGTCACTTTCCTGTCGCACGAATTTGGTTTATGGCGCTATATCGGCCCGCAGGGGGAGAATCGCCATGTCCATCGAAATTTTGAATCGCGAAGCTCAGGGCGAAATGGTTCAGTCTTCAAAGGCAACGGTTGAGCCAGTTGCCAGCGATGTGCTTGGACGCATCGGAAATCTCGAAACGCGCCTTGCCCGCACGGCGCGCGAAATCGATGCCGCTCAGGCCGTCCGCTACCGCGTTTTCGTCGAGGAGATGAACGCGCAACTGCCGGCTGAGGCCATGCGTCGTCAGCGTGATGTCGACAGCTGGGACGACATTTGCGACCATCTTCTGGTGCTGGACCGCTCGCTTGAGGGCGATCCGGAAGACCAGATCGTCGGCACCTATCGCCTGCTGCGCCAGGAAGTGGCCATGGCCAATGGCGGCTTCTATTCCTCATCGGAATTCGACATCGATGCGCTGCTCGCCCGTCATCCCGATAAGCGCTTCATGGAGCTCGGCCGTTCCTGCGTGCTGCCGGATTACCGCAACAAGCGTACGGTGGAACTGCTCTGGCAGGGCAATTGGGCCTATGCGCTGAAGCATGGCATGGGCGCCATGTTCGGTTGCGCATCCTTCCCGGGCATTCTGCCGGAGCAGCATGCGCTGGCGCTTTCCTTCCTCTATCACAATGTTCTCGCCAAGGACGAATGGGCCGTCGGCGCGCTGCCATCGCTGGCACGCAACATGGATCTGATGCCGGTCGAGGCCGTCAATCCAAAGAAGGCGCTGATGTCGCTGCCGCCCTTGATCAAGGGCTATCTGCGTCTCGGCGCCATGGTCGGCTCGACCGCCGTGGTCGATCAGGCTTTCAACACGACGGACGTTCTGATCGTCCTGCCGATCGCCAGCATCTCCAACCGCTATGTGAACTATTACGGCGCGGATGCCGGTCGCTTCGCCAGCTGAGGACTATCAAGGGATCGCGAAAATATCGATCGCATCCGTGATGCCGCGCAGCGCGACATGATGTGATTGCGGCGTGAGGCCGCGCCTCGTCATCAGTTCGGCAGCGCGAGGATGATCGAGCACCGAGCTGGTGGCGAAGATCTCGCGTGACGTGGCGAGATGCTGGACGCGGGATGCGATATTGACCGTCTGCCCGAAATAATCCTGTCGTTCGTTCAGGCTCACGGCGATGCACGGCCCCTCATGGATGCCGATTTTCAGGAGAAGATCGTCATTGCCGCGCTCTTCATTGAGGCTGAGCATGGCCTCGCGCATCCGCATCGCCGCAGTGAGCGCCCGGTCCGGCGTCGGGAAGGTCGCCATGACCGCATCGCCGATCGTCTTGACGACCGCGCCCGCCTCCGCCGCCACGATCTCATGCAGGATACCGAAATGCGTCTTGACCAGATCGAAGGCCGCAAGATCGCCAACCCTTTCGTATAATTCCGTCGAACCGCGGAGGTCGGTGAACAGAAAAGTGAGGCTGGTGATCTTCAGCCGCTGATCGATGTCAATCGTGTCCGTCCGATAGATGTCACGGAAGGTCTGGTTGGAAAGCAGGCGCTTGGCGGTCAGAAATGGCCGGCGTTGTCCAAGCAGCGTGTGAAGGGCATCGTTGGCCACGCAGATCGATGGCAGCACGCGAAGGTCCGTGTGGTTCTCCATCTGGACGCGTAGCGGGCCGGGCCGCAATTCTATGGCCTCGCTATGGCGATGCATGCGATCGAAAACGAGCGAGAGAGCCTGCCGCTCCTTCGATGGTTCTCCCTTCACGTCGAGGAATTGCGCCGCATGCGTGACCGGCTCGAAGATGATGGTGAATTCCGCCGGCAATTGAAGCGATATGACCGCTTTCTCGCCCGGCGGCAGTTCCAGGGATTCCAAAACGAACTGATCGACTTTTTCTTCGTAACCCTCGTCGGGAAGGTCGATGCCTGAGCCCCAATAAATCTGGCGGAAATATTCGAGCGGCGGCAGGTCGTGCGGATTGTGCGCTTCTATGTGGCGCACGCGTGGACTGACGGTGAAGGTGACTTCGACCATCTCGTCGAGCGTCGGCTCGTATCCGGCTGCGCAAAGCGTGCAGTTATAGGTATCGCTCTGCACGGTTTTGAGTGAAGTATTAGCATCCAACACTCCGCCGCAGCCGGGGCAAAGAACATTCCACGACATCTCGAACAGGCCGAGGCGCGAGGCGTGCAGAAAGGCATTGACGGCCTGTTCTTCATCGAAGCCGTGGCCTGCCGCAAAGGCGAGCGCATTCACACGGTTGAGCTTGCGGTCGGGTGCCTCAAGAACGAGCCGCTCGATAGCATCGACAATGTCAGGCTGCGCTGAATGGCGCAGCACTCCGAACAGGACCTGAGCTTCACTCATCCCCCTATTTTACACCGAATTGATACGGCAGCCCATCACCTTTGTTGGGTCGCCGGCTCAGTCTTATGGGGTAGTGGTTACGAGCCCGCGCCATAAGCCGCGATGGCGGCCATGTTGACGATATCGGAATCCTTGGCGCCCATCGATGTGATCTGCACCGGCTTGTCGAGACCTACGAGCAGCGGCCCGATGACCGTCGAGCCGCCGAGCTCCTGCAGCATCTTGGTGGAGATCGCCGCAGAGTGGAAGGCGGGCATGACAAGCACGTTTGCCGGTCCGGAAAGTCGCGAGAAGGGATAGAGGTTTTCCATGAGCTTGCGGTCCAGCGCCACATCCGCCGCCATTTCGCCGTCGAATTCAAAATTGACGTATCGCTTGTCGAGAATATTAACCGCTTCACGCACCCGCTCGGAGCGTTCGCCTGGGGGATGGCCGAAGGTGGAATAAGCGAGCATGGCGACGCGCGGCTCATAGCCCATGCGCCGTGCGAAACCGGCAGCTTCCTCGGCGATATCGGCCAGTTCTTCGGAGGTCGGCATGTCATGCACGGCGGTATCGGCAACGAAGACGGTTCGGCCGCGGGCAAGCACGATCGATATGCCGATGACCCGGTGTCCCGGCTTGGCGTCGATGCAGCGGCGTACATCGCCGAGCGCAGTCGAATAGTTGCGCGTCACGCCCGTCACCATGCCGTCGGCATCGCCCAGTGCGACCATGCACGCGGCAAAATGATTGCGGTCGTTGTGGATCAGGCGCGTCACGTCACGATGCAGGTAGCCCTGGCGCTGCAGCCGGGCATAGAGATAATCGATATAGGCATCACCGCGCTTCGAGATGCGGGCATTGACGATCTCGAGGCCTGGGCGGTTGAGATCGATGCCGGCGCGCTCGGCGGTTGCCTGGATCAGGTCCTCGCGGCCGAGCAGGATTGCCGTGCCAAGCCCCTGATTGGCGTAGGAGAGGGCGGCGCGCATGACCTGCTCTTCTTCCGCCTCGGCAAAGACGATGCGCTTCTGGTGCCGGCGGACACGCTCGTAGAGCTGCGCCAGTGTTGAGGCGATCGGATCGCGCCGGGCAGAGAGTTCGCGCGCATAGGCGGCCATGTCGGCAATTTCGCGGCGTGCGACGCCGCTCTCGATCGCGGCTTTTGCGACAGCCACCGGGATTGCCGAGATGAGCCTCGGGTCGAAGGGCACGGGAATGATATATTGTGCGCCGAAGCGCGGCCGCGCGCCCTGATAGGCTGCCACGACATCGTCAGGCACGTCTTCGCGCGCAAGGCTCGCCAGCGCGTTGACGGCGGCGATCTTCATCTCGTCGTTGATGGTGGTGGCGCGCACGTCGAGGGCGCCACGGAAGATATAGGGGAAGCCGAGGACATTGTTGACCTGGTTCGGATAGTCCGAACGCCCCGTCGCCATGATGGCGTCGTCGCGGATGCGGGCGACTTCTTCCGGCGTGATTTCCGGATCCGGATTGGCCATGGCGAAAATGATCGGCCGGTCGGCCATAGAACGGATCATATCCTCGGAAAAGGCGCCCTTCTGCGAGAGGCCGAACACGACGTCGGCGCCCTTCATTGCTTCCGCTAGCGTGCGCTTGTCGGTCTTGACGGCGTGTGCCGACTTCCACTGGTTCATGCCTTCGCTGCGACCCTGGTAGATCACGCCCTTGGTGTCGCAAAGGACGATGTTGTCCGGGGCGAAGCCCATCGACTTGATCAGCTCGATGCAGGCGATGGCGGCAGCGCCGGCGCCGTTGCAGACGAGCTTGGTGGTCTTCAGGTCGCGGCCGGTCAGCTCCAGCGCGTTGATGAGGCCGGCAGCGGCGATGATGGCGGTGCCGTGCTGGTCGTCGTGGAACACGGGGATATCCATGAGCTCGCGCAGCCGCTGCTCGATGATGAAGCAGTCCGGCGCCTTGATGTCCTCGAGATTAATGCCACCGAAGGATGGGCCGAGATAGCGTACGCAATTGATGAATTCGTCGACATTCTCGGTGTCGATCTCGAGATCGATTGAATCGACGTCGGCGAAGCGCTTGAACAGCACCGATTTGCCTTCCATGACCGGCTTGGAGGCGAGTGCGCCGAGATTGCCGAGGCCGAGAATAGCTGTGCCGTTCGAAATGACGGCGACCATGTTGCCGCGCGAAGTATAGTCGTAGGCGGTGGCCGGATCTGCAGCGATCGCCTTTACGGGAACGGCGACACCGGGCGAATAAGCAAGGGAAAGATCGCGTTGTGTCGCCATCGGCTTGGTCGGATTGATCTCAAGCTTGCCGGGGCGCCCGTTCTTGTGGAAGTCCAGTGCTTCCTGATCGGTGATCCCCGTTCCCGGACGCGACTTGCTCTTGCTGTCAGCCATTGTTCCTCCAAACCTCCTGTGGGCGACCGGTCCCTCTTGTCCGATAGCTGTTGTCTTCTATAGCGGCGCGCGGATAGGGTGGCACCTCATTTTTTTGGAAAAACTGCACCTCCGTGAACGAACGTATTAACGCCAGCATCGATGCTTTCTCGGCCGCCGAGCTTGCCTCGGAGGAAAGCCGTGCCTCGGCCACTCCGATGATGGAGCAATATATCGAGATCAAGGCGAACAATCCCGGTTCGCTGCTGTTCTATCGCATGGGCGACTTCTACGAACTGTTCTTCGAAGACGCCATCGATGCGTCGCGTGCGCTCGGCATCACGCTGACGAAGCGCGGCCAGCACATGGGGCAGGACATCCCGATGTGCGGCGTTCCGGTTCACGCTGCCGATGATTATCTGCAGAAACTGATCGGTCTCGGCTTTCGCGTTGCTGTATGCGAGCAGGTGGAGGATCCTGCCGAAGCGAAAAAGCGCGGCGGCAAATCGGTGGTGCGGCGCGATGTCGTGCGCCTGGTGACGCCGGGTACGATCACCGAAGAAAAGCTGCTTTCGCCCTCGGAATCCAATTATCTGATGGCGCTCACCCGTATTCGCGGTGGCGCCGAGCCGCAGCTGGCGCTTGCCTGGATCGATATTTCGACAGGCGTCTTCCGTCTTGCAGAAACGGAGACGTCGCGGCTGCTCGCCGATATCCTGCGCATCGATCCGAGAGAACTGATCCTGCCGGATACGATGTTTCATGATCCGGAGCTGAAGCCCGTTTTCGATATCCTCGGCCGGACCGCTGTTCCGCAGCCGGCGGTGCTCTTCGACAGCGCCAGCGCCGAGGGACGGATCACGCGTTACTTCGGCGTGTCGACACTCGATGGTTTTGGCACGTTCAGCCGCGCCGAATTGGCTGCGGCTGCCGCTGCCATCGCCTATGTCGAAAAGACCCAGCTCGCCGAGCGGCCCCCGCTGGGGCTGCCGGAGCGCGAAAGCGGCGCCTCGACACTTTTCATCGATCCCGCCACGCGCGCCAATCTCGAACTGGTGCGCACGCTCTCCGGCGACCGCAACGGCTCGCTGCTGAAGGCGATCGATCGTACCGTGACCGGCGGCGGTGCCCGCCTTCTTGCCGAGCGGCTGATGTCGCCACTGACCGACCCTGCCCGTATCAACGAACGGTTGGATTCGATCGGCTTTCTGACCGAGGAGCCATCGCTCTGCAGCGATCTGCGTTCGGCATTGAAGCATGTGCCCGACATGCCGCGCGCCCTGTCGCGCCTTGCGCTCGATCGTGGCGGCCCGCGCGATCTCTGGGCGATCCGTCAGGGGCTGGCGGCGGCGGCCGATCTTGCCCGGCTTCTCGATGGCGCCTTGCTGCCGGAGGAGCTTGCCGCTGCATTGGCCGGGCTGAAAGCTTTGCCAGCCGATCTTGAAGCGATGCTGGCTGCCATGCTTGCCGACGAGCTGCCCCTGCTGAAGCGCGACGGAGGTTTCCTGCGGGAAGGTGCGAATGCCGAGCTGGACGAAGTGCGCGCACTGCGCGACCAGTCACGCCGCGTCATCGCCGGCCTGCAGCTGCAATATGCCGAGGAAACCGGCATCAAGTCGCTGAAGATCAAGCACAATAATGTGCTCGGCTACTTTATCGAGGTCACCGCCGGCAATGCCGGTCCGATGACGGACACCAGCGAAGCCAAGGCGCGCTTCATCCATCGCCAGACCATGGCGAATGCCATGCGCTTCACCACCACAGAACTTGCCGATCTTGAAAGCCGCATTGCCAATGCCGCCGACAAGGCGCTGGCGATCGAGCTCGAGGCCTTCGACCGCATGGTCGCAGCCGTGGTGGCTGCCGCCGAGGCCATCAAGACCGGCGCCCGCGCGTTGTCGGTGATCGATGTCGCGGCGGGGCTTGCACTGCTTGCCGAGGAGCAGGCCTATTGCCGGCCCGTCGTCGACGGCAGCCGCATGTTCGCGATCGAAGGCGGCCGTCATCCGGTCGTCGAACAGGCGCTGCGTCGCCAGGCCGGCGGGCCGTTCGTCGCCAACAATTGCGATCTCTCGCCGAAATCCGACGGCAAGGATGGCGCCATCTGGCTCCTGACCGGCCCGAACATGGGCGGTAAATCCACCTTCCTGCGCCAGAATGCTTTGATCGCTATTCTCGCGCAGATGGGTTCCTTCGTGCCCGCCGCTTCGGCTCATATCGGCATCGTCGACCGCCTCTTCTCGCGCGTCGGCGCTTCCGATGATCTGGCACGGGGACGCTCGACCTTCATGGTCGAAATGGTCGAGACGGCGGCGATCCTCAACCAGGCAACGGAACGCTCCCTCGTCATCCTCGACGAGATCGGTCGCGGCACCGCGACCTTCGACGGTCTTTCCATCGCATGGGCAGCCGTCGAGCATCTGCATGAAGCCAACCGATGCCGCGGTCTGTTCGCCACGCATTTCCACGAGCTGACCGTGCTCTCGGAGAAGCTCGGCCGACTTTCCAATGCCACCATGCGCGTCAAGGAATGGGATGGCGATGTCATCTTCCTGCACGAGGTTGGGCCGGGGGCTGCCGATCGCTCCTACGGTATCCAGGTGGCGCGACTCGCCGGTCTGCCGGCTTCCGTTGTGGCGCGCGCCCGCGATGTCCTGACGCGGCTCGAAGATGCCGACCGCAAGAATCCGGCAAGCCAGCTCATCGATGATCTGCCTCTCTTCCAGGTGGCCGTCCGCCGGGAGGACGCCGCTGGCCGGCGCGAGCCGTCCAAGGTCGAGGAACGGCTGAAAACGCTCGATCTTGACGATCTCACGCCGCGCGCCGCCCTGGATGTGCTCTATGAACTGAAGAAAACGCTTACCAAGACCAGTTGACCGCAGGCGATATTCCAAAGGCAATATGATGTATCTCGAAGTTCTTCTCGCCGAAGTCCGCACTCTGGGTGAGCGCTTCTCTCCGATCGCCGCGCGCGGCAAGATCTGCGGCGAGGGGGAGCCGCCGGATTGTGAATCCGATCGGGGCCTGCTCGATATCACGCTGTCCTGCAGCCGCATTTCCGATATCTGTTCGAAGATCGCCAAGGCCGGTTATTGGGAATGCGAGCGCGAAATGGTGACGCAGATCGGCGCTCAATCGCGAAACATACTATATAGTTTGAACGAGCTCAGACGGGCGCTTGAGCCGGCAAGGCCCTAAAACTGCCGATTTCTGCGTCGATGGCCGTCACGCTTCGTCAACCTTGGCCCGATAGAAATCTTGACGGATCATCGATTCGAGATGATCGGCTCCAGCTGGCTTTGGAGATGCGGGCGTAGAATGCCTGTGTCAATCGCTGGGCAAAGAGGCTATAGCGCATGCAGACGAAAAGACGGGCGCGCCGGCAACGGACCGCGGTCAGCGAAGAGAAAGCCGATCGGCAGAGCATGGAAACGCATCATATCGATTTTTCGACCATTCTCGATGTATCCGCGCTGAAGGCGGAGTGCGAGACCCTCGCCAAACGCGGCCTGGATAAGAATGAGGAGCGCTCCGCGCTGCTGGCGCTGTTGAAAAAGGCAAGCCAGGATGGACGGGAAGAAGCGCGGCGATTGCTGATCGCCGACGGCAGCGGGCTCAATTGCGCGCACCGGATTTCCTGGCTGCAGGACCAGATCATCACCGTCCTCTACGATTTCACCGTCCGTCACGTCTATGCGAAACAGGTAGGCGCTTTCTCCATCACCGCCGTCGGCGGTTATGGCCGCGATACCTTGGCGCCGGGCTCCGATATCGACCTTCTCTTCCTCTTCCAGCCAAAGCCGGCGAGCGAGACGCACAAGGCGGTCGAATTCATTCTCTATATGCTGTGGGACATGGGCTTCAAAGTCGGCCACGCCACGCGCACGGTCGAGGAATGCATCCGCGAGGCCAAGTCCGACATGACGGTGCGCACCGCCATTCTCGAGACCCGCTATATCTGCGGCAACATCGCGCTGGAGCGCGAGCTGCAAGCCCGCTTCGACAAGGAGATCGTCACCAATACCGGCCCGGAATTCATCGCCGCCAAGCTCGCCGAGCGTGACGAGCGCCACCGCAAGGCGGGCGACACCCGTTATCTGGTCGAGCCCAACGTCAAGGAAGGCAAGGGTGGCCTGCGCGACCTGCACACGCTGTTCTGGATCTCGAAATATTACTATCACGTCCGCGATCCAGCCGAGCTGGTGAAGCTCGGCGTGCTCTCGAAACAGGAATATCGTCTCTTTGAGAAGGCCGAGGATTTCCTCTGGGCCGTGCGCTGCCATATGCATTTCCTGACCGGCAAGGCGGAAGAGCGGCTTTCCTTTGATATCCAGCGCGATATCGCCGCAGCCCTCGACTATAACGCCCGCCCGGGCCTTTCGGCCGTCGAGCGCTTCATGAAGCACTATTTCCTTGTCGCCAAGGATGTCGGCGATCTCACCCGCATCCTCTGCGCCGCACTGGAGGACCAGCAGGCCAAGGCCACTCCGGGCCTCACCGGCGTCATCAGCCGCTTTGCCAACCGCTCGCGCAAGATCCCCGGCACCGTCGAATTCGTCGAAGACCGCGGCCGCATCGCGCTTGCCAATCCCGATGTCTTCAAGCGCGATCCGGTCAGCCTTATCCGGCTGTTCTTCGTTGCCGATATCAATGGGCTGGAATTCCATCCGGATGCGTTGAAGCGCGTCACCCGCTCGCTGAACCTCATCGACAACGATCTGCGCGAGAACGAAGAGGCGAACCGGCTCTTCCTCTCCATCCTCACCTCGAAGCGCGATCCTGCGCTGATCCTGCGCCGCATGAACGAAGCCGGCGTGCTCGGCCGCTTCATTCCGGAATTCGGCAAGATCGTCTCGATGATGCAGTTCAACATGTATCATCACTATACGGTGGACGAGCATCTGATCCGCGCCGTCGAGGTGCTATCGGAGATCGACAAGGGCAAGGCCGAGGATATTCATCCGCTGACCAACAAGCTGATGCCCGGCATCGAGGATCGCGACGCGCTCTATGTCGCCGTCCTGTTGCACGATATTGCCAAGGGCCGCGAGGAGGACCATTCGGAAGCCGGCGCCGCAGTTGCACGCAAGCTCTGCCCACGCTTTGGCCTTTCGCCCAAGCAGACGGAGCTGGTGGTCTGGCTGATCGCGGAACATCTGACCATGTCGATGGTCGCTCAGACGCGCGACCTGACCGACCGCAAGACCATTATCGATTTCGCCGACCGGGTGCAGTCGCTTGACCGGTTGAAGATGCTGCTGATCCTGACCGTCTGTGATATCCGCGCCGTTGGCCCCGGCGTCTGGAACGGCTGGAAAGGCCAGCTGTTGCGCACGCTCTATTATGAAACCGAGCTGCTGCTGTCAGGAGGTTTCTCCGAAGTCTCGCGCAAGGAACGCGCCGAAGCCGCTGCCGAAGCGCTGGAACACGCACTCGCGGATTGGAGCCAGAAGGAGCGCAAGGCCTACGTCAAGCTGCACTATCAGCCCTATCTGCTGTCCGTGCCGCTGGAAGATCAGGTCCGCCATACGCAGTTCATGCGTGAATCCGACAAGGCGGGCAAGGTCCTCGCCACCATGGTGCGCACCGACAGCTTCCACGCCATCACCGAGATCACCGTGCTCTCGCCTGACCATCCGCGTCTTTTGACCGTGATTGCCGGCGCGTGCGCTGCTGCGGGCGCTAATATCGCCGATGCGCAGATCTTCACGACATCGGATGGCCGCGCGCTCGACACCATCCATGTCAGCCGCGAATTTCCTGATGATGCCGACGAATTGCGCCGCGCCGGCACCATCGGCAAGATGATCGAGGATGTTCTAGCCGGCCGCAAGCGGTTGCCGGAGGTCATCGCGACGCGGACGAAGAACCGCCGCAAGAACAAGGCCTTCGTCATCCCGCCGTCGGTCATCATCACCAACAGCCTCTCCAACAAGTTCACGGTCATCGAGGTCGAATGCCTCGACCGCCCCGGCCTGCTGTCGGAAATCACGGCCGTTCTTTCGGACCTGTCGCTCGATATTCAGTCTGCCCGCATCACCACCTTCGGCGAAAAGGTCATCGATACCTTCTATGTCGCTGACCTGGTGGGTCAGAAGATTTCCAACGAGAACAGGCGAGCCTATATCACCGCACGCCTGAAAGCCGTCATGGCCGGCGAGGAAGATGAAATGCGTGAGCGCATGCCGTCAGGCATCATCGCGCCCGCCGCCACCCGCGGCGTCGCAGTCGAAAAGTCAGACACTGAGAAGAAAGCCGGTTCTGCCGCATGAGCCTAGTCAAGAAATTCATCACGGTCGGCGGCGCGACGCTCGGCAGCCGCATCTTCGGCTTCGCCCGCGAAACGCTGATGGCCGCCGCCCTCGGCACCGGGCCGATGGCCGACGTCTTCTACGCCGCGTTCCGCTTCCCGAACCTCTTCCGCCGTCTGTTTGCCGAAGGCGCCTTCAACGCCGCCTTCGTGCCGCTCTTTGCCAAGGAAATCGAGGCGAATGGCATCGACGGCGCCAAGCGGTTTTCCGAGGAAGTATTCGGTGTTCTCTTCTCGGTCCTGCTGCTGATCACTATCGTCATGGAACTAGCCATGCCGCTCCTGGTGCGTTGGGTCATCGCACCTGGTTTCGCCGACGATGCCGAGAAATTCGATCTGACGGTCCGGTTGGCCGCCGTGATGTTCCCTTATCTCATGTCGATGTCGCTGACGGCGATGATGAGCGGCATGCTGAATTCGCTGCATCATTTCTTCGCTGCCGCCGTGGCTCCGATCTTCCTAAACCTGGTGATGATCAGTGCGCTGTTCTATGCGATCTACTACGGCGCCGATCCGCTGAGCACGGCCTGGTATTTGTCCTGGTCGGTACTGGTGGCAGGCGTGCTGCAGCTGGCGGTCGTCTATATCGGCGTGCGTCATGCCGGCATCAGTATCGGACTGCGCTTTCCGCGCTTCACGCCCAATGTCAAACGGCTCCTGCTTCTTGCGATCCCGGCGGCCATCACCGGCGGCGTCACTCAGATCAATCTGGTGATCGGCCAGGCAATTGCCTCGGGCAAGGAAGGCGCGATCGCCGCCCTGCAATATGCAGACCGCATCTACCAGTTGCCGCTCGGCGTCGTCGGCGTCGCGGTCGGAATCGTGCTTCTGCCGGAACTAGCCCGCTCGCTGAAGTCAGGCCATATCAAGGAAGCTGCCAATATCCAGAACCGCTCGATCGAATTTGTGCTGTTCCTGACCCTGCCGGCCGCTATTGCCCTCTGGCTGCTCTCCGACGATATCATCCGCGTGCTTTATGAGCGCGGCGCCTTTAACTCGGAAAATACAAAGCTGGTCGGCTCCATCCTCGCAATCTTCGGCCTTGGCCTGCCGGCTTTCGTGCTGATTAAAGCACTGCAGCCCGGCTTTTATGCCCGCGAAGATACGAAATCGCCGATGCGCTACACGGCGGTCGCCGTCGCCGTCAATTCGGCGCTGTCCATCTTGCTTTTCCCGGTGCTGGCCGAACGCGGCATTGCGCTCGCTGAGGCGGTTGCCGGATGGTTGAACGCCGTGCAGCTCTTCGTCACGCTCTATCGCCGCGGACATCTCGCCTGGGAATGGTCGCTGGCGCGCCGCACTGTGATGCTGCTCGTATCCTCCGCCGTTATGGGCGGCGTTATCGTATATTTGTCTGATCGCTGGGAGCCGCTTCTGGGGGGGAGCTCGTCGCTGCTCATCAAAACCGGCATCCTGGGCTTGCTCATATTGATTGCGATGGCGGTGTATTTCATTGTCGCCTTCCTGATCGGTGGCGTGGATTTGGGCATGGTACGCCGCAATTTGAAGCGCAAGCGGGCAGCATCGGCGGCCCCGGATGCCGAGACGGTGAATGGGGAGTAGGGGCAAATCAGAGGGGGTAACGCACTCTCCGCATGCTCAAAATCTTTTTGCTCTCGGAGTTCTCCAATGCCCCAATCCCTCTTCCTCATCACCCTCGTCATCGATGATTACGACCGCGCCAAAGCCTTCTATTGCGATGCCCTCGGCTTCGAGTGCTTGGCCGACGAATTGCAGCCGGAGGGAAAGCGCTGGGTTGTCATCAAGCCGAAAGGCGGGGATGGAGCGGCACTCCTGCTCGCCCAGGCCGCCAGCGACAGCCAGCGCGCGGCGATCGGCAACCAGACCGGTGGCCGCGTCGGCTTCTTCCTCAAGACCGATGATTTCGCCTGCGATCATGCAGCTATGAAGGCAAAGGGCGTGCATTTTCTGGAGGAACCGCGCCATGAAGTCTATGGCACGGTCGCGGTCTTTGCCGATCCCTACGGCAACACCTGGGACCTGATCCAGCATTCTTCCTGAGACTGCCCATATAACCTCTTGATCCCAACCTATCCGCCGTGCATAAGCCGCTCGAAACCAGGGGTCGAGAGCCACTCGCCCAGGCCCTCCACAAGCCTTTTGAGGACGACATGACCGAATTCAAGCCGCTCGTATTCTCCGGCGTTCAGCCCACCGGCAACCTCCACCTCGGCAACTATCTCGGCGCAATCCGCAAGTTCGTGGCCCTGCAGGCCAATAACGACTGCATCTACTGCGTCGTCGACATGCATGCGCTGACGGCGCAGCTGGTCCATGAGGACATGCCGAACCAGACGCGTTCGATCACCGCGGCCTTCCTTGCCGCCGGCATCGATCCGGAAAAGCACATCGTCTTCAATCAATCGGCCGTGCCCGGCCATGCTGAGCTTGCCTGGATCTTCAACTGCGTCGCCCGTATCGGCTGGATGAACCGCATGACGCAGTTCAAGGACAAGGCCGGCAAGGACCGCGAGCAGGCTTCGCTCGGCCTTTACGCCTATCCGAGCCTGATGGCGGCGGACATTCTGCTCTATCGTGCCACCCATGTTCCGGTCGGCGACGACCAGAAGCAGCATCTGGAGCTGACCCGCGACATCGCCATGAAGTTCAATCTGGACTACATGGAGCATATTCGCCGCACGGGCTACGGCATCGACATCACCGTCGGCGACGAGCCAGTGCATGCTTATTTCCCGATGGTCGAGCCGCTGATCGATGGCCCGGCACCGCGCGTCATGTCGCTGCGTGACGGCACGAAGAAGATGTCGAAATCCGACGCATCGGACCTCTCGCGCATCAACCTGCTCGACGACGAGGAAAACATCTCGAAGAAGATCCGCAAGGCCAAGACCGATCCGGATGGCTTGCCGAGCGAAATCGCCGGTCTTGCCGGCCGGCCTGAAGCCGACAATCTGGTCGGCATCTATGCGGCGCTTGCCGACAAGTCGAAGGCTGACGTTCTCTCGGAATTCGGCGGTCAGCAATTCTCGGTCTTCAAGCCGGCACTCGTCGATCTCGCCGTGCATGTGCTTTCGCCGATCACGATGGAAATGCGCCGCTTGATGGCCGACCCTGGCCATATCGACGCCGTTCTGCGCGATGGCAGTGCCCGCGCCCGCGCCCGCGCCGACGTGACCATGAAGCAGATTCGCGACATTATCGGCTTTCTCTATTGATGATATCGTCATGCAAGCCTCTCGGTCCCAAACGGGGGCTTGCAAAACGCCGCCTTCGGGTGTCAGAGTCGCCGCATGGTTTCAAAACGTCTCTCACGGCTCGAAGGTCATCGCCGCAAGTTCATGGCGGTCATCGACGGCACGCCTGAATGCCAGCGTGCCGTCCATTATGCCGGCCGGCGCGCCAAGAATTCCAATGGCGGCCTCGTGCTGCTCTATGTGATCCCCGAGGGCGACTTCCAGCAATGGCTTGGGGTCGAGGAGATCATGCGGGCGGAAGCGCGCGAGGAGGCCGAGGCCGCAACCGCAAAGGCTGCGCAAACCGTGCGCGAAAACATCGGCATCGACGCGGAAATCGTCATCCGCGAGGGTGCTGCCGCCGAGCAGATCAATGCCGTGATTGAAGAGGATCGAGATATCGCTCTTCTCGTGCTTGCCGCCGGTTCCGCCAAGGAAGGTCCAGGCCCGCTCGTCTCGTCGATCGCCGGTCGTGCCGCTGCTTTCCCGATCCCGGTGACGGTGCTCCCGGATACGCTGAGCAATGAGGAAATCGACGCGCTGAGTTGATCGCGTGTGCCTTTTCTTGAGAAACACTCTCTTGAATAGAATGGCCAAAAGGCCTATTTTCTTTTGAAATATTCTAAAGTCGGAATCGGGTGTCTGCCCGCCGCATGGAGATCAAGATGTTCATTCAGACCGAAGCGACGCCGAACCCCGCGACCCTCAAGTTCCTGCCGGGCAGAGTGGTGATGGAAAACGGCACGGCCGAGTTCCGCAGCGCCGAGGAAGCCGAAGCTTCGCCGCTCGCTGCTCGCCTCTTCGAAATCCCGGGCGTGATCGGCGTTTACTTCGGCTATGACTTCATTTCCGTCTCCAAGGAAAATCAGGAATGGCAGCATCTGAAGCCCGCCATCCTCGGTTCGATCATGGAGCACTTCATGTCCGGCAAGCCGGTCATGGGCTCGGCATCCGTTCTCTCCGAAGTGCAGGATGCCGGTGGCGAATTCTTCGATGAAGGTGACGAGGCCATCGTGCTGACCATCAAGGAGCTGCTCGATACCCGCGTTCGTCCCGCTGTTGCCCAGGATGGCGGCGACATCACCTTCCGCGGCTTCCGTGACGGCAAGGTCTACCTCAACATGAAGGGATCGTGCTCGGGCTGCCCGTCCTCCACGGCAACTCTGAAGCATGGCGTGCAGAACCTGCTGCGCCATTTCGTCCCGGAAGTGCAGGAAGTCGAAGCCGTCTAATCCCGGCCTAGCGGAAAAATTGACATGATCGTACTGGCGCTCGACACGGCAGGTGTGGATTGCGCTGCCGCTGTGTATGATAGCGGCAGTGATTCTGTGATGGGGGAGGTCACGGAAACGATCGGAAGGGGGCATGCCGAGCATCTGATGCACGTTGTCGACGAGGCGCTGGCGAAAGCCGGTGTGGCGCTTTCGGCCATTGAGCGTGTTGTCGTGACCGTCGGCCCCGGTTCCTTCACCGGCATCCGCATTGGCGTTGCAGCCGCGCGCGGTTTTGCACTTTCCCTTAATGTTCCAGCGGTTGGCGTCACGACCCTCGAGGTCATGGCCGCGACCGCCAGAGCGCAGAATCCGGGCAAGTCGGTTCTGGCTGCCATCGATGCCAAGCGCGAGGAGATCTATCTCCAGAGCTTCGTTGCCGATGGCAACCCGCTGGACGAGGCTCGGGCCGTGACGATCGACGAAGCGCGGGCAATCGCCGGCGCATTCGATGGCGTCGTCACCGGAACGGCCGTCGCCCGGTTGAGCGACGCGCCGCCTGCGGAGCGGCCAGACGCATTTCCGATTGCCATCGTCGCCCGGCTGGGCGCTGGCAAGCCTGCTGGCGAAAAGCCGAAGCCGCTTTATCTTCGCGGACCCGATGCCAGACCGCAGGCCGGATACGCAGTTGCCAGGCAATAGACATGCTCGAATCCTATCTGACCTTGAAAGCCGAATACGAAATCGTCCCGATGGAACTGAAGGATTGCGCCGAAGTGGCGCTCCTGCATGGCGAACGCTTCCCGCGGGTATGGGACGAAACTGAATTTCAGGGTCTCCTTTCGCAGGAGACCACCTTCGGCTTCGTTGCCCGCCAGACCAATGCCATCCTCAAAAAGGCGCTTCCCGGCTTCGTGCTGGCCCGGCATGTGGCGGGCGAGGGCGAAATCCTGACAATCGCCGTCAATGCCAAACTCGGACGCTCCGGCCTTGGCTGGCGCCTCATGCAGGCGGCGTTGCGTGAAACTCGCAATCGCGGCGGCGAAACGATGTTTCTCGAAGTCGACGGCAGCAATCAGCCGGCCCTCGGCCTCTATCGCAAGCTCGGTTTCGAGACGGTCGGCGAGCGCAAGGCCTATTATGCCGGCGAAAACGGACAAAAATCGACGGCGCTTGTCATGCGCCGCGTTCTTCGCTAGTCCCTTGTCACAGTTCATTTGGACCGAAGACAGCGATTGATGGAAGACGCCGTAAAATCCCTGGAGGAGCTTTGCGCCGAGCGCGGCATGCGCATGACGGAGCAGCGCCGGGTCATTGCGCGCATCATCGAGAGCTCCGGCGATCACCCGGATGTCGAGGAGCTCTATCGCCGCTCGGTGGAAGTGGATGCGAAAATCTCGATCTCCACGGTGTACCGCACCGTCAAGCTGTTCGAGGACGCCGGCCTTCTTGCCCGCCACGATTTCCGCGATGGGCGCTCCCGCTACGAGACCGTGCCGGAAGAGCACCACGACCATCTGATCGATCTGAAGAGCGGTCAAGTGATCGAATTCCACTCGCCGGAGATCGAGGCGCTCCAGGAGCGCATCGCCCGCGAACACGGCTTCAAACTCGTCGACCACCGGCTGGAGCTTTACGGCATCCCGCTGAAGAAGGACGAAGGTTGACGTGAAGGCTTTCATGCAGGAGCGAGCGATTTGATGACCTGGCTGCGCATCGGCTGTGCCGCCGTGGTTATTTGTGTCGTCAGCGCGGTGATGCTGCCGCTGCAGATCCTCTGCCTGCGCTTTGACTGGAAGCTCCGGCGCTATCTGCCGCGCTACTGGCATCGCATCGTATGCTATTGGCTTGGTGTGCGCATTCATGTGATCGGCAAGATGGAGACGAGCCGGCCTCTCATGCTGGCCTCCAACCATTCGTCCTGGCTCGATATTCTCGTGCTTTCAGCAGTGGCCGATGTCTCCTTCATCGCCAAATCCGAAGTACGGGACTGGCCGATCTTCGGGCTTTTTGCGCAGTGGCAAAAGAGCGTCTTCGTCGAGCGCGAGCAGAAGCGCAAGACCGGTGAGCAGGTGAACGAAATCGCCGACCGTATGGCAGACGGCGAAATCATGGTGTTGTTCCCTGAAGGAACCACGTCCGACGGCAATCGCCTCCTCGAAGTCAAGTCCTCGCTGTTCGGCGCGGCCGCTGCCGCCCTGCCGAAAGCGCCCGACGCCGTCGTGCATGTCCAGCCGGTCGCGGTCGCCTATACCCGCGTCCATGGAACGCCGATGGGCCGCTATTATCGCCCGCTCACGGCATGGCCTGGCGATATCGAGCTCGTGCCGCACCTCAAGGGCATCATCCAGTGCGGTGCCATCGATGTCGACGTCTGCTTTGGCGAGGCGGTGGATTATCGCGCCGGCACCAATCGCAAGGAGGTCAGCGCCACCATCGCGCGGCGGATCCGCAATATGCTCGCAAGCCGCCTGCTCGGGCGCGAGATCGCCTGATTTCCAGGTGATTCCAACTTTTTCATTTTCTCCGAAAGCAAAAGCCACTACATAGCGGCCCATGACCAAGGACAGCCTAACCCTCGACGCCCCGGCGGCCGACGCTTTGCAGCTCGGTCCCCGCGATGGCTCCAACAGCCGCAAGGTTTTCATCAAGACCTACGGCTGCCAGATGAACGTCTATGATTCCACGCGGATGAGCGATGCGCTTTCCCGTGACGGCTATGAGCCGACGGAGGACATGGAAGAGGCCGATCTCGTCCTGTTGAACACCTGTCATATCCGCGAGAAGGCTGCCGAAAAGGTCTATTCCGCGCTCGGCCGACTGCGCGAAATGAAGAAGCGCAAAGCGGCCGATGGTCGCGAGATGATGATCGGCGTCACCGGCTGCGTCGCGCAAGCGGAGGGCGAGGAAATCCTGCGGCGCGCGCCTGCCGTCGATGTCGTCATCGGCCCGCAAACGTATCATCGCCTGCCGGATGCGCTTCGCCGCGCCAAGGAGGGCCAGCGCGTCGTCGACACGGAATATGCGATCGAGGACAAGTTCGAGCATCTGCCGATCGCCGAAAAGACGAAGATCCGCGCCCGCGGCGTCACTGCCTTTCTGACGGTGCAGGAAGGCTGTGAC
Source organism: Martinezella sp. CNPSo 3890 (assembly GCF_057784455.1). Taxonomy (NCBI): domain Bacteria; kingdom Pseudomonadati; phylum Pseudomonadota; class Alphaproteobacteria; order Hyphomicrobiales; family Rhizobiaceae; genus Martinezella; species Martinezella sp. CNPSo 3890. The sequence continues at coordinate 62,284 of NZ_JBXSOR010000022.1, read as the reverse complement.
AAGTTCTGCACCTTCTGTGTCGTGCCATATACGCGCGGCTCCGAGGTCTCCCGCCCGGTCGCGCAGATCGTCGAAGAGGCCGAGAAACTGGTCGATGGCGGCGTGCGCGAAATCACGCTGCTCGGCCAGAACGTCAATGCCTGGCATGGCGCTGGCCCGAAGGGCAAGGCCTGGAGCCTCGGCGATCTCCTCTATCGTCTCGCCGAGATCCCCGGCCTCGCGCGCCTGCGTTACACCACCAGCCACCCGCGCGACATGGACGACCGCCTCATCGGCGCCCATCGCGACCTGCGGACGCTGATGCCCTATCTGCATCTGCCCGTTCAGGCGGGCTCCGACCGCATCCTGAAGGCGATGAACAGGCGGCATACGGCCGCGGAATATCTGACGCTCATCGAGAAGATCCGCACTGCACGCCCGGATATCGCTCTTTCGGGCGATTTCATCGTCGGCTTCCCGGGGGAGACAGACCAGGATTTTGAGGATACACTGAAGCTTATCGAGGAGGTGAATTATGCACAGGCCTTCTCGTTCAAATATTCCACGCGGCCGGGCACACCCGGCGCGGAATTGAAGGATCAGGTGCCCGAAGAGGTCAAGACCGAGCGGCTGGAGCGTTTGCAGGCATTGTTGCTGAAGCAGCAGCATGCGTTTGCCGAGGCCTGTGTGGGCAAAACAGTGGATATCCTTCTGGAAAAGCCGGGCCGGATGCCGGGCCAGTTGATTGGACGCTCTCCCTGGCTGCAGTCTGTGAATGTTGATGCAAAAGCATCGCAAATCGGTGACATTATTAACGTACGAATCACCGGAACCAGCACCAACAGCCTTTTTGCTGAATTGCTCTAGGTTCCGGACGGGCACAAGGAGCCGCACCGCTTGAACGGACAGGAATTGGTTTCTTCTTCATCGCGCCAGCCCCGCACCGCGAGCGACGCCAATCACTTCACCCTGACGTTCGAGAATAATCGGTTCGCCAGTGAGCTTTTCGGGCAGTTCGACCAGAATTTGAAGCTGCTTGAGGAGCGCCTCGGCATCGATGCGCGTGCTCGCGGCAATTCCGTCGTCATCACAGGCGATGTGCTGGCCACCAATCAGGCACGCCGCACACTCGATTATCTCTATGACAAGCTGCAAAAAGGCGGCAATGTGGAGCGTTCCGATGTGGAAGGGGCAATCCGCATGGCGGTTGCCGCCGACGATCAATTGACGCTGCCGACCATGGAGAGAAAAGCCAAGTTGACGATGGCGCAGATTTCAACGCGCAAGAAGACGATCATCGCGCGGACGCCGACCCAGGATGCCTATATGCGGGCGCTGGAGCGGTCCGAGCTCGTCCTCGGTGTCGGACCTGCCGGTACGGGCAAGACCTATCTCGCCGTCGCGCACGCCGCCCAGCTTCTGGAGCGCGGTGCCGTTGAAAAGATCATCCTGTCGCGCCCGGCCGTCGAAGCCGGCGAGCGCTTGGGCTTCCTGCCTGGCGACATGAAGGAAAAGGTCGATCCCTATCTGCGCCCGCTCTATGACGCGCTTTACGACATGATGCCCGGCGACAAGGTCGAGCGTGCTATCACTGCAGGCGTCATCGAGATCGCGCCGCTCGCTTTCATGCGTGGCCGCACGCTCTCCAATGCCGCCGTTATCCTCGATGAGGCGCAGAACACGACATCCATGCAGATGAAGATGTTCCTGACCCGTCTCGGCGAGAACTCGCGGATGATCGTGACTGGCGATCCGAGCCAGATCGACCTGCCGCGCGGCGTCAAATCCGGCTTGGTGGAAGCGCTGCAGCTGCTGGATGGCGTCGAGGGCATCACCATCGTCCGCTTCAAGGATACGGACGTCGTCCGCCATCCGCTGGTGGCGCGCATCGTCCGGGCCTACGATTCCACCTATGCCGCAAAGGCAGAGGAAAGCGATCCGCAGATCTGATCTGCGGTTACGAAAGATCATGGCCGAGCTCGATATACAGATCAGCGTGGAGGAAGGCGATTGGCCCTCCGAAGAGGTGTTGCAGTCGCTTGCCGAGCGGGTGCTGGGCGAAGCTGCAAATTATCTCAAGAAGCACGAGAAGCAGCCATTTCCAAAAATGGCCCCTGAATTGTCGCTGGTCTTTACCGACGACGCTTCGATCCGCGAGATCAATGCGGAATGGCGCTCTCAGGACAAGGCGACGAACGTTCTGTCCTTTCCGGCTTTCCCGCTGCAGCCCGGCGGCAAGCCCGGCCCGATGCTGGGCGATATCATCATCGCCAGGGAGACGGTGGAGCGTGAGGCGGTGGATCTCGAAAAAAGTTTTGACGACCATCTGACGCATTTGATGGTGCATGGTTTCTTGCATCTCTTCGGCTACGACCATATGAATAATAGCGAAGCCGAAAGAATGGAGGGGCTGGAGACTCGCATTTTGGCTAGTCTTGGCCTATCTGATCCCTATGCGGGACAAGACCCCATTTGATCTGAACCCTGTCTGACCAGGAACAATGAGCGACTTTACGACAAGATCGGCCCCCGAGGCCAAAGACGGAGCCGACGCAGCCTCCTCCGACGAGGTAGGCAGTAGTAGCAACGGCAAGCGATCCCACTCTTCATTCTGGGCACGTGCCGCGCGGATTCTGCGCCCGGCGCAGGACGCCGCCCGCTTGCGCGAGGACCTTGCCGACGCGTTGATGACCAACGCTGCCGGTGATGATGCCTTTTCGCCCGATGAGCGTGCAATGCTGCACAACATCCTGCGCTTCCGCGAGGTGCGCGTCGAGGATGTCATGGTGCCGCGCGCCGATATCGAGGCCGTGGATCAGAACATCACCATCGGCGAGCTGATGATCCTCTTCGAGGAAAGCGGCCGCTCGCGCATGCCCGTCTATGCCGACACGCTCGATGATCCGCGCGGCATGGTGCATATCCGCGACCTGCTGTCCTATGTCGCCAAACAGGCCCGCAACAAGCGCCGCAGCGGCAGTGCTAAGTCGGCGGCTGCTGCAACGGCTGCACCTGCAGCCGAAAAGCCGGCACGCTCGGCCAAGCCGAACTTCGATCTGTCGCGGGTCGATCTGCAGAAGACGCTGGTCGAGGCTGGTATCATCCGCAAGATCCTGTTCGTGCCGCCTTCGATGCTTGCCTCCGATCTCCTGCGCCGCATGCAGGTCAACCGAACGCAGATGGCCCTCGTGATCGATGAATACGGTGGCACGGACGGCCTGGCGTCGCATGAGGACATCGTCGAAATGGTCGTCGGCGATATCGATGACGAGCACGACGACGAAGAAGTGATGTTCAAGCGCGTCTCCGAGGATGTCTTCGTAGCCGACGCCCGTGTCGAGCTGGAGGAGATCGCAGCCGCGATCGGTCCGGATTTCGACATCGCCGAGCAGGTGGACGAGGTGGACACGCTCGGCGGCCTGATCTTCTCCGCGCTGGGCCGCATTCCGGTGCGTGGCGAGCTGGTGCAGGCGCTTCCAGGCTTCGAATTCCACATTCTCGATGCCGATCCGCGCCGCATCAAGCGGGTGCGCATCACGCGTAAGCGTCACGCCGCCCGTCGCCGCCCGACCGTCAAGCTGGAAGGCGATGCCGGTACGCCGGAGCGCGATTTGCCGGCACCGGAAACGATCGCCGAAGAAACGCGGGCCGAGCGTGACGCCGCCCGCCAATAAATGGCGTGAGAGCGGGACAAATCGCTGCATTTTTGAAAGACTGCGCCCAATTGATTCGCGATTGGACGGAGCTGACGCATGGAATGGCTTTCGGGCAGGGTGATCCTCGTCTGGGGTTTCAAACGTGCGTTGCTTACGATCTTGGCCGGTGCCATCGGCGTGCTGGCGCTGCCGCCCTTCGGCTTCTTCGCGGCAATGTTCGTCTCGTTCACGCTGCTCGTCTGGCTGTTGGATGGCGTTGCTGCCGGCCCGGATAGCGGTCTGCTCGGGCGCCTCTGGCCCGCCTTCTTCACCGGCTGGCTGTTCGGCTTCGGCTATTTTGTCGCCGGCCTCTGGTGGCTCGGCCATGCGCTGTTGATCGATGCCGATGAGTTCGCCTGGGCGCTGCCGCTGGCAATCCTCGGCCTGCCTGCCTTTCTGGCCGTCTTTTACGGCGTCGCGACCGTGCTTGCACGGATCCTGTGGTCCGACGGCATGGGGCGCATCGCCGCGCTTGCCTTCAGTTTCGGTATCCTGGAATGGCTGCGCAGCTTTCTTTTCACCGGCTTTCCCTGGAATGCAATCGGCTATGGCGCCATGCCCATTCCGCTGATGATGCAGTCGGCGCATGTCGTCGGCGTGCTCGGAGTGACCGTGCTTGCCGTCTTCGTCTTTGCGACACCTGCGCTGCTCGGCACGCGCCAGGGGCGGGTGCCGGCGATCGGCCTTGCTGTCCTCATCGCCGCCGCTCATTTTGGTTATGGTTATTACGCACTGGGCCAGCCGGAAGCGCCGTTGGCCGATGCCAAGACGGCACCTGTGGTACGTATCGTTCAGCCGTCCATCGACCAGGAAACCAAGATGGATACGGCCGCCGACCGTGCCGCCATCTTCGACAAGCATTTGGCGCTCTCGGTCCAGCCGCCTGCCAATGGCGGTAAACGGCCCGACATCATCGTCTGGCCGGAAACGGCCGTGCCCTTCATCCTCACCGATAACCGCGATGCGCTCGCCCGTATTGCCGATCAGCTCGAAGACGATCAGATCCTGATCACCGGCGCCGTCCGCGTCGAAGACATGGGGCCGGGAGTCGAGCCGCGCTATTACAATTCGATCTATGTCATCGACGGTCGCGGACAGATCATCGGTGCGTCCGACAAGACCCATCTCGTCCCCTTCGGCGAATACGTGCCCTTCGAGCACATTCTGAGCTATCTCGGTATCGAGAATGTCGTGGAACTGCCGGGAGGGTTTTCAGCGGCCGCCAAACGGGAATTGCTGAGCATGCCGGATGGCCTGAAATTCTATCCGCTGATCTGTTACGAGATCATTTTTCCGAACGAGATGACTCCGGAGATCTGGCAGGCCGACGCCATCTTAAACGTCACGAACGACGGCTGGTTCGGCGATACGCCTGGCCCATACCAGCATTTCCAGCAGGCAAGGGTGAGGGCGGTGGAGCAGGGGCTGCCGTTGATTCGAAGCGCCAATACCGGCATTTCAGCATTTGTTGATGCACACGGACGGGTGCTTTCCGGTATCGATTATAATCAGCAAGGCTTTATAGATACCACTTTGGGTGGCGCAACCGTATCGCGCATCGACGATAAAGCCAGAAAAACATACTTTTGGTTGATCATCGGAGCAGTCGGCATGATTGCCGTGATTTCGCGCATGGGTTTTATTTTCAGGGTGAATTGACCAAAAAACCCTAAAATTGCATAGTGCTAGATGTCCGCCTTTCGAACGTAGACTGGAGGCCTTGGGGGCGTCGGCTGCAACGTGGCGTTATAGGGGTGGTGAAGGGTACCGGGTGGCAGGTCCTGAATTCAACCTATGTTAGGGTAAAATGATGATTGAGAATAAAAAGAAGCCGAACCCCATCGACATTCATGTCGGTAGCCGCATACGCCTCCGCCGCACGATGCTTGGCATGAGCCAGGAGAAGCTCGGCGAAAGCCTCGGAATCACGTTTCAACAAATCCAGAAATACGAAAAAGGTACCAACCGCGTTGGCGCCAGCCGCCTCCAGAATATCTCCAGCATCCTCAATGTCCCGGTTTCCTTCTTTTTCGAGGATGCGCCGGGCGAGCACCCGGCCGGTGCGGGCGGCATGGCCGAGGCATCCAGCTCCAACTACGTCGTCGACTTTCTGTCGTCTTCCGAAGGATTGCAGCTCAACCGCGCCTTCGTGAAAATTTCCGATGGCAAGGTCCGACGCAAGGTTGTCGAGCTGGTCAAGGCGCTCGCGGCCGAGGCGGATGCCGAATAACCCTTCGAAGCGGGGTTAAACCGACAAAGTCGAGAGGCGGTCATTTTGGCCGCCTTTTCGCTATTTACGGCAAAATTTTATCACTTGAACGGGGATATAAAGATATATTTATGTCCTTGTGCGGCTTGTTTTTCGAGGCGGAGACGAATATCAAAAGCAGAGATTTGTTCTTTGAGGGGAATCCCGCATGCGCGCGAATTATCTGTTTACGAGTGAGTCTGTTGCCGAAGGTCACCCGGATAAAGTTTGTGACCGCATTTCCGATGAAATCGTCGATCTGGTTTACCGCGAGGCTGCAAAGACCGGCGTAAACCCATGGACCGTGCGCATTGCATGCGAGACCCTTGCCACCACCAATCGCGTCGTCATCGCCGGTGAAGTGCGTTTGCCGCCGAGCCTGATGAAGAAGGACAAGGATGGCAACGACGTCATCAATCCTTCGAAGTTCAAGGCTGCCGCACGCCGCGCCATTAAGGACATCGGCTACGAACAGGACGGCTTCCACTGGAAGAAGGCCCGCATCGACGTGCTCCTGCATTCGCAGTCTGCCGATATCGCCCAGGGCGTCGACAATGCCGCCGACCAGCAGGGCGACGAAGGTGCTGGCGACCAGGGCATCATGTTCGGCTACGCCTGCAAGGAAACGCCTGATCTCATGCCGGCGCCGATCTACTATTCGCACAAGATCCTGCAGCTGCTCGCTACCGCCCGCAAGAAGGGCGATGGTGAAGTTGCCAAGCTCGGCCCGGACGCCAAGAGCCAGGTGACGGTCCGTTACGTCGACGGCAAGCCGTCCGAAGTGACCTCGATCGTGCTTTCCACCCAGCATCTCGACGAGAGCTGGGATTCGAAGAAGGTTCGTGCCGTTGTCGAGCCCTATATCGTCGAAGCGCTCGGCGACCTGAAGATCGCTTCCGATTGCAAGTGGTACATCAATCCCACGGGCAAGTTCGTCATCGGCGGTCCGGACGGCGACGCCGGCCTCACCGGCCGCAAGATCATCGTTGATACCTATGGCGGCGCAGCCCCGCATGGCGGCGGTGCATTCTCCGGCAAGGACACGACCAAGGTCGACCGGTCCGCAGCCTATGCTGCCCGCTATCTGGCGAAGAACGTCGTTGCCGCCGGTCTTTCAGATCGCTGCACGATCCAGCTCTCCTACGCCATCGGCGTTGCTCAGCCGCTGTCGATCTATGTCGACCTGCACGGCACGGGCAAGGGCGTCACCGAGGATCAGGTCGAAGCGGCTATCCGCAAGAACATGGACCTCTCGCCAACAGGCATCCGCCGCCACCTCGACCTCAACAAGCCGATCTACGCCAAGACTTCGGCTTACGGTCACTTCGGCCGCAAGGCAGGCCGTGACGGCTCCTTCTCCTGGGAGCGTACGGACCTGGTGAAGGCCCTCAAGGAAGCCGTAAAGCTCCGGGAAGCCGCATGATCGATACCGAGCGCCGGTCGCGGGCGACGGAAGCATTCTTCGGCCGGCGCAAGGGTAAAGCCTTGCGCGGCCAGCAGGCTGAAAAGCTGGAAGCATTGCTGCCGCAATTCATCGTCGACCTTTCCGCCCCGGCGCCGCAGCCGCTGAACGACCTTTTCCCGGTGCCGACCGAGCGTCTGCGCCTTGAAATCGGTTTCGGCGGTGGAGAGCATCTGATTCACCGGGCGCTGGAGCAGCCAAAGACCGGCTTCATCGGCGTGGAACCTTTCGTCAACTCGATGCAGAAGTTGCTTGCTAGCGTCGACGACGCGGGTGCACGCAATATTCGCGTCTACAATGACGACGCGACGCAGGTACTGGATTGGCTGCCTGACGGCTGCCTAGATCAGATCGATCTGCTCTATCCTGATCCCTGGCCGAAGAAGAAGCACTGGAAGCGCCGTTTCGTCTCTCGGGTGAATCTTGCCCGCTTCCATCGCGTCCTGAAGCCGGGCGCGCTCTTCTGCTTCGCCTCCGATATCGACACCTACGTCAATTGGACGCTGCAGCATTGCCAGGCGCATGGCGGCTTCGAGTGGACCGCGCAGAACGCCGCCGACTGGCTGACGCCCTATGAGGGCTGGCCGAGCACGCGCTACGAAGCGAAGGCCAGGCGCGAAGGGCGCTCGTCGGCCTATCTGACCTTCAAGAGGGTCTGATCGCTCCAATTACGGGCGAGAATTTCAGATTGAAATATTCACACTATCCTGCGTGACGACCGCCGTTGGGCGGTCTGGATCATGCGCGCGCGTTGCCAGGTGGGGCCGGTTCGATGCGGTCCTTGCGGACGGTGACGTTCACCGTCGGGCGACGCTCATGGTCAGTGCAAGCTGACCGTCTTCAATTCGTCCTCGGCAGCACGATAGAAGGTGCTGGAGCGATTGTCCGTCAAGAGGATCGGGGTGCCGTCGGCGCCGAAAAGCGCCCAGAGATCGACATCCGGATCGATATCGGGCGCTTCCGGGAAGCAGCGGGATACTTCGGACCAATCCATTTTTCTGATGTAGGCGACCTCACCGGTGCCGATATTGGCAAGTTCGGATTGGGTCAGGCGGGCGGTGGCTTCTTTTAACAACATGCTCGTACCTCCAGTATGAGGGACCAACGGCTCCAGAGCATGATGACCAAAAGTGTGAGCGGCTTTTAGGTGACGTCGTGCTCTAGTTCTTTGATTCTAGAGCCGATTCAGACTTCGGACCGATTCGGCCTGAATCATGCGGCTCTAGGCCGTTGTTCTACTGTGAGACCGAAATGTTAATTTTCTTTACCACGCGGTCCGGTTCCGGCCGAATGAGATCGACGGAGAGCAGACCGTTCTTCAGCGTGGCGCCGAGCACCTGCATGCCATCGGCAAGGACGAAAACACGTTGGAATTGCCGGGCAGCGATGCCCCGGTAGAGATAGTCGCGCTCGCCCTGTTCCGTCTGGCGTCCGCGGATCAGCAGCTGGTTCTCTTCCGTGGTGACATCAAGCTCATCCTCGGAAAAGCCGGCGACCGCCAGCGTGATGCGCAGACGTCCCGGCTCGCCCGACAGGCGGTCCGCGCGCATTCTTTCGATATTATAGGGAGGGTAACCGTCGCTGACCTTGGCAATCCGCTCAAGCGTCTTTTCCATAGTATCAAAGCCCAGAAGCAGCGGGCTGGCAAAGGGAGTCGTCCGGCTCATCGTCTCAAAGTCCTTGTGTGTCAAGCGACCGTTCCGGACCTGATCTTCAGCACCCGGTTGTCCCTAATATGGGAGTACGCGTCTGGGAGTGCAAGCCATGAGGCCTTCGCATTTGCGAGATCGAAATCCGTGGTGAAAAATCGTTTTGTGACATGACGAGCGAGCGCTTGACAAAGCCGGACCGGACCCGCGACAAAGCCTGTCGATCTGCACCGGAGGAAAGTTGAAGACATGACCGAACCTAGAAAAATCATCATCGATACCGACCCCGGTCAGGATGACGCTGCGGCGATCTTTCTCGCCTTCGGCAGCCGCGAGGAGATCGAGGTGCTCGGCATCACGACGGTTGCCGGCAACGTGCCGTTGCGGCTGACCAGCCGCAACGCCCGCATCGTCTGCGAGCTCTGCAATCGCCGCGACGTCAAGGTGTTTGCCGGCGCTGATGCGCCGCTCAAACGCAAGCTGGTCACGGCCGAACATGTGCACGGCAAGACCGGACTTGACGGCCCCGAACTGTCCGAGCCGACAATGGAGCTGCAGCCGGGCCACGCCGTCGATTTCATCATCGACACGCTGCGCAAGGAACCGGAAGGCGCCGTGACCCTCTGCACGCTTGGGCCGCTGACCAATATCGCAATGGCTTTCCAAAAAGCGCCTGACATCGTCGGCCGCGTGCGCGAGCTCGTGATGATGGGCGGCGGCTTTTTCGAGGGCGGCAACATTACGCCGGCGGCCGAGTTCAACATCTATGTCGATCCGGAGGCGGCAGATGTCGTGTTCCGTTCGGGCGTTCCCATCGTCATGATGCCACTCGATGTCACCCACAAGCTGCTGACGCGAAAGGATCGCGTCGAGCGCATCGCCGCGGTCGGCACGCCTCCTGCCAAGGCCATGGTCGAAATGCTGCAATTCTTCGAGCGCTTCGATATCGAGAAATACGGTTCGGACGGCGGTCCGCTGCATGACCCGACCGTGATCGCCTACCTTCTGAAGCCTGAGCTCTTCAAGGGTCGCGAATGCAATGTCGAGATCGAAGTGACATCGGAACTGACCGTCGGCATGACCGTCGTCGACTGGTGGCACGTTACCGACCGCAAGCGCAACGCCAAGGTCATGCGCGATGTCGATGCCGATGGCTTCTTCGCGCTGCTGACGGAACGCTTCGCCCGGATCTGATCAGGATTCACGCAAAAGGCCGCCGGAGCGATCCGGCGGCCTTTGTATTTTATCCGCCCAAGGTGAGCTCAGAATTCTTCCCATTCGTCCTGGGCGAGCGCCGTGGCACCCTGTGTCTGCGGAATGGCCTTGCGTGCCGGTGCGGACGCGGGCGCGCGACGCGGCGTAACCGGAGCCCGCATCTGCTGAGCAGTCGCCCGCAATGCGCTGGCGTTGTCCTGGGCAGCACGGGCGGTGCGGAAGCGAGCAACGAGCGCTCTGAGCGATTGGGCTTCCTCGGCAAGCGCGACGCTCGAAGCGGTGGTTTCCTCGACCATCGCGGCATTCTGCTGAGTGACCTGATCCATCTGGTTCATGGCCGAGTTGATTTCCTTCAGGCCGATAGCCTGCTCGCTCGCGGAAGCCGAGATCTGACGGATCAAGCCGTTGATCTCCATGACCTGCTGGGCGATCTTGTGCAGGGCATCGCCCGTGCGGCCGACGAGATCGACACCTTCCTTCACCTGTCCCGCCGAGGCGTTGATCAAGGTCTTGATCTCCTTAGCGGCATTGGCCGAGCGCTGGGCCAGCTCGCGCACTTCCTGCGCGACAACGGCAAAGCCCTTGCCGGCCTCTCCGGCACGGGCCGCTTCCACGCCGGCGTTGAGCGCCAGGAGATTGGTCTGGAAAGCGATCTCGTCGATAACGCCGATGATGCGCGACACCTCCTGCGACGATTGCTCGATGCCGTGCATGGAGGCGATAGCCTTTTGCACGATCTCGCCGGAATGCTCGGCATCCTCTGATGCGGCATTGACGCTGCTGGCTGCCGTGCGTGCGTTTTCAGCGCTGGAATTGACCTGCGCGGTCAGCTCGTTGAGGGCTGCCGCAGTCTCTTCCAGGCTTGCCGCCTGCTGTTCGGTGCGGCGGGCGAGGTCCGAGGCACTGTTGCTGATTTCGCCCGTGCCACTGCCGATATTGCCGACGCTGACATTGACGGTATGAACCGTCTCCTCGAGGCTCGCCAGCGCGGAATTGAAGTCTTGCTTGAGCTGGGCATATTCGCCGGGGAAGTCGTCCGTGATCCGCTGAGTGAGGTTACCCCTGGAGAGCTCAGCGAGGCTTTGGCCGAGAATGCTGACGATATGGCGCTGCAGGGCGACGCTCTCGTTGCGTTCATTTTCCGAGCGGCGGCGTTCGCCCTCGGCAGCCAGGCGCTGGTCGTTGGCTTCACTTTCGAGACGCTTGGTGTCGGCAAGCGCAAAGCGGAAACCTTCCAGAGCCTTGGCGACCGAGCCAACTTCGTCTGCGCCGGCCTGGCCGGCGACCGGTTCGGCATAATTGCCGGTGCTGAGGCGATTGACGCTTGCGACAAGACCGGCAAGTGGCTTCTGAACGAAGCCGCGCACGGCGGCATAGAGCGCCAACATGACTGCAGCCAGCACGATGAAGCCGGAGACGATCATCATATAGGTCTGATCCCGGACCGGCGCTGCAATTGCGCTGTGCGGAACGTCGATCAGAACGACCCAGGTGGCGTTCAGGCCAGGAACGGCGAAGGGATAGACGACACGGTCGAATTCTTCGCTACCGTCTTCGGAGAGGTTTCTGAGGATGCTTGCGGACGAGGAGGTCAGCGCGGCCTTGATGGTGTCGGCGCCGGAACCATTATAGTCCTTCATCAGCAGGTTCGCGTTCGGCGCAACCAACCACTTGTTATCCTGCGAAACGAGCAGCACGCGGCCGGTGCCGAACGGCTGCAGCTTCTGAAGCTTAGTGGAAAGCGAAGCAAGGGAGATGTCGACACCTGCGACGCCGATCAGCTTGCCGCCCGACATGACGGGGTAGGCGATCGAGCTCATGGTCGTCGGAACGTCTGTGCCTTCGGCCATATAGGGCGGGGTGATTGCGCCCTTGCCGCTCGTGGCGGCGAGCTTCCACCAGGCAGCGGTATAATCATTGTCGAACGTGGAGAATTGGATGCCGCCATCCTTGGTCTTTGACCAATAGGGTGTAAAGGCGCCTTTGTCGTTGACACCCTGATCCTTGTTGTTGGCAAGCTCCGTCGTTTTACCGTCGAAGGTGCCGAGCTGTTCGCAGAACCAGCTGCCGAAGGCAAAAGCATTCTGTTCGACATTCGCCTTGAGGATATTGATGATGCCTTTGCGATCGAAGGTGTGACCTTCGTGACCGCGGCCGAGGATACCAGCCATGGAGCGGGCGGCGCTCGCCAGTTCGCCGACATTTGCCGCAATCTCATTGGAAATGGACTTGGCCTCGGTATTCGCCTGATCCATCGTCAGCGTCTCGACGCGATCGCGGGTTTGAGAAATCAGCAGAAAATTGGAAATCAGCAGAACGAGTGCGATCGCCAGTCCAGTGACCAAGATGAGTTTGGCCGCAAGCGACTTCATACGAAAGATGAACATCATTTCCTCGAAAAAGCGATGCGTCGGATACACATTATCCGAATGCAAGGTCGGCGCAGGATGGCCCTGTCATGGAGCCGCCGTGAGAATTCCTGCCGCGTGTGGAAGGTCATGCGCGCCAGGCCAGAGGAGAATGATGCGGAAGCGCAAAAATTTAATTAATTGCGCTTCGCAATGCTTATGGAATTTTAGCTTTAAAGCTTTTCGGCGACTTCGCTGGCAACCGGTATGGAAGGCTGTGCGCCCGGCTTCAGGCAGGCCAGCGAACCGGCAACGGCGGCACGGCGCAGGCTGGCGTGGAAATCCAGGCCCTGATCGAGGCTTGCGGCAAAATAGCCGCAAAAGGTGTCGCCGGCACCGACGGTGTCCACCGGCTCGATCACGAGACCCTTGGCGCGAGAAAGCTCGCCGTCGCGGATGGCGATGACGCCGTCGCCGCCGAGCGTGACGATTAGCGTCTGGCCGGTTTCGCCGTGCAGGCGAACGAGGGCAGCCTCGCGCTCGGATGCCGACATGTTGTCCTGGCCGGCCAGTCTCTCGAATTCGGTCTCGTTGGCGATGACGATATCGGCAAGGCGGCCGAGGCGGGCAGCCTCCGGGATCAGAGGAGCAAGATTGAGCACTGTGCGCACGCCCTTTGCCTTCGCGGCGTTGAGCGCGGTTTCGACGGCTGCGACCGGGATCTCAAACTGCAGCATCAACGTATCGCCGGGGTTCAGGGCCGCCACGGCGGCTGTTGCGTGTTCGGCCGTATTCGTGCCGTTGGCACCGGGAATGACAGCGATCATGTTCTCGCCGTCGCCGCCGACGAGAATGAGAGCAGTACCGGTCGGCTCGGACACCCGCCGGACAGTGGAAAGATCCGTGCCTGCCGCCTGAAGCAGGTCCAGTGCGGGCTCCGCAAAGCCGTCATTGCCGACGGCACCGCTCATGCGCACTGTCGCGCCGGCCCGCCGGGCAGCCAGCGCCTGATTGGCGCCCTTGCCGCCGGCGGCCGTGGAAAAGCCGTTGCCGGCAACCGTTTCGCCCGGCTTCGGCAAACGATCCGTGGTGGCGATGAGGTCCATGTTGATGGAGCCGAAAATAGTGATCATGCGATATCCTGCCCTGGGTGTTGCGTCTGCATGATCCTGCCCGAAGGCTGCCTTTGTCTTTTCGGATCATGCATCGATTGGGCGCGACACTGCCGAAGCGATCAGTCTTCGTCAACCACCCTGAGCTTGAGTTGGCTCGTGCGGTTGTCGACCGGCTTGGGCCGTTCTTCCGCGCGTGTCTTGGCAGGCTCTTTCGCCGTCTCGAATTCCAGCGCTTCTATGCGCTCTCCGCGCCTTGCCAGCTTGTCGGCCGAGGTGACGATCATGTCGACATCCTTCTGTGCCATGGCGAAATGACCCTGCAGCTTGCGCACGCGTTCATCCAGGCGCGAGAGGTCGTCCATCAAATGCGCCACTTCGCTCTGGATGACATGAGCCTGCTCGCGCATGCGCTGATCCTTCAGCACGGCTTGAATGACTTGGATCGACAGCATCAGCAGCGAGGGCGAGACGATGACGATGCGGGCGCGCTGGGCCTTCTGCACGATCGCCTCGAAATTCTCGTGGATCTCGGCGAAGATCGACTCGGACGGCACGAAGAGAAAGGCCGTATCCTGCGTCTCGCCGGGAATGAGGTATTTCTCGGCAATGTCGCGAATATGCAGCTCCAAATCCCTACGGAATTGCTGGGCTGCGATCCGGCCTTGATCGGGATTGGCGGCGGCACGAATGGCGTTCCAGGCCTCCAGCGGGAACTTGGCATCGATGACGAGCGGCGGCGAGCCATTGGGCATGCGAACAGTGCAGTCCGGCCGAGAGCCGTTCGATAGCGTCGCCTGGAATGCATAGGCGCCCATCGGCAGTCCATCGGCGATGATGGTTTCCATGCGTGCCTGGCCGAAGGCGCCACGCGTCTGCTTGTTGGAAAGGATGGCCTGCAGGCCGACGACATCCTTTGCCAATGTCTGGATATTGGTCTGCGCGGCATCGATGACGGCGAGCCGTTCCTGCAGGCGGCGCAGATTCTCATGGGTCGCGCGCGTCTGCTCGCCGATGGTCGCCGTCATCCGCTGCGACATCCCGTCGAGACGCTGGCCGATGGCCTGATTGAGCTCGGCCTGTCTGGAGCCGAAGACTTCCGCCATGGTGGCAAGCCGTCCCTGCATCTCCGCCTGCGACCGCAGCAGCGCCGCCATCGTATGCTCGGCATCGAGCTCATCGTCTTCCGCCTGCGCCCTGCCGCGGACGAAAAGGACGATGACTGCGATCGCAAGCAGGAAAACGAGGCCGGTCAGAAGCTGGACCGTGGAAATGGCTTGGCCGAAGATGATGAAAGACATGAAACCTGGCGCGCTGATGAAGTTCTTCGCGCAAGCATAGCAAAATCGTTGTGAATATCCAGATCAAACCGTGAACAAAATTTCGAGGCCATCCGTGGCCGTTTGGATCGCTGCCGTTGAAAAAACACTGCCTCACCGCCATCTTGGCGATTCCATCGCACAACAAGATGCGTTATGGGAAACGTCATGACGATCAAGCCACTTATCATTTTGCCCGACCCGCTGCTCCGCCAGGCTTCGAAGCCCATCGAGCAGATCGATACCGAAATTCAGCGCCTCGCCGACGACATGCTGGAAACCATGTATGACGCGCCGGGCATCGGCCTTGCGGCGATCCAGATCGGCGTTCCCCGCCGCATGCTCGTCATCGATGTCGCGCGCGAGGGCGAAGAGAAGAAGCCGCTGGTGTTCATCAATCCGGAGATCGTCGCGTCTTCGGACGAACGTTCAATTTACGAGGAAGGCTGCCTCTCGATTCCGGATTACTACGCCGAGGTGGAGCGCCCGGCACGCGTCACCGTCAAGCATCTGGACCGCGACGGCAAGGAGCAGCTCACCGAGGCCGATGGTCTGCTGGCGACCTGCGTGCAGCATGAGATCGACCACCTGAACGGTGTGCTCTTCATCGACTATATCTCGCGCTTGAAGCGTGAGATGGTGATCAAGAAGTTCACCAAGGCCGCCAAGTCGAAGGCTCTATAGTCCCCGGCCATTGAAAGATCGAGTTGAGACGCCTATGATATCATTGATATCAAATGGAGGCGCGAATGGGCGATCTGTTGTTGCGCGGCATCGAGGACAGCTTGAAGAAGCAGTTGCAGGCCAATGCCAGCAGGCATGGCCGCAGCCTCTCGGATGAGGCGATCGAACTGCTGCGTCAGTCGCTCGGGCGCGAGCGGGATGGAAGCGAGTCGGCGGGGCAGCGATTGAGAGTTGTTCTCGGCGTAGAAAAGCTGAGCGAAGAAGAAATTGAGGCGATCAACACGTTTCGAAATGCGCCGGATCGCGAACCGCCCCATTTCGACTAGCCCCGTGGCGTGCGCATGATCGTTCTGGACACGAATGTCGTATCGGAGCTGCAAGGGCGGCTGCATAGTGAACGCATATTGTCCTGGCTTGATAGCGTCGCCATCGAGGCCGTTTTTCTGACAACCATCACCATCGGCGAGATCCGGTTCGGACTGGAGCTCCTGGCTGACGGGAAGCGCAAGGCGGCGTTGATTGCGGAGCTGGACGCGATAGAGGCAGAGTTTTCGGGCCGCGTTCTGGGATTTTCGAGCAATGCTGCCCATCAATACGGAGTAATCTCCGCTCAGCGCCACAAGATTGGGCGAAGGATGGAAACGAAGGACGCCATGATCGCCGCCATCTGCCTTGCGAACGGCGCGACATTGGCGACGCGCAACACAAAAGACTTCGAGGGGCTTGATCTCAAGCTCATAAACCCGTTTGAAGGCGGCTAGCGTCTGACCCCGATGACGCGTGCCATCACCGCGGGGTCATTCGAAACCCGATATCTTAGCCGGATGGATCGCATGTCGCTCAATATCATCTTCATGGGAACGCCCGAATTCTCCGTGCCGACATTGCGGTCCCTGATCGATGCCGGACATAAGATTCGCGCCGTTTACACGCAGCCACCGCGCCCCGGCGGCCGGCGCGGGCTGGACCTGCAGAAATCGCCGGTGCATCAGGCGGCCGAATTGCTGGGCCTGCCGGTCTTTACGCCCGTCAACTTTAAGGATCCCGACGAACGCCAGCGCTTTCGCGATCTGAACGCCGATGTCGCCGTCGTCGTCGCCTATGGCCTGCTGCTGCCGGAGGCAATCCTGACCGGTACGCGCCTTGGCTGCTATAATGGTCATGCCTCCCTGTTGCCGCGCTGGCGTGGTGCGGCCCCCATCCAGCGGGCGATCATGGCTGGCGACGCCAAGACCGGCATGATGGTGATGAAGATGGACAAGGGGCTGGATACCGGCCCGGTCGCGCTGACACGCGAAGTCGAGATCGGTGACACCATGACCGCGGGTGAACTGCATGACAAGCTGATGCTCGTCGGCGCAAAAGCCATGGCCGAGGCCATGAACAAGCTGGAGCACGATGAACTGCCATTGACCGCGCAGCCATCCGAGGGTGTTCTTTACGCCGCAAAGATCGACAAGGGTGAAACGCGCATCGATTTC
Organism: Martinezella sp. CNPSo 3890; assembly: GCF_057784455.1. Taxonomy (NCBI): domain Bacteria; kingdom Pseudomonadati; phylum Pseudomonadota; class Alphaproteobacteria; order Hyphomicrobiales; family Rhizobiaceae; genus Martinezella; species Martinezella sp. CNPSo 3890. The sequence continues at coordinate 45,092 of NZ_JBXSOR010000022.1, read as the reverse complement.
GGCAAGTCAGCAGCCGATGTTCACAATCATATTCGCGGCCTGTCGCCTTTTCCCGGCGCCTGGTTCGAGGCCGAAATCGCCGGTCGTCCCGAGCGCATCAAGGTGCTGGGTTCGGAATTGGCCGATGGTAATGGAGCGCCTGGCCAGGTGCTGACAGAGGATCTCGTCATTGCCTGCGCCTCCGGCGCCATCAGGCTCACGAAGTTGCAGAAGGCCGGCGGCAAGCCTTTGGCGGCGGCGGATTTCCTGCGCGGCACGCCGATCTCGCTGGGCACCGTGCTCGCCTCGGAGCAAGCCTGATGCCGCGTTACAAAATGACCGTCGAATATGACGGCGTTCCCTATGTCGGCTGGCAGCGCCAGGAAAACGGGTCCTCTGTGCAGGGCGCGATCGAAGGCGCCATCCTGTCCTTGACCGGCGAAACCGTTTCGATCCGCGGCGCAGGACGCACCGATTCCGGCGTCCATGCCATGGGTCAGGTCATGCATGCCGACCTCTCCAAGGAATGGAAGACGTATACGCTGCGCAATGCGCTCAATGCCCATCTGAGGATGGCCGGTGACCGCATCGCCATTCTCGATATCGTCGAGGTCGACCAAAGCTTCGATGCACGCTTCTCGGCCATCCGCCGCCACTATCTTTACCGTATCATCGCCCGCCGTGCGCCGCTTGCATTGGAAGCCGGACGCGCCTGGTGGGTGCCGAAGGATATGGATCATGAGGTCATGCACGCCGCGGCGCAGACCCTTGTGGGACGGCATGATTTCACCACCTTTCGCTCCGCGCATTGCCAGGCAAACAGCCCGGTGCGTACTCTCGACCGGCTGGACGTGATGCGCAGCGGCGAACTGATCGAGATCCGAGCCACGGCGCAAAGCTTCCTGCACAATCAGATTCGCTCCTTCGCCGGTACGCTGAAGCTTGCAGGCGAGGGCAAATGGACACCCGAGGATGTGCGCGCGGCGCTGGAAGCCAAGGATCGCAAAGCCTGTGGCCCTGTCGCCCCGCCGGATGGGCTCTATTTCATGCAGGTGGATTATCGTGACGGTGCCGGTTCGGCCGGCAACGAAGGGGAGGATATCGATGACGGTGACGATCTATCATAATCCCGCCTGCGGCACATCGCGCAACACGCTGGCGATGATCCACCAGTCCGGCGAAGAACCCGTCGTTACAGAATATCTGAAAACGCCGCCCAGCCGCGAACGGCTGTTGGAGCTCATTGCCGCCATGGGCCTAACGGCTCGCGATATTGTCAGGCAGAAGGGAACGCCCTATGACGAACTCGGTCTCGGCAATCCCGATCTCACCGACGATCAGCTGCTTGACGGGATGATCGAGCACCCGATCCTGATCAACCGCCCGATCGTGGTGACGGAGAAAGGCGTGCGTCTCTGCCGCCCCTCCGAACTCGTGCTCGATATCCTGCCGAACCCGGACATCGGCCCTTTTACCAAGGAAGATGGTGAGGTCGTCAACCGTTAGAACGCGACTGCCTCAGCCCGGCGGATAGACGCCGAGGAAGCGCTGCAGGAAGTCCGTCAGCAGCATGGTCGGAATGAGCAGCACCAGCGTCAGCGTGCCGATGAAGAGCGGATGCGTACCGCAGATCATTCTGAGCATGCGCGCCAGCGAAAAGATGATCGCCATCATCAGTGCCAGCCACAGCAGCGCCGCCAACCCGCTGGACCCGGGAACGAAGGCGATCAAGGCGATGAGCAGCGCATTGAGGTAGGATGTCGGCACGCCAAGCCAGTTCACGACGACAACGATCGGCGTGAACTTGTCGCCGAAGCGAAAAATCAGCAGCAACACGCCAGCAAGCACGAGCGGGATCAACCAGTTCGCAAATTCGACCAAGGCCAGGCGCAGAAAAAAAGCAAGGCCCGTCGATGTCTCCGGCGGCATGGCAGTTAAATAGGCCTTCTGCCACCACAGCCATGAAATGCCGATCGACGGCAAGCACCAGAGGATTGCCCAGAAGGAACGCATCATGCCGCGGTCCGATATGTCCAGATACTGGAAGCCGCGTGCATCCATCCGGATCAGCAGCCACAGGCCGGACAGGTAGTATTGGACTTCCTTAAAGCTCGGCATTCTCGAACCAGCGCTGGATGAAGGTCTGGTAGATCCCGGTCAGCGTTTCGAGATCCGAGAGCGCCACACGCTCGTCGATCATATGCATGGTCTGGCCGACAAGCCCGAATTCCACGACGGGGCAGTAGTCCTTGATGAAGCGGGCATCGGACGTGCCGCCGGTGGTCGACAGCGCCGGCCTTTGACCGGTGATGTTTTCGATGGCAGAGGAGAGCGAGGCGATTAGCGCATTGTTTCGCGTCAGGAAGACTTGGCTCGGGCGCTCCGACCAGACGATGTCGTATTTCGCCGGCGGACGCCCGGGCCGCAACGTCTGGTCGGCGGCGGCCGCATCCAGGCGCGCCAAGATTTCCGCCTTCAGCGTATCGGCGGTCCAGGTGTCGTTGAAACGGATGTTGAAGGCAGCAGTCGCCTTGGCGGGAATGACATTGGTGGCGGTATTGCCGACGTCGATCGTCGTCACTTCGAGGTTCGACGGCTGGAAATTGTCCGTGCCGGCATCGAAGGGGGGATCGAGCAGCGATTCCGTCAGCTTGATAATGCTTCGCACGGGATTGTCGGCAAGGTGCGGATAGGCGGCATGGCCCTGAACGCCGTGGACGGTGATGGTGCCGGAAATCGAGCCGCGGCGACCGATCTTGATCATGTCGCCGAGCCGGTCAGGATTGGTCGGCTCGCCGACGAGGGAGGCATCCCATGTCTCGCCGCGCTCGGCCGCCCATTGCAGCAGCTTCACGGTGCCGTTGATCGCGGGTCCTTCTTCGTCACCGGTAATCAAGAAGGAGATTGAGCCGGCGGATCTGCCATGCTTCTCGATGTGACGCGCAACCGCTGCCACGAAGCAGGCGATGCCGCCCTTCATGTCGACGGCGCCACGGCCGAAAAGCTCGCCATCGGCGATTTCAGCGGCAAAGGGCGGGTGGCTCCACGAAGCGGCATCGCCGACCGGCACCACATCCGTATGCCCGGCAAACATCAGATGCGGTCCGTCCGTGCCGAGCCGCGCATAGAGATTTTCGATATCGGGCGTTCCCGGCTCGCTCGCCGTCATGCGCTCGATCTTGAAGCCGAGTGGCTGCAGCATGCCGGCAAGCGCGGTCAGCGCGCCGCCCTCGGCTGGGGTGACGGAGGCGCAGCGGATCAGGGTCTGCAGGTTCGTAATGGGATTGGTAACAGTCATCGGAGGCAACTTATCCGGCGGGAAATGGCAAAGCGATGGCAAAGGATCGGTGACGACTCGAAAATCTTTGCCGCGATTCCAGCAATCGCACAGGCATGCTCACCCGGCAAGCATGAGGGAAGCGCGATATAGCAACCGCGCTTCCGAAATTTTGCGAGATTAGTCGCGCAGCAGCTCGTTGATGCCGGTCTTCGAGCGGGTCTTTTCATCGACGCGCTTGACGATGACGGCGCAATAGAGGCTCGGGGCCGGCTGGCCGTTTGCCATGGTGTTGCCGCTCGGCAGAGAGCCGGCGACGACGACCGAATATGGCGGAACTTCGCCATAGGTGATCTCGCCGGTGGCGCGATCGACGATCTTGGTGGACTTGCCGATGAACACGCCCATGCCAAGCACGGAGCCTTCGCGGATAATGCAGCCTTCGACGACTTCGGAGCGGGCGCCGATGAAGCAATTGTCTTCGATGATGGTCGGGCCGGCCTGCATCGGCTCCAGCACGCCGCCGATGCCGACGCCGCCGGAAAGATGCACATGCTTGCCGATCTGGGCGCAGGAGCCGACGGTTGCCCAGGTATCGACCATGGTGCCTTCGCCGACATAGGCGCCGAGATTGACGAAGGACGGCATCAGGATGGCGTTGGGGGCAATATAGGCGGAGTGACGCACGACGGCGTTCGGCACGGCGCGGAAGCCGGCTTCGCGGAAGCGGTTTTCACCCCAGCCTTCGAACTTCGAGGGAACCTTGTCCCACCAGGTGGCGCCGCCGGAGCCACCTTCGACAATCTTCATGTCGTTGAGGCGGAAGGAGAGCAGAACCGCTTTCTTGAGCCACTGGTTGACGATCCAGTTGCCATCGGCACCACGTTCGGCCACGCGAACCTTGCCGCTATCGAGGAGATTGAGCGCCGTTTCGACGGCATCGCGGACTTCGCCGCGCGTCGACGTGTTCACATTGTCGCGATTGTCGAAGGCAGCCTCGATGGACTTTTCGAGGGAGGCGAGATCGGTAGCGCTCATGGGAATTCCTTACAACGTCAGGGCCTATCGTGATTTCCGGATAAAGCTCCGGATGCGGTCGATTGGTCCTATAGCATGCATGCCGAAAATGGAATGTCTTTTCCGCGCCGATTGAGCTTGGATTCAAGGCGTTGTAGGGGCATATGCAAGAGCTTGGCTATTTCCGTTCGCGGACGGAAACTGCCCGTCATGATCGATTTGAAAGGCATGAATAGATGAGCAAGGCGAAGAATGGCAGGCTGAGGCGCAAGGACGGGGTTTGGGACCCGTTGAAGACGAGCTCGGCGGACAAGCAGCGGGCCGAGTCGGTGCCGCGCACGCCGCAGTCGATGTCGCCTTCCTACCGGCTTGCCTATGCCGATGAGGATTTCCTCTGCCGCGAGGAATTGCGGCCCATCCGCCTGCAGCTGGAATTGCTGAAGACCGAAATGTCGCTGACCGAGCGCGGCATCAAGTCGACTGTCGTGATGTTCGGCGGCGCACGTATTCCCGCCCCCGGCACCAATGCCTGGGCTGCCCGCAATGACGTGCAGCGCGCCAATCTCGAAGCCGCATCGGTCTATTACGAGGAGGCGCGCAAGTTCGCCCGACTCTGCTCCCGTTATTCCGCCGGCTTCGATTACCACGAATATGTCGTCGTCACCGGCGGCGGTCCAGGCGTCATGGAAGCAGGCAATCGCGGCGCGGCAGAAGAAGGCGCGCCCTCGATTGGCCTCAACATCGTGCTGCCGCACGAGCAGGCGCCGAACGCCTATGTGACGCCGGAGCTCAGCTTCAACTTCCATTATTTCGCGATCCGCAAGATGCACTTCATGGTGCGAGCCAAGGCGATCGCGGTGTTCCCGGGCGGCTTCGGCACGCTCGACGAACTGTTCGAATGCCTGACGCTCATCCAGACCGGCCGCATGGAGCGCCTGCCGCTCATTCTCTTCGGTGAAAAGTTCTGGCGCAGCATCATCAATTTCGATGCGCTGGCGGAGTTCGGCACCATCGCGCCAGACGATGTGAACCTCATCAGCTTCGTCGATACCGCCGACGAGGCCTGGAAGATCGTCGCCGATTTCTACGAGCACGACAACGGCCACCACGACAACGGGCACTGATAACGAAAGGCCCGCCGTCGCTTGGGCGAGGGCGGGCCTTTGTTCATGGGTTTGTTGCCGGAGCGATCGGCTTAGAGCAGCGGGCGGCCCGGCATGTCGTCAAGGTTGACGACGCCATCATGATTGCGATCCAGCCGGTCGAAGAGCTTGTTCATGGCGTCTTCGGCCTCCTTCTTGCTGATCTGGCCGCTTTGATCGGTATCGGCAAAGCGGAAGACCATAGCTTCGTGCATGAAGCGGCCATGCGGTCTGTGATGGCGATGGGCTTCGCCACCCTTGTCGTTGTCATTGTCGTTTTGAGCCTGATCGCTCTTGGACTGGTCGGCCGGAGCCTGATTGCTCTGCGCCTGATTGTCTTGGGTCTGATTACCCGGGGACTGATCGCCGCCCGAAGCCTGGCCATTTTGAGCCTGATTATCATCGGCTTTGGCATGCTCGGCTCGCCACTGCTTCATCTGCTCCTGGCGGTAGGCGCGATATTCGCCGGGGGTGATCTCACCGTCGTGGTTGACGTCGATCTGGTCGAAGATCTTGTCGACGCCAGCCTTGACCTCATCCTTGGTGAGCTTCGTGTCACCGGGATTGCCGAATTCCTTCAGCATGCGCACGTAAAGGACTTCGGGCGAAATATGCGGTCTGTGCCAGCGGCCGTGATGATGCCTGCCCCCACGGTCGCCATCATGCGAAGCGGCGAGCGCCACCTGTGCAGCACCGCCGAGAAGCAGGGTTGCGGAAAGTCCGGCCAGAAGAAGTTTTTTCCCGTTCATCGTTTTTCCTTTCGTGTCGAGGAATGATCAAACGATACGGTTGGCGGTCGAAAACGACCAATTAAACCTCTGTAAGGCGCATGAAACTTTGGTAACCACGTCCTAATGAACAGTTAAACCAGCGCTTTCAGAAAGGTAGTGAGGTCGTCGGTCACGTAGTCGATGTGGTCGTCTTCGCCGGTGGTCCGTTCCCACCATTCGACGACCGTCGTCTCGAGATTTTGCGGTACAAGAAGTACCGTCTTCATGCCGAGCGCTTTGGGTACCGTGAGATTGCGCGGCAGGTCCTCGAACATGACCGCCTTCTTCGTATCCACCCGATGAAGGCTCATGAACTTGTCATAGGTGCTGCCGGCGGGTTTTGGCACGTAGTCGGCCGCGACGATATCGAAAATATCGTCGAAGCCATCGAGGATGCCGAGTGCGCCGGCCGTTGCCTGGGCGTGTTTGACGCTGCCATTGGTGAAGATGAACTTGCGTCCCGGCAGTGCCTTGATGGCGGCGGCGAGCTCCGGCTGCGGCGTCAGCGCCGAATAGTCGATCGCGTGCGCTTTCTCCAGGAAGTCGTTGGGGTCGATGCCGTGATGGATCATCAAACCCTGCAGCGTCGTGCCGTGATCGAGATAATATTGCTTTTGCAGCTTGCGGGCCTCTTCGCGCTCCATGTGCAGAAGGGCGGAGACGTAAGCCGTCATGTTCTTATCGATCTGCGCGAAGAGATCGACATGATGCGGATAGAGCGTGTTGTCGAGATCGAATACCCAATCACGGATGTGGGAGAAATCGGCTGGCTCGGATAGCGTTTTTGTCTGGCTCATGCCTGTCTTATGGCACGCCCGCTCCGGACGGGGGAAGGGAAATATTCATGCTGCCGCATCTCAGCCATTTTGGGGAGATTGCCGTGCGATCTAATGCCGGCTATGATTTTACCATTGATTTCCGGGGTTTTACTCTATTTGCCATGTGAGGGAGAGCTTACGCTCTTTTGGGTCGCGGAGGAGAAATCACCCGGCCGGGCTTTTCGGAGGGGATGCGATGAGTCAGGTGGAAAAGGCGCAGGAATTCGCGCGGCTGCACAAGAAGGGTGAGCCGCTGATCCTTTTCAATATTTGGGATGCGGGTTCTGCCAAGGCGGTCACGGAGGCGGGCGCCAAGGCGCTGGCAACGGGGAGTTGGTCGGTCGCCGCTGCCAATGGTTTCGGGGACGGCCAGGCAATCCCGCTATCGCTGCTGGCGGTGACCGCCAGGCTGATTTCGGTGACGAGCCCGTTGCCTCTGTCGGTCGATTTCGAGGGCGGTTATGCCGTCGAGCCTGAGGAAGTCGCCGCCAATGTCGAAAAGATCATGGATCACGGCGCCATCGGCATCAATTTCGAAGATCAGGTGATCGGCGGCCAGGGTGTTCATCCTATCGAAACGCAGGCAGCACGCATCCGCGCCATCCGCGAGATGGCCGATCGCCGGGAAATGCCCTTGTTCATCAACGCTCGTACCGATCTTTTCCTGCAGGAAAGCGATACGGCGCATCATCAGCTGCTGCTGGACGATGCCTTTCAGCGCGCCGATGCTTTTGCCGAGGCCGGTGCCAGCGGTTTCTTCGCGCCGGGCCTGGTCGAACCGGATCTGATCGGCGCCCTCTGCGAACGCTCGCCTTTGCCTGTTAACATCATGGTGCGGCCGACCACGCCGGACAATGAGACCATGGCAAGACTGGGTGTCAGCCGCATCAGCTATGGGCCGGCTCCCTATCGTTCGGTCATGGGAATGCTGAAAAGCGAGGCTGAAGCGATCTATCGGCCGTCCTGACGAGCCCCTCGGCGCTTCGCAATCTCGTTTGCAGAGCGCCTGAATTTTCTCAATGAGTGTGCCCTATCAGGGAACGATCAACGTGCCCGCACCGCGCTCGGTGAAGATCTCGAGCAGCACGGAATGGGCCGTCTTGCCGTTGAGGATAACGACGCCCTGAACACCGGCCTTGATGGCGTCGATGCAGGTTTCGACCTTCGGAATCATGCCGCCGGAAATCGTGCCGTCGGCAATCAGCGCATGGGCCTGGGCGACGGACAATTCCTTGATGAGCTGGCCCTGCTTGTCGAGGACGCCGGGAACATCCGTGAGGAAAAGCAGGCGCGTGGCACTGAGCGCACCGGCGATCGCGCCGGCAAAGGTATCGGCGTTGATGTTATAGGTCGCGCCGTCGCGGCCGGGGGCGACCGGGGCAATGACCGGAATCATCTCGGACTTGGCAAGCAGATCGAGCAGCGTGCGATCGACTTCGACCACTTCGCCGACGAAACCGAGATCGAGTACGCGTTCGATGTTGGAATCGGGGTCCTTGATGGTCTTGCGCGCCTTTTCGGCGAAGACCATGTTACCGTCCTTGCCGCAAAGGCCGATCGCCCATTCGCCGGTTTGGTTGATCAGCGCGACGATTTCCTTGTTGATCGAGCCGGCGAGCACCATTTCGACGATCTCGACCGTCTTCTGGTCGGTGACGCGCAGCCCGCCTTCGAACTTCGATTCGATTCCCATCTTTGTCAGCATGGCACCGATCTGCGGGCCGCCGCCATGGACGACGATCGGATTGACGCCGGACTGCTTCAGGAGCGCGATATCGGCCGCAAAGGCCTTGCCAAGTTCGACATTGCCCATGGCATGACCACCATATTTCACGACGATGGTCTTGTTTTCGTAACGCTGCATATAGGGCAACGCCTGTGCGAGCAGGTTGGCTTGGAGTTCGCTTTGGGCTTCGGACATGGTGCACCCTTCGAAATTGATCGCGGCCTTTTATCTCAAGTTTTTGACAGAGGGAATAATGATCTCGGGATTAAAGCATGTCGCGCAAAGGTGTTCAGCGGTTTTGCGACAACGATATGCGAAAAATCAAAGACCTACAGCGCGAAAAGTGCATCTGAAAGATCGCACTGCACTTTCGTTGACGCTATGTCACATTAGCGTCGCCGAAATTGATGGTGCGGATGCGTTTGCCGAAGCGGAGTTTTCTTCTAAAGATGGTGCAGGCGTTTGTACCCCGGGGATTTGGATGGCGAGCGAGGAGACGGAAGCGCTAATCGGCCGCATTGCCATGCGCGACCAGAAAGCCTTTGCCGTACTCTACAAGCGTACCAGCCCGAAACTTCTCGGTGTTTGCCTGCGCATCGTTGGCAACAAGGCGGATGCTGAAGAGGTTTTGCAGGAGGTCTATATCAAGGTCTGGCAGCGGGCCGAGCAATTTGCTGTTGCGGAAGGGCCGGCAATGGCCTGGCTGATGACGATCGCGCGCAATCGCGCCATCGATTTCGTCCGTGCCCGCAAGCCCGTAGCTGACGAAATAGACAGCGCTTACGATCTCGCCGACCTGGAACCCGGCCCCGAAGAGCAAGCAATCGTGAAGGGAGAGGGAAGGCGGATTGACAGGTGCATGGAAGAGTTGGAAGCTGATCGTGCGCGGGCTGTTCGCAGCGCCTATGTCGAGGGCTTGAGCTACCAGCAGCTCGCCGACCAACACGCTGTGCCATTGAATACTATGCGCACCTGGCTGCGCCGAAGCCTAATCAGACTGAGAGAGTGCATGGACCGATGAGTACGCCCGATCAAAGCAAGGGAGGCCGCTCCCGCGATGAAGTCCTGGCCGGAGAATATGTGCTTGGCGTGCTTTCCCTGGAAGACCGGCAGAAGGTCGAGCGCCGCATGCGCAGCGACCGGCAGTTCGCCGCAATCGTCAGCCGCTGGGAGCAGAATCTCTCGGAATTCAACGAGGAATATGAGGCGGTGACGCCTGCGGCCGCCGTATTTCCGAAGATCGAAAAGCGGATTTTCGGCGAAGCGGCGTTCGGCGCCCATCTCTGGAATTCGCTGATGCTGTGGCGCTCGGTCGCCTTCGGCTCGCTGTTCTTGGCGGCCGGCGTACTCGTCTTCGCCATCACGAATGAAGGCGGCTTGCGCACGAGCCCGGGCAAGCAGCTCACCGCATCCCTTTCCGGCCAGAACAGTCCCTTCAATCTCCTCGCCAATTACGACGTCGCCAATGGGCGCCTGAAAATTACGCCGGTCGCCGCCGGCAAACCCGAGGAGAAATCGCTGGAGCTCTGGCTGATTCGCGGCAGCGATCCCGCCGAGGCGCTGGGCATACTGCCACCGACCGGCGATGGCGAAATCGTCTTGTCGCCGGAGCTTCACGCCAAATTGACTGAAGGCGCCATCATCGCCGTCAGTGTCGAGCCCTTTGGCGGCTCGCCGACCGGCAAACCAACGGGCGATGTGGTTGCTTCCGGCACGATCCATTTGCCCTGAGGAATTTCGCCTCCCGAAAAACGATCGCGGCTGAAACTCTCTGACAGCATGCTCCGTATCTTCTTCCGACCCCGCCTGATCGGGGCACCAGAGAGGAAGAGGTACGTTATGATCAAGACTGTGTTTCGCATTGCCGCCGCTGCCGCAATCCTGTCGGCCGCAAGCAGCCTAGCCTATGCCAAGGACCCGATGGTGGGCGGTGCTGCGATGTATGCCAGCAAGAACATCATCCAGAATGCCGTCAATTCCAAGGATCACACGACCCTGGTCGCAGCCGTCAAGGCGGCCGGCCTCGTCGATACCCTCGAAGGCAAAGGCCCATTCACCGTCTTTGCTCCGACCAATGAAGCGTTCAAGCAGCTGCCAGCAGGCACGGTCGAAACCCTGCTGAGGCCTGAGAACAAGGAGAAGCTGGTCAAGGTGCTGACCTGCCACGTCGTCGCCGGTGATGACATGGCCGCCGCCATCAAGAAATGGGCAATGAGCAAGGGCGGCGAATACGATCTGAAGACGGTCGGCGGCTGCACGATCAAGGCCGTGGACAAGGGCGGCAAGCTGACGTTGACCGACGAAGCCGGCGGCATTGCCCATATCCGCATCGCCGACGTCAAGCAGTCGAACGGTGTGATTCATGTCGTCGACAAGGTGTTGTTGCCGAAGATGTAATCCTTAGCGGCAACACGGTCGCCGTCGCCTTATGCGGGGTCGGGGGCGGCGGCCTCATTCGACCGGTCGGTCTTCAGACCTGGATGCCGACCGTCAGGCCAATGGCCTCGCGCAATTCCTGAAGGCCAGCGCCTTTTTCCGATGAGGTGGCGAGGATGCCGGGATAAGCGGCGGGGCGCTTGCGGATTTTTTCAGCGGTATCGGCTAGCAGCTTCGGTATGCCTGCTTCCTTGATCTTGTCGGTCTTGGTCAGCACGATCTGATAGGAAACGGCAGCTTTGTCGAGAAGGTCCAGGACCTCCGCATCGTTCTTCTTGATACCGTGGCGGCTGTCGATCAGCACATAGACGCGCTTCAGCGTCGTGCGCCCGCGCAGATAGTCGAAGACTAGCTTCGTCCAGGCGTCGACCTGATCCTTCGGCGCTTCGGCATAGCCGTAGCCCGGCATATCGACCAGAGCCATCGGCGGCAGATCGCCGCCCTCGCCGGAAAAGCCGTCGGGAACGAAATAGTTGAGCTCCTGCGTGCGCCCCGGCGTATTCGAGGTACGCGCCAGGCCCTTATGCCCGACCAGGGCATTGATCAGCGACGACTTGCCGACATTGGAGCGGCCGGCAAAGGCAATTTCCGGCGGCCCTTCCGGCGGCAGAAATTTCATCGACGGCACGCCGCGGATGAAAATCCACGGACGCCCGAAAAGCGGCTTGTCGTCTTTTGTCGTCTGATCTGCCATTTACTCAGTCTTTTGCTTGAATGAGTGGATTGGCTTCGAGGTTTTATCCGCGAAAGTCAAGTTTGGATCGGCATTTGGCTTCGTGCCGCCGGGCTTCGATGCCGCCTCAAAGAGTCGGTAATGGCTAACCGCAACACGTGACGGCATTTGCTGGGCCACAGCAAGCGGCCGCTTGAGCGACCAGCCACCGGTCACGTGGCTTGCAGCTAGCTGCGCGGGGAATGAGGTTGACATGCACCGCACCGTTACCGATAGCGGGAGTCGATGCGCAGTAGAGCTGCATCGGCTGCACCCCGTCGCTTACCTCAAAGGTCAGCCTTGCGGAACCGTCGAGCTGGACGTGCTCGGAAACTTTGCGGATGATAGCGGCGAATTTGCCCGCTGGCATATGCGTGCGGTTGCCTTCATCGATATCCCAAAGCTGCACGAAAATCTCCGCCCATGTTTCCGGATTGGCCCCGCAGTCCAGTGCCGAAAACTGCCCGGCTTTGACTTCTGTGACATGATAGCCTGGCCTCACCGGCCGTCCGTTATAGCGGAATACAAGGGGCAGATCGTGGGAAGCGGCCAAGGTCTCAAGCAGAAAGCCGATGCTGATATCCGAAGCTGGGGTCTTGTCGATCGCATTCATTTGAGGTACTCCATATTTCAACATTTCAAGGATTATTGAAATATGGATGAAGGTCAAGCCCTCGCTTCGTTCGGCGCTCTCTCTCAGGAGACCCGCCTGCAGATCGTCCGCATGCTCGTCGTTGCTGGACCTGACGGCATGGCTGCGGGCGCGATTGCGGAGAAGCTCGGCGTATCGCCCTCGAATGTCTCATTCCATCTGAAGGAACTGGAGCGGGCCGGCCTCATTGGCCAGCAACGGGAATCCCGCTCTATCGTCTACACCGCCAACTACCATGTGCTCGGAGGTCTCGTCCGCTTCCTGATGGAGGACTGTTGCGCGGGGCACCCGGAGGTCTGCGCGCCGGCGACGCAAGTCGCTGCCTGCTGCGCACCAGCTGCGAGAAACGTTCCATGAATATGCTGATCTCGGGCCTGAAACCATGACATCTTTTCCGCTTTCGCGCCGTCTTGTCTCTGAGGCCTTGGGCACGGGTCTTCTGGTCACGACGGTGGTCGGTTCGGGCATCATGGCGGACAGGCTGACGACCGATACGGCGCTTGCGCTGCTCACCAATACGCTGCCTACGGGTGCGATCCTCGTCGTGCTGATCACCGTCCTGGGGCCGATATCCGGCGCTCACTTCAACCCGGCCGTATCGCTGGTCTTTGCGATACGGCGCGAACTCACCGCGATGTCGGCTTTGGGCTATGTCGTCGCCCAGATCCTTGGCGGGATTTTCGGAACGATCCTTGCGCATGCCATGTTCGAACTGCCGTTGCTGCAGGCCTCGATCACCATTCGCAGCGGCGGCGCGCAATGGCTGGCCGAGGTGACGGCCACCTTCGGCCTTGTCTTCGTCATCCTCGCCGGCCTGCGGTTTCGCGCCGACGCCGTGGCATGGCTGGTCGGCCTCTACATCACGGCTGCCTACTGGTTCACCGCTTCCACCTCTTTCGCCAATCCGGCTGTCGCAATCGCCCGCTCGCTGACGAACACCTTCGCCGGCATCCGTCCTGTCGATCTGCCGGGTTTCATCGTCGCGGAAATCCTCGGCGCATTGCTGGCGGTGTTGCTCGCGAGCTGGCTGCTGATGGAAGCCCGCAATCCTCAAACTCTCGCTGAAACGGAACTTGCCCCATGACCATGGATGTCACGATCTACCACAATCCAGACTGCGGCACCTCGCGCAACACGCTGGCGATGATCCGTAATGCCGGCATCGAGCCCACCGTCATCGAATATCTGAGCAATCCCCCAAGTCGCGATGATCTCATCAAGATGATAGCCGATGCGGGTTTGACTGTCCGGCAGGCGATCCGCCAAAACGGCACGCCCTATGCCGAACTCGGCCTCGACAATCCGGACCTGACCGATGCCCAGTTGCTCGATGCCATGTTGAAGGATCCGATCCTGATCAACCGCCCGTTCGTCGTCACGCCCATGGGCACGCGTCTGGCCCGGCCTTCGGAAGTCGTCCTGGATATCCTGCCCGATACGCATAAAGGCCCGTTCGCCAAGGAAGATGGCGAACAGGTTCTCGATGCTGACGGCAAACGCCTTGTCTGAACGGGTGCCTCTTCTTGCAGTGCTTGCGCTCGGCATCACGCAGATCATCGGGTACGGCACTCTCTACTACAGCTTCAGCATCCTCGCGCCCGATATGGTCGCGCAGTTCGCGTGGTCGAGTGAATGGGTTTTCGGTGCGCTGTCGGTCGCGCTTCTGATCGGCGGCCTCACCGCACCGTGGCTCGGCGTGCTTTTCGACAGGCTCGGCGCCGCCCGGGTGATGACGATCGGCTCCCTCATGGCGGCTGTCGCCCTGGCCGCCTGTGCCTTTGCGCCCAACAAGGCAGCCTATGTCGCTGCACTTGTTGCGATCGAAGCTTCCGCCAACCTGGTCCAGTATGGCGCGGCCTTTGCGCTGCTCGTGCAAATCCGACCGCAGGTCGCCTCCCGCAGTATTACCTATCTGACGCTGATCGGCGGATTCGCCTCGACAATCTTCTGGCCGATGACCACGGCACTTCATGCGCATCTCACATGGCAGAACGTCTATTTGGCTTTCGCCGTGCTCAACCTCTGTATCTGCCTGCCAATCCACGCCTGGTTGTCGCGTCAGGGAACCACGCACGGGTCGAAGGCAGCGACCGTAGCCCCTCGCGTCGAGGGTGTGTTGCCACCTGCTCGCCGTCGCCTTGGCTTTGCAATCATGGTTACGGGTTTTTCGCTGATGTCGCTGGTCAGTTCGGCCGTTCTGGTGCATCTGGTGCCGCTGCTGTCCGGCCTTGGTCTTAGTGCGACCGCGGTTCTCGTAGGGACGCTCTTCGGCCCATCGCAGGTCGGCAGCCGCCTCACCAATATGATGTTCGGCAAGAACCTGCCAGCACTCCATCTGGCCGTGATCGCTTCGACGCTGATTCCGGGCGGGCTGCTGGTGCTTCTGCTTTCGGCTCCCTCCGTGCCCGGCGCAATGGCCTTCGCGATAATCTTCGGCATGGGCAACGGCCTCCTCAGCATCGTCACCGGGACGCTGCCTCTGCATCTTTTCGGCAGTGACGGCTACGGGAAGCTTCAGGGGAAGATGATGGCGGCGCGGCTGATCCTTTCAGCTCTTGCCCCGTTCGCTCTGGCCTTTGCGATGGAGAACATCGGCATCACGCCGTCACTCGCCGTCACGGCCGCTCTCGGCGGGCTTTCCATCGTTGCGCTATCTTCGATCGCAGCATTGCGATGACCATTATGGGCGGCGCATCGGTGCTGGGGGTGGCGTCGATCGCACCTGCCGCTGGATAAAGAAAAGCCCCACCGAAGCAGGGCTTTTGTCGTCATTTCGATGGTGCCGGTTTTCGTTTGAAGAGGCCCTTCAGATTGTCGAAGAGCTCCACCTTCACGCCGTGGCGCTTCATGATAATCGACTGCTGGATGACCGAGAGCGTGTTGTTCCAGGCCCAGTAGATCACGAGTCCGGCCGGGAAGCTTGCCAGCATGAACATGAATACCAGCGGCATCCAGTTGAAGATCATCGCCTGGGTCGGATCGGGAGGCGTCGGGTTCATGCGCATCTGCAGGAACATGGTGACGCCCATGATCAGCGGCCAGACGCCGAGATGCAGGAAGGTCGGAGCCGCGAACGGCAGCAGGCCGAACAGGTTGACGATCGAGGTCGGGTCCGGAGCCGAAAGATCCTGGATCCAGCCGAAGAACGGCGCATGGCGCATCTCGATGGTGATGTAGATCACCTTGTAGAGCGAGAAAAAGATCGGGATCTGCAAGAGCACCGGCCAGCAACCCGCGATCGGATTGATCTTCTCTTCCTTGTAGAGCTGCATGGTCGCCTGCTGCAGGGCCATGCGGTCGTCGCCGAATTTGGCCTTCAGCTCCTCCATCTTCGGCTGCACGCGCTTCATGTTCGCCATGGAGGCATACTGCCGGCTGGCGAGCGGGAAGAAGAGCGCCTTGACGACGATGGTCGTGCAGAGGATGGCGACGCCGAAATTGCCGAAGTAGCGGAAGAAGAAATCCATCAGCTTGAACATCGGCTTGGTGATGAAATAGAACCAACCCCAGTCGATCAGGCGGTCGAAGCGCGGGATCGAATAGCTGGTCTCATAGCGGTCGATGACCGGAACTTCCTTGGCGCCGGCGAAGACGAGGTTCTTCAGGTCAATCGACTGGCCGGGGGCTACCGTGATCGCATCCTGCTTGTAGTCTGCCTGATAACGCGGCGTGCCATCCGCGAAGTGCGAGAAGCGGGCGTCATAAGCGGTCGACTGCGGCGGCACGATGGTTGCAGCCCAATACTTGTCCGTCATGCCGAGCCAGCCGCCGGTCGCCTTGGCGGGCGTCGTGGCTTCCTTTTCGGTAGACGCATATTTGGTCTCGATCAGGCCGTCATCGCCGATAACGCCGATGAAGCCTTCATGCAGGACGTAGGCGGAAGGCGTCTCGGGCTTGTTGTAGCGGGTGACGCGGCCATAGCTCGACAGCGCAATCGGCGCCTGGCTGGCGTTGGCGATCTTGTCGGTGATCGTGAACATATAGCGATCGTCGACGGAGATCGTGCGGCTGAAGGTGATGCCCTTGTCATTGGTGTAGGACAGTGTCACCGGCGTCTTGTCGGTCAGCTTGTCGCCGCTCGTGAGCTTCCACAGGGTCGAAGGGCCTGGGACTGCGCCGGTCGCATCGCTGCCAACATAGCCGAGTTCGGTGAAATAGCCGTCCTTGGTGTCGGCCGGGCTGAACAGGGTGATGATCGGGCTGCTCTTGTCGACCGTCTCGTGATAGGCCTTCAGACGGAGATCGTCGAGGCGAGCGCCTTCCAGGTTGATGGAGCCGGCAAGGGCCGGCGTATCGATGACAATGCGCGCGGATGCGGTCTTTTCGACGGACTGGTCACGGGTGAGGACCGCCGAGGTCGTCTGGCCATTCGCCGGCAGCGAACCGTTGACCGCAGTGCCCGCGGGAGCTGGCTGCGTCGTCTGGGCCTGCTGCGCCTGCTGGTGCTGCTTGGCGGCTTGCTCGGCCTGACGCTGCGCTTCAAGGCGCGGGTTCATGTAGAAAAACTGCCAGCCGAGAACAATCAGCACAGACAGTGCAATTGCAATGAAGTAATTGCGGTTGTTTTCCATCATACTTTCCTGGAGCGGTCCTTTTCCGACCGCCGGTGTTTCGGCCTGGTTTCGATGCGGCTTACGAGTTCGCTCGCCAGTTTTTCGAAAGGCGCGGTCAGCACCTCGCGTCGCGCGACAACCACATAGTCGTGTCCGGGCTGCATTGCAAATCCGGCGTGAAGCCGCACGGCTTCTTTCAGCCTGCGCCGCATGCGGTTGCGCTCCACCGCGTTGCCATGTTTTTTGGTGACGGTAAAACCGACGCGGGGTTCGGCGTCGGCGGTCTTGCGATCCAGCATTTCGATGAGAAAGAAGCTGCCTCTGCGCTTCTCGCCTTCGCGGACTGCAAGAAACTGCGGCCGGCTTTTCAGCCGCCCGACAGTCTTTTTGGGTCGTTCATTCGTCAATTTGCCCGCCATCCTGGATTATCGGGCACTTCGGCCCTTAGGCCGAAAGACGCTTGCGGCCGCGGTTACGGCGAGCGGAAAGAACCGCACGGCCGCCCTTGGTGGCCATACGCGCACGGAAGCCGTGACGACGCTTGCGGACAAGCTTGGATGGTTGGTAGGTACGCTTCATTTATTTAAACACCGCGGAGTGCGGCCCTTCTTGAGCTTTGCTTTGAATAGCAAGGAGCGTTGTTGATTATGGCGAACGGACTTGGCCCGCAAAAGCAGGCTCCATGACCGGACGTGCGCGGGCTTATACGGATCAAGGCCCCGGAAGTCAATTATAGGAGCGCAGATTCCTCGAAATCAGGCAAATTCGCGCCAATCGGCCGCGGCAACGTGCTTGGGCGGCAATGCTCGCCGGAATGTGTGCGCAACTTTAAATATAGATTGAGGATATTCTAAAATATATGGAAAGTATAGTTAGGAATGCCGTACGTTTAGATTTAAAATACTTCAATATAACGTTAATGATTTTAGCCGATATCTAGCTCTATGTCGTAAAACCCATCGATTTATGGGGGATGGGATCTGCGCCGGAGGGGTATTGTGAAAATTCGCGGCAAAATAAATCTGCTTGTATCTGTCATGGCCGGGGCGGCGCTTCTGATTGGCGCCACTGCCCTCTATGCATTGCATCAATATGACCAGAAATTACAGAGCTATGAGCAGACGGCGAGCCGCGCTTACATGGGCGAGCGCCTGAATCGCTACGTGACCGCAGTGGTCATGGAGGCGCGCGGCATCTATGCCGCTGCCGCGGCAAAGGATTCCAAACCCTTTGCCGATGGGCTGATGGCCGATCTCGACGAAATCGACAAGGTGCTGACGAGCTGGGCGCCTCTGGTGCCGGAGACGCAGAAGCCCGAATTCACCAAGCTGCAGGCCCGCGCCCAGGAGTTCCGCGTCTTTCGCACGGAAACGGCCAGGCTCGGCGTGACCGATGGCCCGGACGCCGCCGGCAAGCAGGGCAACAACGAGGCGAACCGCGCCAACCGCAAGGCTTTCCAGGCCGAGATCGATGCGATCGTCCAGACCGACAAGGCGGAGCTGGCGAAAGCCGAAGCCGAGATTGCAGCTTTTCATAGCAACGTCTTGTGGGTCGTCCTCGGCATCATGATTGCCGGTATCGTGGCGGGCGTCGGCCTCGGAGCCTATATCGGAACCGTCCACCTGAGCCGCCCGATCCGCAAGGTGACGGATGCGATAAAGAATGTCGCCAACGGCCAGTTCGATATCGAGGTGCCGTTTGCCGGCCGCCGGGACGAAATCGGCGAGATGGCCGCGGCCGTCGACGTCTTCAAGGAAAACGGCAATGCCGTGCGCCGCATGAATGCCGAAGAAACAGCCATGCGCGCCAAGAGCGACGAGCTTCAATCGAGCATGTCTCTCGCAGTTTCTGCCGCGGCAGCCGGCGATTTCAGCCAGCGCATCGAGAAGGACTACGGTGACGTCAATCTCAACCGCTTCGCGCGCAACGTCAACGAGCTCCTGATCAGCGTCGACACGGGAATCGGCGAGGTCCGCCGCGTCATTGCAAGCCTGGCTGACGGAGATCTGACCCAGGCGATGAAGGGCGAATTCCAGGGCGCCTTTGCCGAGCTGCAGCAGAACGTCAATACGACGCTTGCGACGCTGAAGAGCACCATGAGCGAGGTACGCGCGACCACTGGTTCGATCAACTCCAACACCAACGAGCTCCGCCACGCCAGCGACGACCTCTCCAAGCGCACCGAACAGCAGGCGGCCGCCCTGGAGGAGACCTCGGCGGCGCTCGATCAGATCACCTCCGTCGTGCAGAATTCCACGGAGCGGGCGCGCGAAGCCAGTGTCATGGTGAGCGAGGCCAAGGACGATGCGGCCCGTTCCGGCACGGTCGTTCGCAATGCCATCGACGCCATGGGACGCATCGAGCAGGCATCGGGCGAGATCAGCCAGATCATCGGCGTGATCGACGATATCGCCTTCCAGACCAATCTTCTGGCATTGAATGCGGGCGTCGAGGCCGCACGTGCCGGCGAGGCAGGCAAGGGCTTCGCGGTAGTTGCCCAGGAAGTACGCGAGCTTGCGCAGCGCTCCGCAACAGCTGCCAAGGATATCAAGGCCTTGATCGGTAAGTCCGGTGGCGAGGTGCAGATCGGCGTCAAGCTTGTGCAGGCGACCGGCGAGGCGCTGTCGTCCATCGAAGCGCGTGTCCTCAAGATCAACGACCACATACACTCGATCGCAACGGCGGCGCGCGAGCAGGCTACTGGCCTGTCCGAGGTCAACAACGCCGTCAACCAGATGGACGAAGTCACACAGCGCAACGCCGCCATGGTCGAGGAGACTTCCGCCGCGACCCATCGATTGGCAGCCGAGGCGGATGGGCTTGTCCACCTCGTTTCGCGCTTCAAGGTCGACGCAGCCAATGTTTCCGCTCCCGTTCCAGCGCGCCCCGAGACGCATCGCCCGGCTGCTTCGCCGGCCCGGCGCATGATCGACAGGGTCGCGACTGCATTTGGCGGAGGAGCGCTTGCTCCGGCTGCCGCTGCGCAGGGCTGGGAAGAGTTCTGATCCTGCCGATCTGATCTCACCGATATGAGGCTGGCTGCGGCGCTTGGGCGTCGTTGCCGGCCTTCGTCTTGCGTCAAAATCCGGAGCCGATTGGAAAAAAGCCGACAATCGCCTATTATCTAGTTTCGATCAGGTCGCATCAGATCGCTTTGCGGCGAAGCGGGACAATTGAAATGGACAGTGGGCAGGACAAGGGTGCCGTAAAGGACGGCAAGGTTGAAAAAAGCCGCCTGTCCCAGCTTTGCCGTCCCACAGGCATTTTCGGCGGCCTCTCCGGCAAGCTTCTCATTCTCACCGTCGTTTTCATTTCGTTGGCGGAAGTGCTGATCTTCGTGCCGTCGGTCGCCAATATGCGGCTGCGATGGCTGGAGGATCGGCTGAACACCGCCGCTGCCGCCGCCATCGTCATCGACGGCCTGCAGCCGGCCGAGTTGCCGCGTGCTCTGCAAAAGGAGACGCTGATGGCGACTGGCACGCGGGCCATCGTCCTGCGCAAGGACGGCACGTCGCGCTTGCTGGCGACGGCCGAGATGCCAGCCTCCGTCGATGAGAAATACGATCTCAGCGACGTGTCGCAGCTCACCGCCATCAAGGATGCGCTCGATACGCTGCTGTTCGGCGGCAATCGCATCATCCGCGTTTTCGGCCCTGTCGGCGGCGATGCCAACACCGGTATCGAGGTTGTGCTGAAGGATACACGTCTCCGCAATGCGATGCTTGCCTATTCGACCAGCGTCTTCTTCGTGTCCATCCTCATCTCGCTGTTCACCGCAACGCTGATCTTCTTTGCGATCAACCGCATGATGATCCGGCCCATTCGCCGGCTGACGGACAGCATGCAGGCCTATTCCGATGATCCGGAGGATCCCGGTCGCGTTCTCGTTCCCGATAAGGGCGGCGATGAGCTTGCTGTTGCCGGACGCCATTTGGCCTCGATGCAATCGCAGCTGCAGAAGACGCTGAAGCAACAGAAAAATCTTGCCGCCCTCGGCCTCGCCGTGTCGAAGATCAACCATGACATGCGCAATATTCTCTCGGCCGCGCAGCTGATGTCGGACCGCCTGGTCGATGTCGATGACCCGATGGTCAAGCGCTTCGCCCCGAAGCTGCTGCGCACCATCGATCGTGCCGTCGGCTATACGACCGAAGTTCTTTCCTTTGGCCAGACCTCCGAATCGGCGCCGCGCCGGCGCAAGATTCGCATATTCGAGCTTGTCGAGGAGGTCCGCGATATTCTGGCGATCGATCCGGATAGCGGCATCGAGTTCATCGAACAGCTCAGCCCCGACCTGGAGGTCGATGCCGACAGCGAGCAGCTGTTCCGCGTCATTCATAATCTCTGCCGCAACGCCCATCAGGCGCTGATCGCTTTCGGCGAGGCGGAGCCCGACAGCGTCAGGCGGATCACGGTTTCGGCGCATCGAATCGGCAGTGTCGTCAGCATTACCGTCGACGATACGGGGCCGGGCATGCCGCAAAAGGCGCGAGAGAACCTGTTCACGGCTTTCCGTGGTTCAGCCCGCTCGGGCGGCACCGGCCTTGGCCTGGCAATCGCCCGTGAACTCGTCCTTGCCCATGGCGGCACCATTGCGCTCGTCGAAAAACCGGCGGCCGGCACGCAGTTTCGCATCGAAATTCCCGACCGCCCGGTATCCCTCGATGACTACCGCAGCAGAAGCCTCCAAGAAAACTGATTGTTTTCAGCTGCTTGGCGTCAATATGCACGAAAATCGCGATCTTTTTCAGAAATCCACTTGCATTCCCTCAAGGGAGGCTTTAGAGAACCGCCCACGCCAACGGTTTCTTCCGTTTCGGCCACGCACCCGTAGCTCAGCTGGATAGAGCACCAGACTACGAATCTGGGGGTCAGGAGTTCGAATCTCTTCGGGTGCGCCATTTTTTCACTATTCCAGAACAAGCTTGGCATCTTCTTATCTAAAGCGTATCGCGATCCTTGAGATTCGCTTCTCGCGCGTTGGGTCTTTGATATTGCGCAGTCGCTGCAGCAAAGCCGCCGAACACTTCTGCGCGACATGTCTTAGCTTCGACCTGCGCAAGCATTCGCAATAGCCTGTGATGTCCATGCCGCTGCGCGGTCGGCGCTGTCAGCGATGTTGCGCCGCCTGAATATCTGCCTGCTTCTTTGCCTTAACGAATTCTGGGCTGTATGTCCTCCTTTGCCGCGATGGTCCGCAGGGCGGTGCGCAATATCTGATAGGCTTGCTCTCCCAACAGCTCACGATATTGCCGTTCGATCCCGTCGTTAAATTCGTGAACGATTTGCATCACCTGCCGCGCCTCCGGCCTGGCGGTGACGAGCTTGGCGCGCCTGTCCGTAGGAACCGGCACCCGCTTGACATAGCCAAGACGTTCCAAGTCATCGATCAGTTCGCCCATTGCGGCCTTGCCCATGCCCGCCCTTTCGGCAAGTAGGCTGGCTCTGGTTCCTTCTTCATCAATATTGGCAAAGACTGCGCCATGCTTCGGTCTGATGGCTGGATGACCGCGCTCGTGCAGTGTCTGGATGAGCGCCTGTGCGGAAGCCTGGTAGGCGTAGAGCAGAAGTGATTGCGTGTAGGGTGTTACCATATTTCCAAATAAGTCCGGTTGCCATATAGTATGGTATTCATACTAAAGGAGGGAGTGTGAGATGTCACTGCATCCGGACGTTGGACAGGCCGCGCAACAAATCGTTGATGCGTTCGTTGCCGCATGGAATAGCCACGATGCCAGCGCCTTTTCCGCGATATTTGCGCAAGACGCCGATTTCACGAACGTATTTGGAATGAAGGCAACGGGCCGATCATCGATCGAGCAGTTTCATAGGCCCATATTCGAGACGATGTTCAAGGACAGTCAGCTCAAAGCCACCAAAACCCAAATGCGTCCTATCCGCTCCGATGTTGCCGCACTCGACATTCACTGGAGCATGACGGGCGCGCGCGATCCGCAAGGGAATGAATGGCCTGAACGCCATGGGCTGATCAACATGGTGATCGTGCGCGAACACGATGTCTGGTCGATCGCCGTCATGCACAACATGGACCTGCCCGAGGACGGCAAAGCGGAAGCTCAGCGTAAGCTGCAGAGTTGACGCACTCTTCAGAACCCAGCGAAGCGGGCGTCCCTGCGAATAAGCATGGGGACGCCGGACTACTGCTTCCGTGGCCATATTGTGCGCAGCTCAGCTTGGGCGTGCCTTTTCCAGCCCATGCTCCATCTTCAGCGGCAATTCCGGCAGAAACAACAGCACGATCAGCGCCAGCGCCACGATGGCTGTTCCCGTTGCGAAGGTCATGGCGATCGCGTGACGATAGAGTGCTATCGCGGCGGCATGAGCCTCGGGAGAGACCGTAGCGAGCTGTTTCATGCCAGCCTCGGTCAAGGACGATACATGCATCCCATCCAGCGCGCCGCCAGCGTTCTGAACGCGATAGGCAAGGATGGCGCCGGAGCCGGTAACGCCGATAAGGCCGCCAAGCGAGCGGAAGAAGGCGAGCGTCGCCGTCCCCACGCCGCGATGGGCTAGGGGCAGGGCATTCTGCACCGCGATCGTCATTGTGGGCATGACGAGGCCAAGACCGAGGCCGAGCGCAAAGACCGTCGGCTCGATGATCCAGAAGCCCTGGCTGGTGGCGGCCGCCCAGGCGAGCACGGCGAAGGCGGCGGTTGCGAGGCTGAGACCGCAGAGCTGCGCCGGCTTGTAGCGCCCGAAGCGATGCAGCAGCACCCGCCCGTTGACCATGGAGGAGATGACGACGCCGATCATCAGCGGGCCGGTGAGCAGGCCGGAATGCGATGGGCTGACCCCCATGACCATCTGAAAGAACAGCGGAAAGAAGAGGCTTGCGCCCAGCATTCCCATGAAGGTCAGGGCGAGCACGGTGCAGGCGACGACGAAGAGCCGGTTGCGGAAGAGATCGGGCGGCAGCACCGGCTCTGGTTCACGCCGGATGTGCAGAATGAAAAAGACGAAGAGAACGAACGCAAGGGCGGAAAGCCCGAAAATCTCAGGCGAATTCCAGGCCCATTCATTGCCGCCGAGGGCCAGCACCAGCAGGAAGCTGGTCGTACAGCTGGTCAGCAGCGCCGCGCCGAGATAGTCGATGCGGCGGCTGCGCGCCTGATGTGGCCGCTTCAGCGCCCGGCCGATCATAACGAGCGCGACGGCGCCGATCGGCAGGTTGACGTAGAAGATCCAGTGCCATGACAGGAGATCGGTGATGACGCCACCGGCGATCGGGCCGATGACGCTGCAGATGGCGAAGACGGCTGCGATCGAACCTTGATTGCGGCCGCGTCTGGCTGGCGGCACGATATCGCCGATGATGATCTGGGCCAGCGGCAGCAATCCCCCGGCGCCGATGCCCTGGATCGCCCGGAATATGATGAGCTGCGGCAGCGTCTGCGCCATGCCGCTCAGCACAGAGCCGAGAAGGAAGATGAGGATCGCCGCATAGATCATCGGCTTCCGGCCATATTGGTCGCTGAGCTTGCCGTAGAGCGGCATGGTGCTGGTTGAGGCGAGCACATAGGCGCTGACCACCCAGGAGAGGTGCGTCAGCCCGCCGAGATCGCTGACGATACGCGGCAGCGCGGTCGCGACGATGCTCTGGTCTATGGCACCGAGGCCGAGAACGATCATCAGTCCGAGGATGACGGCGCGAATCTCGCGACGATCGGGCGGGTCGCCTGTCGCCGGAGCGGATGGTGGGACAACATTCGGGCGAGCGGTATTCATTGTCCGATCTCCATGAGCGGTTCGATTGCGGCACGAATGGCGTCACGCTGCTGCGGCGACAGTTTGGCGAGTTCGGAGGCGAGCCAGTCGGTTCTCCGCCGTTTCAGGCTGCGGATGATGTCCTCACCTTTCTCCGTCGCCACCAGACCATTGCGGCGCCGGTCGCTCGGGTCCGGTTCCGAACGGGCGATGAGGCCATCCCGCTCCATGGCTTTCACATGCCCTGAAATCGTCGGTCCGCGCAGCTTCTCCATCCGCGCCAATTCGGCGACGCCGATGCCCGGTTGGCGCATGATGGCGACGAGCAACAAGGCATGCAGCGGCGACAGTCCGGCCTCGTCGCTCTCGCGCCGCAATTGTCGATGCAGGCGATGGAGGGCAGGACGCAACACCTCGGCCAGCGCGTAGGCTTCCTCGATTCCGTGATGACGGTCGGCTTTGCTCATCGATAGACTCGTTCACATCTAGATAGATAGGCTTCCTATCTATATACCTATCGTGCAGCATGTACTTGCGCAAGCAATAATATTGTGAAAGATTTTCAATCATTGCGCGTTGTTCATCAGTATTACGACTCGATAGGAGGAGAAGAGCTGTGAAACGATTCCTGACAACCGTAACAGTGACTGCCCTGAGCGCCCTGCTTGCGGTAGCGTCTTTCGACCCCGCGGCCGCTGCACCGATTCAGCCGCTGATCCAGCCGGCAATCCAGCAGACCGACAATCAGCCCGCTGGCCTGACCGAAGTTCAATATCGCCACAACAACAGGCACTATCGCGGGCGTCACCGTCCGCATTATCGTCCTCACTACCGTCCGCATCATCGCCCGGGTTATTGGCATGGCCATCGCGGCTATCGCTATCACCGTCCGGGCTACCGGCGCCATGGGGGCTGGTGGTATCCGATGGCCGCCTTCACCGCTGGCGCGATCATTGGCGGAGCCGTTTCGCAGCCGCCGCGCGGCAGTGCGCATGTCCGCTGGTGTGCAAGCCGCTACAAGACCTATCGTGCATCGGACAATACCTATCAGCCGACCAATGGTCCGCGCCGCCAGTGCGTCAGCCCGTAATGCGAAATAGATCGAAATCCCTCTCCGTTTCGCGGAGAGGGATTTCTTTTCAGACCGTCGCGGGAAGGGGTGTCTTCAACCGGTCAACTGTTCGGAGACGTCCCACAACCGCCGCCAGATCGCCTGATCACGGGCATGAGCGGCAATCTTGGCACGCACCGGCGGACCTTTGAGCTCATAGAAACCGTTCGGACCATACATGGCGCCGCCTTCCGCCGTAGGCGAGGTGGCCGCAAAGAGGGTCGGGAGGGCGCCGGCTGCTGCCGTATGCGATAGAAGCGGCCCCAGCAATTTTGTCGCGATTTCGAAACTGCCGGCCCGATCACGGCCCATGCGCGGACCCGTGGTCTGCAGGCCGGTCGCGGCATAGCCGGGATGAGCGGCAACGCTTTTCAGCTTCCAGCCTTCGGCGCGGGCGATGCGATCGAGCTCCAGGCTGAACAGCAGCGTTGCCAGCTTCGATTGGCAATAGGCGGGCCAGGGACGATAGCGCTTGCGCCACTGCAGATCGTCGAAATTGATCCTGCCGCTGCGATGCGCCAGGCTGCTGACCGTGACCACTCGCGGATTTTCCGCCGCAGAAACCTTTGGCAGCAGCCGCATCGTCCAGGCGAAATGGCCGATATAATTGGCGCCCATCTGCATTTCGAAACCATCTTCGGTCTCATGCCGGTCCGGGATGGCCATGACACCGGCATTGTTGATGAGCAGATCGATATGCGGCAGTCTATCGGCAATGCGGGTTGCCGTGCGCGCGACGGAATCGAGGCTGGCAAGATCAAGCGCTTCAAATGTCACGTCTGCGCCCGGTGTCGCCGCACGGATCTTGGCGAGTGCCTCATTGGCTCTGGCCTCGTTTCGTGAGGCGATGACGACCTTTGCGCCGGCGCCTGCCAGAGCCTTTGCTGCTTCGTAGCCTATACCGCTGTTGGCGCCTGTAATGACTGCGATGCGGCCCGTCTGCGGCGGAATATCTTTTATTGTCCAGTCTGGCATTGCGGAGCTCCTGTGAAGAGATTTTGGCATTGCCCATTGTATCTGGTGATTTCTACACTAAATGCAAGTTTGCAATAAGTGAAAATATGTAAGCGCAAAATATGCGATGATGCTTGCATATCAATGGCTTTCGACGGTCTAATGGCGTGGCATGCCTTCGAATTGCCACGCTGTTCGGCCCTCATAAAATTATGTGACCGAAGATTGGATTTGCGGAATGACGACAAAGACCTCATGCGCTGATTTTGTGCAGTTCTTCCGCTCCTGGGTCAGCGATCCCCTGCGTGTTGCGGCTGTGGCGCCCTCCGGTGAGAGGCTGGCAAGGCTGATGACCCAGGAGATCGAGCCGTTCGATGGTCCGATCCTCGAACTCGGTCCGGGCACCGGCGTATTCACGCGGGCGCTGCTGGCGCGTGGCGTCCCCGAAAGTGCGCTGACACTCGTCGAATTCGGCGAGGAGTTCGCTGTCCGCCTGCGGGAGCGTTTTCCGGCGGCGCGGGTGGTGCATATGGATGCGGCGCAGCTCGGCCGATGCGGACTTTTCGATGACGCGCCTTTCGGCGCCGTCATCAGCGGCCTGCCGCTGCTGTCCATGCCGCCCTCCAAGGTCGTGGCCATTGTCGGTGGCGCCTTTGAAACGATGAAGCCGGGAGGAGCTTTCTATCAGTTCACCTACGGCCCGCGCTGTCCGGTGCACAAACCGATCCTTGAAAGCCTGGGGCTTACGGCAAAGCGCATCGGCGGTACGGTGCGCAACATTCCGCCGGCCGGCGTCTACAGGATATCGCGGCAAAATCCTCTGGAGCTCTCGATTGCTGGCTCCAAATATCGTAGCACCGGAGAGAATGCCGGAATCAGCGCTTAGGCGCCGGAAGCCGGCAAGGCCGATTTGGGGCGGCCCGAAGTGAGTTCCGGGGGTAGCGGATGGCGAAAAAGCCGGATGTCGATAGCGCGGTGAAGGAAGGCCGGCGCGAACGCAAGCGTCGTCAAACCCGCGAACGCATCGAATCCGCCGCCTTGCGGCTGTTCCTCGAGCGTGGCTTCGAGGCCACCACCATCGAGGACATCACGGAAGCTGCCGATGTTTCCAAGCGCAGCTTCTTCGATTATTTCCCCAGCAAAGAAGATGTGGTCACCGCCTGGCAGGATGGTTTTGCCCGCGAGCTGATCGGCGCGGTCGCGGCGCAGCCCGAAGATGTTTCGATCGTCGACGTCATCGAGAGGGCTGTTAATTCTGCCCTTCGTGCTGCCATCGCCGATCCGCAGAGCCTTGCTCTGGCTGCCCTGATTCACAATACGCCGACGCTTCAAGCACGCGACCAACTCAAATATGCCAAGCTGGAGAAGAAGCTTGCGGATGCACTGTTTGCCCGTGGCAGCGGCAGCGAGGAGGAGCGTCTTCGTCTTGGCATGCTTGCGGCGGCGGTCGTGACGATGCTGCGCATCGGCAGCGAGCGCTGGATGCAATCTCCGCAGGATGTTTCCGTAGAGCAGTTCGCTCGTAACCTCTTCGATGAGCTTTGGGCCACGCTTGCCGATCTCGGCAAACAGGTGCAACGGCGTACATGACGGCACCTGGCTAGACTAAGGGAAACCGTCCTGATCGGTCGCAACGCATCGCGTATCGATACATTGCATATGCCGCGATGCAGACCCATCTAGTATCGGATCGCGACTGTATCTCTCCCTCGCGAAACCCTCGATTTGCCCCTCGAATCTCGGCTCCCCTCGGATGCCGGAAACGCCAGCCACATTTCAGATCAGCAAAAGGGACTATAACCATGTCAGAATTCGACGCAGCCAAGTCCGGTCAGTTCAAGATCGGCGGTGACCTTCCCGTTCATCGTCTCGGTTTCGGCGCCATGCGCATTACCGGCGCCGGTATCTGGGGTGAGCCAGAGGATCATGACGAAGCCGTCCGTACGCTGAGACGCCTGCCGGAACTCGGCATCAATTTCATCGATACGGCCGATTCCTATGGTCCGGATGTTTCCGAACGTCTGATCAAGGAGGCTCTCCATCCCTACGGTCACGGCCTCGTGGTCGCGACCAAAGGCGGTTTGACCCGAACCGGCCCGAATGTCTGGGTGCCCGTGGGTCGCCCTGAATATCTGATCCAGCAGGCGCACAAGAGCCTGCGCAACCTCGGCGTCGATCGCATCGATCTCTGGCAACTGCATCGCATCGATTCCAAGATACCGGCGGCGGAGCAATTCGACGCCGTGAAATCGTTGCTAAGTGACGGCATCATCCGTCATGCAGGCTTGAGCGAAGTCTCTGTTGCCGACATCGAAGCCGCATCGAAGCATTTCAAGGTCGTGACGGTGCAGAACCGTTACAATCTGGTCGATCGCACCAGCGAAGACGTGCTCGACTATTGCGAAAAGCACGGCATCGGCTTCATCCCATGGTTCCCGCTGGCCGCCGGCGACCTTGCCAGGGAAGGCTCGCTGCTCGATACCATCGCGAAGAAGCACAATGCCGCTCCGAGCCAGATCGCACTTGCCTGGGTGCTGAAGCGCAGCCCCGTAATGCTGCCGATCCCTGGAACCGGCAAGGTCAAGCATCTTGAGGAAAATACCGCAGCGGTCGATATCGTTCTGTCCGACGAGGAGTTTGCTGCGCTCGATGCCGAGGGCAAGAAAGCCTTCAAGGCCGCATAAGCCGAAATTCGTTCGTCCGGTCGGCGGTTGCTGACCGGACAAGCGTCGGCGAGGGTGCTTTCCCATGCAGAAACGCCGATCACGATCACGTGAATCTCAGGATTTACCTCGATAACGACTGCAAAATAGGCGTTGGAACCTCGGAAATGCCGGTGCTATGCGATATTTTTGGAATCTGCGGAGAAAGCAATGCGCTCATTGCATTGCTGCAATGCGAAAGATGATCTGTTCATGCTGTCGCGAACATTATATCTACTCCCTCGAAGGCAGCGCACTCCTCCTCCCAGCGCTCCTTCAATGATTGGCAACACTCCTCCTCCTCCCAGTTGCCAATCCGGATCAAGAGCCCGATGCATCCTCCTCCCGCATCGGGCTCTTTTTTTATTTCCAGTCGGATCATCAGTTAGCGGTGTTGGATGATTGCGTTGCGCCTTTGCAATGCTGTCGCGAATTAGCATTGCGTCATGAGCCAAAGAACCGCTGGAGTCGCTTGCGCCGTGGACATGCATGCGTAGAGTGGCGCGACGTTACGGCGGTAAGGAAGGGTTGCATGATGCAGCGCATGGCGGGTTCGGACCGATGGGGGAAGCTGTTTTTCCGAACTGTAGCTGTCGTTGCCACATTGTCGCTGGCCGGATGCGGCCGTCCCATCGGGGTTATGCAGCCCATCAGTGAAAACGTGCCTGGCACATCCAAGGTCGATCTCCTCGTCGCGACGACACGCCTGCCGGACAAGGACCCGGCCATTCTGTTTTCCGGCGAGCGCGGGCCGGGGCTCAAGGTGGATGCCGTCAGTGTTTCCATTCCGCCGGAGGCCAATCGCAAGGTCGGTCAGGTGCAGTGGCCGAGCCGTCTGCCAGGCGATCCGTTGAAGAATTTCGTCACGACGGCCGTCAAGCCTTTGGCGACGGAGGCGGACGGGCGAGCCTGGGTGCATGCGGAACTGCCGAAAAACAAGCGTGTGCTGATTTTCGTGCATGGCTTCAACAACCGCTACGAGGATGCCGTCTACCGCTTCGCGCAGATTGTTCACGATTCGCACGCCGACGTCGCGCCGATCGTGTTCACCTGGCCGTCGCGCGCCAGCATTTTCGATTATGCCTACGACAAGGAGAGCACCAACTATTCCCGCGACTCGCTTGAGGAATTGTTGCGTCGCGTTGCGGCCGATCCTGCCGTTGGTGATATCACTGTCATGGCGCATTCGATGGGCAGCTGGCTCGCGGTCGAATCGCTGCGGCAGATGGCGATCCGCAATGGCCGCGTCGCGCCAAAGATCAAGAACGTCATCCTGGCGTCGCCCGATCTCGACGTCGATGTTTTCGGGCGGCAGTTCGCCGCACTCGGCAAGGACAAGCCGCATTTCACCCTGTTCGTCTCGCGGGATGACCGCGCGCTTTCCCTCTCAAGGCGCATCTCCGGCAATATCGATCGCCTCGGTCAGATCGATCCCACGGCCGAGCCCTATCGCAGCGAGCTGGAAAAACAGGGCATCACCGTGCTCGATCTCACCAAGCTCAAGACCGGCGATGGCCTCAATCACGGCAAGTTCGCCGAAAGCCCGGAAGTGGTGAAGCTGATCGGCGCGCGGCTGATTGCTGGCCAGACGATCACCGATTCCGATGTCGGCATCGGCGATGCCGTCGGCGCAGTTGCTATGGGTGCTGCCCAGACCGTCGGCAGTGTCGCGGGTGCTGCCGTCAGCGCCCCGATTGCCATTTTCGATCCTCGGACGCGGGCGAATTACGGCGAGCAATGGCGTCGTGTCGGCGCGTCGGCGAACAATACCGTCGGCTCGCTCGGCGATAGCGTCGAGGCGACCGGCAACAATGTCGGCGACGCATTGAAGCAATAGCGCTCTCGCGGCATCTCCCTCAGCGGAGGTGTTTCAGCGCCGCCGCAAAATGCCATAGCCACGCCGCTCGATCTGATATATCAGAGAACTGTGCATGGCGCTCGGTTCACCCGCCAGAATGCCCGCGTTGGCGGCGACATGACGCAACACGTCCGATGGGAGCCTGTGAAATGAGATGGAAGCGCACGATCCAGCTGCTGGATGTCCACTGCGAAGGTGAAATCGGCAAGGTTGCCATCGGCGGCGTCCCGAAAATCCCCGGCAACAGCATTGCCGAGCAGCTGCATTGGCTGAACACGGATCCGAAGGGTCAGGAACTGCGGCGCTTCCTTGTGCTGGAGCCGCGCGGTGCGCCGATCGGCTCCGTCAACCTGCTGTTGCCGGCTAAGCATCCTGAAGCCGATGCCGGTTTCATCATCCTGCAGCCGGATCAGGCACATGCAAGCTCCGGCTCGAACTCCATCTGCGTGACCACCGCTTTGCTCGAATCCGGCATTGTCGAGATGAAGGAGCCTGAAACCGTCGTCACGCTCGATACGGCCGCCGGTCTCGTGCGCGCGACTGCGACCTGCCGCGACGGCCGCTGCGAAAAGGTGCGTCTGACTATGGTGCCGTCCTTTGTGCATGAGCTGGATGTCGAGCTTGAGACGCCGCAATGGGGCAGGATCAAGCTCGATCTCTGCTATGGCGGGATTTTCTATGCGCTCGTCGATGTCGGCCAGATCGGATTGAAGATCGAAAAGGCCAATGCAGCCGCCCTCGTGCAGGCCGGCATGATCCTCAAGGAAGCGATCAACCGGGCGATGACCGTGGTCCATCCGGAAATCCCGGCGATTTCGGGCGTCGCCTATGTCATGTTCCGCGATATCGACGCCGATGGCGCGATCCGCACCTGCACGACCATGTGGCCCGGCCGCGCCGACCGTTCGCCCTGCGGCACCGGCAATTCCGCCAATATGGCGGCGCTGCATGCCCGCGGCAAGGCCAAGGTCGGCGATGTCTTTAAATCCCGCTCGATCATCGGTTCGGAGTTCGAGGTAGGCCTGCTGGCGGAGACCGAAGTTGCCGGCAAGCCGGCCGTCATCCCGACCATCACCGGCCGCGGCTTCACCTTTGGCTTGAGCCAGGTGGCGCTCGATCCCTTCGACCCGATGGCGGAAGGTTTTGCCATGACGGATGTCTGGGGACCTTCGGCGGGGGATATTTGAGGGATCGCGAAGAGATTGTTGTAACATCGTTCCGAGAATATTGCCCCTCACCCTAACCTTCTCCCCGCAGGCGGGGAGAGGGGATTAGTCCTGTATTCTCGTCTGAGTAAAGTGTGGGAAGGAAGGCTGCGGTTGCGCCCATCTCCTTCTCCCCGCATGCGGGGAGAAGGTGGCCGAAGGCCGGATGAGGGGCCTTTGACCATGAACCGGATCTATCCCTTCGGATAAATCACACCCTTGCGCAGAATGATGTTCCCATAGAGCCGGGGCTCGCTGGTCTGGATCAGCGCATGTGCCTGCTGTACCCGTTCATAGAATTCCGCCGGCAGTAACGGCACGACATTCATATCTGGCACATGCCGGGCACAGCACTCGATCATCTCCGCATGAACGGGGTCGACGGCCTCGCGGTCCTGCTTGACGGTTGCCCGGAAAATCGCCTGCGGCACGAAATCGTCGATCGGCAGCACGCTTAGCACTGCATCGAGCACGGGAATGACGCCATGGCCGTCGAGGCGGATGAGGCGGCGTCCATGTTCGAGACCGGGATAATTGCCGTCGACAAGGGCGATCTCGTCGCCGTGGCCCATGGCGCGTAGCGTCGCCAGAAGTTCCGGGCTCAACAGCGGGTCAATGCCCTTCAGCATGCTCAATCTCCTTGAAAAGAACGTTTTGGTCGATGAGGTAGCGCGCGAAGATCGGCAGGCTGGCGCCGCCGATGGCGCGGGCCTGCGGCCCCACGGCGCCCTCGATGATCTCGGGCATGACGACACCTTGAAGATCCAGTTCCGCCGCTGCCTTGATGGTTGCGCGCACCACGCGTTCCCGCACCCAGCCGGGAAAGCCGCCATCGATGACGGCGGCGCTGAAATCGAGAACCGAGGCGGAGGCAACGATCGCTTGTGCCAATGCCTTGGCTGTATCCTGGATCCAGATCTCCAGCGGCTCGCCGAAATCGATCCAATTATCCGCCGAATACCAAAGAGGGCGTGGATCGAAACCATGATCCCGCAATAGGTTTTCCAGCACGAAGATCGAGGCGATTTCCAGAAGCTGCCGGTTCTCGCCGTTGCGGCCGCGCACGGGCAGAGGGCCGAGCGCGCCGGCCGTCCCGGTCCGGCCAACAAAGACGGATGAATTGAGGACGATGCCGCCGCCGATGAAGGAACCGATGAAGAAATAGACGAAATCAGGATAATGCGGGCCGACGCCGAAGACCAGCTCGGCACCGCAGGCGCTGGTGGCGTCGTTCTGCAGGAAGACGGGATAAGCGACGCGCGAGGCGATTTCGGTTCTCAGATCGAAGCCGCGCCAGGCATCCATCGCACCGGGCGGGGCGCCTACCTGCTCGGCCCAATTCCAGAGCTCGAAAGGTGCCGCGACACCCATTCCGGCGATCTTACGGCGCTGATCATCATGGAGGCGTCCCTCCAATTCCTTGATGCCGACCGTGACGAAGGCGATGATGTCTTGTGGCAGCGGATATGGGTAGGTCTGATGCAGCTGCATCCTGATGCCGCCGACAAAATCCATCAGCACGAGGTCGGCGCTGCGCCGACCGATCTTGACGCCGAAGGAGAGCACCGCATCCGGGTTGAGTCGCATGGGAATGGATGGCTGGCCGACACGGCCGCGCACCGGAGCATCGCGGGACAGCAGCCCGTCCTTCTCCAGCGCGCGCATGATGACGGAAACTGTCTGGGCCGAAAGCCCGCTGCGCCGCGCGATATCGGCCTTCGACAGCGCGCCGTGACGGCGAACGAGCGAAAGCACGAGCCGCTCGTTATGGGCGCGCACGCCAAGCTGGTTCGCGCCCCCGGAGGGGTCGAGAATCGCCGGTGTTGTGGGTGTGTCCTCCGGGTCCTGCACGAGAGACATGGGCCTGCTCCTTCCATCATGGCCATGCCTGATTTTTTTCAAGAATGCCACATCGAATTAATAATTCAATCCGATTTATTTATTGACAGCTGGAAATCTTTAGGTTCAGATATGGGAGTAGGAGATGCGCATATGGCCGTGGAGGAGGTCCACTGGAAATAATCCGACAGGCATGGCGCGTCTTCAAGCCGGGTTGAGGCCCGGGACTGCCGGAAGGTCCGGCTTTAAACATCGGGAGGATTGAATGAAGAAATCTGTTATTTCCGCAGCCGTTGCCGCTCTGGCGTTCGGCGTTGCTTTTGCCGCACCTGCGAAGGCTGCCGGCGTATCCGCCTGCCTCATCACCAAGACCGATACCAATCCCTTCTTCGTCAAGATGAAAGAGGGCGCGACCGCCAAGGCCAAGGAACTCGGCGTGACGCTGAAGTCCTATGCCGGCAAGATCGACGGCGACAGCGAAAGCCAGGTCGCCGCGATTGAGAGCTGCATCGCCGACGGCGCGAAGGGCATTCTGATCACCGCTTCCGACACCAAGGGCATCGTCTCCACGGTCAAGAAGGCGCGCGACGCCGGCCTGCTGGTCATCGCGCTCGACACGCCGCTGGAGCCGGCCGATGCCGCCGACGCCACCTTCGCCACCGACAACCTGCTCGCTGGCAAGCTGATCGGCCAGTGGGCCAAGGAAACGCTGGGCGACAAGGTTAAGGATGCCAAGGTCGGCTTCCTCGATCTGACGCCGTCGCAGCCTTCCGTCGACGTTCTGCGCGACCAGGGCTTCATGATCGGCTTCGGCATCGACCCGAAGGATCCGAACAAGATCGGCGACGAAACCGATCCGCGCATCGTCGGTCATGACGTGACCAACGGCAACGAAGAGGGCGGCCGCAAGGCCATGGAAAACCTTCTCCAGAAGGATTCCAGCATCAACGTCATCCACACGATCAACGAGCCAGCTGCTGTCGGTGCCTACCAGGCACTCAAGGCCGTCGGCCTCGAAAAGCAGGTGCTGATCGTGTCCGTCGACGGCGGCTGCCCAGGCGTCAAGTCGGTCAAGGAAGGCGTGATCGGCGCCACCTCGCAGCAGTATCCGCTGATGATGGCCGCCCTCGGCGTCGAGGCGATCAAGAAGTTCGCCGACTCGGGCGAAAAGCCGAAGCCGACGGAAGGCAAGTCCTTCTTCGACACCGGCGTCTCGCTGGTCACCGACAAGCCGGTTTCCGGCCTGAAGTCGATCGACACCAAGGAAGGTCTCAACAAGTGCTGGGGCTAAGCCCCGCACGGGATGTGATATAGTCCCTTCGAGAGCTGCGTCATGCGCTTAGGCGGCGCGGCTCTCCTCATAGGGAGCAGACAATCGCAACAGTCACGTCGGTCAGAGTTTGATCCTGGCTGATCCCAACAGCCGGCGGTTTCCGCGCATGCAGCGCGGTGGCGGAGGAATAATATGTCCGGAGCACAGGAATTCGAACGTGTTCTCGACGGTAGCGACAAGAATGTCGCCTCGTTCGAGCATCAGAATGTCTCTCTTCTCAAGCGGGTGCAGCATTTCCTGCATTCGACGCAGGCAGCCGTGCCGCTGATCGTGCTGGTGCTGGCAATCGCAGCCTTTGGCATCGCCATCGGCGGGAAGTTCTTTTCTGCCTACACGCTGACGTTGATCCTACAGCAGATCGCCATCGTCGGCATTCTCGCTTCGGCGCAGACGCTCGTCATCCTGACCGCCGGTATCGATCTTTCGATCGGCGTGATCATGGTGATAGCCTCGGTCGTCATGGGCAATTTCGCCGTCACTTACGGCCTACCGGCGCCGATTGCCATTATCGGCGGTTTTATCGCGGGCGGCCTCTGCGGCTTGCTCAACGGTTTTCTCGTTGCCAACATGAAGTTGCCGCCGTTCATCGTGACGCTCGGCACCTGGAAGATCGTTGCGGCGATCAATTACATCTATTCAAGCAATAACACCATTCGCGACACCGACGTCGACCAACAGGCGCCGATGCTGCATCTCTTTGCCGCCAGCTTCCGCGTCGGCGGTGCCGTGCTGACGCTCGGTGTCATCGCCATGGCGCTGCTGGTCGTCGGCCTCTGGTACGTGCTCAATCATACCGCCTGGGGCCGCCACGTTTACGCAGTTGGCGACGATCCGGAAGCAGCGAAACTTGCCGGTATCCAGACCAAGAAGGTGCTTCTCGCTGTCTACGGCGTTTCGGGGCTGATCGCCGCCTTCGCCGCCTGGGTGTCCATCGGCCGCAACGGCTCTGTCTCACCCTCTTCGGCCGAGACCGATTTTAATCTTCAGGCCATCACCGCGACCGTGATCGGCGGCATCTCGCTCTTCGGTGGCCGTGGCTCGATCCTCGGCAGCTTGTTCGGCGCCATGATCGTCGGCGTCGTCTCCATGGGCCTCAACATGCTCGGCGCCGACCCGCAATGGAAGGTGCTCCTGACCGGCGTACTCATCATCGGCGCCGTTACGATCGACCAATGGATCAGAAAGGTATCGGCATGACCACGACCGTCGAACCCATTCTCACCGCTCGCGGTCTCGTCAAGCGCTATGGACGCGTAACCGCCCTCGACAATGCCGATTTCGATCTCTATCCCGGCGAAATCCTCGCCGTGATTGGCGACAACGGCGCGGGCAAGTCGTCGCTCATCAAGGCGATCTCCGGCGCAGCCATCCCCGATGAAGGCGAGATCAAGCTCGACGGGAAAACCGTTCAGTTCCGCTCGCCGATGGAAGCGCGCGAGGCCGGCATCGAGACCGTCTATCAGAACCTTGCTCTGTCGCCGGCGCTGTCGATCGCCGACAATATGTTCCTCGGTCGCGAAATCCGCAAGCCTGGTGTTCTAGGCTCGGTGTTCCGCATGCTCGACCGGTCGGCGATGGAAAAGCGCGCCCGCGACAAGCTCACCGAGCTTGGCCTGATGACGATCCAGAACATCAACCAGGCGGTGGAAACGCTCTCCGGAGGCCAGCGTCAGGGTGTGGCTGTGGCACGCGCCGCAGCCTTCGGTTCGAAGGTCGTGATCATGGACGAGCCGACGGCGGCCTTGGGTGTCAAGGAAAGCCGCAAGGTGCTGGAACTGATCCTCGACGTCCGTGCCCGCGGCCTGCCGATCGTATTGATCTCGCACAACATGCCGCATGTCTTCGAGGTGGCGGACCGCATTCACGTCCATCGCCTCGGACGTCGGCTGACCGTGATCAATCCGAAGGAATACACCATGTCCGATGCCGTTGCCTTCATGACCGGCGCCAAAGCTCCGCCGGTTGAGAACGTCGCTGCATGAGTGCTTCTCTTGACGATGTTGCCAGCGAGATCATCGCGCGCGCCGGCAACGCGAAACGCTTCCTGGTTGCGATCGCCGGTCCTCCCGGTGCCGGCAAGTCCACCCTGGCCGACAATGTCGTAAAGGCCTTGAAGGCGAGGGGCGAGAGCGCCGAAGTCCTGCCGATGGACGGCTTTCATATGGACAATGCCGTCCTGATCGAGAAGGGACTTTTGAAGCGGAAGGGCGTGCCTGACAGTTTCGATGTGCGCGCCTTCCTCGATATCGTCAAGGCCGTGCGTGCCGCCGATCAGGAGGTCCTCGTGCCGGTCTTCGACCGTTCGCGGGAGATTGCGATCGCCTCTGCCCGCATCGTCTCGGCCGATCATCGCTTCATCGTCATCGAGGGGAATTATCTGCTGTTCAGCCAGGGAAAATGGGCTGAGCTGGAAGGCATGTTCGATTATTCGATCATGCTCGCCCCACCGATGGAAGTGCTGGAAGAGCGGCTATGGGCACGCTGGCGGGGCTACAAGCTCGATGAGGAGGCCGCTCATGCCAAGGTCTATGGCAACGACCTGCCAAATGGCCGGCTGATTCTGGAGAACCGCCGCCCGGCCGACGTTACCATCGACATCGTGCAGGATTGACCATCTATCATTTAAGCGCCGTCGCGGATTGTTTTGCGGGGGCGTATGGTGCTATCGAAGCGCGATATCAAAGAGCGCGATCCCGAAGAAGCCGAGACGGTTTCCTGACGAGATTGCGCTCACATTTCCAGAGGTCGCGCCCATGCAAAAGCTCACCATCCGCCGTCCTGACGACTGGCATCTGCATTTGCGTGACGGAGCCATGCTGGAGGGTGTGATTGCTGATACCTCCAGGCATTTCGCCCGCGCCATTATCATGCCCAATCTCGTGCCGCCTGTGGTAACGACGGCGGATGCGACTGCCTATCGCGAGCGCATCCTGAAGGCATTGCCGGCGGGCGATCGGTTCGAGCCGCTGATGACGCTTTATCTTACCGAGCATACCAGCCCCGACGACGTCGAAGAGGGCAAGAAGAGCGGCCTTATCACCGCCGTCAAACTCTATCCGGCCGGCGCGACGACCAACTCGCATGGCGGCGTGCGCGATCTGAACAAGGCAATGCCGGTGCTGGAGCGCATGGCAAAGATCGGTCTGCCGCTCTGCGTTCATGGCGAGGTCACGACGCCCGAAGTGGATATTTTCGATCGCGAGGCCGTGTTCATCGAAACCGTGCTTGATCCCTTGCGCCAGCGCTTGCCGGAATTGAAGGTCACGATGGAGCATGTGACCACGTCGGATGGCATCAACTACATCAAATCGGCAAAGGCCAACCTCGCCGGCTCGATCACGACGCATCACCTGATCATCAACCGCAACGCCATCCTCGTCGGCGGCATCCGCCCGCATTATTATTGCCTGCCGGTCGCCAAGCGCGAAAGCCATCGTCTGGCGCTGCGTGCGGCCGCAACCAGCGGCGATACCAGATTCTTCCTCGGCACGGATTCGGCTCCGCATGTCGATCCGCTGAAGGAATGCGCCTGTGGCTGCGCCGGCATTTATACATCGATCAACACCATGAGCTGTCTTGCCCATGTCTTCGAGCAGGAAGGCGCGCTGGACAGGCTCGAAGCCTTTGCTTCGCTGAACGGCCCAGCCTGGTACGGCCTGCCGGTCAACGAGGACAGTATTACCCTCGTGCGCCGGCCCGAGGCTGTAACCTTCCCGGCAAAGATCGAAACTGGCGCCGGTCCGGTCACCGTCTTCGACCCGATGTTCCCTTTGCACTGGGACGTCGAGATTTAATTTCAGACTAATCTACATAAGTAAATATAAATATATAAGACGTATTGCGACACTCCATTGGTGTATGCCGGGATTTGAAACGTATATTTTGTTGAAATACATTTTCTTTATTATTTGACGTAACTAATTTGATACCCCTGACGGCCTAGCGTGGCAGCAATCCCCTGCGGTAGAAACCAAACCGTTGAAAGAGCATGATGCTGGTCGATTACAACTCGCTTCTTCTGGCCCTCGGCGTTTCCGCCTCATGCCTGGCGGTCACGTTGGTCGGAAGCTGGTTTTCGCGTCGGCCCGATACCTTCCTCCTGACGTGTTCTGCCGGTCTTGTGCCTATCGTCGGCGGCATCTTCACCTATGGCGCCTATGTTGACCATCCCAGGCCGATTTTCGCCATTTTGACGTTCGTCTTATTCTTCCTCGGCTTCGCGACGATATGGGTGGCGGGTTATCAGTTTCGCAAGGGTCGCCTTTCCAAGATCCGCTTTGCCCTTGGTTGCTTGTCTGGCATGACAGTATCGATCGGACCGATGCTTGTCGGTTACGACGGTCTGGCTTTCATCGCTGATAATCTTGTTATCTGCGTGCTGCTGCTTCTCACGG
This sequence comes from Martinezella sp. CNPSo 3890, assembly GCF_057784455.1. Classification (NCBI taxonomy): domain Bacteria; kingdom Pseudomonadati; phylum Pseudomonadota; class Alphaproteobacteria; order Hyphomicrobiales; family Rhizobiaceae; genus Martinezella; species Martinezella sp. CNPSo 3890. Next base: position 4,889 of record NZ_JBXSOR010000022.1, on the reverse strand, counting down.
CACGCGAATATTGGCTCAGCCGGCGCGAGGCGCCGACGCCGCTTTACGGCATTACGGCGCTTTACACGCTGACGGCGATTTCCTTTGCCTTATGCGCGGCCGTGCTGATTGCCGATGGTAAGCTCGTGCTTGGTCATGCGCCGGATAACTGGGCGGAGGATGTCAGCCTCGCCGTCTGCATCGCTGGAATGACCGGGATCGGGGCTCTATCCCTCGCTTTGCACCAGTGGCGCCAAGCAGCATTTCATCGTCAGGAGGCGATCACCGATGCCCTGACCGGGCTGCTCAATCGCCGCGCGCTGTTCGATCTCTACGGCCGCCGGTCCTTCGGTCCCTCGATGGCTGTCATCATTTTCGATATAGACCGCTTCAAGACGATCAACGATCAGCATGGCCATGCCGCCGGCGATCTTGTGCTTAAGCTTTTCGCGGAGGAGCTCTCCTTCGGCCTGCGGTCGTCCGACACTGTGGCCCGCCTCGGCGGCGAGGAGTTCGCGCTCGTGCTTGACAATATGCTGCCGGGCCGGGCCGAGCAGGTCGCCGAGCGGGTGCGCGATGCCTTTGCAGCGCGAGCGATCAGCATCGAAGACAAATCTCTCGCCTGCACCGTCAGTGCCGGTATCGCGACCGGTACTGCCAAAGGGCTCGGCTTCGACGATGTGTTACGTGCCGCCGACAAGGCGCTTTACGAAGCAAAGCGAAACGGCCGCAACCGTGTGGAGGTCGCGGCCTATCTGCGAGCTGTCTAGCCGGCCGTTTTGGCTGGCGCCCCATCATTTCCAGGCTTTCAGAACATGGCCTTCACGAAGGCGCATGCGGCGAGCAGCGAGGCGACCGTGCGCACATGGTTCCATCGCATCCAGTCGCTGAGATAGGTCGACCAAAATTGTACCGCCTCGGCTGAATGGCCATCGATCTTGTCGAGCGCGTCGTTCAGCGGCACGTTGAACACCATGGTCGAAAGAAAGCTCGCGACGATATAGAGCGCGGCGCCCGTCAGCATCATCACGCTCACGCTGCCCCGCCAATGGATGATGGCCATAACGGCGATGAAGACTGACAGCGCTGCCGTCAGCAGGAACAGCACGATGAAGGGCGAACGCACGATCGTAACGTTGATCGATTGCATGGCAGCAATCCCTTGATCGACCGGAAGGCGGGCGAGGGACTGCATAACGAACGTCGAGAAGGCGAAATAGACGCCGGCGAGAAGACCGCTGCTAAGCGCGGCGATGATGAGAGCGATATTCATGATCGGAAAGGTCATGACTGGATACTCCAGATGCCGGTTGCGGCGGTTTCACGGGCGTAATCGGAAAAATCTTTAGGCTGCCTGCCGAGAATCTGCCTTATGCCGTGCATGACAGGTGAATTGCGGCCATCAAGAACCTGCGTGAAAAGCTCATGCAGAAGGTCCGTCGTCTCTCGCGGCAGGCCGTAGGCGCTCATCTCGGCGATAAAGGCGTCGATCGGAACCGTTTCGTATTCTATGGGCCTGTTCGAAGCCGTCGCGATTTCGGAAACCGCCTGACGGAAGGTTAAAGCGCGGGGTCCCGTCAGTTCGTAGGTTTGGTTGCGATGACGCAGATCGATAAGACATTCGACGGCCGCATCCGCGATGTCGTCTGCGTCGATGAAAGGCTCAGGGACATCGCCGGCCGGTAGAGCGAGCTTGCCCTGCAAAAGGCCGTCCACGAAGGCGCCCTCACTGAAATTCTGGTTGAACCAGCTGGCGCGCAGCACCGTATAGCCGATGCCGGTGGCCTTGAGTTTTTCCTCGCTGCGAACGGCTCCGTCTTCACCACGCCCGGAAAGCAGCACGATGTGTTCCACACCAGCCTCGATAGCGGCTTTTGCCAGAGCGCCGATGGTTTCTGCCGCCCAATCGACCGAAAGGTCCGGCTGGAACGTGACGTAAGCGGCAGAAGCGCCTTCCAGTGCCTGCCGCCATGTGCTGCGGTCCTGCCAATCGAAGCGTGGTGTCGTTGAGCGGGAGGCTGCGCGAGCCGCGATGCCGCGCTCTTTCAGCCGCTCGGCGACCCGGCCGCCGGTTTTTCCCAATCCACCGATGATGGCAATTGTCGAGATCTGCATTTCAAGCTCCTCCGGTGCAAAATGTGATAAATTCTCTCATTTGCGAAATGTGATAAACTCTCTTATATTGCCTGTCAACAGGCACAGGCGGGGAATGGTATGGCGCAGGAACTGATCGCGAGACGCAGGCGCAACAAGGATGAGGCGGGCACACCACGGCGCATACCCAGCCAGCAGCGCGGCCGCGAGCGCGTCGACCTCATCCTTTCGGTGGCATCCGAGCTGATTGCGAAAAACGGCAGCGATGCGCTGCGCATGGGCGAGATCGTCGAAAAGGCAGGCGTCTCCTTCGGTTCGCTCTACCAATATTTCCCCGACAAGACGGCGATCATCCGCGTGCTGGCCGAGCGCTTCAACGAGCAGGGCCGTCAATGCGTCGAAGACGAGTTGGCGACGATCAAGAGCCGCGATCAACTCCAATCCGCTCTTGGCCGCATTGTCGATGGCTACTACGCCATGTTTCTCAATGAGCCGGTCATGCGCGACATCTGGCATGCCACTCAGGCCGACAAGCTGCTGCAGCAGGTCGATGCTGAAGACATGGAATGGCATTCGCAGGCGTTTCTGACCGTCCTAAAACGCCTATGGCCGGAGCGCGACAATTCCGAACTTGCAAGAACGGCCCGATTGACCATGCAGCTCGTCGCGGCCGCGGTGCGCTATGCGATTTCGATCGAAAGAGAAGAAGGCGATAAGGTCATCGAGCTGTTCAAGGCCATGCTTCCTGCCGATCTTGGTATACTGCGCTGATTGCTTCGGCTCGCCCTGCGGGCGCCAGCCGAGAGGATATTGGCAAAAGCTTTCATACGTCTGGAAACTCGGGCCGCTTGCTGCTATTGCCGCTGGAACATTAGCGCTCGCGAAGGAGGCCCCTGCATGACCCAGATGATATTCACCGATCGCACTGTCATGGCTGAGCTGATGGCCAGGATGCTTTGGGAAATTAAGGCGGTTCACTTCAATGCCGATAAGCCCTACAAGTTCGCGTCCGGCATGGCGAGCCCGGTCTATATCGATTGCCGCAAGCTGATTTCCTATCCGCGCATCCGCTCGACAGTCATGGATTTCGCCGCAAGCCTCATCGTTCGCAATGTCGGCTTCGAGCAGTTCGATTGCGTCGCCGGCGGCGAGACGGCGGGCATCCCCTTTGCCGCCTTCCTGGCCGAGCGCCTGAACCTGCCGATGATCTATGTGCGCAAGCAGCCGAAGGGCCATGGCCGCAATGCCCAGATCGAAGGCGACATGAAGGAGGGCGCCCGCGTGCTCGTCATCGAGGATCTGACGACGGCTGGCGGCAGCATGTTCACCTTCATCGACGCGATCCGCGCAGCCGGCGGCATTGTCGATCATGGCATGGCGCTGTTCTATTACGGCATCTTTCCCGAGGCGGTCGAACGCTTTGCCAACCGGAAAGTCAGCCTGCAATACATCACGACCTGGCGCGAAGTGCTCGCCGTCGCCAAGGAGCAGAAGCTGTTCGACGACAAGACGCTGGAAGAAGTCGAGGCCTTTCTCAATGCGCCGCTCGCCTGGTCCGGCTGGAATGGCGGCATTTCGGAGCTGCCGACAAACTGACACTTTGCTTTTGCATTGAATCTATCTAATCGATTTATGTAACTGGATAAGACAGACGCGCTCTTTGGGAGGCCGGAATGATATTGTGCTGTGGCGAAGCTTTGATCGATATGCTGCCGCGGGATACGACGCTGGGTGAGAAGGGCTTCGCCCCTTACGCCGGCGGCGCGATCTTCAACACTGCGATCGCGCTTGGTCGTCTCGGCATTCCCACGGGCTTCTTCACCGGCATTGCCGATGACATGATGGGCGAAATCCTGCGCGACACGTTGTCGGGCGCCAAGGTGGATTTCAGCTATTGCGCCATCACGCCGCGTCCAAGCACGATTGCTTTCGTCAAGCTCGTCAATGGTCAGGCGACCTATGCCTTCTACGATGAAGGCACGGCTGGCCGCATGATCACCGAGGCGGATCTCCCGACGCTCGGTACTGATTGCGAAGCTCTGCATTTCGGTGCGATCAGCCTCATCCCCGATCCCTGCGGCGCGACCTATGAGGCGCTGATGAAGCGCGAGCACCAGAGCCGCGTCATCTCGCTAGATCCGAACATTCGTCCGGGCTTCATCAAGGACAAGGCGGCTCATATGGGTCGCATCAGCCGGATGGCTGCCATGTCCGACATTCTCAAATTCTCCGATGAGGATCTGGAATGGTTCGGTATTGCTGGCAATCACGACGAACTCGCCGCCCATTGGCTGAACCAGGGCGCCAAGCTCGTCGTCATCACCAAGGGTGCCGAAGGCGCAACCGGCTATACGAAGTCGCTGAAGGTCTCGGTGCCGAGCGAGCGCGTCACGGTCGTCGATACGGTCGGGGCTGGTGATACCTTCGATGCCGGCATCCTGGCATCGCTGAAGATGAACAATCTGCTGACCAAGGCGCAGGTGGCATCGCTGAACGAGAAGGCGTTGCAGGATGCGCTTGCTCTGGGCGCCAAGGCTGCGGCGGTGACGGTATCGCGCGCGGGTGCAAATCCGCCCTGGGCACATGAGATCGGGCTGTAATCGTTTATCGGCTTTCGGAAGCGGGGAGAGTGCTGCACCCCCTCTGTCAGCGAAGCTGACAGAGGGGGTACTTTCACGACATATTCGGATAGAGCGTTCAGCCAGCAAAACCCTCCCCTTGAGGGGCAGGGCTATCGCATATGGAGGCGGATGAGCACCATAAGCTCCTTCTCCCCTTGGGGAGAAGGTGGCCCGAAGGGTCGGATGAGGGGGTTA
>NZ_JBXSOR010000021.1:0-110188 GCF_057784455.1 Martinezella sp. CNPSo 3890 | reverse complement strand
CAGGAAACACCAGAGCGAGAGACTTCGTCGCCAGCAGCGCCGCCGCCCTCGTCAGTGATCGGGCTTATAGACCCCCCAACCCGATATAGTCAACACTCCAACTGTAAAAATTCTGACATTTTTGTAAGTGATTGAATTAAAAAGCGGATTTGTGAACGCGATCAAAATCTTGGAGATTTTTTCGCGATTGGTCACGATTTCAGGATTCATTTTACGCCATCTGCCGGAATCATCCAGATAAGCGCTCCTAAAGGGCCACTTGCGCCTATTGCAAGCATTGGATCCGGCTCGCATTGCCAGCCGGACACCCAGGACCTAATAGACATCGAGAGATTGAAGGGAGCAGATATGGTGCTTCTCGATAAAAGGCGGGCACAGGCGGGGTCGAACCGGCAAACGCCAGCTTTCGCCCATAAACATATGCGGAGCGGGCAGGCGTGACATATAGAGTACCTTCATTGCCGGAGCTGCCTGTCTCGCATGTGCTCGCCGATATCGGTGCGGCACTCGCTGAAGAGCGGCGTGCCGTGCTCTCCGCGCCGCCCGGCGCCGGCAAGACGACGCTGGTACCGCTTTATCTCTTGGACGAAGCCTGGCGCGGCGATGACAGGATCATTCTTCTGGAGCCGCGGCGGCTGGCCGCAAGAGCCGCTGCTGCCCGCATGGCCTCACTGCTCGGCGAACAGGTGGGCGATACAGTCGGCTACCGCATGCGGCTCGACAACCGCATTTCTCCTAAGACGCGCATTGAGGTGGTGACGGAAGGTGTGTTCGCGCGGATGATCCTCGACGACCCCGAACTCTCAGGCATCTCCACCGTCATCTTCGACGAATTCCACGAGCGCTCGCTGGATGCGGATTTCGGCCTGGCGCTGGCGCTCGATGTGCAAGCGGCGCTGCGAGAGGATCTGCGCATTCTCGTCATGTCGGCAACGCTCGATGTGGAGCGTGTCGCTGCACTCCTCGACCACCCGCCCGTGATCGAAAGCATGGGTCGCAGCTTCCCGATCGATATCCGTCATCAGGATCGGCCAGCGGGAGAGCGGATCGAGGATACGGTGACGCGGGCAATACTTGATGCGCACGCGCGCGAACAGGGCTCCATCCTCGCCTTCCTGCCCGGGCAGGCGGAAATCACCCGCACGGTGGAGCGGCTGGAGGGCCGCTTCCGGCCGGAGACGATGATTGCGCCGCTCTACGGCAATCTCAGCCAGAAGGAACAGGATGCGGCAATTCGGCCAGCGCCGCAGGGCACGCGCAAGATCGTGCTGGCGACCTCGATCGCCGAAACTTCCATCACCATCGATGGCGTGCGAATCATTATCGACAGCGGATTGCAGCGCCTGCCCGTTTTCGAGGCTTCCACTGGTATCACGCGGCTCGAGACGGTGCGCGTGTCGCGCGCCTCGGCCGATCAGCGCGCCGGCCGCGCCGGACGAACCGAACCGGGCATCGCCATCCGGCTCTGGCATCCGGGGCAGACCGCGGCGCTTCCGGCGTTCACGCCGCCGCAGATCCTTTCGAGCGATCTTTCCGGCCTGGCACTCGATTTGGCCCATTGGGGCGTGCAAGATCCTGCGACGCTTGCCTTCGTCGATCAACCGCCTGCGACCACGCTTGCCGAAGCACGAGCCCTGCTGCGACAGCTGGGTGCGCTCGACGCGGAAAACGGGCTGACGGCGCGCGGACGGCTGATGCGCGAGCTCGCCCTGCCGCCACGACTGGCGGCGATGGTGATTTCGGCTGGCGAATTCGGCCAGGCGCGCGAAGCGGCGCTGCTTGCGGTACTGCTGACGGAACAGGGGCTTGGTGGGCAGAGCATCGACGTGGAAGACCGGCTGCGGCGCTTCAAGACCGAGAAGGGTGAACGGGCCGAGGCCGCGCGTCGTCTTGCCGGGCGTCTCGCTCAAGCGGCCGGTGGCAACGGCGGCACCCCTTCCTCTATTCCTCCGCTTGTCGGCGCGCTGCTGCTGCATGCCTTTCCCGACCGCATCGCGCTGCAGCGTGGCGGGCGGGGACGTTTCGTCATGGCCAATGGGCGCGGCGCAGAGTTGCCGGAGACCGAGCGGCTTGCCGGCTCCCAGATGCTTGTCGTCGCGGACCTGACGGGACGTGCGGCGCACGCGCGCGTTCTTGCTGCGGCGGAGATTTCCCGCGCCGATGTCGAAGAGCATTTGCCGGGCGAAATTCGCACCGAAGACCAGAGCTTTTTCGACAGAGCGAGCCGGCAGGTGCGGGCGCGGCGGGTGACAAGGCTCGGTGCCATCATCTTCGAAGAGACGCCTCTGCCGCGGCCCACCGGCGAGCCGGCGGCCAAGGCGCTGGCCGACGGCATACGGGAACTCGGGATCGGTGTCCTGCCGTTTTCCAAGGAAGCCACGCAGCTGCGGGACAGGATCGGCTTCCTGCATCGGACGATCGGCGATCCGTGGCCCGATATGAGCGACGAGGCGCTGCTTGCTCGGCTTGAGGAATGGTTCATGCCGTTTCAGCCCGACGCGCGCGGCCTCTCCGATATCTCCGCGGGCAGCCTTTCCAACGGGTTGATGTCTCTCGTGCCGCACGAGCTGCAGCGCGACCTCGCTCGAATGGCACCGACGCATTTCGAGGCGCCGACCGGCCACCGCCATCCCATTCAATATGATGGCGAGGAACCACTGTTGACCATTCGGGTGCAGGAGCTGTTCGGGCTAAAGCAGCATCCGGCCATCGGCGGCGGCAGATTGCCGCTGGTGCTGGAATTGACATCGCCGGCACATCGCCCGATCCAGACGACACGCGACCTGCCGGGCTTCTGGGCCGGATCCTGGAAGGATGTGCGCGCCGATATGCGCGGCCGCTACCCCAGGCACCCCTGGCCGGAAGATCCGGCCGAGGCCTTGCCGACGACACGCGCCAAGCCAAGGGGGACATGACGATGGCACGCTTCTTCCGGGGACTGGAAAAGCTCTCCGAAGCCGAAATGAAGGCGCAGGAGGGCCATCATACCAGCCGGCGGCTGAGACTGCAGACGCTGGTGCGCCTGCGCTGGCTTGCGGTCGGCGGTCAGACGGTAACCGTGATGATCGTCGCCTTCTGGCTGAAATTTCCCATGCCGCTGCTGCCCTGCTGCGTACTGATCGCCTGCCTTGCCTGGATCAACTTCTTCCTGACGCTGCGCTATCCGCCCACGCACCGACTGGAGCCGCCGGCAGCCTTTGCGCTGCTCAGCCTCGATCTCCTGCAGCTCTGCGGACTGCTGCTGATCACCGGCGGGCTTGCCAATCCCTTCTCGGCGCTCGTCTGCGTGCCTGTCATCATCTCCTTCGCATCGCAGCCGATCCGCTACAGTATGCCGCTCATCGTACTTGCAATGATCTGCATTACCGGTCTGGCATTCTCTCCCTTCCCCCTGCCCTGGTATGAGGGCGTTTCGGTCAGCGTGCATAGCGTCATGCAGCTGGGCGTGTGGTGCTCTATCGCCTCCACCATGGCCTTTGCCGCCTTTTATGCCTATCGCGTCTCCATGGAAGCCTCCCAGCTTGCGGATGCTCTTTCGGCGACGGAGCTGGTGCTGCAGCGGGAAAAGCACCTGTCGCAGCTCGACGGGCTGGCGGCGGCGGCGGCACACGAGCTCGGCACGCCGCTTGCGACGATCAGCGTCGTCGCCAAGGAGATGGAGCGGGAACTGCGCGAGGACGACCGTTTCCGGGAGGATGTGGCGCTGCTGCGCAGCCAGAGCGAGCGCTGCCGCGATATTCTCAGGCGGCTGACGACGCTCTCCTCCGAGGACGAAGCGCATATGAGGCGGCTGACGCTGTCGTCGATGATGGAAGAAGTGATCGCGCCGCACCGCGAGTTCGGGATCAACCTGGAATTCATCGAGAAGAGCCCGCGGGCGGGCGAACCTGTTCTGTCACGCAATGCCGGCATGATGTATGGCCTCGGCAACCTCATCGAAAATGCGGTCGATTATGCCCGCAAGACTGTGACGGTGACGGTGGAATACACCGCCGAAACTCTGACTATTATCATCGAGGACGATGGCGGCGGTTACTCGCCTGAAATACTGGCACGGATCGGCGAACCCTATGTCACCTCACGCCAGCGGGATGACACGGCAGGCGGCCTTGGGCTTGGGCTCTTCATCGCCAAGACGTTGCTCGAGCGCTCGGGCGCCACACTTTCCTTCGGCAATCGCGATCCGGAAACGCCGGGAGCGCGCGTCCGCGTCGAATGGCCGCGCGTATTAATCGACAGTAATTCGACAAAATGATTTTCGCGGCTTAAAACTGCCATCGTCAAAATCGGTTGAATACGCAGGCGGATGGTCGCCGGGATAGAAGATAACATGACGGATAAGGAAAGTGCTGCTCCGCCGGTCGGGGCCAAGGATGCCGAGGCCCATATCGGCCCGGATGCTACATTGCTGATCGTCGATGACGATGGTCCCTTTCTACGCCGGCTGGCGAGGGCAATGGAGGCACGCGGCTTTGTGGTCGAGACGGCGGAATCGGTGGCGGAAGGCGTTGCCAAATCCAAGGCGACCCCGCCGAAATATGCCGTGGTCGACCTTCGCCTCGGCGACGGCAACGGGCTCGATGTGATCGAAGCCATCCGTCAGCGGCGGGACGACACGCATATCGTGGTGCTGACGGGCTATGGCAACATCGCGACTGCGGTCACCGCCGTCAAGCTTGGCGCGCTCGACTATCTCGCCAAACCTGCCGATGCCGACGACGTCTATGCCGCGCTGACGCAGCGCCCCGGCGAGAAGGCCGAAGTGCCAGAAAATCCGATGTCTGCTGACCGCGTGCGCTGGGAACATATCCAGCGTGTCTATGAAATGTGCGAGCGCAATGTTTCCGAGACGGCCCGGCGCCTCAACATGCATCGCCGCACCTTACAGCGCATCCTTGCCAAGCGGGCGCCGAAATAGAGCATACTATTGTATCGGGAGAGGACGCTGTAAGTGCAAGCTTCAAAGGCGCTCGAAGCTAAGGCGTCTCACCCCCCTCATCCGCCCTTCGGGCGCTTTCTCCCCGAGGGGAGAAGGCAAAATCTTTACCCGTCGCCCATTCTGCCAGCATTAAGCGCTGGGCGGCGGCGCGAGAGAAATTGAGCGTTACCGATTTGCGCGTCGCCGGCGGCAGGCGATGCTCCGGCGCCTCGCGTAGCATATGGGCGCCGTAGCCGTCCGACAGAAACAGCCCACAATCCTCCGGGAAGATATCCAGCGGCACATCCTTGTGCGTCGCGAAGAACATCCGGTCGCAATGCTGCCGGTATTCGGGCCATTTGCGGTCGACGCGGAAATCCTCGATCGAGGTCTTGATCTCGATGATCCAGATCTCGCCCTTCTCCGAAAGGCTGACGAGATCGGCGCGGCGACCGCTGGCGAGCGGCAGCTCCGGTAGCACGGCGTGACGCATTTCGTGCAGTAATAGTTGCACGCCTTTGCGTACAAGCATGGCCCGTTCCGACTGCCGGCCATCTATTAACGGATTGTTATTGTAAACGTTCAAAATCGTCATGAATTGTCTCGGGGACAGGCTTGGCGTTGTTGCAAAAAAACCATGTCCTTCTAATTTGCGCGCCGGCCCTATTTTTGTAGGGCCAGAGCAGCTTGCAAAGCCAAGTTTAATGGAAAATAAACTTTAGACAAAGATGGTTTACAGCCATCCATTTCCCGCCACGAAAATTCAAGAGACTTCCATGCGCATCCGTAATGCTATGACCGCACTCGGCCTTGTCGCAATGCTCGCATCGGCTGGCTATGCCACCACCGCCGCAGCAGCGCCGGCCGCCACCGCAAATTCGGCCACCGAAACCATCAAGACGTTCGATGGCGACTACGGCGTGACGACCGACAATGGCTTTCAGCTGCCGGCGATCCCGATCCAGAAGGTGAAGCCGCAGTTCCGCCGTCAGATCGTCGAATACAAGACGGATGAAGCGGAAGGCACGATCATCGTCAATACACGCGAGCGTCACCTCTATTATATCCTCGGCAATGGCGAAGCGATGCGTTACGGCATCGGCGTCGGTAAGCAGGGCTTCTCCTGGTCCGGCACCGCATACGTCGCCTGGAAGCAGGAATGGCCGAATTGGCATCCGCCGAAGGAAATGGCTGTCCGCCGTCCAGAAATCGCCAAGTATGTCGATGGCGGCATGAACCCGGGCCTTTCCAACCCACTCGGTGCACGCGCCATGTATCTCTACAACGAAAAGGGCCAGGACACGCTGTTCCGCCTGCACGGCACGCCGGAATGGGCTTCGATCGGCACCGCTGCCTCCTCGGGCTGCATCCGCCTGATCAATCAGGACGTGATCGATCTCTACAGCCGCGTTCTTCCCGGCCGCAGCACCAAGGTTATCGTTATCCAGTAATCACTGGACATTCGAATTGAAAAAGCCGCCGGATACTGATCCGGCGGCTTTTTTGCTTGAGGGATTTGGATCGATCCCAATCGTCAGGACTCGCCTTCATCCTTCAAGGCTCCGCCCTTGGCTGCGCGCCTCGGAATGAGGGCTCACTTTTTCCGCTGGCCGCAAGAGCCCCTCCACCTCATCGCGAGTTGCCTTGCAGTCAAAGCGTCAGCGCAGAGGACAAGGCCTCGAACGATCGAGGTGACCTCCGACGGGATGAAGTTACCCCGCCTGCTTTGCCTTCAGCTCGATGCGGCGGCGATGCAGGACCGGTTCGGTATAGCCATTCGGCTGCTCGCGCCCCTTGAGGACGAGATCGAGAGCGGCCTGGAAGGCGACGGAGCCGTCGAAATTGCCTGACATGGGAACGTAGTTAGGATCGCCGGCATTCTGCTGGTCAACCACAGCCGCCATGCGCTTCATCGTTTCCAGAATCTGCGCTTCCGTGATGACCTTGTGATGCAGCCAGTTGGCCATGTGCTGCGCCGAGATGCGCAGCGTGGCGCGGTCTTCCATGAGGCCGACATTGTTAATGTCTGGAACCTTGGAGCAGCCGACGCCCTGATCAACCCAGCGCACAACATAGCCGAGGATGCCCTGGCTGTTATTGTCGATTTCCCGCTGGATTTCCTCCAGCGTCCAGTTCGGCCGCGAGGCGACCGGCACGGAGAGGATGTCGGAGAGCTTGGCGCGGGCGCGGCTCTTCAGGCTCTTCTGCACATCAGCAACATTGACGCGATGATAATGGGTAGCATGCAGCGTCGCGGCCGTCGGGGATGGCACCCAGGCGGTGTTGGCACCCGCCTTGGGATGCGCAATCTTCTGCTCGAGCATGGCCGCCATCAGATCCGGCATGGCCCACATGCCCTTGCCGATCTGGGCATGACCGGAAAGGCCACATTCCAGGCCGATATCGACGTTCCAGTTCTCATAGGCGCCGATCCAGGCCGCCTGCTTCATATCGCCCTTGCGGATCATTGGGCCTGCTTCCATCGAAGTATGGATTTCATCACCGGTGCGATCGAGGAAGCCGGTATTGATGAAGACGACGCGCTCGCGGGCGGCGCGGATCGCTTCCTTGAGGTTGACCGTCGTGCGGCGCTCCTCGTCCATGATGCCCATCTTGATGGTATTGCGCGGCATCCCAAGCAGATCCTCGACGCGCGAGAAGATGTCCACCGCGAAGGCGACTTCTTCTGGCCCGTGCATCTTTGGCTTGACGACATACATGGAGCCGGTGCGGGAATTCTTGCGGCGGCCACTGGGGCCGATGTCATAGAGCGCGATCAGGCCGGTGATGGCGGCATCCATGATACCCTCCGGCACCTCATTGCCATCACGGTCGAGAATGGCCGGATTGGTCATCAGGTGGCCGACATTGCGCACCAGCATAAGCGAGCGGCAATGCAGATCGAACGTGCCGCCATTCGGCGCCGTATAGGTGACATCGGGGTTGAGCCGGCGGGTAAAGGTCTTGCCGCCCTTGGCGACTTCCTCGGTCAGATCGCCTTTCATCAGGCCGAGCCAGTTGCGGTAAACCTCCGCCTTGTCCTCGGCATCGACGGCTGCGATCGAATCCTCGCAATCCATGATCGTCGTGATCGCCGATTCCAGGCGGACATCGGAAATGCCGGCCGGGTCGGACTTGCCGATGGCGGTGCTCGTGTCGATGACGATTTCGATATGGATGCCGTTCTGCTTCAGCAGGATATGGGTGGGGGTAGCGGCATCACCGAGATAGCCGGCGAAATGGCTGCCATCGGCGAGCTTTACGGCGCCGCCCTCGGTCGTAACCGCCAAGGCGCCATCCTTCACAGCGAAGCCTGTGACATCCTTCCAGCTTGCGCCATCAAGCGGAACGGTGGAATCAAGAAAATCCCGAACCCAGGCGATGACCTTCTCGCCGCGCTTGGGATTATAGCCCCTGCCCTTTTCGGCGCCAGCGGTCTCCGGAATGGCATCGGTGCCGTAGAGAGCGTCATAGAGCGATCCCCAGCGGGCATTGGCCGCGTTCAGGGCATAGCGGGCATTCATGACGGGAACGACGAGCTGCGGGCCGGCAATCTCTGAAATTTCCGGATCGACATTGGCGGTCGAGATCGTGAAGGCCGGACCTTCGGGCACGATATAGCCGATCTCGCGCAGGAAGGCTTCGTAGGCGGCGAGATCGACGGGCGCGCCATTCTTGCGGTACCAATCGTCAAGCGCTGCCTGCATGCGGTCCCGCTTGGCGAGAAGCTCACGGTTCCTTGGCGCGAGATCATGGACGATCTTGGAAAAACCGGCAAAGAAGGCGTCGGCATCCACGCCCGAACCTGGAAGCGCCTCCTTAACGAGGAAATCGTAGAGGACCTGTTCGATCTGAAGCCCGTGTTTTTCAATGCGGCTCATGCCATATACTCCTCAAGGCCGTGCTACGGCTCAATTTTAACATGTTGCCACTTTGCTCACGGTTTCACTTCTGTCAATTTGGCAATAGTTCGAAAGATTTATGCCTTTATGGAAATAATCAATCCATGGCGATTCGGGGACGGCCCGTGGCGGTTGCCACGAACCGGGCCTCGATCAGCTTGCGACTGCCTTCCACCTCGGGCGCATCCACCTGCTCATCCACTGTCACGACGAGGTCGACCGCGCCATTCAGCCTTGCCTGCGCCGTTGCAGCTTCCATCGCCCGCGCGCGGGCATCGGAGAAACTGTGGCTCTCGTCGGTAAAGCGCAGGCTCTCACCGGCACCATTCAGCACATAAATGCCATCCTCCGGCATGGTGACGAAGACGGTGACGCTGGTGCGGACCTGGCCGACGACAGCACCGACGGCATTCGCCACATCCGAATCGCCGGGAATGGCACTCTCGGTCGCCAGCATCTCGGCAATGGCGGGGTAATAGACCGGAGCGGAAGCACCGAGGCCGACCAGCGGCCGATCGAGCGAAATGGCGAAGCGGGCGATCCCCGGCGCGCGGCGAAGCGCGCGATCGATGGAGATGGATTTTGCGGGATCGAGATCGGCTACGCCATCTTCGGCCAAGCAGGCGGCAAGAATGACGTCGGCCGACTGGCGAGTGAGGCGATCGACGATCTTCTTCGCCAGCTCCTCGACGGATTCGGCGATCGGACGGCCAGAGCCATCCTTCAGCCGCATCGCCAAGGCCAGCCCGAGGCGGGCCGCTTCAGCGTTCCATTGCCCCTGCCTCCCAAGCACATGCATGGCGTCGGAAGGCGTCAGGCCGCTCAAATGCACAAGACCGCGCGCGACAAGCCGATCCAGCGTCGCCTTCTGCGACGTCATCGCCAGAAGCTTATCGAGTGCTACAGGCACGCTGCCGATGCGATCGAACAGCGTCTGCTCTGGCCCGGTGAGGCCGCTTGCAAGATGATCGGGTACGCCGGTGCGGAGCGCGAAACGGCCGGCGTTACGGGCGAGATGCGTCGCCCGCAGCTGCTGCTCCAAGACCTCAAGCACGACGGCACCATGCGTATGAGCGGCAAGGCTCAGCGGCAGCAGGCGGCGCGGGCCGAGTTCGAAAGCAGCGATAAGGCCGCGATCGTTGATCTTGACTTCGGAATCGCCACCAAGGCCGTAGGTGCGCATGGCGACTGCCTCAACCATGGTGCGGTAGCCTCCGACCACAGCACCATCGGCATCGAGCCGCGGCCGGCCATCTTCCATGACGGCGACATCGGTGGTGGTACCGCCGATGTCGGAAACGACGGCATTGTCGAGGCTGGTAAGATAGCGAGCTCCGACAAGACTTGCGGCGGGACCAGACAGAATGGTCTCGATCGGCCGCAGCTTGGCTTCATCGGCGGAAATGAGGGCGCCATCGCCGCGCACCACCATCATCGGCGCAGAGATGCCGCGCGTCGTCAGAAATCCTTCGCAGGCACCGACAAGACGGTCGATCATCGACACGAGGCGGGCATTCAACAGCGTCGTCAGGGCGCGGCGCGGGCCGCCAAGCTTTGAAGAAAGCTCATGGCTGCAGGTGACGGGCAGATGCGAGAGCTCGCGGATGCAGTCGCGCACCTTGATTTCATGAGCCGGATTCCTGACCGCGAAATAGCCGGCAACAGCGAAGGAGGAGACCGATTTCGCCAGTTCCGGCAACGCGTCGCGCAGAGCCGTCAAATCGAGCGGATTTTCATTGCCATGAACATTGTGACCGCCGGGGAGGAAGAGCACGGGATCGGAGCCCAGCGCTTCCGCAAGGCCATCACGTTTGAGATCCTCGGGGCCAAAACCGATCATGACCAGCCCGGCGCGACCGCCCTGCCCTTCGACAAGCGCATTAGTGGCAAGCGTCGTCGACAGCGATACGAGGCCGATGGCCGAAACGGGAATGCCGGCCTTGGCGATGACGGCATCTACGGCGCCGGCAATGCCGACAGCCAGATCATGCCGCGTGGTCAGCGATTTCGCCTTGGCGATTACGCCATCGGTTTCATGGAAGAGAACGGCATCGGTGTAGGTTCCACCCGTATCGATGCCGAGCAGGAAATGAGATGTCACGGCAATATCCAGCTCTTGAATGCAATGCGATGCCGTTATTGCACCCTTCCGGGCCGAGCCGCTAGCTGGCAGGCGGCAAAAACAGTTCTATCGTCTCGTAACCCGCATCGGCAAACCGCCGCGCGGCTGCGTGGTCAGCTTCTGCACAGGCCAGGGATTGGTTTCTTCGGTCAGATCGAAGCGGAAGCGGCGCATCATCACGGCGAGGGCGATGACCGCTTCCTGAAGCGCGAATGTGGCGCCGATGCAGACGCGGGGACCTGCGCCAAAAGGCAGGTACTGGAAGCGATTGATCTTTGTTCGATTCTCCGGAAGAAAGCGCTCCGGCATAAAGGCGCGCGGCTTTTCCCAATAAAGCTCATGGCGATGCAGCGTCCAGGGCATGATCAGGACGGTAATGCCTTTCTCTATCGTCACGCGCTCGCCCTTGGCGCTTGTCCATTCGTCATCGGCGATCGCGGCGCGGTTGATCGAGGGTGCCGGCGGATAGAGGCGCATCGCCTCCTCAAAAGCGGCGCGGACATGCGGCATGAGATCGAGCCAGGCGACTGGCTCCGCATCGGTTGCGAGTACCCGGTCGATTTCCTCTTCCATGGCCTCGCGAATGTGCGGGCTGTTGGCGACGCAATAGAGCGTCCAGGCCAATGCACGAGCCGTTGTCTCATGACCGGCGCCGATGAAGGTGAGGATATTGTCCTCGATCTCTTCCATGGTCAGTCCATCCGGACCGGCCTTTTCGAGAAGCAGCGTCAGGAAATCATCGGGTGCGCTGGCTCTGTCCCTCCGCATTTTTTCCAGCCGCTGGTCCATGGTGGTGCGGACGATGCCGCGGAACTTGTCGAGCACGCGCTGGCCGCCGATGCGGGTGATGCGCGGCACCCAGGCGGGGGCACGCAAAAGATCCATGGGATCGACTCTGCCCATGCGATGCAGGAGCTCATTGACCTCATCGGCGAAATGCTCGCCTTCAGTGACGATCTCGCCGGAAAACAAGGTTTCCGCCAGAATGGCGAAGGTCAGCTCCGTCATGTCGGCAGCGATATCGAACACCGCGCCTTCCTTGCTGACATCCTCGTATTTCTTCACATAGTCTAGACTCTGGCTCAGCATCTGGCCGGCGAAACCCTGGGCATGACGCGGCGTGAACACCGGCGCCACCGCCTTGCGCGAGCGCTTCCAAACCGATCCTTCCGCCGTCAGCAGACCGTCGCGCAGGATCGGCCGGAGCACGAGCTGGCGGATATCGGCCATGCGGTAGTTGGCGGCATTGTCGACCAGAACATGCTTGATCAGGCCGGGATCATTGACGATCAGCGTCCGCTCGTTGAAGAATTTGGTCTTGATCCAGGGCAGCGTGTAGGAGGGCTCGCCCCAGAGTTCGAGCGGATTGCGCAGGATCGTGCGGATGATCGTTAAACGGGAGGGCGGCACGGTGCGCGGAATCGGTGCCGGCGGGGAGAAGGCTTCCGGAATCATGTCCATCAGATCAATTCTCCTCGAAAAGCAGCCGTTGCTTAATCTAAGCCGCTGGAACGGCGTGCCCATCCGATATGGGGAACGCCGCCGGCAAAATCCAGACGATAAAACGTCGCGCTGCGCGCTTATAAAAGCGATTTTAGGTCGCTGAGCTTATCATTGATGAGCCACCCATAGTAATTTTCCTCCGGCCAGACCGGCTGCGAGGAACCACGGTTCTTGGCGGCAAGGGCGGCAGCGCGCTTGCGGGAATTGCCGAGATTGTAGAGCGTCGCGGTGATGCCCGGATTGCCCGAAATATCCATGCCGGCGATCGAGCGATAGTCGTCGATCGACTTGCGGATCGACGCGGCGACAAAGGCGAGCGACAGATCCGGATCCATGATCGCCTTGTAAACGCCGCCGGCATCCTTTTCATCCAGCTTCGGAATCCCTGAGGTGCGGCTGACGAGATCGGAGAGTTCAAGCGCCGTCAGCGGATTGACCTGACCGAGGCCGAAGGTCTGGCCGGCATAGAAGGGCTGGAAGAAGACGGCGCTGAAGCGATTGTCGGGATAGGATTTGCCACCAACTGTCTTGCCGCGGAAATCATCTTCCCAGACATCCTCGCGGCAGGTCCAGAGGCTGTAGGAATCACCCTTGCCCTTGCAGGCATCGAATTGCGGCCGGGCAACGAAATCATCGACGTTTTCGCCGTTGTAAGCGAAGCGGAAGCTCTGGCCGGCATAGGAGGCAGCCTTGACATAATAGGACTGCAGGCCGTCATAGGCATCGACGTTATAGGTATGCTCGCCGACGAGCGCGCCGATGATGTGGATCGGATCGATGCCGTAGGCCCGCGCCGTCGACTTGATCTTCGACATCAGCTTCGTATCGGTCGCCAGCAGTTCGCGGACCTTTTGGTACTTGCGTTCGAAGGTCGAATTCGTGCCGCGCGTGCGCCGGACGGAGGCGCCGGGAACCGGCGGCTGCTCGGCATTGCGGTTGCCCGGAGGCACCGTGGTCGCCGCATCCGCATGGGCTGGTATCCAGGAGAAGCTGGCGACCGCCAGAAGGAGAGTGATCAGTATGCGTCGCACGATGGCTGCCCCGTCGAAGTTTCAACCGATGTTTCCGTGCGACGGACTGGCGGATAATCTTGGCCGAATAAAGCCATCCGACATAAGGAAACGGGCCCCTAACTAAAAAGTTAACGGCCCGTTGTCGAGTGTCTACTGTTTAGATCGCCTTTGCCGGCCCGCTTACAGAATGAAGCGGGACAGGTCGGTGTTACTGGCGAGGTCGCCGACATGTTCGCGGACATAAGCGGCATCGATGGTCACCGATACGCCGGCGCGGTCCGAGGCATTGTAGGAGATCTCGTCGAGCACCCGCTCCATGACCGTCTGCAGGCGACGGGCGCCGATATTCTCGACGGTCGAATTCAGATGCACCGCGACATCGGCGAGCGCGTCGATGGCATCATCGGTGAAGTCGAGCTTCAGGTCTTCGGTTTCCATCAGTGCCTTGTACTGGCGGATGAGGCTCGCCTGCGGCTCGGTGAGGATGCGGCGGAAGTCTTCCTTGGTCAGCGGACGGAGCTCGACGCGGATCGGCAGGCGGCCCTGCAGTTCCGGCAGAAGGTCCGAAGGCTTCGAGACATGGAACGCGCCCGATGCGATGAAGAGGATATGGTCGGTCTTGACCGGACCATACTTCGTCGAAACGGTCGTACCTTCCACAAGCGGCAGCAGGTCGCGCTGTACGCCTTCACGGGAGACGCCGGCACCCATGCCACCATCGCGGGCGGCGATCTTGTCGATCTCGTCGAGGAAGACGATGCCGTCATTCTCGGCCGATTGCACGGCTTCGCGCTGGATCGCCTCGTTGTCGATCAGCTTGTCCGACTCGTCGCGGATCAGTTCCTTGTAGGAATCCTTGACGGTCGTGCGCACCTTCTTCGTGCGGCCGCCCATCGCCTTGCCGAACATTTCGGAGAGGTTGAGCACGCCGATATTGGCGCCGGGCATACCGGGAATCTCAAAGCCGCCGGGCATGCCGGAGCCGGTATCGGCCACTTCGATCTCGATTTCCTTGTCGTCGAGCTGGCCATCACGCAGCTTCTTGCGGAAGCTGTCGCGCGTTGCCGGCGAGGCGGTGGCACCAACCAGCGCATCGAGCACGCGCTCTTCGGCACTCATATGTGCCTTGGCCTGCACCTCGGCGCGCTTCTTTTCCCGCACCAGGCCGATGCCGACTTCGACGAGATCGCGGATGATCTGCTCGACATCGCGGCCAACATAGCCGACCTCGGTGAACTTCGTGGCCTCGACCTTGATGAAGGGGGCGCCGGCGAGCTTGGCAAGGCGGCGGGAGATTTCCGTCTTACCGACACCGGTCGGGCCGATCATCAGGATGTTCTTGGGCATGACTTCGTCGCGCAGTTCAGGCTCGAGCTGCTGGCGACGCCAGCGGTTGCGCAAGGCAATCGCCACGGCGCGCTTGGCCTCGTGCTGGCCGACAATATAGCGATCGAGCTCGGAAACGATCTCGCGGGGGGAAAAAGTGGTCATTTCGTATGTTCCCTATCAGGGCTGGAAACTATCAAGAGAGGAACGTCTTAGGCTTCGGCATCGAGCGTTTCGACGACCACATTGTGGTTGGTGTAGACGCAGATGTCGGCAGCAATATCGAGAGCGCGGCGGGCGACGTCTTCAGCTGACTTGTCGCTATCCATTAGCGCGCGTGCGGCGGCGAGCGCATAATTGCCGCCGGAACCGATCGCCATGGCGCCATGTTCGGGCTCAAGCACATCGCCGTTTCCGGTGATGGCGAGCGTCACTTGTTTGTCGGCAACCAGCATCATGGCTTCGAGGTTGCGCAGATATTTGTCGGTGCGCCAGTCCTTGGCAAGCTCGACGGCGGCACGCATCAGCTGGCCGGGATATTGTTCGAGCTTCTTTTCTAGGCGTTCGAGGAGAGTGAAGGCATCGGCGGTCGCGCCGGCGAAACCGGCGATGACATCGCCCTTGCCGATGCGGCGAACCTTGCGCGCATTGCCCTTCATCACGGTCTGGCCAAGGCTCACCTGGCCATCACCAGCCATCACCACCTTGCCACCCTTGCGAATAGTCACGATTGTCGTCATTTAACACCTGTTTGCCCCCGTTTCGGCGGGCTTTCTGCCGGGCCGCGTATCGGCCCCGTCAGCACCTATGTAAGAGGGGTTTTTGCGATTGCAAATGGCAACCGCGCCCGAATGATGCCGTCAAGCCGGCTAAACGCATAAGCCCCGCGCGTAACTTCTGGATATTTCCCGATACGCCTGATAAGGAACGGCCGTATTCCGATGGAGCAGCCCATGGCAGAGACCGCAGCGAGCCGCACGGCAAGCGTTTCCCGCAAAACCAACGAGACCTCGGTCTCCGTTTCCGTCAACATCGACGGCAGCGGTAAATCGACGATTTCGACGGGGGTCGGCTTCTTCGACCATATGCTGGAACAGCTGTCGCGACATTCGCTGATTGATATGGAGATCGACACCAAGGGCGACCTGCATGTCGACGATCACCATGCCGTCGAGGATACCGGGATCGCGATCGGCCAGGCCATTGCCAAGGCGCTGGGCGACCGGCGCGGCATCACCCGCTATGCCTCGATCGACCTCGCCATGGACGAGACGATGACGAAGGCGGCCGTCGATCTCTCGGGCCGGCCCTTTCTCGTCTGGAACGTTTCCTTCAGCGCCCCGAAGATCGGCACCTTCGATACCGAGCTGGTGCGCGAATTCTTCCAGGCCTTAGCGCAGAATGCCGGTATCACCTTGCATATCCTCAACCATTATGGCGCCAACAATCACCATATAGCCGAGACATGCTTCAAGGCCGTTGCGCGCGCATTGCGCACCGCAACCGAGATCGATCCGCGGCAGGCAGGCCGCGTGCCTTCGACGAAAGGCACGCTCGCCTGAGCCCCGAACTGGGGAATTGAGGAAATGGCAAGCTATCTGATTTTGACTCCGCCCGGAGCGACGAACCGGTCCGAAGCATCGGATCGGTATCGCGATGACACGCGATTCATCCGCGACGGCTTTTCATGGACGGCGTTTCTATTTCCGACGCTCTGGATGCTCTTTCATCGGCTGTGGCTGTATGCGGTCGCCGCCTTTCTGCTGCAGGGCATCGCGCTGGAGCTGATGCGGCAGCCGGGCTTTTTCGCCGCAGGGGCAGCACTTCTGCTTGGCGTGCATGTCCTTGCGGCTCTTGAGGGCCGGCACGCGATCAGCAATCATCTCCTCGCCCGCGGCTGGACGGTTGAAAACCTCGTCTCGGCACACGATTTGGCGACAGCAGAGGAAATCCATTTTTCCGAACTAGCGCAGGCGCCCAACCCGAATATCCATGTGAAAAATTGGGATATCTCGGCCACCAACACGAATACCAGCCGCCAAGGCCCGAGCTTCGGCCTTCCCGGCTATGATGGAGGACGCTGACCATGCGCGTCGCGATTATCGACTATGGTTCCGGCAATCTGCGCTCAGCTACCAAGGCTTTCGAGCGGGCGGCCCGCGAGGCGGGCATCGACGCCGAGATCGACCTCACCGATGACGCCGAGCGCGTCGCCACCGCGGATCGCATCGTGCTTCCCGGCGTCGGTGCCTATGCCGATTGCCGTCGCGGCCTCGATGCCGTTCCCGGCATGACGGAAGCCGTCATCGACGTCGTGGAACACAAGGCCCGCCCCTTCCTTGGCATCTGCGTCGGCATGCAGCTGATGTCATCGCGCGGGCTGGAAAAGACGATCACGCAAGGCTTCGGCTGGATTAAGGGCGACGTCAAGGAAATGACGCCGAGCGATCCCGACCTGAAAATCCCGCAGATCGGCTGGAACACACTGGATATTCGCCATCCGCACGCACTCTTCGACGGGATTGAGACCGGGCCTGACGGCCTGCACGCTTATTTCGTCCATTCCTACCATCTGGCCGCCGACCACAGCGACGACGTGATCGCGACGACGAATTATAGCGGGCCGATGACCGCTTTCGTCGGTCGAGACAACATTGCCGGCGCTCAGTTCCATCCGGAAAAGAGCCAGAAACTCGGCCTTGCCCTGATCGCCAATTTCCTGCGCTGGAAGCCATAAGGCTCGCGCTCCAAGGACAGACATCATGATTCTTTTTCCCGCTATCGACCTAAAAGACGGCCAATGCGTGCGCCTCAAGCTCGGAGACATGGAGCAGGCGACCGTCTACAATCCCGATCCCGGCGCTCAGGCGAAAGCCTTTGAAGACCAGGGCTTCGAATGGCTGCATGTCGTCGATCTCAATGGTGCCTTCGCCGGCGAAACCGTGAACGGCGCTGCGGTCGACGCCATCCTCAAGGCGACAAAAAATCCGGTGCAGCTCGGCGGCGGCATCCGCACGCTCGATCATATCGAAAACTGGCTGTCGCGCGGGCTTGCCCGCGTCATCCTCGGCACGGTTGCCGTGCGTGACCCGGCGCTGGTCGTCGAAGCCTGTAGGCGCTATCCGGGTCACATCGCCGTCGGCATCGATGCCAAAGGCGGCAAAGTGGCAGTCGAGGGCTGGGCGGAGGCTTCCGAACTCGGCGTCATCGAACTCGCCAAGAAATTCGAGGGCGTTGGCGTTGCCGCCATTATCTACACCGATATCGACCGCGACGGCGTTCTGACTGGCATCAACTGGGACTCGACGCTCGAACTGGCCAATGCCGTTTCCATCCCCGTCATCGCCTCCGGCGGGCTTGCCTCGCTGGACGATATCCGCCGCATGATTCAGCCGGATGCCCGCAAACTGGAAGGTGCGATTTCCGGCCGCGCGCTTTATGATGGCCGGATCGATCCGAAGGAAGCACTGGCGCTGATCAAACAGGCCAAGGAGGCAGCGCAATGACCCTGAAAGCCCGCGTCATCCCCTGCCTCGACGTCAAGGACGGCCGCGTCGTCAAGGGTGTCAACTTCGTCAATCTCGTCGATGCCGGCGATCCCGTCGAAGCCGCCAAGGCCTATGATGCTGCCGGCGCCGACGAACTCTGCTTCCTAGATATCACTGCTTCTTCCGACAATCGCGACACGATCTTCGACGTGGTGGCCCGCACGGCAGAACAATGCTTCATGCCGGTCACGGTCGGCGGCGGCGTGCGCACTATTGCCGATATCCGCAAGCTGCTGCTTTGCGGCGCCGACAAGGTTTCGATCAATTCGGCGGCAGTCAACAATCCCGATTTCGTGGCCGAGGCGGCCGACAAATTCGGCAACCAGTGCATCGTCGTTTCCATCGATGCCAAGCGGCGACGCACCGAGGCGCTCGGAGGCGACAATCTGAGCGCTTGGGAGATCTATACCCATGGCGGCCGCAATGCGACGGGCATCGATGCCGTCGATTTTGCCCGCAGGATGGTGGAGCGCGGCGCCGGCGAGTTGCTCGTCACCTCCATGGATCGGGACGGCACCAAAGTCGGCTACGATCTGGAGCTGACGCGGGCGATCGCCGATGCGGTGCGCGTGCCCGTCATTGCATCCGGCGGCGTCGGCGATCTCGACGACCTCGTCGCAGGCGTCAAGGAAGGTCATGCGACGGCCGTACTTGCGGCGTCGATCTTCCACTTCGGCACCTATTCGGTGGGCGAAGCAAAGCGCTACATGGCCGAGCGCGGCATTCCCATGCGGCTGGATTAGGAGACAGCGAGCGATGAGCGGATTTACCCTTTCCGACCTCGAACGGATCGTCGAGGAACGCTCCAAGGCCTCGCCGGGCGAATCCTGGACGGCAAAGCTTCTTGCTGCCGGCCAGCCGAAAGCGGCGAAGAAGCTCGGCGAAGAGGCGATCGAGGCGGTGATGGCGGCGGTCGTCAATGATCGCGACAACCTCACCTATGAGGCGGCCGATCTGCTGTATCATCTTTTAGTCGTATTGAAGATTGCCGGCATTCCGTTAGAGAATGTCATGGGTGAGCTTGAGAGGCGCACCAGTCAATCCGGCCTTCAAGAGAAGGCAAGCCGGTAAAACCGATGACGATAGCGACCAAGACCGAGCCAACACACGAGACGCTCGATATTTTCCAGGCGAAAGCCTATTCGCCCTACTATTTCTTCTCCTCGGAAGAATGGGCGAAATTCAGGGCCGACACACCGCTGACGCTGACCGCCGACGAAGTGACGCGGCTGCGCTCCATGGGCGACCCGATCGATCTCGACGAAGTCCGGCGCATCTATCTTTCGCTGTCACGGCTTTTGTCCTCGCATGTGGAATCCTCGCAGATCCTTTTCGAGCAGCGCAATCGCTTCCTCAGTCTTTCCGATATCGCCAAGACGCCCTTCGTCATCGGCATCGCCGGATCGGTCGCTGTCGGCAAATCCACCACGGCCCGTATCCTGAAGGAGCTGCTGGGCCGCTGGCCATCGAGCCCGAAGGTCGATCTCGTCACCACGGACGGCTTTCTCTATCCGAACGCCGAGCTGCAGCGCCGCAACCTGATGCAGCGCAAGGGTTTTCCGGAAAGCTACGATACGGCGGCACTGCTGCGTTTCCTCTCGGCGATCAAGGCCGGCCAGCCGAATGTGCAGGCGCCCTCCTATTCGCACCTCGTCTATGACGTGCTGCCGAACGAATTCAAGACGGTCGATCGCCCGGATATCCTCATCTTCGAAGGCATCAACGTGCTGCAATCGCGGCATCTGCCTGCTGACGGCAAGATCGTGCCGATGGTCTCGGATTTCTTCGACTTCTCCATCTATATCGATGCCGACGAGGAGCTCATCCACAATTGGTACGTCGCCCGCTTCATGCGGCTGCGCGAGACGGCCTTCCGCGACCCCAACTCCTTCTTCCATCGCTATGCTTCCATCAGCGAGGACGAGGCCTTGGCGATTGCCGAGGGGCTTTGGAAGAATATCAACCTGAAGAATTTGCGCCAGAACATCCTGCCGACGCGGCCGCGCGCCGACCTCATCCTGCAGAAGGGGAAGAATCATCTGATCGAGCAGGTGGCGTTGAGGAAACTCTGAGGCTCAGGGCTGAACACGCCTTAAAGTCAAGTTGATCCGCCCACCATTCTTCAGCAATGTCGAGGTTGCAGGATAGATGCGGTCGACACCGTGAAAGCACAATCTTCCCTCGCCGCCGAGAACGACGATATCGCCGCTCGCCAGCTTGAAGGATAGCGTGCGATCATTGCGGTTGAGGCCACCGACGCGAAAGAGGCAGGTGTTCCCGAGCGAGATCGATAGTACGGGCGCCTTGAGATCCTGTTCGTCACGATCCTGATGCAGGCCCATGCGGGCATTGT
This sequence comes from Martinezella sp. CNPSo 3890, assembly GCF_057784455.1. Taxonomy (NCBI): domain Bacteria; kingdom Pseudomonadati; phylum Pseudomonadota; class Alphaproteobacteria; order Hyphomicrobiales; family Rhizobiaceae; genus Martinezella; species Martinezella sp. CNPSo 3890. Next base: position 89,503 of record NZ_JBXSOR010000021.1, on the reverse strand, counting down.
CGCCATAGAAATTGACGAGACAGGCTTCCGGCGGCTTTTCATAGCCTGCTATATCGTGCCAGAAATCCAGCAATTGCGATGGCATGGCCGGCCAGGGGCGACCGGTGACCGGATGCGTCGGCTGATAGCGATAGCCGCGCTGCTTGTCCGTCACCCAGCCGAGCGAACCGCAATTGGTCATGCGCACCGACATTTCCTTGCCGGTACCCGGCATGACCGGTGTGTACAGCGGCGCCTCGGCCACGATACCGCGAATCGTCTCGACGAGCGCTTCCTGGGCGGGACGGCCGAGATATCCGGGCAGATGGCGAATTCCGTTGGGGAGCAGCATCCATACTTCCTTTGCGCAACACTGGTCAGGTCAGTGCGCCATTGCCGCGCCTTCATGCATGGCCCCTCACCCCAACCCTCTCCCCGCCGGCAGGGCGAGGGGGTCTAATCTGCCTCAACTTAGCCGCCTCAAAGGGAGACTTATTGTTTCACGCTGACGTCCCTTCTCCCGCATGCCGAGAGAAGGCCAGGATGAGAGTCCAGGCACAGAACTACAGCAACGCCGTACTCGCCTGACAAGCCTCATTTTACTCAGCCAACTCAAAACTGCAGCCCGAAAGCCAACCCTAGTCGCCGCCGACCTTGCCGCGCATCTTCTTGACCTCGGAGCGTCCGGATTTTTCCTTCAGCCGGCGCTCGATTGATCCCTTCGTCGGCTTGGTCTTTCGGCGCGGCGGCGGGGGCGGAGCGGCCGCTTCGAGGATCAGTTCCTTCAGCCGCTCGCGCGCATCCTCGCGATTGCGATCCTGGCTGCGGAAGCGGCTGGCCTCGATCATCAGAACACCTTCCTTGGAGACGCGACGACCGGCAAGTCTAACCGCATTCGCCTTGACGCGATCCGTCAGCGATGGGGAATTCTGAACGTTGAAGAAAAGCTGAACTGCGGTTGCGACCTTGTTGACGTTCTGGCCGCCGGGACCGCCCGCCAGAACGAATTGTTCCGTCAGCTCCCAGCCGGCAATCGTGATCCGGTCGTTAATGTAAAGCGCTTCGCTGGCCATGATTTTCTCCGCGCCTGTCTATCCCACATTGATGCGCGGTTGAAAACCACTACCGGATAAAACGAAACCCGGCGAATCGGTCGCCGGGTTTCACGTGAGTCATTCCGCTCTGGATGATTATTCTGCAGCGACCGGCATCCCCGGAGCGGCATCACGGACGTTGCCGTCCACATGATCTTCGAACTTGGCGAAGTTCGTGACGAACATCTGTACTAGCTTCTTGGCCTGGGCATCGTAGGCTTCGCCATCGGCCCAGGTGGAGCGAGGATCGAGGATCGCAGTATCGACACCGTCGACCGCGACCGGAACCGCGAAGCCGAAATTCGCGTCCGTGCGGAATTCGACATTATCGAGGTCGCCCTTCAAAGCCGCCGCGAGCAGAGCGCGCGTCGCCTTGATCGGCATGCGGCTTCCCTTGCCATAGGCGCCACCGGTCCAGCCGGTGTTGACCAGCCAGCAACGGGCGCCGTGGCGGGCGATCAGCTCTTTGAGGAGATTGCCATATTCAGCCGGATGGCGCGGCATGAAAGGAGCGCCGAAGCAGGTCGAGAAGGTGGCTTCCGGCTCGACGACGCCCTTTTCCGTGCCGGCGACCTTGGCGGTGTAGCCGGACAGGAAGTGGTACATCGCCTGATCCGGCGTCAGCTTGGCGATCGGCGGCATGACGCCGAAAGCGTCGGCCGTCAGCATGATGATCGTCTCGGGATGACCGGTGATGCCGGATTCCGATGCATTCGGGATGAAATGCAGCGGATAGGCGCTGCGGGTGTTTTCCGTCAGCGAACCGTCATCAAGATCCGGCCTACCATGCTCGTCGAGCACGACATTTTCCAGGACGGTGCCGAAGCGGCGCGTTGTGGCGTAGATTTCCGGCTCGGCCTCGGCCGAAAGACGGATGGTCTTGGCGTAGCAGCCACCTTCGAAGTTGAAGATGCCGTTTTCACCCCAGCCATGTTCGTCATCGCCGATGAGCGTACGGCTCGGATCGGCCGACAGCGTCGTCTTGCCCGTGCCCGACAGGCCGAAGAAGATCGCGGCATCGCCTTCGGGACCGACATTGGCAGAGCAATGCATCGGCATGACGCCGCGTTCCGGGAGCAGGTAATTCAGGACGGTGAAGACCGATTTCTTCATTTCGCCGGCATAGGAGGTGCCGCCGATAAGGACGATGCCATTGACGAGATCACAGGCGATCACCGTTTCCGTGCGGCAGCCATGGCGCTCCGGATCGGCGCGGAAGCTCGGCAGGTCTATGATCGTCAGCTGCGGCACGAAGCTTTCCAGCGCCGCGCGATCCGGGCGGATCAGCAGGTTGCGGATGAACAACGAGTGCCAGGCGAATTCGGTAATGACGCGCGTTGGCAAAGCATAGTCGACATCGGCGCCGCCGATCAGATCCTGCACGAAGAGATCCTTGCCGCGGGCATGGGCCAGCATGTCCTCATGCAGGAGCTCAAAATGCTCCGGCAACATCGGCTTGTTGTTATCCCACCAGATCTGGTCTTCCGTGGCGGCATTGCGCACCACGAACTTGTCCTTCGGAGAACGGCCGGTGTGCTGGCCGGTCAAGGCCCTGAGCGCGCCATGGGCGGTCAGATCGGCTTCGCGGCGGCGAATCGCCTCTTCGTAAAGGTGAGCTTCCATGAGGTTGTAGCGCACACTGGCGGCGGCTCCCAGGCCGATCGATCCCAGTTCAGTCGCGGGATTGCGGACGCCGAATTGCTCCATCACTTTTTCCTCTACAAAGGGGCTTGGCCGTTAGAACTAACTAAAGCGTAGAGGGCTCTTTTAAAAAGCACAAGAGCTAGAAGCGAGAAATATTTAATGATATCAGTTATTTAATCGATTTAAATAAATTTCCTCAATTTTAAATCGTTTGAATAGAGGGTGGAGGGACGTCATGTCACACAACCTCTGCGCAAGGGTTTTTCCTCACAACAATCCTCCCCTTTATCTTTGCCACAATTTGTTCCACCTTTATCCCCATAAGCGCGCCAGGTTACCGCCGACCGAGCTGGCAGACCGCCTGGGCTGGATTCCAAATCCGGGAGACGCGCACTGATGACGGAGACGAACACCATGTTGACAATCGCGCTCGTTGACGACGACCGCAATATCCTGACTTCCGTATCGATTGCCTTGGAAGCAGAGGGATATAAGGTAGAAACCTACACGGACGGAGCTTCGGCGCTGGACGGCCTGCTTGCCCGGCCGCCGCAACTGGCGATCTTCGATATCAAGATGCCCCGCATGGACGGCATGGAGCTCCTGCGCCGCCTGCGGCAGAAGTCCGATCTGCCCGTGATCTTCCTCACCTCGAAGGATGAAGAGATCGACGAGCTTTTCGGCCTGAAGATGGGCGCCGACGACTTCATCACCAAGCCGTTCTCGCAGCGCTTGCTGGTCGAACGCGTCAAGGCTGTTCTCCGCCGTGCCTCCGCCCGAGACGCCGCAAACGCTGCCGGCGGCGCAGCCGCCGCCAAGCCGGGTGCTGTGCAGCAAGCCCGCTCGCTGGAACGGGGGCAGCTCGTGATGGACCAGGAACGCCATACCTGCACCTGGAAGGGCGAGCCGGTGACGCTCACCGTCACCGAATTCCTCATCCTGCATTCGCTTGCCCAGCGCCCCGGCGTGGTCAAGAGCCGCGACGCGCTGATGGATGCGGCTTATGACGAGCAAGTCTATGTCGACGACCGCACGATCGACAGCCACATCAAGCGGCTGCGCAAGAAATTCAAGATGGTCGACCTCGAATTTGATATGATCGAGACGCTGTATGGCGTGGGCTATCGCTTCCGCGAAGCAGCATAATAGTTAGCGAGACCATACGGATAGTTAACTGGACCATACGGCGGACAATGGATTAAGAGCATGCGGACGGGGTCGCCGACCCCGTTCTTCGAAAGGGCCGTAGGCTTGGCACAGCTGGTGCAGGACAGGGATATAGACGACTCGGAAAGCCCGAGCGGCGCTCGAATCGCGCGCCGGCGCTGGACCCATCCCTTCGTCCTGATCCGCCGCATCTTCGGCAATGCCGTCTTTTCAAGCCTGACGCGACGCATCCTGTTCTTCAATCTGGCCGCCCTCGTCGTTCTGGTCGGCGGCATTCTCTATCTCAATCAGTTCCGCGAGGGCCTGATCGATGCCCGTGTCGAAAGCCTTTTGACGCAGGGCGAGATCATCGCCGGTGCCGTCTCGGCTTCGGCATCGGTCGACACCAACTCCATCACCATCGATCCGCAGAAGCTGCTGGAGCTGCAGGCCGGCCAGAGCATCACGCCCGTTCCGAACGACGAGGATCTGGAATTCCCGATCGATCCGGAAAAGGTGGCGCCGGTGCTGACGCGGCTGATCTCGCCGACGCGCACGCGCGCACGCATCTTCGATGCCGACGCGAACCTGCTGCTCGACAGCCGCCATCTCTATTCCCGCGGCCAGGTGCTGCGCTACGATCTGCCACCCGTCGACGACGAGAAGCAGAGCTGGTCCGACTGGTTCAGCGGCTTGCTCAACAAGATGCTGCAGCCGGGTAACCTGCCTGTCTATAAGGAAGCGCCCGGCGGCGACGGCTCCATCTATCCCGAGGTCATGAATGCGCTGACCGGCGTGCGCGGCGCCGTGGTCCGCACCACGGAGAAGGGCGAACTGATCGTCTCGGTCGCCGTGCCGATCCAGCGCTTCCGCGCCGTGCTCGGCGTGCTGCTGCTGTCGACCCAGGCCGGCGATATCGACAAGATCGTTCATGCCGAGCGCCTCGCGATCATGCGCGTCTTCGGCGTCGCGACGCTCGTCAACGTCGTGCTATCGTTGCTTTTGTCCTCCACCATCGCCAATCCGCTACGCCGGCTCTCGGCTGCGGCCATCCGCGTGCGCCGCGGCGGGGCGAAGGAGCGCGAGGAGATTCCGGACTTTTCCGCTCGCCAGGACGAGATCGGCAATCTGTCGATCGCGCTGCGGGATATGACATCGGCGCTCTACGATCGCATCGATGCGATCGAAAGCTTTGCGGCCGATGTCAGCCATGAACTCAAGAATCCGCTGACATCTCTGCGCAGCGCCGTCGAAACGCTGCCGCTCGCCAAGAGCGACGATTCCAAGAAGCGGCTGATGGATGTGATCCAGCATGACGTTCGCCGCCTCGACCGCCTGATCAGCGATATCTCCGATGCATCGCGCCTCGATGCCGAGCTTGCACGTTCGGATGCCAAGTCGCTCGATCTGGAAGTATTGCTGCGCGACATGATCGATATTTCCAGACAGGTCGGGCACAGCAAGAAATCTGTCGAGATCGACTATATTATCGACCGCAAGCCAGGCAATAAGGCGAACTTCTCCGTCGACGGCCACGACCTGCGCATCGGCCAGATCGTCACCAATCTCATCGAAAACGCACGATCCTTCGTCCCCGCGGAAACCGGCAAGATCACCGTGCGGCTGACGCGGACGCGGACGCGCTGTGTCATCTATATCGAGGATAATGGTCCCGGCATTCAGGCCGAAAATATCGACCGCATCTTCGAACGGTTCTATACCGACCGGCCCGAATCCGAAGGTTTCGGGCAGAATTCCGGCCTCGGCCTGTCGATCAGCCGGCAGATCGCCGAAGCGCATGGTGGCTCGCTGCGCGCCGAGAATATCGTCGACAGCGATGGCTCGACGCTGCTTGGCGCCCGCTTCATCCTATCGCTGCCAGCCCAGACGACGGCGTGAGCGGCCGCATGACGGGCGAGGCGACCAATTCCCACGCAACGGCGATCGTCATTGGCAGGATAGGGCTGCTGTTCCTTGGCCCCTCGGGCAGCGGCAAATCCGCCCTCGCCTTCTCCTGCCTTGCGGCTGCCAAGCCGCTGGGATTGACGGCAAGCCTGGTCGCAGACGACCGCGTGCTGATTGCCGAACAGAACGGCTCCATTATTGCGAAATGCCCGCCCTCGATCGCAGGGCTTATGGAAATCCGCTACACCGGTATCGTTCGCATGCCTTATATTTCCGAGGCCGAAATGCATTTTGCCGTTCGCCCTGTCGACCCGACAACCGCGGAAAGACTACCACCCGAGGATGAGCAGATCGATATTACCGCGTCTGCTCGGTTGCCGTTGATCCGATTGGCTGCAACCTCTGCGAATCCGCTTGCCGTAATAATGGCGAAAACCGGCGCAAGTTTTGGTGAATCGGCCATTTAGGCCCGCATAGGCGCGTAAATCCTGTATTTTAAGCTTGCACTTCGTCTTTTCATCGCCAAGATGTCCCCCCACTGGTGGACGACATTGCTGCATTGCGATATGGGCCACCTGTTTGCGTATGCGATGGGAGCAGTAATATCATGATTGGACTTGTGCTTGTCACTCATGGCAAGCTGGCTGAAGAGTTTCGGCATGCTGTCGAGCATGTCGTTGGTCCGCAGAAGTTCATAGAAACGGTATGCATTGGTCCCGAAGACGACATGGACAAGCGGCGGCAGGATATTCTGCAGGCCGTTGCCGGTGCCGACGACGGGCACGGCGTCATCATCCTCACCGATATGTTCGGCGGCACTCCTTCCAATCTCGCAATCTCCGTCATGAATAGCGGCCACACCGAGGTTATCGCCGGCGTCAATCTGCCGATGCTGATCAAGCTTGCAGGCGTGCGCGGCGACAACAACATGGAAAGGGCCCTGGTGGAAGCTTCAGAGGCCGGGCGTAAATATATCAACGTGGCCAGCCGTGTGCTCAGTGGCAAATAACGAGGCAAACACCGCCCCCATGACCGAGCTTTCCCGGGAACTCCTGATCATCAACAAGCGGGGTCTGCATGCCCGTGCGTCGGCGAAATTCGTGCAGACCGTCGAAGCCTACGACGCCGCCATCACCGTTTCAAAGGACGGCACCACCGTCGGCGGCACCTCGATCATGGGCCTCATGATGCTTGCCGCCAGCCCCGGCTGCAGCGTGCTTGTCACGGCAAGCGGCAATCAGGCCGCCGAAGCGCTTGAGGCGCTCGACCAGCTCGTCGCCAACAAGTTCGGCGAGGAAATCTAGGCTTTTCCGCCTCCTCCCCTGTGGATATAAAGACATAAAGACTTCTTTATATCATTATTGATTTCCACCCTGAAGCCTGCTACACGGCATCATTCCTACACGCTATAGCGTGCAATTCTTGTTGCATTCGGCTGAGGCGTCTGCCCGCGGCGCGATTGCATCGTTCAGGCTGGAGACTCATTGATGAGCGCTGAAAAGGACTACATCGTCGCCGATATCGGCCTTGCCGACTATGGTCGCAAGGAAATCGCAATCGCCGAAACCGAGATGCCAGGCCTGATGGCTTGCCGCGCCGAATTCGGCGAAGCGCAGCCGCTGAAGGGCGCACGCATCACTGGCTCCCTGCATATGACGATTCAAACGGCCGTTCTCATTGAGACGCTGGTGGCCCTCGGCGCTCAGGTGCGCTGGGCATCGTGCAACATCTTCTCGACGCAGGACCATGCCGCCGCGGCCATCGCCGCTTCCGGCGTTCCGGTCTTCGCCGTCAAGGGCGAGAGCCTTGAGGACTACTGGACCTACACGGACAAGATCTTCCAGTGGGCGGATGGCGGTCTCTCCAACATGATCCTCGACGACGGTGGCGACGCCACGATGTACATCCTGCTCGGCGCCCGCGCCGAAGCCGGCGAGGACGTACTCTCCCATCCGCATTCGGAAGAAGAGGAAATCCTCTTCGCACAGATCAAGAAGCGCCTGCAGGCAACGCCCGGCTGGTTCACCAAGCAGCGCGACGCCATCAAGGGCGTGACCGAAGAAACCACCACGGGCGTCAACCGCCTCTATCAGCTCAGCCAGAAGGGCCTGCTGCCCTTCCCGGCGATCAACGTCAACGACAGCGTCACCAAGTCGAAGTTCGACAACAAGTATGGCTGCAAGGAATCGCTGGTCGACGGTATCCGCCGCGCTACCGACGTCATGATGGCCGGCAAGGTCGCCGTCGTCTGCGGCTATGGTGACGTTGGCAAGGGTTCTGCCGCTTCGCTCTCCGGCGCCGGCGCCCGCGTCAAGGTCACCGAAGTCGACCCGATCTGCGCCCTGCAGGCCGCCATGGACGGCTATGAAGTCGTTCAGCTCGAGGACGTCGTTTCCTCGGCCGACATCTTCATCACCACGACCGGCAACAAGGACGTCATCCGCATCGACCATATGCGCGCGATGAAGGACATGGCGATCGTCGGCAATATCGGCCACTTCGACAACGAGATCCAGGTTGCCGCCCTGCGGAACCTCAAGTGGACGAACATTAAGCCGCAGGTCGACATGGTCGAGTTTGCCAAGGGCAACCGTATCATACTGCTATCGGAAGGCCGCCTGCTGAACCTCGGCAACGCCACCGGCCACCCATCCTTCGTGATGTCGGCTTCCTTCACCAACCAGACGCTGGCGCAGATCGAGCTCTTCACCAAGCCCGGGCACTACAAGAACGAAGTCTACGTACTGCCGAAGCACCTCGACGAGAAAGTTGCCCGTCTGCATCTTGCCAAGCTCGGCGTGAAGCTGACGGAGCTTTCGGAAGAGCAGGCTGCGTATATCGGCGTGACGCCGAAGGGCCCATTCAAGTCTGACCACTACAGATACTGATTATTAAAACAGTATCCACAACATCTTGTGGCCCTGGCATTGACAAATGCCGGGGCTTATTTTTTAGCCAGCTCCCTTCCCCCAGATTCTCCTAGGCAGTATTGTTTTTAAACTTGATTCGTGACGAACCGGGCGTGCCCGGAGCCATGAAAATGGGATGTCTTGTCAGGATGCGGCACATTATAGGACGGAGACAGACCTCTTATGTTTGAAGGGGAAGACAACCTGCATCAACCAGCGCTACATCGAGTGGCGACGCGGTTGCGGCAGGGCGGTGCATATTGGCTTTCGGCAAAAGCGAAGCTGGGCAAAGGTTGGCTGGTGCGCCTGAGCCGCTTACTGCAGCTCAGCGTTTTCGGCGGTCTCGTGACCGGCCTGGCAGGTCCCGTTCTCGCTCAAAGCAATGATGCCGCGCAGGCGAGCATGCGCCTCTTCACCTCTTCGGAAATGGCCATCTTCTCCGTCATCATTGGCGTGATCTCCGCCGCACTCCTCTCGACCATGTGGATGGTCCGACAGCGCGGCAACATGGAAAGCGAAAGCCGCGAGATCCGCACGGCCCTTTCGGATGCCAACCAGCGTATTTCGCAATATCAGGCGCTGATTGCCGACAAGAACCGCCGCATCGTCATCTGGGATGGCCCGAATGCGCGGCCCGAACTGCTCGGACAGCTTCCGGTCGAGACCGGCGCGCCGCAGGACAATGAATTCCTCGCCTTCGGTCGCTGGCTGAAATCATGGTCGGCCGGCGAGCTTGACAAGGCTATCGACACGCTGCGCAGCAGCGGCCAGAGCTTCGACATGGTGGTCGAGACCAATCGCGACGAAATTCTGGAGGCGCAGGGCCGCATTTCCGGCGGGCGCGCTTTTGTACGCTTCATCGCGCTCAACAACCTGCGCGCCGAACTCGCTGAGCTGAAGATCGAACGCGACCGGCTGATGACCTCGATCTCTACCTTCCAGAATTTGCTCGATGCCATCGACTTGCCGGTCTGGCAGCGCGATGCGGAAGGCAAGCTCACCTGGGTGAATCAGGCCTATGGCGAGGCCGTGGAAGCGGTTTCGACCGATGAAGCGGTGCGCGAGGGACGGGAATTCCTGACGACCGTGACCCGCGAGCGCATTCGTGCGGCAGCCACGCCGGAGTCGCCATTCCACGACAAGATTTCAACCGTCGTGCATGGCAACCGCACTTTCTTCGATGTCGTCGATGTGAAGGCTCCGAACGGTTCCGCCGGCATCGCCATCGACGTCTCCGAGGCAGAAGGCGTTCGAGCGGAGCTCGCACGCACGCTGAAGAGCCATGCCGAAACACTCGATCATCTGGCAACGCCGGTTGCGATCTTCGACGGCGAGCGGCGGCTGCAATTCTACAATCAGGCTTTCGTCCAGTTGTGGGAACTCGACATCGCGTTCCTCGAAAAGCGACCCGACAACAGCGAGCTTCTGGACAGGCTGCGCAGCGCCAAGAAGCTGCCCGAGCAGCTGAACTGGAAGACATGGAAGGACGGCGTACTTTCGGTCTATCGCGCACTCGATACACAGACCGATCTCTGGCATCTGCCCAACGGCCAGATTCTCCGGGTCTTCGCCACGGCGCATCCTCAAGGGGGTGCGACATGGGTGTTCGAGAACCTGACTGAACAGGTCGATCTCGAAACCCGCTACAACACCCTGGTCAAGGTTCAGGGCGAAACCATCGACCATCTGTCCGAAGGCGTCGCCGTTTTCGGTCCCGATGGCCGCATCCGCCTGTCGAATCCGGCCTTCCGCATTCTCTGGAACATCACAGAGGCACAGGCGAAGCCCGGGACGCATATTCAAGCCCTGGCCGAGGCGTGCGCGCCTTCTTACGACCGGCCGGACGGGTGGAAGCGGTTTGCCGAGCAGATCACCAGTTTCAACGACGAGCGGCCCTCATCGCAGGGCACTCTGGAACTTTACTCCAATCTTGTACTCGACTACGCCGTCATTCCTCTGCCGAATGCACAGACCATGCTGACATTTGTCAACAAGACCGACAGCGTGCGCGCCGAGCGCGCCCTGACCGAGAAGAACGAAGCGTTGCTGAAGGCGGACGAGCTGAAGAACGATTTCGTCCAGCACGTCTCCTACGAGCTGCGTTCGCCGCTGACTAATATCATCGGCTTTACCGACCTCCTGAAGACGCCGGGCATCGGCTCGCTGAACGAGCGGCAGGCCGAATATATCGACCATATCTCGACCTCGTCTTCCGTGCTGCTGACGCTGGTCAACGACATCCTTGATCTCGCCACGCTCGACGCCGGCATCATGCGGCTGAACTATTCCGAGATCGTGCTCTCCGACCTGCTTGACGAAGTCTCGATGCAGATCGCCGACCGGCTGCAGGAAAGCGGCGTGATGCTTGAAATCACCGTGCCGGCGCACCTCGGCTCTATCGTTGCCGATCAGCAGCGGCTGAAGCAGATCCTGCTGAAACTTCTGACCAATGCCGCCAATTTCGCGCCCGAGGGATCGACGATCTCGTTGAGATGCGGACGCGAAGGCACGGATTTCGTCTTCTCCGTCTCGGACAAGGGTCCCGGCATTCCCGAGGATTTGATCAACACGGTTTTCAACCGCTTCGCCTCCGGTGGCAAGGGCGGCAAGCGCAGCGGTGCCGGCCTTGGCCTTTCCATCGTCGAAAGCTTCGTCAGCCTGCATGAAGGCGAGGTTTCGATCGAAAGCCAGCCGGGCAAGGGAACGACGGTCACCTGCCGGATTCCTTCAGCCGAGCTGCCTCACTCCGTCGCAGCAGAATGACAGCCTCCGACAACAGCATTTCCCTTTTCCTCGCAGATGACGCCGCCACGGCGCAGCTCGGCGAGGATCTGGCGCTGGCCCTAAGGGTCGGCGACTGTCTGGCGCTATCAGGCGATCTCGGCGCGGGGAAATCCTCGCTGGCACGCGCGCTACTACGCGCCATGGCCGACGATTCCGAACTGGACGTGCCAAGCCCAACCTTTACGCTCGTGCAATCCTACGAGCTGCGTATCCCCGTCTCGCATTTCGATCTCTATCGCCTCGGCGATCCCAGCGAATTGACGGAACTCGGCTTCGACGAGGCCCTGCAGACCGGGATCTGCCTTGTGGAATGGCCTGAAATGGCCGAGGACGAATTGCCAAAAGAGCGCGTCGACCTCAAGCTGACGCATGAAGGCGAAGGGCGGTGCGCCGTGATTGCGGCACCGGCCAAGCAGATGGCGCGCATCGAGCGCGTATTGGCCATCCGCGCCTTTCTCGATTCGCACGGCTATCGCAGTGCCGCCAGACGTTTCCTCACGGGCGATGCCTCGCTGCGTGCCTATGAGTCCATCTATCCAAAGAATGGCGGCAGCCGCGTGATCCTGATGGATTGGCCGCGCGTCCCGGAAGGGCCGCCGGTGCTCGATGGGAAACCCTATCCGAAGGTCGCGCATCTCGCTTGGGATGCCTATCCCTTCGTGGCGATCGCCAATATCCTCCGCCAAAACGGCTTTGCCGCTCCGGAAATCTTTGCGGCTGATTACGACCAGGGCATTCTTCTGATCGAAGATCTCGGCACCGACGGCGTCCTGGATGCGGAGGGAAAACCGATTGCCGAGCGCTATCGCGAAAGCATCGCCTGCCTCGCGCATCTGCACAGCCTTTCGATCCCCCGCGATATCCCCGTTACGCCGGATCACATCCATCACATTCCGGATTTCGACCGGACCGCCATGAAGATGGAAGCGCGGCTGCTGCTCGACTGGCATCTGCCCTGGAAGCGGGGCACGCCGGCAAGCGATGAGGAACGGGCCGACTATCTCGCGATCTGGGACAAGCTGATCGATCAGCTCGAAGATGCGGAAAAGAACCTGCTGCTGCGTGACATGCATTCGCCAAACATCATCTGGCGGGCGCATGAACAGGGCATAAGGCGTATCGGCCTCATCGACTTCCAGGATGCGATGATCGGGCCAACCTCCTACGACGTCGCCTCGCTGGTGCAGGATGCGCGCGTGACGATCGAACGCGACCTGCATGACCAGCTTCTGGTCGACTATCTCGCACTTCGTCATGCCCAAGGCGGCTTCGACGAGACGAAATTCCTGAAGAGCTGGGCGATCATGTCGGCACAGCGCAATTGCAAGCTCGCCGGCCTCTGGGTGCGGCTCTTGCAGCGCGACGGCAAGCCGGGTTATCTCAAGCACATGCCGCGCACGCTCGCCTATCTCGCCATTGCTTTCGAGCATGAAGCGCTCGCACCTCTGCGAGAATGGTGCGAAAAGGCCGGAATCGGTCGAGCATAACAGCCAGGGAATGGCGACGGCTTTCCGGCCTTGTGCTATGGAAAGAAGATATTGAATCAAAAGTTCGAGACGAAATGACCATCAAGCAAGCCATGGTATTGGCGGCGGGGCTTGGAACCCGCATGCGACCGATCACCGACACCATCCCGAAGCCGCTGGTGAAGATCGCCGGCAAGCCGATGATCGATTATGCGCTGGATGCGTTGGCGGAAGCCGGCGTCGAGCAGGTCGTTGTCAACGTCCATCATCATGCGGATCAGATGGAAGCGCATCTGCGCGGCTACGACAAACTTAACATCCTGATCTCCGACGAACGGGATGCGCTGATGAACAATGGCGGCGGATTGGCTAAGGGATTGAAGCTTCTCGGCCGTGATCCGGTTTTCGTCATGAACTCGGATCTCTTCTGGATCGGCGAGAGCGAAGGGCAACCAACGAATCTCGAACGCTTAGCCGGATTCTTCGATATTGCACAAATGGACTTTGCCATGCTGTGCGTGGCGCTGGACAAGACGACGGGCCATAACGGTAAGAATGATTTCAGCTTGGCTGATGATGGTCGGCTATCGCGCTATAACGATGCCGCCGGCAATGGCGTCGTCTACGCCGGAACGTTGGTTATCAATCCGTCCTTTCTCGATGATGCTCCATCCGATGCCTTCAACATCAACACCTATTATGACAAGGCCATCGAGCGCGGCCGGCTCTATGGCACGATGATGGATGGTCACTGGTTGACAGTCGGTACGCCGGAAGCAATCGGCGAGGCGGAGGAAGCGATCCGGAATTTCCGGGCGTTTGCGTGAGCCTATGACGGGCGGGCACCGGCAGCGCATCCTAACGATTCCGGCGGGCCTGCCCTTCCTGAAGACCCTTGCGACCGCTCTTTGCGATGGCCGGCTGACCGAGCATTTCCGCCACGATCCAGAAGACCCGCTGTCGCTTGCCAAGGTCAGCATCTTCCTGCCGACCCGGCGCGCGGCTCGCGTGCTGCGCTCGGAATTCGTCGACCTGCTCGGCGGCCGCTCCGCGATCCTGCCAGTCATTCGCCCGCTCGGCGAAACCGATGACGACAGCGGCTATTTCGAAGAAGCCCTGCCCGAAACGGCGGATCTCGCGCAACCGCTTGCCAATACGGCGCGGCTTCTGGAGCTGGCGCGGCTGATCCTTGCGTGGCGCAACAAGCTGCCGCAGATCGTCCGCGACATTCACTCCGATTCGCCGCTGGTGGCGCCGGCCAGCCCGGCGGATGCCATATGGCTCGCACGCAATCTCGCCGAGCTCATCGATTCGCTGGAGACCGAGGATCGCGAATGGAGCGAGCTTGCCAGCCTCAGCGCGGAGGATCATGCGCTCTGGTGGCAGCTGACGGCCGAATTCCTGGCGATCGCCAGCGCCTTCTGGCCGGCGCGCCTCGAAGAACTCGGCAAATCATCGCCCGCCCGCAACCGCAACGCCATTCTGCGTGCGGAAGCGCAGCGCATGTCCACCATGCGCCATCCCGGCCCGGTCATCATTGCCGGCTCGACGGGCTCGGTGCCGGCAACGGCTGAGCTGATCGCAGCCGTCGCCGCCCTGCCGCAAGGTGTCATCGTGCTCCCCGGCCTCGATCTTTCGATGCCTGAGGAAGATTGGCAGCTGGTGGCGCCGGAGACATCGATTGGCGAGAGAGCCGATCCGACCACACGTAGCCATCCGCAATATGGTCTTTCGCTGCTGCTGAAACGATTGCAGGTCACCCGGCGTGATGTCGAAACTGTCGCGGATGCGTCTGAAACCATGCAGATGCGGGCGCAGATCCTGTCTCGAGCGCTGGCGCCGGCCAAGGCGACGAGCGGCTGGGGAAGCTGGCGCAAGACGCTCGCTCCCGATGCGATCTCGGGCGCATTTGCCGATGTCGCGCTGATCGAAGCAGCCAATGAACGCGAGGAGGCGACCGCGATCGCCATCGCCTTGCGGCTGGCGTTGGATAAGCCGGGGCTCAACGGCGGTGAAAGCCAGGCGGCCTTGATCACGCCTGACCGCAATCTCGCCCGGCGTGTGACGGCCGAGCTTGCCCGTTTCGGCATTACCGCCGACGATTCGGCCGGGACGCCGCTGAATGCCACGCCACAGGGTACGTTGCTGCAATTGCTGCTGGAGGCATCCCTTCGCCCTGGCGATCCCGTTGCCGTCGTCTCACTGCTCAAGCATCCCCTCGCCTTGTTCGGCCTGTCGGCGGAAATACACCAGCCGGGAGTCGATGCGCTGGAGGTTCTTGCGCTCAGGGGTGGCGTCGATCACGTCGAGATCAGTCGGCTGGGAGCCCTGCTTGACGACCGCGTGGCGGAGCAGGCCAATGACCGCCATACGCCGCAATGGCGCAAAGCGCTGCCGCCTGAGGCCATCGAGCATGCGCGGGCGCTGGCCCAGCGAGTGACCGCGGCATGCGAACCTCTGGTATCGACGCTTTCCCTGCCCGCGTCAGAAGGCCTCCTCACACTTTCGGATTGGGCGGAGCGCACCGGCTGTGCTCTGGAAGCCGTCGCCATCGACGAGCGTGGCAGCCTGGCAGGCCTTTGGGCGGGCGAAGCCGGGGACACGCTTGCCAGCCTACTCCGGGATATCATTGAGACCGAAGGTCAGCTTGAGGCCGATGGCGTGCAGTGGATCGATATCATGGCCGCGCTCTGCGTCGGCCAAGCGGTGAAGCCGCGGGCGCTCAGCCATCCTCGCCTCTTTATCTTCGGTACGCTGGAAGCGCGCCTACAGAGCGTCGACACGCTGATCCTCGGCGGGTTGAACGAAGGATCCTGGCCGGGGCAGACGGCAAACAATCCCTTCATTTCGCGCGGCATGAAGACAGAGATCGGCCTGGAGCCGCCGGAGCGCCGCATCGGCCAGCTCGCGCACGATTTCGAAATGGCGAACGGCACGCGCGATCTGATCTATTCCCGCGCGCTGCGTCAGGGCTCGACACCGACAGTCGCGTCGCGCTGGCTGCAGCGGCTGATAGCGCTTGGCGGCAAAGAATTAGAGGACGCAATGAAGGCGCGCGGCGACCAGTATCGCCATTGGGCAGGGATGATCGACGAAGGAGAAAACCAGGCGCCGGCGCTGCGCCCGGCACCGAAGCCGCCTGCAGAGCTGCAGCCGAAGAGCTATTCCTTTAGCGAAGTGGGCCGGTTGCGGCGCGATCCCTATGCGATCTATGCCCGGCGCGTGCTGCGGCTCGATCCTGTGGAGCCGTTCAATCGCGATCCCGGCCCAGCCGAACGTGGTACGCTCTATCACAAGATCATCGATCGTTTCGTCCGCGAAGGGCATGTGGCCGGCACGGCGGATGCGACGCTGGCCATGGATCGGATCATCGCCGAGCTCTTCGATGCCGAGCGGCTGCCCGTCCATATCGACAGCGTCTGGCGCCCGCGCTTTCGCGAGGTGGCGCGCGCCTTCCTTGATTGGGAAGCGGAACGGCGGCCGGCGGTTCGCAAGACGGCGACGGAAGTGCCGGCCGGCGTGGAGATCGAGCCGATCGGCATTCGGTTGACCGGCGTTGCCGACCGTATCGACATCAAGAACGACAAGGGCGCAGACCTCATCGACTACAAGACCGGCTACAATCCCTCTCCGCCACAGGCGCGTGCGCTGCTCGATCCACAGCTGGCACTGGAAGCCTATGCGCTGAAGGCCGGTGCTTTCCGCAATATCGGCCCACTGATCCCCGAGAACCTGCTTTATGTCAGGCTGCGGCCCGGCGATCGCTTCAAGGTCGACCAGGTCAACAACGAGCATTCCAGCCGCGGCGGCAAGACGGAAACCAAGTCGGCTATGGATCTCGCGCAGGAATCGATGGACCAGCTGGTGAAATTCGTCTCGCTGCTGCAATCGGGCGAGAAGGGGTTTTCCTCGCGGCTGATCCCGGCCCAGCAGTTCGAATATGGCGGTGACTACGATCACCTCGCCCGCGTTTCGGAATGGTCGACGGCCGAGACCGAGCAGGAAGGCGGCGGCGATGAGTGATTTTCCCGCCGATGATATCGCCATCCTGCCCGAAAGCGACGATCCCGGCGTCTGGATCAGCTGGACGACGATCCAGCAATCGATCGCCTCTGACCCCGAACGCTCGGCCTGGGTTTCGGCCAATGCCGGCTCCGGCAAGACGCATGTGCTGACGCAACGCGTCATCCGCCTGCTTCTTTCCGGCGCGCGGCCCTCGGCGATCCTCTGCCTTACCTATACCAAGGCCGCGGCCTCCGAAATGTCCAACCGCGTCTTCGACAGGCTCGCTGCCTGGGCAACCATGCCGGACGACGAGCTGAAGACGCGTATTGCCGATATCGAGGGCAAGGAGCCGGATCTATTCAAGCTCGCAGCGGCGCGGCGGCTTTTTGCCAAGGCGCTGGAAACGCCAGGCGGACTAAAGATCCAGACCATCCACGCGTTTTGCGAGGCCTTGCTGCATCAGTTCCCGCTCGAGGCCAATGTCGCCGGCCACTTCTCCGTACTCGATGATCGGGCGGCCGAAGTCCTGCTCGACGATGCGCGCCGTGCGCTGCTGACATCCACGACGCCCCACGGCGACGCCGAATTGGCGCGGGCCTTCGATTATGTCCTCGATCTCGGTGACGAATCGGGACTTGAGGCGCTGCTTGGCGATATCATTGCCAATCGCAATGCGATCCGCCGCTTTACCGAAACGGCCGAACGCAACGGGGGTGTCGAAACTGCGTTGCGTGCTCGGCTTGGCCTTTCGCCCGGTGAGACGGAAAGGAGCATTGCCGAGCAATATTGGCCGTTGCCCGGTCTGTCTGGTGCAACGCTGGAGCTTTACCTAACGCTTGCCGACGAGAAGGGCGGTGCCAAGGCTCAGGAAGTGGCTTATGCGCTGCGCCTTGCCAAGCGCGAGGCAGATCCGCTTGCCCGCGCCGAGATCCTCGAAAAGGCCATGCTGACCGCCAAGGGCGAGCCGAAATCGGACAGCCAGTTCTTCGTCAAGGCAATGCTCGCCGATGTGCCTGCCCTCGCCGATGCCGTGGCTGCGGCGCGCGCCCATGTCGTCGCCAGTCGCGACCGGCTGAAGCTGATGCGGATGTATCGGGCCACCCATGCTGCGCTCATTCTCGCCGATCGTCTGAATCGCGACTATGAGGAGCTGAAGAAACGGCGCAGCCAGCTCGATTTCGAAGACCTCATCACCCGCACGGCCGACCTTCTGACCAAGAAGGATGTCGGGCCGTGGATCCACTACAAGCTGGATCAGGGCATCGATCACATTCTCGTCGACGAAGCGCAGGATACGAGCCCGATCCAGTGGAGCGTCATCCAGTCGTTGGCGGAGGATTTCTTCTCCGGTGACAGCGCCCGGCCGACGCTGCGCACGATCTTTGCCGTGGGTGACGAGAAGCAGTCGATCTATTCGTTCCAGGGCGCCCGTCCCGAACGATTTTCCGAGGAGAGCGACCGCACAAGACGGCGCGTGGCGGCGAGCGGCCAGCAATTCTCATCGATCCGCCTGCCGCTGTCCTTCCGCTCGACGGCCGATGTGCTCGGCGCCGTCGATCATGTCTTTACCAGTCCGGAGAATGCCCGGGGGCTTAGCGCCGTTAACGAGCCTGTCGTGCATCGTTCCAGCCGCATCGGCCACCCCGGCGCCGTCGATCTCTGGGAAATGATTGCGCCGGAGCCGGCCGCCAAGGAAGAGGATTGGACGGCACCGTTCGATTCGACCCCGGAGAGCGCACCTGCTGCCATCCTGGCGCGGCGGATGGCGCATACGATCGGCAATCTCATCGGCCGGGAAACGATCATTGAGAAGGGTAAGGCGCGTTTCATCGAGGCCGGCGACATTCTCGTGCTGGTGCGCAAGCGCGACAGCTTCGTCAACGCGCTGACCCGAGCGCTGAAGAGGCGCGGCAACATTCCCGTCGCCGGCGCCGATCGTCTGGTGCTGACGAGCCATATCGCCATTCAGGATCTTCTGGCGCTTGGCCGTTTCCTGTTGCTGCCGGAGGACGATCTCTCGCTCTGTGCGCTGCTGAAGAGCCCCTTGTTCGACCTCAGCGAAGAGGATGTCTTTGCGGTCGCCGCCTATCGCGATGACGAGGAAGGCGTCTGGAGCCATCTGCAGAGATTTGCCGCCGACGGCCATGACCGCTTCAGGCAGGTGGTCGAACGGCTGAAAACCTTTCTTGCTCTGTCCAAGAGCCTGCCCGTGCATGATTTCTATGCGCGCGTGCTTGGCAGCTTCGGCGGCAGGCGGAAATTTCTGGCGCGGCTCGGCACCGAAGTCAGCGATATCCTCGACGAATTCCTGACCTTCACGCTCGATCATGAAACCAGCGGCCTGCCCGGCCTGCAATCCTTCATCTCGACGCTGGAGCTGGAAGCGCCAACGGTCAAGCGCGAGCAGGACAAGGGCCGCAACGAGGTGCGGATCATGACCGTGCATGCCTCGAAGGGGCTGGAGGCACCGATCGTCTTCCTCGTCGATGGTGGCGGCAAGGCCTTTACCCATACGCATCTGCCGAAGCTGCGGATGATCGAAACCGATAGGGACGAAATCCCGCTGCCGGTCTGGGTGCCGATCTCGGCGCTCGCCAATTCGCTGACGCAGGCCGATACGGCGCGGCTGCAGGCACTGGCGGAGGAGGAATATCGCCGGTTGCTCTATGTCGGCATGACGCGCGCCGCCGACCGGCTCATCATTTGCGGCTACCGCAGCATCCGCGAGAATGCCGATACCTGGCATGCGATGATTTCCGCGGCGCTGCGCGGGCAAGAACTGTACTGCACGCAGAAGACCTTCACCGGCCCGGATGGCGACTGGCAGGGCTTGAGCTGGCGGGTTGCCCAGGTCCAGCTCGAATTCGAGACCGCAAGAGAGCATGAGAAGCGTTCGGAGCGCGTCGGCCTGCCGGCGGGTCTCAGCCGGCCATTGCCGCCGCAAAAAAGCCTGCCGCGGCCGCTCAGCCCCTCCGGCGTCGGCACCGTCATCGACGAGGAAGCCGACGATCTGTTGGTGACTTCGGCGCTTTTCGGCGAGAAAACCAAATCCGACCGCGCCCTTCAGAAAGGCCGTTTCATTCACCGCATGCTGCAGACCTTGCCCGAAATCGCGCCCGAAGAGCGCGCCGATGCCGCCCGCCGCTATGCCGAACGAGCCGCGCGCTTCTGGCCGCAGGCTGAGCGCGAGGCGCTGGTCGGCTCGGTCATGGCGCTGCTCTCCCATCCTGATCTGCAAGGCACCTTCAGCACGCATGCGCAAGCCGAAGTCTCGATCATGGGTACGCTGAAACTCGGCAGCCAGTCCTACGCCGTCTCAGGCCGCATCGATCGGTTGGCTGATCTGAACGACCGCGTCGTCATTCTCGACTATAAGACGAATCGGGTACCGCCTGACGGGGAAAGCAACATCCCCTTCGCGCATAAGGCGCAGCTTGCCATCTATCGCGAGATCCTTTCGCCGCTCTATCCGGGAAAGCGCATCGACTGCATGCTGGTCTATACCGAAAATGCCTCGATCTACACGCTGTCGGACGAGGTGCTTGCATTGGCGCTTGCGGAGCTCAAGACAAAGTGAAATACCAGATATTGAAATCTGGGCACCGCACCATCACATATCTAGCAACCCGTAAATCCTGGTAAGGAGCAGCTTATGGCTACCGTTAAAGTCGATACCTCCAACTTCGCCACCGAAGTGCTGCAGTCTGCAGAGCCTGTCGTCGTTGATTTCTGGGCCGAATGGTGCGGTCCGTGCAAGATGATCGCCCCGGCTCTGGAAGAGCTCGCCGTGCAGTTCGAAGGCAAGGTCAAGGTTGCCAAGCTCAACATCGACGAAAACCCGGAACTGGCCGCCCAGTTCGGCGTTCGCTCGATCCCGACGCTCGCCATGTTCAAGGCTGGCGAAGTCGCTGACATCAAGGTCGGCGCCGCTCCCAAGACGGCCCTGCAGAGCTGGATCTCCAGCGCAGCCTAATCGGTATCGATTGTATGGAACAAGAGCCCCGCTTCGGCGGGGTTTTTTGTTGGTCGGAGAGCACAGGCCATCTTCTCCCTTCGAGGCTTCGCGCCTCAACAACGGTGTTGTGCTTGCACTTGCTCATGGGCCGCCGCCCTGATCCTTCGACAGGCTCAGGATGAGGTGGAGCGAGTTGCCAACCAGATGAGGAGCGGCCCTCATGGTGAGGAGGCCCGCAGGGCCGTCTCGAAGCACGAGAGCAGGTGGTGAGTAACAACCCCGCCGGAATTACCGCGGCGGCGTGCCGTTGTCGGCAAGAACATCGCCGACCAGATAGAGGGAACCGCCGATCAGGATGCGCGGTGCCGGCGAATTCGCCACAGTCATAGCCTTGATCGCATCCAGCGCCTCGCCCACAGTCGACATGGGCTCTGCGATCAGACCGGCATCGTAGGCGGCATTCGCCAGGATGACCGGATCGACCATGGCTTCGCTGCCGCGAATCGGCACGCAATAGACTTTCTCCGCAAGACCGGCAAAAGCCTTGAAATAGCCGATTGGATCCTTGGTGTTGATCATTCCAATGATCAGGAATAAGGGCCGCGGCTGACGCTCTTCAAAATTGGCCATGGCCTCGGCGATGACTTCGCCGGCGCCAGGATTGTGGCCGCCATCGATCCAGATCTCGGCGCGTTCGGGCGCATTTGCCACCAGATCGCCTTCCGTCAGCCGCTGCAGGCGGCCCGGCCATTCGACCGATGTCATCGCCTTTTCCATCATCGCTTCGGTGACGACGAAACCAGCGGCCTTGACGGCGCGGATGGCGGCAGCGGCATTGCCATATTGGTGACGGCCCGGCAGCCGCGGCAGCGGCAGATCGGCCAAACCGAACTCGTCCTGATAGACCAGCTTGCCATATTCCTCATGGGCGGAAAAATCCTGGCCGAAGACGGCGGTCGGGCAACGAAGCCGCTCGGCCGTGGAGATCAGCACGTCGAGCGCGGCATCATAGTCCTGATGGCCGATGACGACGGGATGGCCCGGCTTCATGATGCCTGCCTTTTCCGCTGCGATCAGTTCGACGCGGTCGCCGAGATAGGGCTGGTGATCGAGCGAGATCGGCATGATGACGGAAACGGCCGGATCGGAAAGGACATTGGTGGCATCGAAACGGCCGCCAAGTCCGACCTCGATGATCGCGACATCAGCCGGATGCTCGGCAAAGAGGAGAAAGGTCGCGGCCGTCAGGATTTCGAAGACGGTGATCTTCTGCCCCTCATTCGCCTTGGCGATGCGCCTGAGCACATCGGCGAACACGGTATCGTCGACGAGCTTGCCGCGGCCACCCTTGACGCCGATACGGTAGCGCTCGTGCCAGTTGACGAGATGCGGCGAGGTATGGACATGGACGCTATAGCCACCCGCTTCGAGCAGTGCACGGCAAAAGGCCGTCACCGAACCCTTGCCATTGGTGCCGGCGACATGGATCACCGGCGGCAATTTCTGGTGGGGATTTCCGAGGACGTCGAGCAGGCGGGTTATTCGTTCCAGAGACAGATCGAAGCCCTTGGGATGCAATCCCATGAGCTTCTCGATCTCGCGTGCTGCCTCGCTCATTGCGGACTGATCCATAGACGTCATCCCGCACCTCCGCCCGTCGGCAATCGATGATGTCAGGCGCTCGCTGCTATCGCCAGTGCCGCGCCATTCTTGTTCTTGACCGATACGTCGTTTGCCGGCGCCTTGGTCAGGATCTTCAGAAGCGTCGCCAAAGTGTCCGGAATGTCATGACGCTTGACGACCATGTCCACCATCCCGTGCTCCAGCAGGTATTCCGAGGTCTGGAAGCCCTCGGGAAGCTTTTCGCGCAGCGTCTGCTCGATCACGCGCTTGCCGGCAAAGCCGATTTCGGCGCCGGGTTCGGCGAGATGAATGTCACCCAGCATGGCGTAGGAGGCCGTGACGCCGCCGGTCGTCGGGTTGGTCAGAACCACGACGTAGGGCTGGCCAGCTTCCTTCAGCATGTCGACGGCGACCGTCGTGCGCGGCAGCTGCATCAGCGACAGGATGCCTTCTTGCATGCGGGCGCCGCCCGAAGCCGGGAACATGACCAGCGGACACTTTTCGGCGATAGCGCGCTCGAAAGCCTTCACGATGGCTTCGCCGGCGGCCATGCCGAGCGAACCGCCGATAAAGTTGAATTCATGCACGACAGCCACGAGCTTCAGACCACGGACCTTGCCGAGGCCGGCAAGAATCGTATCCTCCTGCTCGGTCTTGAGGCGACTGTCCTTCAGGCGGTCGGTATATTTCTTCGAGTCGCGGAACTTCAACGGGTCCTGCGCGACCTTCGGCTGCGGCAGGGCTTCGTATTCACCATTGTCGAAGAGATCGGCAAGACGGGCCTTGGCCGGCATCTTCATGTGGAAGCCGGATGCGGGGATGACCCACTTGTTCTCTTCCAGATCCTTATGGAAGACCATTTCGCCCGTTTCCGGGCACTTGATCCAGAGATTCTCCGGAACCTCGCGACGGCCCAGCATGGAATTGATCCGCGGGCGGACGTAGTTCGTGATCCAGTTCAATTCGAAACTCCTAATCGACCGAATTAATCGATATCCTAGTCGTCACCAAATGCCCATAGGGCTTTTCCCTCAATCCGCAGGGGATTGCTGAGAGGCCTATATGGGGAAACTATTCGGCGGCAACAAGGCGGGCGGAACGCGTTCCCGTCGACAGGCCGCGCACCAGGGTGGCGACAGCCTGGATGGTGTCTGCCGTTGCCTTGCCATCCTTCGTGAGGCTGGTGGCAATCTGATTGACGATCGCGGTACCGACGACGACGCCATCGGCGGCAGCGCCGATCAGCTTAGCGTGCTCGGCGGTCTTGACGCCGAAGCCGACGCAGACCGGCAACTCGGTGTGCTGCTTAATGCGCTTGACGGCGCCCGACACCAGCGACGGATCCGGCAGCGCCGAACCGGTGATGCCGTTCATAGAGACGTAATAGACGAAGCCGGTCGTGTTCTTCAGAACCGTCGGCAGGCGCTTGTCGTCGGTGGTCGGCGTTGCCAGGCGGATGAAGTTGATGCCCTTGCGGATCGCCGGAATGCAAAGCTCGTCATCCATTTCCGGCGGCAGGTCGACGACGATCAGGCCGTCGATGCCGGCAGCCAGCGCATCATCGAGGAACCTTTCGACACCGTAGATGTAGATCGGATTGTAATAGCCCATCATCACGATCGGCGTATCGGCATCGACTTTCCGGAAATCGGCGGCGAGCTGCAGGGTCTTCTTCAGCGTCTGGCCGGCCTTCAGGGCGCGCTGGCCGGCAAGCTGGATCGCGGGACCGTCGGCCATGGGATCGGAAAAGGGCATTCCGAGTTCGATAACGTCGGCGCCGGCTTCCGGCAGCGCCTTCATGATGCCGAGGGAGGTCTCGTAATCGGGATCGCCGCCCATGAAATAGGTGACGAGTGCCGGGCGGCCTTCAGCCTTCAAAGCGGCGAAGCGTTTGTCCATACGTGCGGTCATGGCGTCTAACTCACATTCCCAGAATCTTGCCGACGGTGAAGATGTCCTTGTCACCACGGCCGGAGAGGTTCATCAGGATGATCTCATCCTTGCCCATCTTGGGGGCGCGCTTGATCACTTCGGCGAGCGCATGGCTCGGCTCGAGCGCCGGGATAATGCCTTCGAGGCGCGTCAGCGTCTGGAAGGCTTCGAGCGCCTCATGGTCCATGATCGGCACATATTCGGCGCGGCCGATATCGTTCAGCCAGGAATGTTCCGGGCCGATGCCGGGATAATCGAGGCCGGCCGAAATCGAATGACCTTCCTTGATCTGGCCGTCGCCGTCCTGCAGCAGGTAGGTGCGGTTGCCATGCAGCACGCCGGGCGAACCGGCGGTGATGGAGGCGCAATGCTCATCACCCTGCAGGCCCTTGCCGCCGGCTTCGACGCCGACGATCTTGACGCCCTCGTCATCCAGGAACGGATGGAAGATGCCGATGGCATTCGAGCCGCCGCCGACAGCCGCTATGACGAGATCCGGCAAGCGGCCTTCGGCCTCCAGGATCTGCGCGCGGGCTTCGGTGCCGATCACGGCCTGGAAATCGCGAACCATTTCCGGATAGGGATGCGGGCCGGCGGCCGTACCGATCAGATAATAGGTGTCGTCGACATTGGTGACCCAGTCGCGAAGGGCTTCGTTCATCGCGTCCTTCAGCGTGCCGCTGCCGGCCGTTACCGGAACAACCTCGGCGCCCAAGAGCTTCATGCGGAAGACGTTCGGCGCCTGGCGCTCGACATCGGTCGCGCCCATGTAGACGACGCAGGGCAGGCCGAAGCGGGCGGCAACCGTCGCCGAGGCCACGCCATGCTGACCGGCGCCGGTTTCAGCGATGATGCGGGTCTTGCCCATGCGCTTGGCGAGCAGGATCTGGCCGATGCAGTTGTTGATCTTGTGCGAGCCGGTGTGGTTCAGCTCTTCACGCTTGAAGTAGATCTTGGCGCCGCCAAGCTCGGCCGTCAGGCGCTCGGCGAAATAAAGCGGGCTGGGACGGCCGATGTAATGCGTGCCGAGAGCCTTCAGCTCTGCCTGGAAGGCCGGATCGTCCTTCGCCTTCGCCCATTCCTCCTGGAGATCCAGGATCAGCGGCATAAGCGTTTCGGCTACGAAACGTCCGCCGTAAATGCCGAAACGGCCATCCTCGTCGGGGCCGGAGCGGAAGGAATTGAGTTTAGGCGTCTGGTTCACTTTCTACTCCCTGCTGCCGGTTCCGGCAGACATGCTTCTGCAAAAGCGTCGAAAAACTGGTCGATCTTGCCGAGATCCTTCACACCAGGCGCACTTTCCAGCGCCGAGGAGAGATCGATACCGCTGGCCTTGGTGGAGGCCAGTGCCTCGGCGACATTGTCCTTGTTGACACCGCCGGACAGCATATAGTCCACCCGATCGTCGACCCAACTCATCAGGCTCCAATCGAAGGATACGCCATTTCCGCCCGGCAGCTCCGAGCCAACAGGCGGCTTGGCGTCGAACAGGAAGCGGTCGGCAATGCCGATATAGGATTCCACCCGCTTTAGATCGTCGGCGTCTCGCACCGACATGGCCTTCATGACGGGGACATTATAGACCGCTTTGATGGTCAAGACACGCTCGGGGCTCTCATTGCCGTGGAGCTGCAGCATATCCGGCTTCACGAGCGACATGATCTCATCGAGATCGTCATTGGTCGGGTTGACCGTGACGGCGACAACCTTCGCCTTGCCGCGCGCGCGCTCGGCAAGCTCGCCGGCGAGATCCGGCTCGATATAGCGCGGGCTTTTTTCAAAGAAGATAAAGCCGATATGGGTAGCACCGCGCTCAAGAGCACGATCCACCGCCTCCGGCGTCTTCAGACCACAAATTTTGATATCGGGGTTCATGGCAGCGGAGTGACACGAAATTTCGCAAGAGTCGAGCCTAAAGGCGACGTTGGCGGGATTTTTGCGTGGCTCCAAGGCCACCGTATATGAAATAGAAAGTGCCCCTCACCCAGCCCTCTCCCCGTTTTGACGGGAAGAGGGGCACTCTGGCAAAACTCCTTCGCCCCGCGTGCGGGGAGAAGGTGGACTCGAACAGTTGAGCGAAGCGAACTGTGAGAGGACGGATGATGGGCCAACCTGCCTATATGCGATTGCCTTGCGCACCTCTATGCAGCTCAATCAAAATCAATCGCATGCAGCTGGCTGCCGTGGCGCTTCAGCCAGGCTTTGGCCTCGTCCATATCGGGGCAGAGTTTGCGGCAGAGCGCCCAGAAGCGCGGGCCATGGTTCATTTCGCGCAAATGTGCGACTTCGTGGGCGGCGAGGTAATCGATGACCAGGGGCGGCGCCATGACGATGCGCCAGGAGAAGCTCAGGTTCCCTTGCGAGGAGCAGGAGCCCCAACGGCTGCGGGTATCCTTCATGGTGACGGACGTGACGCTGGCGCGGATGGCCTTGGCGTGGACAGTCACGAGCTTTTCTAGATCGGCGCGGGCCTCTTTCTTCAGGAAAGTGGCGATGCGACGGCCGGCATGTTCCGGCATGCCGCTGACGCGCAGCACCGGAACGCCCTCGACGACGATGGCTTCGGTGAGGCCCCGCAAGGTTCCGGTGTGCTCGATCCGGTGGCGCACGCCGCGCAGGAGGATTTCGCTGCCGCCGCGCAGGCTGTTGTCGACGGAGAATTTCGCGAGCTTGGTCAGCAGCCAACCCTGATGCCTATCGAGGAAGGCATTGACCTCGCGTGCCGCCAGGCCACGCGGGATGGTCATCTTCAGCGATCGCCCGCCAGGCTCGATCCGGAGCGTGATGCGGGTGGCGCGCTCGTGCTGGCGGATCGTCAGGGGCATCAACCGGCCGGCAACATCGAGCGTACGCGTTTCCGGTGCGGCCACCTTGGCTTGCGGTTTGCGGGGTCTGGAGAGCAGCGGAAACATGAGGCAGTTTTATATGATTCGCGGGGATTTCTGGCAAAGAAAAACCGGCATCGAGCGATGCCGGTTTTGACCTCGTGACGGAACTCCCGTCACGGCGTCTTGAACTCGGTTGGCGAGCCGCCATTGTCATTGCGCTTGACGCTGTTGCGCTCGCGCATGAAGCGGTCGAATTCTTCCTGATCCTTGGCGCGGCGCAGTTCGCGAGCATAAGCATCGAATTCGGCGCGCATTTCGTCCAGCTTGCGGCGCTCCTGTTCGAGGCGCTCAAGCTCTGCCCGGCGCCAGTCGTCGAAGGCGACGTTGCCGGTGGAGGAAAAGGAATGGCGATGACGATTGCGATAGCGTCCGCAGCCAGCAAACATGCCGTCGGTCCTTTCATTCACATCCCGTTTGAATTCCCGCAAACGTTCTCCGAAGAGAATATAGGCGAGCATGGCGAAGCCAAGCGGCCAGAAGACCACGAAGCCAAGCACCATCAGGGCAATAGTAGCCGGAGTCCAATCCGGGCGAAGCAATGCAGATTGGTTCATTGTCAGGTATCCTCGCACGGCGCATTGCCCCTCGACCGACACCGGTCAATGGTCAGGCTTCTGCGCGGTTTTTAAAGCTCTACCTGCATCTCAGCGCGTTCCAAGGACGCGCGGCGCGGTAAACGGCCCGATCATCTCTGCGGTACCGCCGGAATCGAGATGGTAACCTATTCGTGAGGCTTCAATGGGATCGCTTGATGGAATCGGACAAGTGCTTGAATCGGCGCGGATAATTCAACAAAAGCTAATATTTTGCATAGTAGGGCAGTTCGGCTCATCAACAAGTTCCGAACTGCCCTATCTATTTGATCTTACTTCTTTCAAGCGGATTTTCCGCCCTTGATGACCCGCTTGACCACCGACCGGCCGGTGCGGGCATGTTCGCGGGTGAAGGCCAGGATGCGCGGCGCAATTTCGCGGCGGAAGCGCGAGCCGTTGAAGACGCCGTAGTGGCCGACATCCGGCTGCAGGTAGTGCATGCGCATATGGTCGGGGATATTGGTGCAGATGGTCTGCGCCGCATGCGTCTGCCCGACGCCGGAGATATCGTCGTTTTCGCCTTCGACGGTTAGAAGCGCGACGTTGCGAATAGCTGAGGGATCGACGCGCTCGCCGCGATGCATCAGCTCGCCCTTTGGCAGCGCATGCTTCATGAAGACCTGATCGACCGTCTGCAGATAGAATTCCGCCGTCAGATCCATGACCGCCAGATATTCATCGTAGAAATCGCGGTGCTTCTCCGCCGGTTCGCCGTCATTCTTGACGAGGTGCACAAAGAAGTCCTTGTGCGCGATCATGTGTCGGTCGAGGTTCATCGACATGAAGCCGGAAAGCTGCAGGAAGCCGGGGTAGACCGGCCGCATGAAGCCCGGCTGCGGCCAGGGCACGTTCATGACCACATTGTCGGCGAACCATTCCAGCGGCTTTTCCTTGGCAAGCTGGTTGACCGCCGTCGGATTGATGCGGGTATCGATCGGGCCACCCATCAGCGTCATGGATGAGGGTGCCAGGCGATCACCCGCCGCTTCCATCACAGCAGCGGCGGCTAGGACAGGCACCGACGGTTGGCAGACGGCGACGACATGCGTATCCGGCCCGAGGTGGTGCAGCATCTCGATGACGTAATCGATATAGTCGTCGAGATCGAAGGTGCCTTCAGTCATCGGCACCATGCGGGCATCGATCCAATCGGTGATATAGACATCGGCACCCGGCAGCAGTGCTTCCACGGTGCCGCGCAGCAGCGTCGCATAATGGCCCGACATCGGCGCGACGATCAGGATGCGCGGATCGGCGCTGTGGCCGGCGGGCAGGCTGCGCTCGAAATGGATGAGATTGCAGAAGGGCTTCTTCCAGACGATCTTTTCGTGAACCGAGACCGGTTTGCCGTCGATCACCGTCTCCGGAAGGCCGAATTCCGGCTTGCCGTAGCGCCGGGTGGTGCGCTCGAAAACTTCGAGACTGGCCGTCAAGGTGCGGCCGAATACCGTATGCGAAAGGGGATTAAGGGGATTGGCATAGGCCAGGCGCATCATGTCCGCCGCGGCGCGAAAGGGTGCGAGAGCGGCGTGATTGAGTTCGTAAAACTGATAAAACATGGGGGCTTTACCTTTCGTGATGCGAGGGCATTCGGCCGCGCAGATCACCTAAATCATTGAAGCGCACGCGTCGCTGCCTTCACTGCGGCGCTCCTCCGGTCGCGCTGTGCAGCAGGATAATGACGGTTCCTCGTGCGCGATCATTATCCTTCCTATAATCCAACCTAGCAGTTTTTGCTGCAGAGCAACATAACTACAATTGGTTCTTATCGATAAAAAACGCCGGAGAATTGCTTCCCCGGCATCAAGAATGATCTCAAAAGGTTAAAGTTCCTGAGCTTCGCACGCCTTACGCGTCGGCCAGGAAGGTCTGGCGCTGCGTGCCCAAGCCTTCTATGCCCAGCTCAACGACATCGCCCGGCTTCAGGTACTGCGGCGGCTTCATGCCCATGCCGACGCCCGGAGGCGTGCCGGTGGAGATGACGTCGCCGGG
Organism: Martinezella sp. CNPSo 3890; assembly: GCF_057784455.1. NCBI lineage: Bacteria > Pseudomonadati > Pseudomonadota > Alphaproteobacteria > Hyphomicrobiales > Rhizobiaceae > Martinezella > Martinezella sp. CNPSo 3890. The sequence goes on along the minus strand of NZ_JBXSOR010000021.1, from coordinate 59,588 downwards.
ATGCAGCGACATGAGCTGGCTGAGATAGGAGACGAGATGGGCAACGCCATAGACCATGGTCCTGGTCGAGCCGTTCTGCATCATCTTGCCGTTGACCTTCAGCCACATGCCAAGATTCTGCGGATCGGCGACTTCATCCTTCGTGACGAGCCAGGGGCCGATCGGACCGAAGGTGTCGCAGGACTTGCCCTTGGTCCACTGTCCGGAGCGCTCGGTCTGGAAGGCGCGCTCGGAGACGTCGTGGGAAACGCAGTAACCGGCGACATAATCAAGCGCATCGGCTTCGCTGACATATTTTGCCGTCTTGCCGATAACGACGCCAAGCTCGACTTCCCAGTCGGTCTTTTCGGAGCCGCGCGGGATCAGCACATTGTCGTTCGGGCCGACGATGGCCGAGCTTGCCTTCATGAAAATGATCGGCTCCGGCGGCACGGTCGCGCCGGTTTCGGCGGCATGATCAGAGAAGTTCAGGCCGATGCAGATGAACTTGCCGGTGCCCGCAACGCAGGCACCGAGGCGGCCTTCCGGCAATTCAGGTAGGCTTTTCGGATCAAGGGCTGCGATCTTCGCGAGACCTGCGGGCGAAATGGCCTCACCGCCGATATCGGCGACGTGGGCGGAGAGATCGCGGATCTTGCCGTCGCTATCCAGAAGCGCCGGCTTTTCCTTACCGACTTCGCCAACACGCAACAGTTTCATGGACTTTCCTTCCCTGCATCTTCAAAGACGAGATTACTCTTACGATAAAATTGCTGGCACCATATATGAACGAGTTATTCACCAGTGTCACCAATCGATTTTGAGGAGCCTAGCACGGCTCGGCTCTTCGCGCCGGAAAAACAGCTTTTCTAGTTCGGGGATAATGACCTGGCGATTTCGACGATGACATCGAAAGCCATATCGATGTCATCAGCCGTCGCCTCAAACTGGCCGGCCTGAAAGCGGATGACCAACCTGACGCCAACGCGGGTCTGCGTCAGATAGATGCGGCCATCATTGTTGATGGCATTGAGTAGCCCCTGGGTGTGGCTTTCCTGATCGATACCCGCGGGCGCCTTGTGATCGAAGGAAAACAGCGATAGGAACGGTTCGGTGACGATTTCGAAATCGGGCTCGGCGGCGAGACGCTTAGCCAGATTCTGCGACCAGGACACATGATTTCGGATCATCGTCCGCAATCCTTCCAAGCCGTGATAGCGCAACAGGAACCAAAGTTTGAGCGCGCGGAAGCGGCGCCCAAGCGGCACCGACCATTCCGAGTAATTGATGATACCGTCATGGCCATGCGTGCGGAGATATTCGGGCTGGATCGCCAGCGTGCGGACCAGCGTCTCCGGCTCGCGCACGAACTGGACGGAGCAATCGAATTGCGCGCCGAGCCATTTATGCGGGTTGAAGACGACGGAATCGGCATGCTCGACGCCGTGCCACAGGGTGCGGAACTCCGGGCAGATCATTGCCGAGCCAGCCCAGGCGGCATCGACATGGACGTAGAGCCCATGCGCATGGGCCATCTTAACGACAGCGGCGATATCATCGCAGGCACCGACGCTGGTGCCGCCGACACAGGCGATGACGCCGGCCGGCAGCAGTCCAGCAGCGCGATCACGCTCGATCGCATCGGCAAGTGCTTTCGGATCCATGGCTTTGTTGGGACCACCAGAGGGAATCCGCACCAGATTTTCCTGCCCGACCCCGGCAATCCAGATGGCGCGGTCAATGGACGTATGGACCTGATCGGTCGAATAGATGCGCACCGCTTTGTTGGCCGCAAGTCCGCGTTTGTTGCCCTGCCAGTCCAGCGCTCTTTCGCGCATCACGAGGACGGCGGCAAGCGTTGCTGTCGAGGCGGAATCCTGAATGACGCCGGTGAAGCTTTCCGGCAGACCGAGGGCCTGCCGCAGCCAATCGACAACTTTCGTTTCAAGCTCGGTGGCGGAAGGTGACGTCTGCCAGAGCATGCATTGAGCGGCGATGGCGCTGACCAGATATTCGGCAACCACCGAGACGGGAGCGGCGTTGGCTGGGAAATAGGCAAAGAAGCGCGGGTGCTGCCAGTGCGTCATGCCGGGCACCAGGATATCCTCGAAATCTTTGAAGATATCCTCCATCGCTTCGCCCGATTCCGGTGGAGAATCAGCTATATGCGCCGATATTTCGCCCGGCGCCATCTTCGCCCGGACCGGCCTGTCACGAAGCGACGCGCGGTAATCCGCGCCCCAATGTGCCGCTTTCTCCGACCACTGCCGGAACTCTTCCCAGTTCATGACGATCCTCCCTGATCCATCGAACGAGGGGACCTTAGACCGGTTTTGGAACTCGGTCGAGTATCAGAACAGCTCGTCCAGCGCCGGTCCGAGCGGCACGATACCGGTGGGATTGAGCGTCGAAATCGAGTAGTATCCGCGCTTGATATGATCGAAATTCACCGTTTCGGCAACACCCGGCCAATCGAACATCCGGCGACAGAAGGACTGGAGATTGGCATAGTCCGACAGCCGGCGGAGATTGCATTTGAACAGGCCGTGATAGGCGACGTCGAAACGGACGAGCGTGACGAAGAGCCTGATATCGCTTTCGGTTGGATGCCCGGTGAAGAGAAAGTCCTTGCCCTCTAATTCCGTCTCGACCTGATCGAGGCAATCGAACACCTCATTGAAGGCCTCTTCATAAGCAGTCTGCGTCGTTGCAAAGCCAGCGCGGTAAACGCCGTTGTTGAGCGCGGGATAGATCCGGGCATTGAAGCTGTCGATCTCGTCCCGCTTGCCGGCCGGATAGAGATCGATCTCGTTGCGGGCAAGATCGCCGAAGCCGTCATTCAGCATGCGCAGGATATCTGAGGACTCGTTGTTGACGATCGTGCCATTCTGCTTGTCCCATAGGACTGGCACCGTGGCGCGGCCGGTAAAGTGAGGATCGGCCTTCGTGTAGATTTCATGCATATAGGTAGCGCCGTTTATAGGGTCCTTTGTCGCGCCGGGATAATCGCCGAACCGCCAGCCCTGATTGGAGAGCGCCGGCTCGACCACGGAAACCGAAATAGCCTCTTCCAGCTCCTTCAGCTTGCGGCCGATCAGGGTACGCGACGCCCAGGGGCAGATCAGCGCGACGTAGAGGTGATAGCGGCCAGCTTCCGCCTTGAAACCGCCCTCGCCCGTCGGCCCCGGCCGGCCATCCGGCGTCACCCAGTTGCGGAAGCTCGAAATCTGGCGAACGAAACCGCCCTTCTCATCCTTGGCCTGGACAGGCTGCCAATCCTCAGTCCATTTTCCATTTACCAGCAAGACTCTATCTCCGCGTCGCACACGTTCCTATCGACGCTCAGCATAGCGAAACAGAATTTCACCGGAATAACGCAAACTTGAAACAGACTGTCTACCTGGCGAATGTAGATGCCTCTATGTATCAAACAACGCGTTTGCGAACAGGTTTATCGGAGAAATCCCATGGCAAAATCCGTTTCCCACGTCAGGACCGACCATGCCAGTCGCTATCTCCAGCAGCTCTGCAAGCATTGGAGCCATCGCTTCAGCGTGGAATTCGATGCGGCTGTCGGCAAGGTGCCGTTCAGCGCGGAAACTTTCCTCGATCTGGCAGCCGAGCCCGGCACCCTCGTCATGACGCTGACGGTCGAAAAGCCCGAAGACCTTGAGCGCATGCAGAACGTCGTTGCCGACCACCTCAAGCGCTTCGCCTTCCGCGAGGAGCTTGACGTGAGCTGGACTGCTCCAGTTTAAGTTTCCGTCCCTTTCATAACCAGCCAACGGCCAGCTTCGACCGCCCACGGCCAATCATCTCCAAGGAAAGAAGCCCTCATGACATCAAGCAACAGCCGCGAATCCCAATATCCGATCGATAAGCTCTTTCTCGACCGCTGGTCGCCGCGCGCCTATTCCAACGAGGCGATGCCGGAAGCAGACCTGCTGACCATTCTGGAAGCAGCGCATTGGGCACCTTCCGCCTCGAACCTGCAGCCCTGGCGCTTCCTCTATGCGCTGCGCGGCTCGGAACATTGGGATCGGTTTTTGAACGTCCTGATCGACTTCAATCAAGGTTGGGTGAAATCCGCCGGCGCGCTGCTTTTCGTCATTTCCCGCACCCACAGCGGCGAGCTTGGTTCGGCCGAACAGAAGCCGAGCTACAGCCATTCCTTCGACGCCGGAACGGCTTGGGGTTTCCTGGCAATACAGGCACATTTAGCCGGCTATGAAGCCCATGGCATGACTGGCTTCCACGTCGAGAAATCCTATGAAGTCCTCGGTATTCCGGATGGCTTCCGCGTCGAAGCGGCCGTCGCGATTGGCAAGATCGGTGACAAGAACCAGCTTCCGGAAAAGCTGCGCGAGCGCGAGGTGCCGAGCCAGCGCAAACCACTTTCGGAACTTGCTTTCAACGGCACCTTCATCGCCAAGTAACCGATGAAAAGAAAAGGGCCCGCCGAAACATCCGGCGGGCCCTTTTAGCATGTGATGTAAACGATCAGATGTCGAGATTGGCAACGCTCAGCGCGTTATCCTGAATGAATTCGCGCCGCGGCTCGACCTCATCGCCCATGAGCCGGGCAAACAGGCCGTCGGCATCGGTCGCATCCGTGACCTTTACCTGCAGCAGCGAGCGCACGTTCGGATCGAGGGTCGTTTCCCAGAGCTGCTCGGCATTCATCTCGCCAAGACCTTTATAGCGCTGCAGCGTCAACCCCTTGCGGCCGCTGGCAAAGATCGTGTCCAGTAGCTGGCGGGGACCGGAAATCTCCGTCTCGCCATCGCGGCGAACAAGCTTCGGCGGTGTGACATAGACTTCCTTCAGCCGCGAGCCGAGCTGGTCGATCAGGCGGGCATCCTGTGAACCGATGAGCGCCATGTCGAGGAAGACGACTTCCTTGACGCCACGCACCGTGCGCTCGAAGCGCAGGCCGCCCTCGCCGGTCACAGCACCGCTCCAACCACGTTCGGTTTCCTCGGCGATGACGTCGAGCCGCTTGGCAACGTCGTTGACGAGCGCTTCCGCCCGCGTGGGATCGCTGACCATTTCGGCGTTTAGGGCCCCTGCGATTGCAGCCTGTTCGACCACGGCGCGATTGTAGCGGGAATGCAGATTATCGATCAGCGTGCGCAGGCGCAGCGCATCATAGATCGCTTCGCGCAGATCCTGGCCAGTACGGACTTCGCCGTTGCCGAGGCGCAGGCTGGTATCTTCGGTGCCCTGGCCAATGAGATACTCTTCCAGCGCCTTCTCATCCTTGACATATTGCACCGACTTGCCGCGCGTCACCTTATAGAGCGGCGGCTGGGCGATGTAGAGATGGCCGCGCTCGATGAGATCGGGCATCTGCCGGAAGAAGAAGGTCAGCAGCAGGGTGCGGATATGCGCGCCGTCGACGTCTGCGTCCGTCATGATGATGATCTTGTGATAGCGCAGCTTTTCGGCGTTGAATTCATCCTTACCGATGCCGGTGCCGAGGGCGGTGATCAGCGTACCGATTTCCTGGCTCGACAGCATCTTGTCAAAGCGGGCGCGCTCGACGTTCAGGATCTTGCCACGCAGCGGCAGGATGGCCTGGTTTTCGCGCGAACGGCCCTGCTTGGCCGAACCGCCCGCCGAATCACCCTCGACGAGGAAGACTTCGGATTTGGCTGGATCGCGCTCGGAGCAATCGGCAAGCTTGCCGGGCAAGGAGGCGATATCCAGTGCGCCCTTGCGGCGCGTCAGTTCGCGCGCCTTGCGGGCGGCTTCGCGAGCCGCAGCAGCTTCGACGACTTTGCCGACCAGAACCTTGGCTTCGGACGGATGTTCTTCGAGCCAAGTGCTGAGGGCTTCGTTGACCAGGCTTTCGACGACCGGACGAACCTCAGAGGAAACCAGCTTGTCCTTGGTCTGCGAGGAGAACTTCGGATCGGGAACCTTAACCGACAGCACGGCGGTCAGGCCTTCACGGCAGTCGTCGCCCGTCAGCGTCACCTTCTCCTTCTTGGTGATGCCAGACGAATCGGCATAGGAGGTGATCTGACGCGTGAGAGCCGCGCGGAAGCCGGCCATATGGGTGCCGCCGTCGCGCTGCGGAATGTTGTTGGTGAAGCAGAGCACATTTTCGTGGTAGCTGTCGTTCCACCACATCGCCACTTCGACAGTGATGCCGTCCTTCTCGCTGCGGATCGATACCGGCTTCTGGACGAGCGGCTTCTTGGCGCGATCGAGATAGGAGACGAAGGCTTCCAGGCCGCCGTCATAGAGCATTTCTTCCTGCTTGACGTCGGAATGCCGCTTGTCGGTCAAGAGAATGCGGACGCCGGAATTCAGGAAAGCGAGTTCGCGCAGGCGATGCTCCAGCGTTCCGTAATCGAATTCCGTCATGGTGAAGGTTTCGGCACTCGGCATGAAGCTGACTTCGGTGCCGGTGGCTTCGCCGGCATCGCCTGTTACCTTCAGCGGCGCGTCGGCAACACCGTGGGTAAAGCTCATCTCATGGATCTTGCCCTGGCGGCGGATCTTCAGGCGCAGCCAGACGGAAAGCGCGTTGACGACCGAAACACCGACGCCGTGCAGGCCGCCGGAGACCTTGTAGGAATTCTGGTCGAACTTACCGCCGGCGTGAAGCTGGGTCATGATAACTTCAGCCGCCGAAACACCTTCGCCGCTGTGAATATCCGTCGGGATGCCGCGGCCATTGTCCGTGACGGTAACGGAGCCGTCGGGATTGAGCGTCACCGTCACGATATCGGCATGGCCGGCCAGGGCTTCGTCAATTGCGTTGTCGACGACCTCATAAACCATGTGATGCAGACCCGAGCCGTCATCCGTGTCACCGATATACATGCCCGGACGCTTGCGCACGGCATCAAGGCCTTTCAAAACCTTGATGCTATCTGCACCATATTCGGCATTGCGGCCATTATCGGTAATATCGGTCATTTTATTGAAGTCTTTCCAGCGTTTAGAGAATATCGCCGATCCCTTGCGAATCAGCGGTTTTTCCTAGCCTGAATATAGGATGTTTCACCCTGAAGTTCCAAACGGAAGGCCCCGAAATCAGGTATAAAACAGGGGATTAAGGCGGTTTTCAGCCGGTTTTTCCGGCATTTTCCAGAACCTTTGACAGTTCGCGGATCGTTGCCGCGTCAAGGTTGCGGATCTTGCCCGCCAAGTGGTTGACAAAGGCCGTATATTCCGGTGCAAGCCCGGATGTATCGACGACAACGCGCGGGTCGGAAAATCGTGCGAGCAGGAACAATTCCTCGGCCTCGTCCCAGATAATGTTGAAATAGCCGGCGATGCGCTGCAGGAGATCGAAGGTTGGCAGACCACGCTTTCCGTGTTCTAAGGCGGATAAATAAGCCGGAGTCACGTTCAGCGCAGCCGCCATCTGCTTCTGCGAGACGCCCTTGCGCAGGCGCAGCTTGCGAACCGCTTCGCCGAACGGGGTCAAGGCTTCTCCCCTTTCAGGCGCGACAGGCGAATATAGAGCGCACCTTCGCCGCCATGATGCTGCGCTGCCGTCTCGTAGGAAGAAATCAGGAACCGGAATTCAGGTTTGGAGAACCACAGCGGCACGGCACGCTTCAGCGCCCCCTCGCTGCCCATGGAGCTGCCCTTACCTGTTATGACGAGCACATGGCGCAGGCCGCGGCTATGGGCGCGCATCAGGAAATCCAGAAGCATGCCATGGGCCTCGCTCTGGAAGAGGCCGTGAAGGTCGATCCTCGCCTCCAGCGCCAGATGACCCCTCGCGATCTTGCGTTTGACGGGACGTTCGAGCGGATGATGACGACCGGCGGGCTGCTTGGCCGGCGCCGGGGCTTCCTGCGTTTCAGCCGAGGGAGATACGGGTTTCGTCTTTGCAGCCCGGGTGCGTTCCTCGCTTTCGGCTTCTGCCTGCAGTGCGGCTTCGAAGGCCTCGATATCAGCCACGCGTCCTGGCATAGGGCGCGTGCTCTTGGCGACCTTACCCCAGAGGATGCGATCCTCCGCGCTGAGCTTTCGTTCCTTGTCCTTCCGTTCCGGGGCCATCAGCCGAACCTCTGCGCCGCCGCCTTCGGAATGAGTATATAAAAATCGGCATCGTTGCGCACGGTGCCGGCCAGCTCGCCTGCATCGTAGCCCGAACCGGTAAAGATATCCCCGCGCGCCGGCCCGACGATAGCGGAACCCGTATCGAGCGCCAGCATCAGCCGGGCGAAGGGCTTGCCGGCATCGAGATGGGTCAGGCTTTCAGACCGAATGAAGAAGGGAAAACCGAAAGTGTGAATGAGCCGGTCGACCGCAAGAGAACGGCCAGCCAGCAGCGGCACCTTCGCCGCTGCAATCGGCCCGAGAGCGGGATCGCTGACATCGGCCTCACGGAAGAAAATATAGGACCGATTGTGCCAGAGGACTTCATCGACCTGCTCCGGATGTGCGTAGAGCCAGTCGCGGATCGTCTGCATGGAGATCGTCGTGCGATCCAGCAGCCCACGGTCGATCAGCAAACGGCCGACGGCCGAGAAGGGATGACCAGCCTTGGCGGCATAGGTGATGCGGCCGAGGCGCCCGTCCGGATAGCGCAGACGCGCCGCGCCCTGTACATGCACGAAGAAGACGTCGACCTTGGATTTCGCCCAGGCAATTTCCAGCCCCTTGCCCTCGAGATAACCCCGATCGATCTCGCCGCGGTCTGGATAGGTGGAAATTGCGCCACCCTGAAGCCTGCCGAACATGTAGGACGGATCAATTTCGGCGGGCCGGTTGCTATCATCCAAATCGATCAGATCATCCGGTCTGCGATAGAAGGGATACCGATAGGTTCCGTCTGGCACAGCCGAAACGGCTATTTCCGGCTCGAAGAAAGCGGTCACGAAACCACTGGCACCGCCATCCCGGCGAATGAAGAAAGGCTGGCAGTGCTCCTCGAAAAAAGCACGGGCTTCTGCCGCATTGCGCGGTTCCTTCCCTTCTGCGGCATCGAGGAGCGTCAGGAGATCGTCGGCCGTCAGTCCCACCGCACCCGTGCGATAGGGCTTCACATCGCGGATGTGAGTGCGACAGTCCTTCATGGCGCGAAAAAGGCTGGAAGGATCGTCCTCCTCCCAGCCCTTCAGATTGGCGAAGGTTACCGGCTCCAGCCTGAATTCCTGCGATGGGCTCGTCATTGTTCCGATTCGGTCGCCACGAGTTTCCAGTTCGGATCGCGCGAACGTGTGTCGCGCGCAAAGGTCCAGAGGTCGCTGATCTCGGCAACAGCTTCAGCATCGCCATCGATCAAGGTGCCAGCTTTGTCGTAGGTGGCAGAGATCATCTGGCTGATGATGCGCATGGTGATCAGGGCATCCGTGCCTTTCACTTCGGCGGTGACGATATCGGCCTTGTCGATGCCGACGAAGGTCGATTTGACCTTTTCACCCTTGGCTTCGCGATCGGCGATGGCGGCATCGAAGCCCTCATAGACCTCACGCGACAGCAGTCCCTTCAGCGACTTGCGATCGCCCTCGGCAAAGGCCATGACGATCATCTCATAGGCCATGCGGGCACCGTTGACGAATTCCTTCGGATTAAAGGAAGGATCGGCTTTGCTCACTTCGCGCAGCGAATCATTAAGCGGCGTGCCGGCCGGGGTGAAGGCATCGATGGCGGCAAAACGGTCTTCCTCTTCGGTGCCATCGCGCCGCGGCAAGGTCACCACCTTGCCGGCATCCGGCGGCGTCGGGCCGTTTACCGGATCTGCGGAGCCGTAGAGATCGCGCGGCGGCTTCTCATTTCCTGTGCGGCGGCCAAGAACGCTGCGCAGCTGAAAGAAGATCAGCACCGCCGCCACCAGGAAAAAGATCGTCACAAAGTCGTTTGCACCCATCTCGTATCGGAACCACCGTTAAAATTAAAAGATCAGTCCCCATATAGTCCGCATCGATCTATCATTCAAATAGCGGCCCGGTTTCTTTATTATATACGAGAAACCAACGCTTACGCGAAGAAACCCGCTCTCAGGACCACCGTAACATGCGCCTATCACTTCTTCCTATCGTCGTTTTTCTGATGCCTCTGGCTGAAATCGCCGGATTCATCGTCGTCGGAAAGATGATCGGCGTCTGGGCGACACTGGGGCTCGTCATCCTCAGCGTATTACTCGGTGCCGCTCTTTTGAGGATACAGGGCATCGGTATTCTTCAGCGCATCTCGGCCGAAAGCCGCAACGGCGGCGATCCCGGCCGCGAGATGGTGCATGGCGCCATGATCGTCGTTGCCGCCTTCTTCCTGATGCTGCCCGGCTTCATCTCCGATATCATCGGCTTGCTGCTTTTCATCCCGGCCGTACGTGATCTCGCCTGGCAGGTTTTGCGCAAGCGCATCGTCGTCGTCGGCAATTCGCGGGCGTTCCGCCGCGGGCAAAGCCCGGGCGCCGGACCGCAAGGCCGGCCGAACAAACCCGGAAACGTCGTCGATCTCGACGAAGGCGATTTCCATCGGGAGCCGAACCGCAACTCGCCCTGGTCGGATCAAAAGCGGCTGGAAGACTAGACAACGGCCTCCGGAGCGCCGGAGCCATAAGGGTTGTAAGCCCCTTTTCTAAATGCTAGATGGCGACACCCATCGAGACGTGAGAGGACACCCCATGGCCAACGAGACCAACGGCAACGGTGCAGCCAGCCCGAGCCTCAGCATCCTTGCTCAGTACACCAAGGATCTTTCCTTCGAAAATCCGGGTGCTCCGCGCTCGCTCCAGGCCCGGGAAAATGCTCCCGACATCAATATCAATGTGAACGTCAACGCCAACCCGCTGTCGGATTCCGATTTCGACGTGGTCCTGACGCTGAGTGCCGAAGCCAAAGATGGCGAGCGCGTTCTCTTCCACACCGAGCTGGTTTATGGCGGCGTCTTCCGCGTGACCGGCTTCCCGCAGGAACACATGCTGCCGCTGCTCTTCATCGAATGCCCGCGCCTGCTGTTCCCCTTCGCACGTCAGATCATCGCCGACGTCACGCGCAATGGCGGCTTCCCGCCGCTGATGATCGACCCGATCGATTTTGCGCAGATGTTCACGCAGCGTATGGCCGAAGAACAGGCCCGCGCTCAGGTTTCGGCTGTTCCGAACTAAGATTTCCATCTCTTGGAAACAGAAATGCCCGGACACCAATCCGGGCATTTCTTTTTGTACGCGAGAAAAGCAATTTACTCGGATGTGCGATATTTGGACCAGATGCCCTTCGCGCCGAGCTTGCTGACCAGTGCAGCATGAGCCGAAAGCTCCTCCTCGCTCAGCCGAATGGGTAATGGATTGGGTCGAGTAAAGATATCGACGACCACCTCGCCAGCATCCTCACTCTGGCGCGAGCGCGCCGATGAACCGACAAAACTGCCGAGCCCGAGCGCCGTCTGCCGGCCACCGATCATCTCGATATAGACTTCGGCCAGCAGTTCGGAGTCGAGCAGCGCTCCATGTTTCGTGCGGTGCGAATTGTCGATGCCGTATCGACGGCAAAGCGCGTCCAGCGAATTCGGCCCCATCGGATGCTTGCGGCGCGCCATGGCGAGCGTATCGATCACCATGTCGGGCAGGATCGGCGGGCGGCCAAGCCTTGCGAACTCCGCGTTGACGAAGCCCATGTCGAAGGTGGCGTTGTGCGCGATCCATTTGGCGTCGCCGAAAAATTCAAGAATTTCGTCCGCGACGGTTTCGAAGAGGGGTTTGCCCGTCAGGAACTCATCGGTAATGCCGTGCACGGCCAGAGCATCGGGATGCACTTTGCGGTCGCCCGGATTGATATAGATGTGCAGCGTCTTTCCGGTCGGAAAATGGTTGAAGAGCTCGATGCCGCCGATTTCGATGATACGGTCAGCCCTATTGTCGAGGCCGGTGGTTTCCGTATCGAAAATGATTTCGCGCATATCGAAACTCCGCTTTCCTATTTCTTGCTCTGCTGTTTGCGCCGCAGATCCGCGATGATCTCTTTGACCTGTTCGCCGGCCGCCTCGATGCTTCCACTCGTATCGATGACGTAATCGGCGCGTGCCCGCTTTTCCGCATCCGGCGTCTGGCGGGAGAGAATCATGTTGAATTTTTCCTCCGTCATGCCCGGTCGAGCAAGCACCCTCTCCCGCTGAATCTGTGGATCACAGCTGACGACGACGATCTTATCCAATCGCTTGTCGGCGCCGGTTTCGAAGAGCAGCGGGATATCCAGCACCACCATATCGGCGCCGGCCTTGCGCTGACGTTCCAGAAACTGACGCTCGCGATCGCGGACCAGCGGATGAACGATGGCTTCGAGACGCTTGAAGCCAGAGGGATCGCCAGCAAGCTTTCGGCTTAGCTTCTGCCGATCGACCCTGCCGTCAGCCGTTGTCCCGGGGAAAGCAGCTTCGACCAAGGGAACGGCTTCGCCGCTATAGAGATCATGCACGACCGCATCGGAATCGTTCACCGGGATTCCGGCTTCAACGAAGAGTTTCGCCGAGGTCGACTTTCCCATACCGATCGATCCCGTCAGTCCGATCCTGATCATGCTAGTGCTTTTCCATATCGGCGATGATCAATGCCCTCAAGGTTTCATCGACCGCAGGACGCTTTCCGAACCATTTTTCAAAGCCTGGCACGGCCTGGTGCAGCAACATGCCAAGACCATCGACGATGGCGAAGCCCTGCTCCTCGGCCTGAGCGAGAAGCGGCGTCTTCAGCGGTACATAGACAATGTCGGTGACGACGGCGCCTTCCACAAGAGGAGAGAAATCGATCCGGGGTGCCACTTCGCCATCCATGCCGAGCGAGGTCGTATTGATAAAGAGGCCGGCACCCTGCATGACCTCGCCGAGTGCGGCCATCGGATGCGCATGAACCCTCGCGCCAAAGCGATCCGCCAGTTCCTGCGCTCGCTGAACCGTGCGGTTGACCACATGGATTTCCTTGAAGCCGCGGTCGCGCACCGCCTGGATGACAGCGCGGCTGGCACCTCCTGCTCCGAGGATGACCGCACGATCATTGCGATCCCAACCGGGATGACGCTCGTCGAGATTCGCTGTGAAGCCGCGGCCATCGGTATTCGTTGCATGCAGCTTGCCATTTTCAAGCCACAGGGTGTTGGACGCGCCCAATTCTTCCGAAAGTTCGTCGGGCCTATCGGCGAGCTTGAAGGCTGCTTCCTTATGAGGGATGGTGACGTTGCCGCCGACGAAGCCGCTGGAACCATCCTTCAAGGATGAGATGAAGGCTTCGAAAGCCTCTACGGGAACTTCGTGTGCCCGGTAGCTACCGGCAAGCCCGAGCTGCTTCAGCCAGTAACCGTGGATCAAGGGCGAGCGCGAATGCCGGACCGGATAACCCGTTACGAAAGCGTTTACGCTCTGTGTTTCACGTGAATCATCCATCGATCGTCCCCAACTCTCGCAGTTTTTCCAGAAGCGGCAGCATCGGCAAACCGACGATGGTGAAATAATCGCCGTCGACTTTCGAGAAAAGCTGGATGCCCTCGCCCTCAAGCTGATAGGCGCCGACGCTCGACAATGCCTTTTCCCCGACGCGGCTCAGATGTCGATGGATGAAATCGGCCGGCAGCTCCCGCATGGTCAGATCGGCGTGGGATACATGCTCCCAGATGATGTCGCCGTTGCGTGCCAAAGCGATGGCGCTGTTCAGCCGATGGGTTTTACCCGATAGTGTCCGCAGATGATTTTCCGCCTCGGCCATCGACTTCGGCTTGTGAAAGACCTGAGCACCGAGCGACATGGTCTGATCCGAACCGATCACGAGCGATCCGGGGAAGCGATCGCTCACCTCTTTTGCCTTCGCCTTTGCCAGCACGAGCGCGACAGCATCCGGGCTGGCACCACCCATTTCCAGGGGTGCTTCGATCACACGCTCGTCGATATCGGCAGCAATAGCCTGAAAATGCAGTCCAGCATTTTCCATCAGCATCCGGCGGAACGGACTGGACGATGCGAGGATAAGGGGCGAGGTCATGACGGCTGCCTCCGAGATAATCATGTGCAGCGCTTAGCGCAGCTTGGGTCGGAGGGCAACAATCGCGGCAGCAGTCTCTTCGATCGAACGACGCGTGACATCGATGATCGGCCAGTTATGTCTGGCGCAGAGCGAGCGGGCATATTTCAGCTCTTCGGAGATGGCGGCCCGATCGGTGTAGTCGCCGCGGTCGAAGCCAGGAGTCGTACCGAGGATGCGATTTTCGCGAACCTGCGAGATCCGGTCTGTCGTCGCCACCAATCCGACGATCAACGGCTTTGTCGCCTTGATCAGGCTTTCCGGTAATGGCACGCCGTGGACGATCGGAATATTGGCCGTCTTGATGCCGCGGTTCGCCAGATAGATGCTCGTCGGTGTTTTCGAGGTGCGGCTGATACCAATGATGACGACATCGGCATCATCATAGTCATCGGGCATCTGGCCGTCGTCATGATCCATGGTGAAGTTCAACGCTTCGATGCGGGCGAAATAATCCGCATTCATCACATGCTGCGCGCCGACGCGCCGACGCGACGCCATGCCGAGATAGGTCTGGAAGACGTTCATGACCGGCTCGAGAACATTGACGGATGGTACGCCCATCTCCCTGCAGCGCTCGGCGATGAAATCGGCAAGTTCGCGATCGACGATCGTATAGAGGACAATGCCGGGGCTGTGATCGATCGCTTCCAATACAGGCAGAAGCTGCTTGCGATTTCTGATCAGCGGATAGACGTGCTCAATCGGCTGGCTAGCATGGAATTGCACAGAGGCCGCGCGGCCGGCGGAGATGAGAGTCTCGCCCGTTGAGTCAGAAATCAGGTGCAGATGAAAGAAGCTCGTCCGGTTTTCCACGCTACTTTCCATCGCCTGTTGATATCTCGGGAGAAAAGAGAGGTACGGGAAGGGTGCCATCTTGGGCAAGTGGAAAACGGCCGAGTTTTCCACATTTGGAATTTTCGAGAGATGGCTTTCGCAGTGGCTGTGAGCAATGTGGATAAGATCGACAACACCTCGCCCATCCCCGACTTGTCCCCAGATGGCGAAAAGCCGAATTTCTCTTCAACCTCCTCAAAAGATTGAAAAATCGCCTCTCTTATCCACATATTGGCTTGCGATCTCGAAATCTCTCCAAATTTATGCGCGAGGCGCGACAAATTGGACAGGCAAGGGATGAACTTTAATCCTTGCTACTCACCGACTCTAAGAAATAGAAACCTTTCAATATATGTTTGGTTTATATAGGACGACGTCTGTGACCGATGAACGCCGGAAGATCATGCGGGTCTTGAGCGGAGAAACGCTCACCCCTCCCCCGCTCTGGCTGATGAGACAGGCAGGCCGTTATCTACCCGAATATCGTGAAACGCGTGCGAAGGCGGGAAGCTTTCTCGATCTCTGTTATTCGCCGGATCACGCCGTCGAAGTGACGCTGCAGCCAATCCGCCGTTATGGCTTTGATGCGGCCATTCTCTTCTCCGATATTCTCGTCATCCCCGATGCGCTGAAGCGGAATGTTCGTTTCACCGAAGGACATGGGCCGGAAATGGACCCGATCAACGAGACGGGCATCATGGCTTTGAAACCGGAGGGCATCACGGCGTATCTGGAGCCTGTCATGGAGACGGTGCGCCGGCTGCGGCAGGACTTGCCTCAGGAAACCACGCTTCTCGGCTTCTGCGGCGCTCCCTGGACCGTTGCGACCTATATGATCGCCGGACACGGCACGCCGGATCAGGCCCCTGCGCGGCTATTTGCCTATCGCTATCCCAAGGCCTTCGAACACCTGCTGATGCTGCTTGCCGACATATCAGCCGATTACCTAGTGGCGCAAATCGATGCCGGTGCGGATGCCGTGCAGATTTTCGATTCCTGGGCTGGTGTGCTTGGTGAGAAGGAATTCGAGGCTTTTGCCGTCAAACCGGTCGCGAAGATGATCGCATCGATCAAGGCGCGGCGGCCACAGGCTCGGGTGATCGCCTTCGCCAAGGGTGCGGGCTATCTCTTGAAAACCTATCGGCAGAAGACGGGTGCCGATGCGATCGGCCTCGACTGGTCGGTGCCTTTGGCCTTTGCTCGGGAACTGCAGAAGGACGGGCCGGTGCAGGGCAATCTCGATCCGATGCGCGTGGTTGCCGGCGGCAAGGCTTTGGACGACGGTATCGACGATATCCTGCAGCAACTCGGAAATGGCCCGCTGATTTTCAATCTCGGGCATGGGATCACGCCCCAGGCCGATCCGGCCAATGTGGCGGCGCTGGTCGAACGCGTGCGGGGATGGAGGAGCTGATGACGGTGGAAAAGCAGACGGATTCCGCGCCGGGCCAGAAGGCCGGACGGCGGGCCTATTTCATGATCCTGATCTTTGCGGTGCTGGCGATCGGTCTGTTCGCCTGGCATCCGGCCGATCTCTATCTCTGGATCAAGGCCTTGCACATCATCGCCGTCATCTCATGGATGGCCGGCATGTTCTATCTGCCTCGGCTGTTTGTCTATCACACCGATGCCGCGCCGGGATCGCAGCAATCCGAGACCTTCAAGGTGATGGAGCAGCGTCTGCTGCGCTATATCATCAACCCGGCGATGATCCTGACCTGGATATTCGGGCTTTATCTTGCCTGGTCTGTCTATGATTTCCAGGGCGGCTGGCTGCACGCCAAGATCGGACTTGTTGTGCTTCTATCGGCCGTTCACGGCCATTTCAGCGCTGCAGTGCGCGCCTTCGCCAGGGATGAAAACAAGCGCTCGGCGCGTTATTGGCGAATGATGAACGAGGCGCCGACGCTGTTGATGATCGCAATCGTCATTCTTGTGGTCGTCAAGCCATTTGCATGAGGTGGGGCTGTATTAGGCGTGACGTAAAATTTCTTTCATTTTGCGTGCCCCCCTTGCGGTTCAGAAAGTGAGTCGCTATTTTCCCGCCATCTTCTCTTCGTGGCATGTATCCATTCTGTCGCCCGCGAGCGCCCCTATCGCGGTTCTGAATACGAACAACATTGCCTTTCCCCTCCTAAAAAATGAGTAATTCCCTTCATGGCTGAAATGAAGCTTCAGGAACTGAAAAATAAATCCCCGACCGATCTTCTGGCCTTTGCCGAATCGCTCGAGGTGGAAAACGCCAGCACGATGCGCAAACAGGAATTGATGTTTGCGATCCTGAAGGTACTGGCGAGCCAGGACGTAGAAATCATCGGCGAGGGCGTCGTCGAGGTTCTGCAGGATGGCTTCGGTTTCTTGCGTTCCGCTAACGCAAACTATCTTCCCGGTCCGGACGACATCTATATTTCCCCCTCCCAGATCCGCCGCTTCTCCTTGAAGACGGGCGATACGGTCGAGGGACCGATCCGCGGACCGAAGGAAGGCGAGCGCTATTTCGCGCTGCTGAAAGTCAACACCATCAATTTTGATGATCCCGAAAAGATCCGTCACAAGGTTCACTTTGACAATCTGACGCCGCTCTATCCGAACGAGCGTTTCCGTATGGAACTCGACGTTCCCACTTCGAAGGATCTTTCGCCCCGCGTGATCGATCTCGTGGCGCCGCTAGGCAAGGGCCAGCGCGGCCTGATCGTCGCACCGCCGCGTACGGGTAAAACCGTCCTGCTGCAGAATATCGCCCATTCCATTACCGCCAATCATCCGGACTGCTACCTGATCGTTCTCCTGATTGACGAGCGTCCGGAAGAAGTGACTGATATGCAGCGCTCTGTGCGCGGCGAAGTCATCTCGTCGACCTTCGACGAGCCGGCCGTGCGCCACGTCCAGGTTGCCGAAATGGTCATCGAGAAGGCCAAGCGCCTGGTCGAGCATGGCCGTGACGTCGTCATCCTGCTCGATTCGATCACCCGCCTTGGCCGCGCCTATAACACCGTGGTCCCCTCTTCCGGTAAGGTTCTGACCGGCGGTGTCGACGCCAATGCCCTGCAGCGCCCGAAGCGCTTCTTCGGTGCTGCGCGTAACATCGAAGAAGGCGGCTCGCTGACCATCATTGCGACGGCCCTGATCGATACCGGCAGCCGTATGGACGAAGTGATCTTCGAAGAATTCAAGGGCACCGGTAACTCGGAAATCGTGCTTGACCGCAAGGTTGCCGATAAGCGCATCTTCCCCGCGATGGATATCCTCAAGTCCGGTACGCGTAAGGAAGACCTGCTGGTGCCGCGCCAGGATCTGCAGAAGATCTTCGTTCTTCGCCGTATCCTCGCGCCGATGGGCACGACCGACGCCATCGAGTTCCTGATCGACAAGCTCAAGCAGACAAAGAACAACCCGGATTTCTTCGATTCGATGAATACGTAATCCTTAGCCGGATTCGTTATATTGCCGCTTCAGCGGTGCTTCCATGCTGTTATGATCGGGCTGCGAATTGCAACCCGATTTGTTTTGTGGGATCAGAAGTCGGGTTCAAGGGTCGCTCGACAATCGATTCGGATGCGGATCAATCTTATGTTGACGATGAATGAGACGATCTATGCTTTGTCCAGCGGCGGTCTACCGGCCGGCGTTGCTGTGATCCGTATCAGCGGAAGTCAGGCGCTCCGTGTTGCCGAATCCCTTGCCGGTACGCTGCCGCAGCCGAGGCAGGCCGCGCTGAGAACGATTCGGACTCGTAACGGTCTGGTGATAGACCGCGGCCTTGTCCTGATTTTTCCTGGTCCAGCCTCTTTTACGGGCGAAGATTGCGTTGAGATTCATGTCCACGGCGGTAAAGCTGTGGTGAACGCGCTTCTGGAAGAGCTCTCGACCTTCGAGGATTGCCGAATGGCGGAGCATGGCGAGTTTTCGCGGCGCGCACTCGAGAATGGAAAGATGGATCTGGTAGAGGTGGAAGGCCTTGCCGATCTCATTGGCGCGGAAACGGAGATGCAGCGCCGGCTTGCGCTGGAGCATGCGGCTGGCGGGCTGTCGGATCTCTATAACGGTTGGGCCGACAGGCTGACGCGGGCACGCGCCCTGATCGAGGCGGAACTCGATTTCGCCGATGAAGACGATGTGCCTGGTTCGGTCTCCGATATGGTATGGGCCGAGATGAAGCGGCTGCGTCTTGAAATTTCCGACCATCTCGCAGGCGCCGATCTCGGCGAGATCATCCGGGATGGCTTAAAGGTGGTCATTGCAGGCGCGCCAAATGCTGGCAAATCCAGTCTCATGAATGCCTTGGCAAAGCGCGAGGTGGCGATCGTCACCGATATCGCCGGCACGACCCGTGACGTATTACATGTCGATCTGAATATAGCAGGGTATGCCGTTAAGCTTTATGATACGGCTGGGTTGCGGGATACGGATGAGGTGGTGGAGCGTGAGGGCATTCGTCTGGCACTGCGGACGGTTGCGGATGCAGACCTTGTTCTGTCTCTGGCCGAGATTGGCGGTGAGGCACAGCGGAGTTTTCCGGGTTTTGCCGGCAAGGTCCTGACTGTCGGTACGAAAGCCGATATTCACGCCGAGAAAACCAATCAATATGATTTGCTGATCTCCTCGACCACCGGCTCAGGCCTGGCGGAATTGCATAACCTTCTGCGGCAGGATCTGCAGGCCCGTTCTGGGGCGCTATCGCTCGCTTTGCCGAGTCGACTGCGTCATCGCACCCTACTTGCAGAGAGCCTTGATGCAATTGAGGCTGCGCTAGGTTCGGAAGATCGCGGCCTGGATATCAGAGCCGAATACCTAAGACGGGCGGCCACAAGCCTTGGACGCATCACCGGCCGCGTCGATGTGGAAGATTTGCTGGACGTGATCTTCTCAGAATTCTGCATAGGAAAATGATTCACGTGAAACAGAGAGTCATATACTCTCGCTGGACGTTTCACGTGAAACCTTCTTGACTCCTGAAATTGGTGTGCCAAACAAGCGGCACGACCGAGGACCTGATGATGTTCGATAAAGCGTATGATGTGATCGTTGTGGGTGGCGGCCATGCGGGCAGCGAGGCTGCAGCTGCGGCCGCACGCCTCGGTGCGCGCACGGCATTGATAACACATAAGCGCGACACGATCGGTGTGATGTCCTGCAATCCCGCCATTGGCGGTCTCGGCAAAGGCCACCTGGTCCGGGAAATTGACGCTCTCGACGGTTTAATGGGTCGTGTTGCGGATGCTGCCGGCATCCAGTTCCGTATGCTCAACCGCAAGAAGGGTCCCGCCGTACGCGGTCCGCGCACTCAGGCGGACCGCAAGCTCTATCGTCTAGCCATGCAGGCGGAAATCGGCGCAACTGATAATCTTGATGTTTTCGAGGGCGATGCTTTCGATCTTACCTTCGAGCACGGCAGGGTGTCCGCGGTGATCCTGAAGGACGGGCGAGCCATTCGCTGCGGAGCTGTTGTTCTGACCACAGGCACTTTTCTCCGCGGTCTCATTCATATCGGCGACAAGAAGATCCCGGCGGGCCGTGTTGGCGAAGAGCCGTCGCTTGGGCTTTCTGCCACATTGCTGCGACACGGCCTTGCTCTGGGGCGATTGAAAACTGGAACGCCTGCTCGCCTTGACGGAACGACCATCGATTGGAATTCCGTCGGACGTCAGGGGGCGGACGAAGATCCAACACCCTTCTCTTTCATGACCGATTCCATCGTGAATCCTCAGATCGAATGCGGGGTAACCCGAACCACGTCCGAAACCCACAGGATCATTGCTGAAAACCTGAAGCGTTCAGCAATGTATTCTGGTCAGATTGAAGGCGTCGGACCACGCTATTGCCCCTCGATCGAAGACAAGATCGTCAAATTCGGCGAACGCGACGGTCATCAAATCTTCCTTGAGCCGGAGGGATTGGATGATAGCACGGTCTATCCAAACGGCATATCGACCTCCCTGCCCGAGGATGTTCAGGATGAATTTATCAAGACCATTCCGGGTCTGGAACGAGTCCGTATTCTCCAGCACGCCTATGCCATCGAGTATGACCACGTCGATCCGCGCGAATTGAAGCTGTCCCTCGAAGTGGAAAAGATTCCGGGACTTTTCCTAGCGGGCCAGATCAACGGCACGACGGGCTATGAGGAAGCTGGAGCTCAAGGTCTCGTCGCCGGGCTGAATGCCGCGCGTCTCGCCAGCGGTGGCAAAGCCATCGAGTTCAGCCGAACGGAATCCTATATCGGTGTGATGATCGACGATTTGACCTCTCGGGGTGTGGCGGAGCCGTATCGTATGTTCACGTCCCGTGCGGAATATCGGTTGTCGCTCCGCGCTGACAATGCTGACGTCCGTCTTACGCCCGTCGGACTGGCCTTGGGCTGCGTCGGTTTCAGCCGTGCAGCGCGTTTCGGGCAATATGTAAAGAGGCTTGAACAGGCGCGTGACCAGCTGAGAAGCCTGACGGTAACACCGAACGAAGCCGAAAAGGCAGGTATGCATCTTAACAAGGACGGTCAGCGGCGTTCGGCCTATGAGCTTCTTTCTCATCCTGGTCAATCCGTAGAGAACCTGTCGCGGCTATGGCCGGAATTGCAGTCCATCGAGGGGAACATAGCCGAGGCCATCGAGATCGAGGCGGCTTATGCCGTCTATATGGATCGCCAGACAGCCGATATCGTTCAGGCCCGCAGGGAAGAAGAGCGCGTCATTCCGGCGGAATTTGATTTTTCGGTTCTTTCAGGATTGTCCAATGAGCTGAAACAGAAGCTGGAAGCAGCCCGGCCGAAGAATATCTCACAGGCCTCGCGAATCGACGGTATGACGCCGGCGGCTATTTCTTTGTTATTGGCTTATCTGAGGAAAATGAGCGTGTCGGAAGAACAGAAGCTCGTTTCCTGACAATACTACAAGGTTAGAGAGTCCATAGCATGGAACTGAACGGTGTACGTGTTTCACGTGAAACACAGGAACGGCTGCAGCATTTTGCGCAGCTTTTCCAGAAATGGGCGAAGACCATCAATCTTGTTGCGCCATCCACGATTGACGATCTCTGGCGCCGTCACATCGCGGATAGTGCGCAGATTTTCCAGCTGCATCCGACAACGGATCATTGGGTAGATTTGGGGAGTGGTGGTGGATTTCCCGGTGTGATAACGGCAATCCTGTTGGCGGAAAAAGGTGCGGGGCACGTCGATCTGGTTGAAAGCAATCAGAAAAAAGCTGCTTTTCTGCGTGTCTGCCTGCGGGAATGCGCGGCCCGGGGCGCTGTTCATGCCATTCGCATCGAAGAGGCACCGGCAGCGATCCAGGCCTGCGACGTTATCTCAGCGCGGGCTCTTGCGGAGCTTGAAATCTTGCTGGACTACGCAGCCCCCTGGCTCGAGCGCAACGAAAATCTGCGCCTCTTCCTGCACAAAGGCCGGGATTACGAACGCGAGCTGCAGAAAGCCCGTGGTCGTTGGCAATTCGATCTGGTAAAACATCAGAGTGTCGTTGAGCGAGATTCCGTCATTCTGGAGCTCAGTCGCCTTCGACGCCTGATTTAACCATAATTGGATGTGCGGCAGATGATCGGCGAGCGAAACCGGATTATTACCATCGCAAATCAAAAGGGCGGCGTCGGCAAGACCACGACCGCGATCAATCTGGCGACGGCTCTTGCCGCCATTGGTGAGCGCGTCCTGATTGTCGATCTTGATCCCCAAGGCAATGCCAGCACGGGGTTGGGCATCGAGCGGCGTGACCGCAAGCTGTCTTCTTACGATCTATTGGTAGGTAGCCACGGGATTATGGATACGGTTCAGGAGACGGCCGTTCCGAATCTCTTCATCGTGCCATCGACCATGGATCTGCTTGGTATTGAGATGGAGATCGCGCAGCAACCGGACCGCGTTTTCAAGCTGCGGCGCGCACTGAATGCGTCGGACGCCCTCGCCTTTTCCTATATTCTGGTGGACTGCCCGCCTTCCTTTAACCTTCTGACGATGAATGCAATGGCCGCGGCTCATTCTGTTTTGGTGCCGTTACAGTGCGAATTTTTCGCCCTGGAAGGCCTCAGTCAGCTGCTGGAGACGGTCGATCAGGTAAGGCGCACGGTCAACCCGTCCCTCGATATCCAGGGAATCGTCTTGACCATGTTCGATTCCCGCAACAATCTGGCGCAGCAGGTTGTCACCGATGTACGGACTCATCTTGGCGAGAAGGTCTACCATACGTTGATTCCACGCAACGTTCGCGTGTCCGAGGCGCCGTCCTACGGCAAGCCCGCCATTCTTTACGACCTGAAGTGCGCGGGTAGCCAGGCCTATCTGCAGCTCGCTTCGGAAGTAATCCAAAGAGAGCGGCAGCGAAAAGCTGCCGCCTGATATGACGTAGTATTTGTTCCAGAGTGAGTATCGGCGATGAATGATGATCTTTCGAAGCGGCGTCTCGGGCGCGGACTGGCGGCTCTCATCGGGGAGATGGATCAGCCGACGCCCGTGGATGCCGGCAGACCGGCCGTCAATCCCGATCGCCTGGTGCCGATCGAATTCATCAGCCGCAATCCACGTAATCCTCGCCGCTATTTCGACGAGACCGAGCTGCATGATCTCGCCAGCTCCATTCGCCAGCACGGCATCGTGCAGCCGGTCGTGGTCCGCACCATTTCTTCCGATCGCTATGAGATCATTGCCGGTGAACGGCGCTGGCGAGCGGCACAGCTCGCGGGTCTGATCGAAATTCCAGTGATCGTTCGCGACGTCGATGACAAGACCGCGCTTGAGATCGCCATTGTTGAGAATGTGCAACGCGCGGACCTCAATCCATTGGAAGAGGCGCTCGGTTACGAGCAACTGATCGCTGAACACGGCTATACACAAAACGATCTTGGCGAAATCATCGGCAAGAGCCGCAGCCATGTCGCCAACTCTCTGCGTCTGTTGAAGCTTCCTGACCCCGTACGCGATATGCTTGCCGCAGGCTCGCTTTCCGCCGGCCATGCCCGCGCTCTCGTTTCGACCTCCGATCCGACCGCGCTGGCGCGAACTGTTGTTTCCAAGGGCATGTCAGTTCGCGATGCCGAACGTCTCGCGCAGAATGACATCAAGGCTCAGAACGACCCCCGCCCCGTCGGCGCGCGCAGGGATGAGAAGGATTCCGATACGCTGGCGCTCGAGCGTACGCTGTCTGACACGCTAGGGCTCGATGTTTCCATCAATCATCGCGGCAATGGTGGCCAGGTGAAGATCAGCTATAAGACGCTGGAACAACTCGAGGAAATTTGCCGGCTTCTGGAGCGCCGCTAAGACGGCTCTGCTCTGTATGGAACGTCAAATGGTTCCCGCTGTTTACTTCTCGTGTTTCTAGATAGAAGCGTTTACGCACTTTTCCGCAGTTGCGCGGAAGGTTACTATAGTCCTTTAAAAACAATGGGATAGGCTGCTGCGGCGTCCGCATGGCGGATGCTTGTCCAAGTCTGTTTCCCGTGAAACATCAGCCTCTGCGTGCCGACTGCAATGTGGTCGCAAGCAGGGTTTGTGTTGCGATCGTGTCTTCGAGGCTCGCACGCTGGCGTGTCTGGAGAATGGCGGATTGCAGCCTGTTCATCTCGCGGGCGATCGCAGGGCCCGACCAGGTCTTGAGGGCCTGTTCAATGATCGGCTTACGCCTGAAATGCAGATGGCGCCCATGCGTCTGCATGACCTGTGCCGGGGCAACGCGCTTTTCATCCATTTCGGCTCGCATCGTATCGAGCATCTGAAATTGCCGCAGGCAGCCCTGCAGCACGAGAAACATCGGAGTCTTGGAGGAGGCGATCTTCTGCATGGCATGCAGAAAGGCCTCGGAATCCCCCTTCAAGATGGCATCGACAGCATCGTCTGTGGAAATCGCGCTGGCATCGCCGATGATCTCCATGACATGGTTCTCTTCGATCGTGCCCTGCCCGCGGCAGTAAAGCGCCAGTTTGCGCACCTCGTTTCGGGAGGCGATCCGGTCGCCGCCCAGAAGCTCGAGTAATGCCTGACGGGCTGCCGGGGCGATGCGCAACCCTTCATTTGCCAGTTCTGTATCGATCAGACTATTCAGCGCTCTGGCATCGTCGGCATAGCAGGGAATGGTTGCGACCGAGCGCGTCGGTTCCGCCACCTTGCGCAGACCTGCGCCCTTCTTCAGATCGCCGGCTTCAATGATGATGAAGCTTGCCACCGGCGGGCTTTCGGCAATGATCTGCAGCGAATCGACCAATGCTTTTTCATTGGCGGCGCCGCGAATCCAGACCAGCTTTTCGCCGCCGAACAAACCGATGGCGTTGACTTCGTCGAGCAGGCGACCCGCATCGTTCTGCAGGTCACCGACATCGAGCTTGATGAGGGAAAATGCATCATTGAGATCGACGCCGGTCCTGGCGGCAATCTGTGCGGCACGTTCGGAAACGAGGCCGCGATCCGGGCCGTAGATTACGAAGACCCGATAATTGCGCGCGGCGTTTTGCAGGAATCCATCAAATTCGTGAGACTTGATTTCTGCCATGCCGCGCTCTTTATCAGCGGCTGAGTGCGGCAGCGATATCGGCTGCAACCATTTCGGCAACTTCGCGGGCAGCACGGTCTTCCGAATCACGGATTGCGCGCTGCTTGGCGAATTCCTGGGTCGGGAAGTCGACGAGCGACGTCACCGCACGACTACCCGATTTGATAACCTTGCCGGTGCCGATCTCCCTCAATGTGAACGAGACGGTCACAGTCGTGCGGCCTGCGGCCGACGTGCTCGAAGACGGAAGATAAAGCACACCGCCAGTACCGGAGCTGACGCTCAGATCGACATTGTATTTTGGCGTCTTGGTCTCGCCTGCGCCACGCCCCGCAATGAAGATCAGCTGATTGCGCACCTGGAGACCGACGCGCGAGCCTACGTCGGAGAAGGAAACCTCCGACAGCTTCTGCGTGACGCCAGTGCTGACGGCGTAGAGCGGCCGAACCTGGCAGGCCGACAGAAGGCCGGCAACGGCCACAAGAGACGCAACGCCGGCGATGCGGGCGAATTTGAAAAGACTATCAGACGACAATGTTTACGATCCTCTGTGGAACGACGATGATCTTCTTTGGCGCCTGACCATTCAATGCGCTCGTAACGGCATCCAGGGCGAGCACGGCTTGCTGCACGGCATTCTGATCTGCATCGCGCGCGATTGTCAATTCGGCGCGCTTCTTGCCATTGATCTGAACGGGATAGATGATCTCGTTCTCGATGACGAGGGCTTCGTCATAGACCGGCCATGGGCTAGTCGCGACCATATGCGTGTTGCCGAGGGCGGCCGAACATTCCTCGGCCAGGTGTGGCGTGATCGGTGCAACCAAAGCAATCAGGATCTCGACGGCTTCGCGGACGGCAGAACGATAGGTGCCATCCGCCTGGCCGGCGGCCACTTTCGTCAGCGGTGCCGCCAGCGCATTGACGAATTCATAGATGCGCGCCACGGCCTTGTTGAAGGCGAGCTTGTCGTAATCACCCTGAACGGCCTTCAGCGTGCGATGAGCTATCTGCGAAATCGCCAGTGCCTCGCCTTCCTTAGCCGGAGTCGATTCGGCCGCTTTCAGGGCGTCGGCGGCTTCGGAAACCAGACGCCACATGCGCTGCGTGAAGCGGTGCGCGCCCTCGACACCCGCTTCCGACCAGATGACGTCGCGATCGGGCGGCGAATCGGACAGCACGAAGAAACGTGCCGTATCGGCGCCATAGGAAGCGATGATGTCATCTGGGTCGACGACATTCTTCTTCGATTTCGACATTTTCTCGATCGAGCCGATGGCGATGTCCTCGCCCGTCGACAGCAGGGTAGCGCGGCGCTGGCCGTCCACTTCCTCGATCTTGATATCGGCTGGGGACACCCATTCGCGCGTGAGGCCGCTTCCGCGGCTATAGGTTTCGTGCACGACCATGCCTTGCGTGAACAGGCCCTTGAAGGGTTCTTTCACGTCAAGATGGCCGGTTTCGCGCATGGCGCGGGTAAAGAAGCGCGAATAGAGCAGATGCAGGATCGCGTGTTCAATGCCGCCGATATACTGGTCGACAGGCAGCCAGTGATTGGCGGCCTTGGGATCCGTCGGCTGGCTTTCCCAGGGGGCGGTGAAGCGCGCGAAATACCAGCTCGAATCGACGAAGGTGTCCATCGTGTCGGTTTCACGACGGGCATCCTTGCCGCATTGCGGGCAGGCGACATGGCGCCAGCTGGCGTGCCGGTCGAGCGGATTACCCGGCTGGTCGAAAGTCACGTCATCGGGCAGCTTGACCGGCAGATCCTTCTTCGGCACCGGCAGCACGCCGCAATCATCGCAATGGATGACCGGGATCGGGCAGCCCCAATAGCGCTGACGGGAAATGCCCCAGTCACGGAGGCGGAAATTCACCTTGCGCTCGGCCTGCGGTATGTTGCCGAGATACGTTTCGGAGAGCTTCGTTGCCACCGTCTGGAAGGCTTCCTCGGTGCTCATGCCATCAAGGAAGCGCGAGTTGATCATTACACCATCGCCGTCGTAGGCGACATCGCCGACAGTAAAGGTCGCTGCATCGCCATCAGCGGGCATGACGACGGGAACAACGGGCAGACCGTATTTACGTGCGAAATCCAGATCGCGCTGGTCGCCGGACGGGCAGCCGAAGATGGCGCCCGTGCCATAGTCCATCAGCACGAAATTGGCGATGTAGACGGGCAGTTCCCAGGATGGGTCGAAGGGGTGGCGGACGCGGATGCCGGTGTCCATACCCTTCTTCTCGGCCGTCTCCAGGGCTGCCAGCGAGGTGCCAGCGCGGCGGCATTCCTCACAGAAGGCCTC
Source organism: Martinezella sp. CNPSo 3890 (assembly GCF_057784455.1). Lineage (NCBI taxonomy): Bacteria > Pseudomonadati > Pseudomonadota > Alphaproteobacteria > Hyphomicrobiales > Rhizobiaceae > Martinezella > Martinezella sp. CNPSo 3890. Next base: position 31,998 of record NZ_JBXSOR010000021.1, on the reverse strand, counting down.
GATGGCCGGATCCTTGGCCGCCGCTTCCTTGGCGAGCGGATGGTCGGCCGAGATCGCCAGGAAGGAGGCGCCGAACAGCGTATCCGGACGGGTCGTGTAGACGGTGATTTCGCGATCGCTATTGGGAGCTGTTTCCGGCACAATTTCCCAGCGAACGGTCAAGCCCTCGGAGCGGCCGATCCAGTTCTTCTGCATCAGCCGCACTTTTTCCGGCCAATGATCCAGCGTATCCAGGGCATCCAGCAGGTCCTGGCTGAACTCGGTGATCTTGAAGAACCACTGCGTCAGCTCGCGCTGCTCGACGAGCGCGCCGGAACGCCAGCCGCGGCCGTCGATGACCTGCTCATTGGCGAGAACGGTGTTATCGACCGGATCCCAGTTGACCTTGGACTTCTTGCGGTAGACCAGGCCCTTTTCCATCATGTCGATGAAGAGCATCTGCTGGCGGTGATAATAGTCGACATCGCAGGTCGCGAATTCGCGGCTCCAGTCCAGCGACAGGCCCATGGCCTTCAGCTGGGTGCGCATCGAGGCGATGTTCTGGTAGGTCCATTCCTTCGGATGCACCTTGTTGTCGCGCGCTGCGTTTTCCGCCGGCATGCCGAAGGCGTCCCAGCCCATCGGGTGCAGCACGTTATAGCCGCGGGCACGCTTGTAGCGCGCAACGACATCGCCCATGGCGTAGTTGCGCACATGGCCCATGTGGATGCGGCCTGACGGATAGGGAAACATTTCTAGAACGTAGTACTTCTCACGCGGATCGGCATTGTCTGTCACGAAGACCTTTTCTTCGTTCCATTTTTCCTGCCAGCGGGGCTCGGCATCGCGCGGATTATAACGTTCGCTAGTCATCTGTTCTTGTATTCCGGAAAATCATGGGGATTAAGGCGTGACCTTCACCACGAAACCACCCAAGCGTCAAGTTTAGCGGATGCAGCAAGTGCCTTATCTTGCAAAGCAAAGCCGGATTCGCGCGCGATCGCCCTTGGCAAGGCCCGCAAGCCGCATTACTGCAAAGTTTGAGAAGCAAGCCAAATATCGAGGCGAAAAGATGGAACTTCAAGAGCGCCTGAACGAAGTCCGTTCCCATATCGCAGCCGCCGAGCGTCAGGCCGGCCGAGCTCCCGGCTCGGTGCAGCTCGTTGCCGTTTCCAAGACATTCGATGCCGATCAGATTCGCCCCGCCATTTCGGCCGGTCAGCGTGTGTTCGGCGAAAACCGCGTGCAGGAAAGCCAGGGCAAGTGGCCGGAATTGAAGGCGGAGACGCCCGGAATCGAGCTGCACCTGATCGGGCCGCTGCAATCGAACAAGACCGCCGATGCCGTGGCATTGTTCGATGTCATCGAGACGATCGACCGGGAAAAGATCGCACGCGCTGTTGCCGATGAAATGAAGCGGCAGGGCAAGAGTTTGCGGCTCTATGTGCAGGTCAATACCGGACTGGAACCGCAAAAGGCCGGGATTGCGCCCGACGATACCGTCGCTTTCGTCGAGCTGTGCCGCGAGGAGCTGGGGCTTTCGATCGAGGGCCTGATGTGCATTCCGCCGGCGGAGGAAAATCCGGGGCCGCATTTTGCCCTGCTTGCCAAGCTTGCCAAGCAGGCCGGTGTCGAAAAGCTCTCCATGGGCATGTCCAGCGACTACGAAATCGCCGTCGCTTTCGGCGCGACAAGCGTCCGGGTCGGCTCGGCGATTTTTGGGGCGCGGTAGTTCTGCCGAAACAAAAAGTGCGGAAGGCCTTGGTGTGTGGAGCACATGACTGGCCCGGATTGGAGATTTGACGGGATCCCTCAGTCCTGAAGATGGCAATCATGGAATTGTCCCCTCTCAACGCCTGCTGGGAGACGAGGTCTATAATGCTCTCCGACAAACAAAAAAGCCCCGGTTCGGCCGGGGCTTTGCATTCTTATCCGCTATGCCGGATCTTAGAACTGATCGTCGTCCTCGTCGTCGCGGCTGGTCGACTTCAGCGACTTCAGCTTGGCGAAAACGGCGTCGGCGTCGATTTCCTTTTCCTTCTCTTCTTCGCGATCGTAGCTGAAGCCGAGCTTTTCGGTTTCCTGAGCCGGCTGCAGGGTTGCGCCGAGTTCGGCGGCGGTCGGCAGCGGACGGCCCTTCGATGCCTTTTCAACTTCCATGTCGAGGTCGATCTGGCTGCAGAGGCCGAGCGTGACCGGATCCATCGGCGTCAGGTTGGCCGAGTTCCAGTGCGTGCGGTCGCGAATCTGCTCGATGGTCGACTTGGTGGTGCCGACGAGGCGCGAAATCTGCGCATCCTTCAGTTCCGGATGATTGCGCACCAGCCAGAGGATAGCGTTCGGGCGGTCCTGACGCTTGGAGACCGGCGTGTAACGCGGGCCGCGGCGCTTGGATTCCGGCACGCGAACCTTTGGCTCGGAAAGCTTCAGCTTATGGTTCGGGTTGGCTTCGGCACGGGCGATTTCATCGCGGGTCAGCTGGCCGGTCGAGATCGGGTCGAGGCCCTTGATGCCCTGCGCTGCTTCGCCATCGGCAATGGCCTTCACTTCGAGCGGATGCAGCTTGCAGAACTGCGCGATCTGGTCGAATGACAAGGCCGTATTGTCGACAAGCCAGATGGCGGTTGCCTTCGGCATGAGCAATTGTTGAGCCATGGATATAGTCCTTCTGTCAGTCCGCGCCGGTGTCGCGGTCCGGGGTGTAACACCACATTGTCCGGGAAATACGGCCCTATATAGCGATAGTGTCGCGGAATTGCAATTCTTTGCGCATGAAATGCACTTTGTCCAATTGCTGTCGTAGTTTGACCTGCTATTTATTGCGCGGAAAGAGCACTCGCGGTTACAAAATCGGCGTGCGAGGATTTGAGGAGGAAACAATGTCGGAGAAGATCCACCCCGTGACGAAACCGGTCAAGGCGCGCGCCCTGATCGACAAGGCGAAGTACCAGAAATGGTACGAGCAGAGCGTCGAGGATCCCGACAAGTTCTGGGGCAAGCACGGCAAGCGCATCGACTGGTTCAAGCCCTATACCAAGGTCAAGAATACGTCCTTTACCGTCAAGGTCTCGATCAAATGGTTCGAGGATGGCGTCACCAACGTTTCCTACAATTGCATCGACCGGCATCTGAAGAAGCATGGCGATCGCGTCGCCTTCATCTGGGAAGGCGACAACCCCTATATCGACAAGAAGATCACTTATAACGAACTCTACGAGCAGGTCTGCCGGCTGGCGAATGTGCTGAAGAAGCACGGCGTCAAGAAGGGCGACCGCGTCACCATCTACATGCCGATGATCCCGGAAGCCGCCTATGCGATGCTGGCCTGTGCCCGTATCGGCGCAGTGCATTCGGTCGTCTTCGGCGGCTTCTCGCCGGAAGCGCTCGCCGGCCGTATCGTCGATTGCGCCTCGACCGTCGTCATCACCTGCGATGAAGGTGTCCGCGGCGGCAAGTCCATCCCGCTGAAGGAAAACACCGATAAGGCCATTCAGATCGCCGCCAAGCAGCAGGTTGCGGTCAAGACCGTGATCGCCGTGCGCCGCACCGGCGGCAAGGTTGCCTGGGAGCCCGGCCGCGATGTCTGGTATCACGAGGAAACCGCCAAGGTGAAGGCGGAGTGCCCGCCGGCGAAGATGAAGGCGGAAGACCCGCTGTTCATCCTCTATACCTCCGGCTCGACGGGCAAGCCGAAGGGCGTGCTGCACACGACGGCCGGCTATCTCGTCTACGCGGCGATGACGCACGAATACACGTTCGATTATCACCCCGGCGATATCTACTGGTGCACGGCGGATGTCGGCTGGGTGACCGGCCATTCCTATATCGTCTACGGGCCGCTCGCCAATGCGGCGACTTCGCTGATGTTCGAAGGTGTGCCGAACTATCCGGACCAGGGCCGTTTCTGGGATGTGATCGACAAGCACAAGGTCAATATCTTCTATACTGCGCCGACAGCGATCCGTTCGCTGATGGGCGCCGGCGACCATTTCGTCAAGCGGGCCTCGCGCTCCAGCCTGCGCATCCTCGGCACCGTCGGCGAGCCTATCAATCCGGAAGCATGGGAATGGTATTACAAGGTGGTCGGCGACAGCCGCTGCCCGATCGTCGATACGTGGTGGCAGACGGAAACGGGCGGCCACATGATCACACCGCTTCCTGGCGCGACCGATCTGAAGGCCGGTTCGGCGACGCTGCCCTTCTTCGGCGTGCAGCCGCAGCTGGTCGACAATGAAGGCAACGTGCTGGAAGGGGCGGCCGACGGCAATCTCGTCATCGCCGACAGCTGGCCCGGCCAGATGCGCACCGTCTATGGCGACCACGAGCGCTTCATCCAGACCTATTTCTCCACCTACAAGGGCAAGTACTTTACGGGCGACGGCTGCCGTCGCGACGAGGACGGCTATTACTGGATCACCGGTCGCGTCGACGACGTGCTCAACGTCTCCGGTCACCGCCTCGGCACGGCAGAAGTGGAATCGGCGCTCGTATCCCACAAGCATGTCTCGGAGGCGGCCGTCGTCGGCTATCCGCACTCCATCAAGGGCCAGGGCATCTATTGCTACGTCACGCTGATGGTCGGGATGGAAGGCACTGAAGCGCTGCGACAGGAACTGATAAAGCATGTCCGCGCCGAAATCGGCCCGATCGCCTCACCGGACAAGATCCAGTTTACCCCTGGCCTGCCGAAAACCCGCTCCGGCAAGATCATGCGCCGCATCCTGCGCAAGATCGCCGAAGATGATTTCGGCGCGCTTGGCGATACTTCGACGCTCGCCGATCCTGCTGTCGTCGACGATCTGATCGCTAACAGGCAGAACAAGGCGGATGCGGCGTAGGTCGAGCCAGGGGCACTGGGTCATTTGACATTAGGCGAGAGCTTGGCTCTCGCCTAAATCTTTCGTCTTGCAGTGCTGAAAAAAGCAACTGCCATTTGAGCAATATAGTTGTGCACGTTTTCTCGCACCAAGCCAGCAACATCGGTAAAGACAGCTGGTGCGGCCTTCAGGCCTTGCGGCGTGGGTTCAGGCAAAAACGTATAATGGCCCACCCCGCCGCCCATGATTTCAAGGGAGCTCGAGCGCACATTCTCGTGGAGCCATGTGCAGCATTCGTGGGCCGGCGCTATGACATCCGCATCGCCGCCAACGACCTGAACTGGTGCTGTTATTTCCTCGAGACTTTCCTTGGAAAAGCCGAGAACCGACCGACCTGGCGCGATCGCCAAAGCGGCTTTTAATCGATCATCCCTAAAACTGTCTCGTCGTCGATTCCATGATTCCAGGAATATCTCATCTTGGAGAAGCGAGGGAATGTGATCCGCCAAATGAGGGAATTCTCTCGGTCCTCGTATCGGGCTCTTCTGAGGGTTATCCGGTTCGAACTGAGAGTACGCAACGCGCGCGCCGACGAGCAGCATCGCGGTATAGGCGCCGGCGGAGAAACCCGCGACGTAGGCATGCTTTTCGATAGCCCCGCCCAAAACCTCTCTCCAGTCATTGGCATTGAGCAAGGCGGTCAGATCGGCCGCCCGCTCCCAGAGACAGAGAAATCCCTCGGCTCTGTAAGGTTCTGAACCTGTGTGGCCGTGATGATCGATGCCCAGGGCCAAAAAGCCGGCCTGCGCCAGGCTATGTCCGAGCCATTCCAGGCCAATGGCAAGGCCGCCCGATCCGTGAGACAGCAACACCAGGGAGCGCGGATCGGTGGATTTCTTCATCGGCGCGTTGGGCGCGACCGGCTTTTGCTTGAACCAGGACGGCGAGGGTGCGATTTCGACTGCATCATCATTGGCCGGATACCACGCGCACCAAGCCAAAGGGCGGTGGCCCGTCCGGCTCCAGTTTGCGCGTTTCCTATCAAGGGACAGACCTTGAGAGAAACCTACAGGCATTATTCTCTCATCGAATTACGGCTAACCTAAACTCAAAAATCGATCGCGCGGCCGTTGATTTCCCAGTCGCCGAAGCGTGCGGGGTCGGCGCCGCCGCGGCCGCCGATTTCGGGGGGAAGTTCGGCCTGTGCTTGAGCTTCCTGCGCCTTGCGGCGCTCTTCTGCTTCGGCGAGGGCGCGCTTGGCCGCGGGTGAGAGCGGCTTGCGGGTGATTTCACCGGCTTCGGTGTCGAGTCTATTGTCGTTATCTGCGGTTTGCATGGTCTCGCGCGACCTCCGAAATATTGAAATGGAGGGAGGAATAGCCAAATCATAGTGCGTCCGGCCGCAAAGAAAAAGGTTCGGACTGCCGATCGTGTTGGAGACCCCTCGATGAATCTCATGCGTACTGCCATGCTGCTTGCCTTCATGACCGCGCTCTTCATGGGCGTCGGCTATCTGATCGGCGGCCAATCGGGCATGCTGATCGCATTGGTCGCCGCCGCCGGCATGAATTTCTTTTCCTACTGGAATTCCGACCGCATGGTGCTGTCCACCTATGGTGCGCAGGAGGTCGATGAGCGAAGCGCGCCGGAATTCTACCGCATTGTTCGCGATCTCGCCCGCAATGCCGGCCTGCCTATGCCGAAGGTTTATCTCTATGACAGCCCGCAGCCGAATGCTTTCGCGACGGGCCGCAATCCGGAAAATGCCGCTGTCGCTGCCTCCACCGGCCTGCTGCACGCGCTGACGCCGGAGGAAGTCGCCGGTGTGATGGCGCACGAGCTTGCCCACGTGCAGAACCGCGACACGCTGACGATGACGATCACGGCGACGCTTGCCGGTGCTATTTCCATGCTCGGCAATTTCGCTTTCTTCTTCGGCGGGCGCCGCGACAACAACAATCCGCTCGGCATGATCGGTGTCCTTGTCGCGATGATCGTTGCCCCCCTGGCCGCCATGCTGGTGCAGATGGCGATCAGCCGCACGCGCGAATATTCTGCCGACCGCCGCGGCGCGGAAATCTGCGGCAATCCGCTTTGGCTTGCCTCCGCGCTCGGCAAGATCGCCCGCGGCGCGGCGCATATTCCGAACGAAGAGGCTGAAGGCCATCCGGCGACGGCGCATATGTTCATCATCAATCCGCTCTCCGGCGAGCGCATGGACAATCTGTTTTCCACCCATCCGAACACGGAAAACCGCATCGCCGCGCTGCATGACATGGCCCGTTACGGTGGCGGCGGTGCTTCGCCGATGACACCGTCTTCTGGCCCATCTTCGGGCTTTGGCTCGACGGGACCGTCCTTCACTGCTAATCCGGGGCGCAAATCGCGCTCCGTGCCGAATACGGGTCGCGGTGGTTCGCAACCGCCGAAGGGTCCCTGGTCTTGAGTTCTGACACGAAAAACAAAGCTTCCCATAGAGATGGAAAACGATCGGGCAAGCGGCCTCAGCAATCGCGGCCGCTTGATTCGTCTCCACTCAAGCCCGGCCTTGCGGCCCGCGCGGCGGCGTCGAAGATCCTGGGCGCCGTGCTGGACCGTAAGACGCCGCTCGACGGCATGCTGGATGCCGAAGGCGGCAGCGCCGCCTATACGACACTCAGCGATAGCGACCGTGCGCTGGTGCGCGCTATCTTGAACAGCGCGCTGCGCCACCTGCCGCGCATCGAGGCGGCGATCTCGTCGCTGCTCGATTCGCCGCTGCCGGAGGGCGCCCGTGCCCTGCATCATGTCCTCGTCGTTGGTGCGACCCAGATCCTCTATCTCGACGTGCCGGATCATTCCGCCGTCGATCTTGCTGTCGAGCAAGCCAACCGCGATCCGCGCAATCGCCGTTTCGCCAAGCTGGTGAATGCCATCCTTCGCCGCATCGGCCGCGAGAAGCAGGCAATCCTTGAGCGGGTTGCGAAGGTGCCGGCCATGCCGGCCTGGTTCCTTTCTCGCCTGGAAGCGGCCTATGGCGCTCCCGCTGCGCTAAAGATTTCCGACACGCAACTCGAGCCGGCGGCGATCGACCTGACCGTGAAATCCGATGCCGAGGGCTGGGCGAAGCGGTTGAACGGCGTGGTGCTGCCGACCGGCGGCGTGCGGCTTGCCGCCTTCGAAGGTTCCATTCCCTCTCTCGAAGGTTTCGATGAGGGTGAGTGGTGGGTTCAGGATGCTGCCGCCAGCATTCCAGCAAAACTTTTCGGTTCGCTGGCCGGCAAGCGGGTGGTGGATCTCTGCGCAGCACCTGGCGGCAAGACGGCGCAACTCATTCTCGCCGGTGCTAAGGTCACGGCTCTCGATCAATCCGCCAATCGCCTGAAGAGGCTGTCCGGCAATCTGGCGCGTCTAGGCTTCGAAGCAGAAACCGTCGTTGCCGATATGAGCAAATATCAACCCGACGAACTTTTCGATGCGGCTCTTCTCGATGCCCCCTGCTCCTCCACGGGAACGACGCGCCGCCATCCGGACGTGCTGTGGACCAAGGGACCGGAGGATATCGCCAAGCTGGCCGCCCTGCAGGAACGCCTGCTTCGCCATGCCCTGACCTTGGTCAAGCCGGGCGGTGTGGTGGTCTTCTCCAATTGCTCGCTCGATCCCGAAGAGGGCGAAGATCTGGTTGCACGCCTGCTTGCCGACACGGAAAATGTCGAGCGCGTACCGATCGCATCAGGTGATTGGCCGGGTCTGGAAACGGCGATTTCGCCGCTTGGAGCCTTCCGCACCACGTCGGACATGCTGTCGCTTGCCGATGGCTTCGCCTCCGGCCTCGACGGCTTCTTTGCCGTCGTGCTTCGCCGCACGCATTAGTCCCCACCTCGAATCGTTTTTACCGGCCGGTTAAAAAACCGGCAAACATGTCTTTAATTGGTATATCTGTAACCTCTTTTTAACCACGGGTAATGAGAGTAAGCAGAAGCAAATATGCAGATCTGCGGCAGGGTTTAGTGAGTTCATACATGCGGGAAGCATGGCGGCGGATGTCGCGCCGCGCGGCGTTGACGCGATTGCGTCTCACCCGCCACACGATGCGTGTGCCGGAGCGCCTGATTGTGGCACCGACCGATCTGCGCAGCGTTGATCCCTTTTTCGTCGAAGAGCTTCTGAACGGTCGCATTCTGCTCGCCGGGCGTGTCCTGGAAACACAAGGTGCATCGCCCTTCTCATTGGAGCTGCCGTCGCTGGCCTTTGCCGCCCGGCTGCATAATTTCCGATGGCTGCGGCATTTGCGGGCGGAGAAAAGTGATCAGGCCTCGGCCATGGCGCGGTCGATCCTCACGGATTGGATTGCCGTCCACGGCCGCCGGCTGCATGGCCTTGCCTGGTCGCCCGACATAGCGGCGCAGCGGCTGATCGCGCTTCTGTCGCATTCGCCCGTGCTTTTGCAGGGTACCGATAGCGGTTTCTACCGCCGCTTCATGCGCATGCTCGTCTTCCATGTGCGCTTTCTGCGTCGGATCGTTGCGTCCTCGCCTGACGGCATCACCCGGTTCCGTGTGCGCATCGCGCTTGCCATGGCCTCGGTCGCCATGCCGAGCAGTTCCCTCACGCTGAAACGGGCGGGGCAGGCGCTCGACCGGGAGATCGACCGGCAAATCCTGCAGGATGGCGGCCATATCTCCCGCAATCCGCGGGCGTCACTGGAATTGCTGCTCGATCTGCTGCCGCTGCGCCAGACCTATGTCAATCTCGGCCACGACGTACCGATCCGGCTCATCCCCGGCATCGACCGCATGTATCCGGCGCTGCGTTTCTTCCGCCATCAGGATGGCGATCTGGCGCTGTTCAACGGTGCGACCTCGACGCTTGCCAACGAGCTGATGTCGGTGCTGCGCTATGACGAGACGGCCGGTCAGACCTTCAAGGCACTACCGCACACGAAATATCATCGTTTGGCCGCCGGTTCGGCTGTCGTCATCGTTGATGCCGGCTCTGCTGGCTCCGTCGATCTCAGCCGCACGGCGCATGCCGGCTGTCTTTCCTTCGAGATGTCGTCTGGCAAGTCGCGCTTCATCATCAATTCCGGCGCGCCTGAATTTGCGGGTGACCGCTTCATGCAGGCGGCGCGGGCGACTGCGGCGCATTCGACCGTCACGCTCAACGACACCTCGTCCTGTCAGTTCTCCAAATCGAAATCGCTTGGGCCGATCATGGTCAGCGGCGTCAAGAAGGTCATCGTCGAGCGCGCCGAGACCGAAGACGGGCGAGACTATGTCCGTGCCGCGCATGACGGCTATCTCTCCGCCTTCGGCTACGTCCATGAGCGCGAGATCAGTCTGAATGCCAGCGGCACGATCGTCGCCGGCCGCGACCGGTTCTTCGTGCCGGAGGGCAAGAAGCATCAGCCGAAGGGTGAGGGCATTGCTTCTGCCCGTTTTCACATTCACCCCTCCATCAGCCTGCTGCAGACCGAGACGGATGCCGCGCTGCTCATCGCCCCGGATGGAGAGACCTGGATCTTCTCCTCCCCCGGCAACGAGGTGCTGGTCGCGGAAGATATCTTCTTTGCCGATCCCTCAGGTATGCGTTCCTCCGATCAGCTTGAGATTGTCTTCCGGATCACGGAAAAGCCGGAAATCCGCTGGTTTTTATCGCATCGGCCATAGGCTAAGCGCGTGAGCTATGCTAACGGGGCGGCATTATCCGTCCCGCGCCCTTTTTTGCCGGACGCCACATCTCCCTACGCCAGACCGGAGAAAGCCCATGGCCGTCGTTTCCAAGAAAATTCCCGCTCCCGACAAGGTGAAGGTGAAAACCGCGCTTCTGTCCGTTTTCGACAAGACCGGCATCGTCGAGCTGGCGCGTGCGCTGAGCGAACAGGGCGTGCGCCTGCTGTCGACCGGCGGTACGCACAAGGCGATTGCTGCAGCCGGCCTTGCGGTGACCGACGTGTCGGAAGTGACGAATTTTCCTGAGATCATGGACGGCCGCGTCAAGACGCTGCATCCGAAGGTGCATGGCGGCCTGCTCGCCATTCGTGACGATGCCGAGCATCAGGCTGAAATGAAGGAGCACGGTATCGAAGGCATCGATCTTGCCGTCATCAATCTTTACCCCTTCGAGGACGTGCGCAAAGCCGGAGGCGATTATCCGACAACGGTGGAGAATATCGACATCGGCGGCCCGGCGATGATCCGCGCTTCGGCCAAAAATCACGCCTATGTGACGACGCTCACCGATCCCGCCGATTATGCCGAGCTGCTGGCTCAGCTTTCCGCCGATGCCGGCCAGACGACCTATGATTTCCGCAAGCGCATGGCCGCAAAGGCTTTTGCCCGCACCGCTGCTTACGACGCGATGATCTCTAACTGGTTTGCCGAAGCGCTGGATATCGCCACGCCGCGCCACCGCGTCATCGGCGGTGTTCTGCGCGAGGAGATGCGTTATGGTGAAAATCCGCACCAGAAGGCGGCTTTCTACCTGACTGGCGAAAACCGTCCCGGCGTCTCGACGGCAACGCTCATCCAGGGCAAGCAGCTGTCCTACAACAACATCAACGACACTGACGCGGCCTATGAGCTCGTCGCCGAGTTCCTGCCGGAAAAGGGGCCGGCCTGCGCGATCATCAAGCATGCCAATCCCTGCGGTGTCGCCACGGGTCCGAGCCTGGTGGAAGCCTATAAGCGCGCTCTCGCCTGCGATTCCACCTCCGCCTTCGGCGGCATCATTGCGCTGAACAGCTTGCTCGATGCCGAAACGGCCGAAGAGATCGTCAAGCTCTTCACCGAGGTCATCATCGCGCCCGAAGTGAGCGAGGAAGCCAAGGCGATCATCGCCCGCAAGCCGAATCTCCGCCTGCTCTCGGTTGGCGCCCTGCCCGATCCACGCGCCGCTGGCCTCACCGCAAAAACCGTCTCCGGCGGGCTGCTGGTTCAGAACCGCGACAACGCGCTGGTCGAGGACATGGAGCTCAAGGTCGTTACCAAGCGCGCGCCAACGGTGCAGGAGCTGGAAGACATGAAATTCGCCTTCCGTGTGGCCAAGCATGTGAAGTCGAATGCCGTCGTTTACGCCAAGGATGGCCAGACGGCCGGCATCGGCGCCGGACAGATGAGCCGCGTCGATTCCGCCCGCATCGCTGCCATCAAGGCCGAGGAAGCCGCCAAGGCCATGGGGCTTGCCGAGCCACTGACGCGTGGTTCCGCCGTCGCTTCCGAAGCTTTCCTGCCTTTTGCCGATGGCCTACTCTCGGCGATCGCCGCCGGCGCCACCGCCGTTATCCAGCCCGGCGGTTCGATGCGCGACCAAGAAGTGATCGACGCGGCCAACGAGCACAATGTCGCGATGGTCTTCACCGGCGTTCGCCACTTCCGTCACTGATCGGCGGATATACCGGATTTATAAAACGTATATCCCGGTTGGTTTGCGAGCCGGGATTTTTCTTTGCCTACTTCGCTCTATCGGCCGGATAAGGCGTCGGCAACAGAAGCAGCAGGCCACCGGCGAGGAAGATGACAAGCGTCGCCATGCCGAGGCGAGCCGAGCCGCTCCAATAGGTCACCAGCGAGAAGAACAAAGTCGCCATGAAGCTAGTGGCGCGGCCTGACAGGGCGTAGATGCCGAAATAGCGGCCGGCTTCCGAGAGGCTGACGCTGCGGGCGAGATAGGACCGCGAGGAGGCCTGCACAGGCCCGAAGGCGATGCCGATCAAAAGGCCGTAGCCGATATAGGCCTTTTCCGCCGCCGTACCGAACAGACCACCGGCGCTGACGGTGGAGAGCGGCACGAGGCCCAAGAGCGTGAAACCAGGGCCGGTTGAGAGGATGCCGAAAGTGGCGACGAGCAGCAGCGTCAGACTAATGATAACGGTCGTCTTCGAGCCCAGCCAGCGATCGACATAGCCGGCGGCAAAGCAGCCGAAAATGGCGATGATGTTGAGGATGATGCCGTAGATGCCAATCTCGATCGTCGCCCAGCCGAACATGCCGGCCGCGAAGGTGCCGCCGAGGATCAGGAGGCCGTTGACGCCGTCCTGATAGATCATCCGGGCGACAAGAAAGAGGCTGATGCCGCGCCGGCGCCTCAGCTCGCCCAAGGTCGCCGATAGCTCGCGCAGGCCCGAGCGAACGGCGGCGCCCAAGGGCAAGCCGCGTGCGGCATCCGGCGTGAAGAGAAACATCGGCAGAATGAAGATGAAATACCAAACGGCCGAAATCGGCCCGGTGATACGAGCATCCTCGCCTAGCGTGGCGTTGAGGCCGAAGAGCGGGGTGAGGCCGAGAATGGTCTTGCCGGTCTGTGGATTGCCGGCGAGCAAGGCCACGACGGTGATCAGCACGATCATGCCGCCGAGATAGCCGAGCCCCCAGGCGGCGTTCGACAGCCTGCCGACATCATCCTTACGAACCAGCCGCGGCATCATGGAATCATTGAAGACGATCGAGAATTCGGCCGAGATCGAGGCGAGGATCATGAAGATCACCGGATAGATGACCGGCGAGCCGGGTGCCGCGCCCCAGAGGCAAAAAAGGCTTGCGATCTTGATGACGGCGAAGAAGGCGATCCATGGCTTGCGGGCGCCGGATTGATCGGCGATCGAGCCGAGGACCGGTGAAAGGATGGCGATGATCACCGAGGAGATCGTCGCCATATTGCTCCATGTCGTCTGCGCGGAGACGGGATCGGCCGTCAGCCGCGCGACGAAATAGGGGCCGAAGATGAAGGTGGTAACGACCGTGAAGAACGGCTGAGCCGCCCAGTCGAAGAACATCCAGCCCCAGATACCGCGTGCCGGCACTTTGGCCGGCACGTTATCGTCAACAATTTCGGTCGCCACCAGATCCAGCCCTCATTCCCTCATCCCGTGACGGGGACGAGTCGGACTGTCTCATCTTGCCCGGCCGTTCGCAAGATCGCTGAGCAGGCCGGCAGCGACGGTGATGCGGGCGAGGTTCGGATCGCCGCTTTCGCTGAGGCCGCCGAGCTCTTCGGCGATGCGATTGATGCGGATACGGTCTTCCGCATGCCATGCCTGAACCGGCTGCTTGTCCTTCGGATGGTTGGACAAAGCGGAGATGACAATGTCACGGCGGGCGCCAGCGATCTGGTCGAGGCTACGCGCCAGCGCCAGGCTCTCGTAATGATCGCCGGTAACGATCCGGCTGCCGGCCAGCAGCAGGCGGCCGACGCGGAAGGTCTGCGATACGGTGAAGTAGCTTTCGGCCGCGCGGTTCAGCGTATCGCCGGTCCGTTCGGCGATCTGCATGATCTCAGGCACGAGGACAAGCGCATAGATTGTGGCGATCTCCGACGCGAGCTTCTCCGGCAGGCCGGCTGCCAGATATTCCGCTTCGCGGGCTGCGATCTCGGCCGCGAAATCTGCCGGGATATGGGTGAGGAAGACGGGTCGCAGCTTCTTCAGAGCTGCGCGAAGCCGGCTAACGGTTTCCTCGATTTCACCCTTGGCGGCCCCAGTCTTCAATAGCAGGCGCGTAAGCACGGTATAGACTTCAGTGATCTCGCCATAGACGCGGTTCTGCATCTGGCCGCCGACCTTACCGTCAAGTGCATCCGTCTCGTTCCAAAGCCGGTCGAGATCGAAGCCGTCGCGGGCAATGACGGCGGCCTTGACCACCTCGGCCGCCGACGCAGCCGTTGCATCCATCATGCTGACGGCAAAGCCCGGACCACCACGATTGATCGCTTCGTTGGCAAGCGCCGTGCCGATGATCTCGCGGCGCAGACGATGGCTTTCGATGTCCGTTGAATTCGAGCGTTGCATCTTTGCCGGGAAATAGCGGCTGAGCGTGGTGGCGAAATAGGGATCGTCAGGCAGGTCGCTGGCAACAAGGGCATCGAAGAGAACGATCTTGGCGTAGGAGAGCAGCACGCCGATTTCGGCGCGCGTCAGCGGCCGCCCATTGGCGTAACGCTCGGCAAACGTTTGATCGTCGGGCAGGGTTTCGACCTTGCGGTTGAGCTGCTTTGCCGCTTCCAGCACGCTCATGAAGCGGCTGAGTTCCAGGCCATTGCCGGTCCCCTTGCGCTCGGTCAGCGAGATCGCCAGCGATTGCAGATAGTTGTTGCGCAGGACGAGCGCTGCCACTTCGTCGGTCATGGAGGCGAGCAGCGTATCGCGCTTGGGGCGTGTCAGGCGGCCGTCATGCATGGCGTTGGCAAGCGCTATCTTGATGTTGACCTCGACGTCGGAGGTGTTGACCCCGGCCGAATTGTCGATGGCGTCTGAGTTGCACCGGCCGCCCTTGAGGCCATAGGCGATGCGGCCTTTCTGCGTGACGCCGAGATTGGCGCCCTCGCCGATCACTTTGGCGCGGACTTCGTCCGCCGTGATGCGGATCGGATCGTTGGCGCGATCGCCAACTTCCGAATCGGTTTCGGACGCCGCCTTGACGTAGGTGCCGATGCCGCCGAACCAGAGCAGGTCGACGGGTGCCTTGAGGATCGCCGTCATGATCTCGAAGGGGGTTGCGACCGACTTGTCGATGCCGATGGCGGCGACGGCTTCCGGCGTCAGCGTGACCGATTTTGCCGATCGGGAAATAATCATCGCGCCCTTCGACAAGACAGACTTGTCGAAATCCTGCCAGCTAGAGCGCGGCAGGTCGAACAGGCGCTGGCGTTCGGCGAGCGTCTTTGCCATGTCCGGATCGGGATCGATGAAGATATCGCGGTGGTCGAAGGCGGCGAGCAGGCGGATTTTCGGCGACAGGAGCATGCCGTTGCCGAAGACGTCGCCGGACATGTCGCCGACGCCGACGACGCTGAAGGGCGTCGTCTGGATGTCGATGTCCATTTCGCGGAAATGCCGCTTCACGGTTTCCCAGGCACCGCGGGCCGTGATACCCATCTTCTTGTGGTCGTAGCCGGCCGAGCCGCCCGAAGCGAAGGCGTCGTCCAGCCAGAAGCCTGCTTCCTGCGCCAATGCATTGGCAGTGTCGGAGAAGGTCGCCGTGCCTTTGTCGGCGGCAACGACGAAATAGGGGTCGTCACCGTCAAGCCGTACGGTGTCGGCAGGCGGGATGATATCGGCGCCAGAGATGTTGTCGGTGATCGACAGCAGCGTGCGGATATAGGTCTTGTAGGCTTCGCGGCCGGCGTTGAAGATCTCGTCGCGGCTGCCGCCGACCGGAAGCTTCTTCGGATAGAAGCCGCCTTTGGCGCCGACGGGGACGATAACGGCGTTCTTCACCTGCTGTGCCTTCACAAGGCCTAGAACTTCGGTGCGATAGTCTTCAGCGCGATCCGACCAGCGCAGGCCGCCGCGCGCCACCTTGCCGAAGCGCAAGTGTACGCCTTCCACTTCGACGCCGTAGACGAAGATTTCGCGGAAAGGGCGCGGTTCCGGCAGGCCGTCGAGCAGCTTGGGATCGAGCTTGAAGGCGAGCATGGCCTTCGGCGTGCCGTCCGCATTCTTCTGGAAATAGTTGGTGCGCAGCGTCGCGTCGATGGCGTTGACGTAGCGGCGCAGGATGCGGTCGTCGTCGAGGCTCGGTACGTCGGCAAGCTCGGCTTCGATGCTCGCGTGCAGCTCGGAGAGCTTCTTCGTGCGGTTCTTGTCGCTGAGCTTCGGGTCGAGCGTATCGTGGAACAATCGGAAGAGCGATGCGGCAATCCTAGGATATTTATCCAGCGTCGCAGAGATATAATCCTGCGAATAGGCGATGCCGGCCTGTCTGAGATAGCGGGAATAGGCGCGCAGCACATTGGTTTCGCGGGCGGAGAGATCGGCAGAGACGATCAGCCGGTTGAAGGCGTCGTTGTCGATCGTGCCGCCGAAGGCAGCAAGGAAGGCTTCTTCCAGGGCGGCGCCATGGCGGGCGAGATCGATCGTCAGGCCGCTGCGGGTTTCGAGCTCCATGTCATGGAGCACGACATGGCCGGTCGAACCGTCCTTGGCCGTGACATAGATATCGAAGGTGCGCTCGCTGATAACGTTGAAACCGAGATTTTCGAGCAGCGGCACGCGGCGCGACAGCGCCAGGTTGCCGTCGCCGTGGAAGATCTTCAGCGAGAGAATGTCGCCTGCCTCGTCCTTGCGGATATAGAAGCCGATGCGGATCGGCTCAACACCGGCAGTGGCGATGATATCTGGCAGATCGGCAAAGGCGTCTTCCGGCGAGAAGGCTTCTTGAAAAGCCTGGCTGACGGAGATGCTCGGCGCCTTCGGGCCGGCCAGCATGGCGAAGCGCTCGTCCCAGCGGGCTGTGATGGCACGGATCGCCTCCTCCAGCTTGGCCTGCGGAACATGCGGCGTCTTGCCGGCGCTGCGACCAATGATGAAGTGCACGCGCGCCACGCCACCTTCCGGGAAAGCCGGGTAATAAGCGGAGACGCGGCCGTCATAGACCGACTTCAGGTAATTGCCGATCTTCTCGCGGACAACGGAATCATATTCCTCGCGCGGGACATAGACGATGACGGAGACGAAACGGTCGAAATGGTCGATGCGCGGCAATGCGCGAACGCGCGGCCGGTCGGTCAGGTCGTTGATCTGCTCGGCGAAGCTTGCCAGCAATGAGGTGTCGATCTGGAAGAGATCGTCGCGCGGATAGGATTCCAGCGTGTTTTCGAGCATTCGGCCGGAATGGCTTGTGGGGTCGAAACCGAAATGATCCTTGACCTTCTGCACCTTTGAGCGCAGCAGCGGCACTTCCGCGGCAGCGCTGGTATAGGCGGTGGAGGTGAAGAGGCCAACGATGCGCAGCTCGCCCGTCACGTTGCCATCCGTGTCGAAGCGCTTGACGCCGACATAATCCATATAGGCGCGGCGGTGGACGATCGATTTGACATTGGCCTTGGTGACGATCAGGAAATCCGGGCCGTCGAGGAAAGCGAGTATCTCCGGTGTCGTCGTGACGGCGTCCTTGCCCTGCCGAAGAACGCGGACATCCGGATTGGAGAGGATGCCGAGGCCGGTGCCGCGATCCCGCTCGACCTTCGCATCGGCGCCCTTGCCGGAATAGACATATTCACGCATGCCGAGGAAGGTGAAATTGCCGTCCCGTAGCCAGGCAAGGAAGGCGAGCGCTTCGTCGCGATCGTTCTTGCGGCGGCCGGCGGCCTCATAGGTTGATAGTTCCGATATCACGGTATCCAGGCGCGACAACATTGGCTTCCAGTCGGAAACGGCAAGATGCGTCTGATCGAGCACGGTCTGAAGCCGCTTGGTCAGATCGCTCGCCTGCGCTGTCGTCAGCGGCGAGAGATGAAGCTGGATATGGCTGACGCGACGGGCCGGGTCGCTCGGCTGATCGGCCGAATAAAGGCTCGGCTGCTTGCCCTTCTCTATGACCAGGATCGGGTGAACGGCCATATAAAGATCGCGGTAGCTGCTGGTCACCTCGCCCATGATCGATTCATAGAGGAAGGGCATGTTGTGGTCGGTGATCGAGAGGATCGACACCGCAACGCCATCGGGCTCGATGCCGGCGACCTGCTCTATGTTGACGCGGGGAACCGTGCCGCTCCAGGCTGCCAGTTCCCTAGCGGCATGCGCCGCGGCAAGTGCCAGCATTTCCGGGCTGTAAAGCTCCATGTCGTCATTGCTCGCCCGGCCGAACAGGATTTCGGGATCGAGATGCGCTTCACCCGTTGCCGCGGCAATTTTGCGTGCCGCTTCGATCTGTTTTTCCCGTTTCGGATTGATCTTAGGCGCCATGGAATTCCTCCCGATCTTCGAATTTTGACGACAGTAGCAGAAGGTTTAGCGAAAAAACTGGCAAAAAGAATGCGAATTTGGTTGCTTTCGGACTGATTTTGGCCGGTTTCTTTAAAAATCTTGCCGAAACGCGCGATCTCGATGCAAAGCGGATATCATCGGTGTGACATTGGCGGAATCAACTCGTCAACAGAGGTTTTCATGACTCTGTGAAGTGCGGTTGACAGAGTGCCGCCAAAGGGATCATCAACGGCGCCATGGCAGTTTGAAGCCCTGAACTTGAAAGCTAGCATCATGTCGCAAGTGTCCGCCGGCGCTGTTATCGTCATCTCCAGCCACGTCGTCCGAGGGTCCGTCGGCAATCGCGCCGCCGTTTTCGCGCTGGAGACGCTTGGCCATCCGGTGTGGGCGCTGCCGACGATCGTTCTGCCGTGGCATCCCGGTCATGGACGTTCGACGCGCTTGACCTTCAACGAGGCGGATTTCGACCATGCGATCGACGATCTCATCGCCGCACCCTGGCTTTCCGAGGTAAAGGCAGTTCTGTCGGGATATTTCGGCAATGCTGCACAGGCGCATTCCGTTGCAAGGCTCGTAACGGCTTTGCGGGAGAAGAACCCTGATCTCCTGTATGCCTGCGATCCTGTCATCGGCGATGCCGGCGGGCTTTATGTGCCTGAGGCAACGGCGGAAGCGATCCGCGACCATCTGATCCCGCTGGCGTCGCTCGCAACGCCGAACCGCTATGAGCTTGCCTGGCTTGCGGGAGCGCCCCTCGAGGATAACAACGCCATCATGGAGGCGGCTCTCGCGCTTGGCCCGTCGCGCATGCTGGTGACGTCTGCCGTGCCGATGATGGCCGGCGGCATTGGCAATCTCTATCTCAGCGGCCGAAATGCGCTGCTTGCCGAACATCGCAGCGCGGAAGGTGCGCCGAACGGGCTCGGCGATCTCTTATCCGCTGTGTTCCTGTCGCGCCTGCTTTCCGGCATGGATGAGGAGCGGGCGCTGCAGCTGACGACGGCTAGCGTCTTTGAAGTGCTGGCGCGCGCCGTCAAGCGCGGCAGCAACGAGTTGACGCTTGCCGTCGATTCCGCAAGCCTGTCGACGCCGATGGCGATGGTGCAGCTAAGGCATCTCGTCCATCCGGTGCAGCGGAAGAAAAAGTAACGGCTGGAAGCGGCGGGAGCTTTTTGCGGCGCAGCAGTTGCCATCGGCCGAAGTGCATTGTAATTCAATATCATGAAAAGCTTTCCCGACACCCTTCTGAACGGTTATCGCAACTTCATGAGCGGGCGTTACGTCGATGAGCGCGAACGCTATCGCACTCTCGCTGAGCTTGGCCAAAGCCCATCGACCCTCGTGATAGCCTGTAGTGACTCCCGTTCGGCGCCGGAGATCATCTTCGACGCCGGGCCGGGCGAACTCTTCGTCATCCGCAACGTCGCCAACATGGTGCCGCCCTACGAGCCGGATAGCAATTTCCATGCGACTTCGGCAGCGCTGGAATTCGCTGTTCTGTCGCTCAAGGTTTCCGATATCGTCGTGATGGGCCATGGCCGCTGCGGCGGCATTCGCGCCGCACTTGACCCGAATGCGGAGCCGCTGTCGCCGGGCGATTTCATCGGCCGCTGGATGGCGCTGCTGAAGCCGGCCGCCGAACAGATCCAGAGCAACGACATCATGACGCAGACCGAGCGACAGACGGCTCTGGAGCGCATCTCGATCCGCAATTCGCTCGACAATCTCCGCAGTTTTCCGGAGATCAGAGCGCGTGAGGAAGAAGGCAAGCTTAGCCTTCACGGTGCTTGGTTTGATATTTCGACCGGCGAGCTCTGGGTCATGGACCCGGCGACGCGCGACTTCATACGCCCTGAGGTTTAGAGGCCCAAGGTAAAGGGCCTGACGCTTGGCAAGGCGGAGCGTAGACCATTTAAAAAGGCGCTGCGGACCATTCGGTCGCAGCGCCTTTTTGATGTGATGAGATCACGCCTTACTTGCCGTCGATCTGCTGCCCGATATAGGCGATTGCCTGCTGATAGACCTTCGCGTCGTTCCAGCCGGCAATGGCGGAGAAATTCGGCTCGCCGGGCTGATAGCCGGCGCCGGGCTGCCATCCGTGGCCGCGCAGGAAGTTGGCGGTCGAGGCCAGTGCATCCGCGCGCGAGCCGACAAGATCGACCCTGCCATCGCCATCTTCGTCGACGCCGAAGGCGACTACGTTTTTCGGCATGAACTGCGTCTGGCCGATTTCGCCATGAGCCGCGCCGCGTGCTGACGGGCTGAGATAACCTTCGCCGACGAGCTTCAGGGCCGCGTAGAGTTGCTCGGTAAAGAACGCGGAACGACGGCAATCATAAGCAAGCGTCGAGACGGCCGAAAGCGTATGCTGGTCGCCCATATAGCTGCCGAAGCCGGTTTCCATGCCCCAGATGGCGATGATCGGGCCTGGGGGAACGCCGAAGCGCTTCTGGATCTTGGCGAAGAGGGCCGCATTAGCCTGCTTCATGCTCTTGCCGCGATTGATGATCGTCTGGCCGCCGCGCTTCTTCATGAATTCCTCGAAGGAAAGCTTGAAGCTCTTCTGGCCGCGGTCGGCGCGGATGGTGGGCTGGTTGTAATGAACGTTGGCGAAGGCCCTGTCGAGGGTAGAGGGGCTAACACCCTGTCCCTGCGCTTCCCGTTTGAATTCCTGCACCCAATTCTCGAATCCGGCGGAAGTGTTGCCGCAAGATGCGGCGTTTGCCGCAAGCGGCATTCCCAGCAGCAATCCGCCCGCCACGAGAGCTGCCATTCCAGATTTTGTGAAGCGCATTCAGTGTCCCCGAAATCTTACCGCGGTGCGAACGCGGTAACCGTTTTCAATGGCGCATAAACCCTTGAAAGCCAGGGGATCACGCGCGTTTAGTCGCCACCGGACCATGCCAGCATCCGATCATCATGTCATCATGTTTTAGCGAGTGATGTTTTCGTTTCATGTGAAACATCGCCGCCAAAATCATTCAGAAAAGCCCCGCCTTTCATCCGAAATGGCGGGGCTTCCGTTCTAACCTGCTTACCCAAAGAGGGTTGATAAACCGTAAATTGGTTTACAGATCCTTATGCAGCCTGCTTGCGCGGCTTGATCAGGCCGCGATTGACGAGCAATTCGGCGATCTGAATGGCATTGAGCGCGGCACCCTTGCGCAGGTTGTCGGAGACAACCCAAAGGTTGAGGCCGTTCTCGACGGTCGCGTCTTCACGGATGCGAGAAATATAGGTCGCATCTTCGCCGGCGGATTCGTAAGGCGTGATATAACCGCCGTTTTCGCGCTTGTCGATGACGAGGCAGCCGGGCGCTTCACGCAGGATATCGCGAGCCTGATCGGCGGTGATCTCGTTTTCGAACTCGATGTTGACCGATTCCGAATGGCCGATGAAAACGGGCACACGGACAGCCGTGCAGGTGACCTTGATTTTCGGGTCGAGCATCTTCTTGGTCTCGGCCAGCACCTTCCATTCTTCCTTGGTGTAGCCATCTTCCATGAACACATCGATATGCGGGATGACGTTGAAGGCGATGCGCTTGGTGAACTTCTTTGCCTCGATCGGATCGGCGACGAAGACGGCGCGGGTCTGGTTGAACAGCTCGTCCATGCCGTCCTTGCCGGCGCCGGAGACCGACTGGTAGGTCGAGACGACGACGCGCTTGATCTTGGCGAAGTCATGAAGCGGCTTCAGGGCGACGACGAGCTGCGCGGTCGAGCAATTCGGGTTGGCGATGATGTTGCGCTTGGTGAACTGCGTGACGGCATCCGGGTTTACTTCCGGCACGATCAGCGGCACGTCGGCGTCATAACGCCACGCGGAAGAGTTGTCGATGACGACGCAGCCCTGGGCGCCGATCTTCGGCGAGAACTTCTTCGAAACGTCGCCGCCGGCCGACATCAGGCAGATGTCGGTGTCGGAGAAATCGTAGTTCTCCAGGTTGGAAACCTTCAGCGTCCGGTCGCCAAAGGAAACTTCGGTTCCCTG
Source organism: Martinezella sp. CNPSo 3890 (assembly GCF_057784455.1). Classification (NCBI taxonomy): domain Bacteria; kingdom Pseudomonadati; phylum Pseudomonadota; class Alphaproteobacteria; order Hyphomicrobiales; family Rhizobiaceae; genus Martinezella; species Martinezella sp. CNPSo 3890. Next base: position 9,528 of record NZ_JBXSOR010000021.1, on the reverse strand, counting down.
CGAGCGGGCCGATGCGAGTGCCACGACCTCATCGGCCGGGAAGCCGCGTTCGGCCAGGATATTGAGCATTTCGCGGCCGACATTCCCGGTCGCGCCCGCTACTGCAACTTTGAAACCCATTTCTCAAGCTCTCTTTCTCTTCTCTCCTCTTTGGCGAGGGGGGAACCGCAGCCATAACGACCGGTTCCTGTCCCCGGCCGAGCCGGGGAGAGAGCGGCAGGCCAGAGACGTCAGACGGTTTTCGTCGTCGTTTTGGCCTTGGTTTTGGAAGAAACCGGAAAATAGACATCCCGCCCGGCACATTGCGCCAGGTGACTGAAGCTATCGAGCTGTTCGAAGCGAACCATGGAAGTCTTCCTTTTCCGTCGCCGGTTCTAAGATGTTTTCCACAGGAGTCAAGGATTTCCTCGCTTGTATCGGTGCGGAAGCGAGGAAATCGGAGGCGTCGAAACCAGCCTTCAACTTATCAAATTGGAAGGCGCCGGTTCGGTGTCAGCGGTTGGACTTGCGCGTGGTTTCAAACAGGAACCAAGTGCGGCGCTCGGTCTCGTCTATCCAGTTTTCCAGAAGGCTGGCCGTGGCGACATCGCCATATTCGTCGCAAACGTTGTGGACGGCGCGCATTTCGGCGGAGAGCTTGAGGTTATCGTCAGCCAGTTCGGCGAGCATGTCCTGCGGATCGACATATTCGGCGTCGTTGTCGGGAATGCGCTGCAGCTTGGCGATCTGGCCGATCGAGTGGAGGGTCGTTCCGCCGATCTTCCGGCAGCGCTCGGCCATAGGATCGGTCATGGCGAAAATCTGATCGCCGTGCTCGTCGAGAAGCAGGTGATAATCACGGAAATGCGGGCCACTCATGTGCCAGTGAAAATTCTTAGTCTTCAAATAGAGAGCAAAGACATCCGCCAGCAGCGCGGTCAGAGCCGCGGAAATATCGCGCGTCGCGTCTTCGCTGAGATTGGTGCGAGTGCCCAATTTCGATTTGGTATTGGCAGTATTCATAAAGACGTCCTCCATTTGTTGTTCACGACAGCGATCGTCGGCGGATCTTAGGGGAGTTCGATGACATCAGCTGCTGCGTGGGATCGCATTGAAGACAGGATTATTTTAAATCTCACAGCCGAGCTGTCGCTTCGCGGCACGATCAACTGCGATGCTAAGCGGAAAACCCGAACGTCTTTACTAAATAGGAAAATGAGGTGGTTTGGCAATTGCTTGCTAATGTATTGGCCAGGCGCGCGGTTGTGTCGCGCCCGGCAAACTGCCTCCTCTCGGAAGGCAGCACCGCGAATAGCGGCTACTTCAGACCGCCACCGACATAGAGGGTTTCGCCGGTCACCCACGCGGCATCCTGCGAAGCGAGGAAGACGGCGACCGGAGCGATATCGGTCGGCTGGCCGAGACGGCCGAGAGGTGTCTGAGAGACGAGATGCTTCTCGAAGTCGCTGCCGATCACGCCTGCCGCAACGACACCCTCTGTTTCAACGCCGCCCGGCGCCAGGTTGTTGACCCGGATATTCCGCGGCCCGAGCTCTTTGGCGAGGATCTTGGTAATGGAATCGACCGCGGCCTTGGTTGCCGTATAGACGGAGGCAGTCGGCAAGTTCATGCTGACGGCGTTGGAGCCGATGTTGATCACATTTCCACCTTCCGGGCCGAAATACCTGACGGCTTCCCGCGTGGTCAGCAGCGTGCCCAGCACGTTGATATTGAATTCACGGTGGAATTCTTCCTCGGTGAATTCCTCGATGGTCGCGAATTGGTAGACGCCGGCATTGTTGACGAGGATATCGACGCGGCCAAATGCCTGTTTCGTTTCGGCGAAGAGGCGTTTGACGTCTTCGGCTTTGGAAACGTCGCCGTGCACGGCGAGCGCCTTGCCGCCCTTGGCGGTGATTTCGGCTACTACCCTGTCGGCGCCTTCGCGGCTCGATGCGTAATTGACGACAACTGCCGCGCCCGCTTCGCCCATTGCCTTGGCGATGCCGGCGCCGATGCCCTTGGATGCTCCAGTCACGATCGCGACCTTGCCTGCCAGTTTGCTCATGTCACTTTCCTTCGAAAAACTTAGACAATTTTACAATCATCGAATCATTTGGCGCATGCGACCCGAAAACCGATCGCACCGTCACTTTGATATTTAGATAATCATCTAATTGATACAAGAGCCACGAGAAGAAATGCTGATGGCGTGTAAGGAATTGTCAGATCTTGGAAAGTTCCGCCATATAGGCGTTCAGAGTGTCGCGACGTAACACGAGATTGGCGAATTTACCTTCGCGCTGGATCTCGATGAGCCCGGCATTCTCCAGTTCCTTGATGTGATGCGACATTGTCGCGGCGCTGACGGCGTGGCACTCGTTTAGGAGGCTGCAGGGCGTAGGCTCGGTTCGCGTGCCGATCTCTTTCAGAATCTGCACACGTCGCGGTTCGGCAAGTGCCCGGGAGATCAATCCCATCTGCCTCTCGCTTAAACGTATTGGCCCGGCATCCATGGTGTTCATCGCAAACGAAATCGGGTTGACCGTCTTCGGTCATCCCTATTCTGCCAGATATATGAATGTGCGAGGGCCTTGGCAACCTTTGCGCTGCGGCCGTGACCGGCTCAGGAATCGGTCTGTCGCGTCTTGCCGCTTTTGAATAGTGGCAAGCGCGGCGTCGGCCAGCCGGCGGCGTTGATGCGAAAAAGCAAGCCGTAGCGGGAATAGATGATCGCCGTTACGAAGGAAAACCAGCCGCCGAGCGCCAGACCGGCCACCACGTCACTCGGATAATGGGCGCCGACCATGACACGCGTGATCGCCAGCCATAAGGCGCAGGCGGCGAAGATGTAGCGATAGCGCGGAAACAGGAAGGCAAGCGCCACGAACAGAGCGCCGATGGTCGTGGCATGGCCGGAGGGGAAACTTTCGAAGCTGGCACGGCCATTGAAGGGCGAAAAGCCGAAGGGTCCCCAATCGGCAAAATGCGTGGGGCGGGCGCGTCCAATGGCGCGCTTCAGCAAATTGGCGAGGATACCGGAAAGCGCCACGGTCGTCAGGAGATAGCCGCCGATCTGGCAGATGCGCAGTGCCTGGCAGCGACAGCGCTGCGAATACAGCAGCCTGCTGCCAGCCCAACCTTCGAAAAACAGGAAGGCACTGATGAGAAGGATCCATCCGGAATCGCCGAAATCCGTCAACATTCCGCCGACGAAGCGAAGGGAGGGTGACAGGCTTTTAAGGGTGGCGCCGACAGGCCAATCGAACAGGAGAGCCGAGAGAAGGACGATATTGGCGGTCAGAAAAAGGCATATTTTCCAATGGGATGGCGCAAAAGCAGCATCACTTCGCCGCCAACGCCTGTCGAGAGACGTCAAGATCGCCTGCATAATCAGTGCCTATGTCGATTTCCAATCGGTCCGATTGATAGCAGGTTGTTGTTACAGTTTTTTAGAAAATCAGGACGGAGCGTCGCGGCGATCTCGAGCTGAGACACGCCTATCCCGTTCACAAGAAAAACCCCGTTCCGCGGAACGGGGCTTCGTGTTTCACGTGAAATATACCAGGCGATCTACCTGGCTTACGCCGAAAGGGCCTTGAATTCGGCGAGGATTGCGTCGCCCATTTCTGTCGTGCCGACCTGGCGGCTGCCAGGCGACATGATGTCGCCGGTGCGGATGCCGCTGTCGAGCACGTTGGCGATCGCCTTTTCTAGCGCATCGGCCTCAGTGACGAGGCCGAAGGAGTAACGCAGGCACATGGCGAAGGAAGCGATCATCGCGATCGGGTTAGCGATGCCCTTGCCGGCGATATCGGGGGCGGAACCGTGCACGGGTTCGTAGAGCGCCTTGCGCTTGCCGGTCTTGGCATCGGGGGCGCCGAGCGAAGCCGACGGCAGCATGCCGAGCGAGCCGGTTAGCATGGCGGCGACGTCGGACAGCATGTCGCCGAACAGGTTGTCCGTCACGATGACGTCGAACTGCTTTGGCTGGCGCACGAGCTGCATGCCGCCGGCATCCGCGAGCATATGCTCGAGCTGCACGTCGGAATATTTTTCCTTATGCGTCGCGGTAACAACCTGGTTCCAGAGCACGCCAGACTTCATGACATTGCGTTTTTCCATCGAGCAGACGCGGTTGTTGCGGGTACGCGCCAGTTCGAAGGCAACGCCGGCAATACGCTCGATCTCGTAGGTGTCGTAGACCTGGGTGTCGATGCCGCGCTTCTGGCCGTTGCCGAGGTCGATGATCTCCTTCGGCTCGCCGAAATAGACGCCGCCCGTGAGCTCGCGCACGATCAGGATGTCGAGACCCTCGACCAGTTCCGGCTTCAGCGACGAGGCCGACGCCAGCGCCGGGTAGCAGATGGCTGGGCGCAGGTTGGCGAAGAGCTGCAGATCCTTGCGCAGGCGCAGCAGGCCGGCTTCCGGGCGCACTTCATAGGGAACGCTATCCCACTTCGGGCCGCCTACGGCGCCGAAGAGCACGGCGTCGGCGGCAAGCGCTTTCTGCATGTCCTCTTCGGAGATGGCGGCGCCATGCGCATCATAGGCGCTGCCGCCGACAAGACCTTCATCCGTAACGAAGCCGGCATTCTTCGCCTCGTTCATATAGGCAATGATCTTGCGAACTTCGCCCATGGCCTCGGGGCCGATGCCGTCGCCCGGCAGGAGGAAAAGATTGCGAACTGTCATGGGAAAGCCTCCGCGAAAGAAAAAGTTGCGGGGTTTTTAGACCTGCAAATGCGGCTTTTCAAGCGAGGAAGGGGTCGAAACGGTACGGTTTTCGGGCTTTTGAGACCAGTCACCCGCCCTTGGACCACGAGGGCGGGTGGCTTGCGTTGCTTATCCTTACTCAGCCAGCCCGAGCGAGGCGAGGTAGGCGGCCGATGCCGGGATCTTCGACTTGTCCTTGATTTCGATGATCAGGCGCGGATTGCTGTTAAGCTTGGCAATAGCGGCAAAGACGGCGCGCCAGTGGATGTTGCCTTCGCCGAGGCTCCAGTGGCGATCGGCATAGCCATCCGCATCCTGCAGGTGGACATGTTGCAGGCGATTGCCGGCGGCGTGGACGTAGTAGTCGACCGGCGGAGCGCCGGTATAGCCGTGGGCGTAATGGGCATGACCGGTGTCGATGGAAACGGCGACGGCGGGCGAATTGAAGCTGTCGGCGAGGCCGACGCGGATATGGGGATCCTTGTCCTCGATGTTCTCGATGACCATGGTGAGCCCGATGTCTTCGGCGCGCTTGACGGCCTCTTTCAGCGTCAGATGCGTATATTCGATGATCTTCTCGCGCTCGCCCTTATTGTTGTCGAGGTTGTTGTAGGACCACGACGTATAGGGGCTATGGATGACCATTTGCGTGGCGCCGATATTGGCACAGACGTCGAGTGCCTGCAGCAGGCGCTTTGTGACGACGCCGCGGACGTCCGGGTCCTGTGAGGCGATGACAAAGCCCCAGAACGGGCCGTGGATGCCGAGGCGGCCCTGATGGCCGTCAAGCAGCTTGCGGGCGCGTTCGGCCAGCGGAGCCCAGTCGCCGTTGAGGATTTCGGCTTCAACGAAGCTCTGCAGCTCTAGGTCACGCGGCTTTTCGAGCAACCAGTTACGATGGATTTCGACGTCGTCGAGCGTCATGGCGGCGCCAACAATGGGAAGGGAGGTCATGGAGAGGCTCCATTGCGTGGAGAAGATTTAAGGGCGGGAGAAGAGGCCCGAAGGTCTCGGCACGCCTGTATGAACCCCCTTCTTGTCGATCATATTACAACGGTTGGGAAAGATGGTGTCCCGTTTCCGGGATTTGCGTTTTCCGCTCCCTGAGGTGCCGCAGCCGCGGATAGTTCCCTCTCTCTGCAGGCGGCGGGCGTTTTGGCATGAAAAAAGCCGGGCGCGAGGCCCGGCTTCGAAACGCGAAATAGTGATGAAACCGATCAGGCGGCCCAAGGGCGCGATGCGGCGTTCGACTTTTCGAAATTGTCGATCGCGGAGGATTTTTCCAGCGTCAGGCCGATATCATCAAGGCCGTTCAGCAGGCAGTGACGCTTGAATTCGTCGAGTTCGAACTTCAGCGAGCCGCCGTCCGGGCCGGTGATTTCGAGGTTTTCGAGGTCGATCGTCAGAATGGCGTTGGAGCCGCGCGAAGCGTCGTCCATCAGCTTGTCGAGATCTTCCTGGCTGACCTTGATCGGCAGGATGCCGTTCTTGAAGCAGTTGTTGTAGAAGATGTCGGCGAAGCTGGTCGAGATGACGCAGCGGATGCCGAAATCGAGCAGTGCCCAGGGCGCATGCTCGCGCGAGGAGCCGCAGCCGAAATTGTCGCCGGCAACGAGAATCTTGGCGTTCTGATAGGCCGACTTGTTCAGCACGAAATCCGGGTTCGGAGAACCGTCTTCATTGTAGCGGGCTTCAGCGAAAAGGCCCTTGCCAAGACCCGTGCGCTTGATGGTCTTCAGATAATCCTTCGGGATGATCATGTCGGTATCGACATTGACGACCGGGAGGGGTGCTGCGACACCGGTCAACTTCACGAACTTGTCCATGGGGTCCTGCCTTCATTCTCGTCTAAGCACGAATTATCCTGCCAATAGAGCAAATCCGGCCCGAAATGAAGGAGAATCTTGGAAATGCTCTAAAAGGCGGCGCTTTGGGCGCTTTGCCCTTCAGCACGTGGCCTGAATTGGACACATGATCAAGGGATTCGGCAATAGGCCGCCCTGCCCTGTTTCAATCTCAGAGATCGATGATGGTGCCGCGACCGTCGTTCCAGATGCGCATTTCGCGCTCGCCGTTCGTCTTCGCGCGCACCGGTGCCGGCTTCATGCGCAGCGAAATCGCGCGGGCCGCCATTAGCACGGTCAGTATAGCACCGACAGCAAGCGTAACCGAAACGGTAAGCAGCGCCATGGCTGCAAACACGGTGATACCGGCAAGCGCGATGAACAGGGAACGGATATTCTGCATGGTCGAGACCTCTCTACACCAAGCAATGTGGTCTTCATCTCTGCCATCTGCAAGAGGAGCATGGCTTTTTGTTGACTTGCTTGTCGATTAAAAGCGCGGCAAAACGGCACAATGAGCCAGTCCGAGAGCCAAACCTCCCCTTCCCGCCCTGCCCGCCTGCGCCGCTCCATCTTGAGCGTTCCCGCCATCAACCGCCGTGCCCTGGACAAGCTTTCGAGCCTGGATTGCGATGCCGTCATCTTCGATCTCGAGGATTCCGTTTCGCCGGAGAAAAAGGCCGAGGCGCGGGAAAATCTGCGGGCCTTCTTTGCCGCCTCCCCGCTTCCCGGCAAGGAGCGGATCATCCGCATCAATGCGCTTTCCTCGAACTTCGGTGCCGAGGATATGGCGCTGGTCGTGGAGCTGGAGCCGGATGCGGTGCTGCTGCCGAAGGTGGATGAGCCGCAGGATGTGACTGGTGTCAGTGACCGGCTTGCGGAAGCCGATGCGCCGGAAGACTTGCGCATCTGGGCGATGATCGAGACGCCGCGCGGCATCCTGAATGCAGCCGCGATCGCCGAGGCTGGCCGCACGGCCGGCAGCCGGCTCGATTGTTTCGTCGTCGGCCTAAACGATCTCAGGAAGGAAACGGGCGTCCTGCCGCAGCCCGGCCGTCCCTATCTCGTGCCCTGGCTGATGCAGGTGATATTGGCCGTCAGCGCTTACGGCCTCGAGGCCATCGACAGCGTCTTCAACGATTTCAAGGATACTGAAGAATTCGCGGCAGAATGCGGCCAGGGGGTTGCCATGGGCTTTGCCGGCAAGATGCTGATCCATCCGAGCCAGATCGAAGCCGCCAACTGGCATTTTGGCCCTGACAAGGCCGCTGTTGCCGAGGCGGAATCCATCATCGCCGCCTTCGCCGCACCGGATGCCGCCACTCTCAATGTCGTGAACCTCGGCGGGCGGATGGTGGAGCGGCTGCATCTTGTCCAGGCAGAGAGACTCGTCCATAAAGCTCGCCTGATCGAGCAGCGCTCTTCGGGCGCCGCCGGAACGCCCCGTAGCGATGTGTGATTGCTAAATACAAGAAAGATGCCTTGATGAAACTCTACCGCTTTCTCACCGGCCCCGATGACGCATCCTTTTGCCACAAGGTAAGCGCGGCGCTGAACAAGGGCTGGGAGTTATACGGCTCGCCGACCTATGGCTTCAATTCAGCAAGCGGGCGGATGGAATGCGGTCAGGCTGTCGTCAAGGACGTGGCCGGCAAGGATTACGATCCGGATATGAAGCTTTCCGAGCAGTAAGCACCGGCTGAAATTCTCATTCTTCCCGATCGTCTTGCGGCCGGGACCGATATCAGCGATCCGTCGCTTCCTCGGCGCTCGCCTCGATGCGCTCCATGTCCTCGTCGCTCAGGCCGAAATGGTGGCCGATCTCATGGATCAGGACATGGGTGATGATGTCGCCGAGGGTTTCTTCGTTCTCAGCCCAGTAATCGATGATCGGCCGGCGATAGAGGCGGATCTTGTTGGGCATGTCCCCCGTCTGGGCGGTGAAGCGCTCCGATATGCCGCGGCCTTCGAAGAGGCCGAGCAGGTCGAAGGGCGTTTCCAGCGCCATGTCCTCGAATACCTCGTCATCCGGGAAATCTTCGATGAGGATGACGAGATCACCGGTGAGCGAACGGAATTCGTCTGGCAGGTGGCTGTAAGCCTCCATTGCCAGGGATTCGAATGTACTGATGGAGGGCGAGTGGCGATCCCGCCAATCTTCGCTCTGGTCGACGCGAGCCATGAATATTCCTTCCTTGGCTGGTCATATAGAGACTTTACGCCGCTTTTACGAGTGTAGATTGCGGCAGAGGAATATTTTCTCATGAAATGGTGTTGACTCTTTCTGCAAGCTCTGGAATCCATAAGAACATAACAGGAACATTATCGATCTGGAGTGAACGTCATGGCCGAGGCTGCCGTGGCGCGGGAAACGCTTTTCGCCCTGCGTGAAACCATTGCCCGACTGGAAGGCAGGCCGATCCCGGCACTGGCCGCTGCGGCGCATGAAACGCTGACAGACAAGCCGGCGAGGCAGATGGCGGCTATTGCGAAATCCCTGCCTATTCAGCCTATGCGTGAACAATCGCTCCTTCCGATCGGTGTCGACGAGCTTGATGCGGCGCTGCAAGGCGGTTTGCCGCTCGATGCGCTGACGGAAATCCGCTCGCTCGGCCTCCGCGATGCCGGTGTGGCCAGTGGTTTTGCCCTGGCGCTTGCCGCGCGGCTGCATGCGCAAGCTTCGGATCCGGTCCCGGCCAAGTCTCCGGTTCTGTGGATCGGCGATACGGTCGCGACGATGGAGGCTGGCCTGCCCTATGCCATCGGCATCAGCGATTTTGGGCTGGAGCCTCAGGCTTTTCTGCAGGCGTCGCCCCGCAAGCTGAACGATGCGCTCTGGGTGGCGGAGGCGGCGCTTGGCAGTGCTGCCTTTGCCGCCATCATACTGGAAGTACGCGGCAATCCCGCCCGTTTCGGCCTGACCGAAAGCCGGCGGTTGGCGCTGAGGGCCAAGGCGGCGGGGCGGCCCTTATTTCTGTTGCGACAGGGA
>NZ_JBXSOR010000020.1:0-115014 GCF_057784455.1 Martinezella sp. CNPSo 3890 | reverse complement strand
AGCCTCAGCGACAACGGCAGCGGCGTCGACCCCGAAGGCTTCGATATTCTCGCGACATGGTGAGCCTTTTAGCGTCATCGTGCGCATCGTTTCGGTAGCGTTTTCTAAGATACGGAGCTACAATCGAAGCATTGGAATCCTGAAATGCGGGATGGATTTTGAGGTCGTGACAAGGAGCACCGCATGCCGGTTTTCGGAGCCTGTATCCCGTGGGTTGCGGCTTCTTGGAGGGCTCAGGCCAGCGCCGGGACAAGACCGGCTGACACATTGTGGGATTACTGCGGTAAGAGTGACAGTCAAACGCGCGGGTGCTTTTGAAGACTTGCGAAACGGCACGGAAATGGTTCATACCAGCACAGGACAATTATTCCGCTCGCATCACCTTTCTTACGGGGAAGGCTGTCCATCGCGGAAGCAGATTGTCGATGTAACAACCTCCAACGCCTTCCTGGAACGATCATGCCAACGCCGGTAGCAGCCACTGATATCAGACGCGATCTGGTCGGCCTTCTTCCGAAGCTTCGCCGCTTTGCGGTGACGCTGACCGGCGATCTCGCCGAGGCGGACGAGCTTGTTCAAAACGTCTGTCAGCGCGGCATAGCCAAGTTCCATCTCTGGAACAGCGGCGGCAAGCTGGAAAGCTGGCTCTATACGATGGCCCGGCATCAATGGGTCGATGAAGCGCGACGCCACAAACTACGCCCCGCCGCAAAGGGCAGTGCACTGGAACAGGGCGAGCCGATATCCGGCACCCATTTAAATCTTGTAGAAGCCGGCGAAGCGCATCGTCTCGTCACATCTTTGCCAGAAGGACTTGCCAGTGTCTTCCTGCTGGTCGACGTCGAAGGGCACAGCTACAAGCAGGCTGCCGACGTCCTCGGCATCCCTTTGTCGGCAGTGATGTCAAGGCTCTCCAGCGCACGCCTTTACCTTGCCTCCCAGGGTCATAGTCGCTCGCCTCGAAGGTTTTAAGCATTGCAGGACATGAAGAAAACGCCGCTCGAAATCCGCTTGTCCGCCTTCATGGATGGCGAGACGAGCCGCGAAGAAAAAGAAGAGTTGGAAAAGCTCATCGCCTCGGATCCGAACGCGCGGCGTATTTTCGATGAGCTGAAGCATGGCTCCGATGTTGGCCGCAAGGCTTTTGACGAGGTTTTGAAGGAGCCGGTGCCGCTGGCGCTCGTTCGCTCCATCAAGAGCGCCCAGCCTCCGAAAACCCGAGATCCCTCTCCCCGTCTCACCCGGCAATCATTGAAATTGGCGCCCACGGGCAAGCAATCGCTGGCCGCGGCTCTCATCCTGTTCGCCGTCGGCGGCGGCATCGGTTATCTTTTCGGCATGCAGCCCGCTGACGTCCCGGCGAGTCCTCCGCCAACCCCGACACAGGCTATGACACGCAACTGGCTGGATGATATCGCCGCCTATCACCGCATCTATTCGCGCCAGCCGCAGCGTATGGTCGAGCTGCAGGCAAGCCAGCTGGATGAGATCGCCAAGTGGCTGGCGAGCACGGTCGGCGTCAAATTCAATTTTCCGGACCTTGCTGCCGATGGTCTCGTCTTCCAAGGCGCGCGCATGTCCATCGCAGCCGGCAAGCCAGTCGGCCAGCTGATCTACAAGAACCTCGATGGTGATGTCGTCGCCATCTGCTTTACCAAGACGGACGGCGTTGCCGACGACGATTTCAGCGAAACCATCAAGGACGATATCAGCATCGTGTCCTGGCACCGCAACGGCACCACCTATGCGGTCGTCGGTCCCTCCTCGGATGCAATGCTCGATCAGATCGCCAATCGGGTATCCTCGGAAATCTGACTGATATCCCATCCGTTTTGCGCCTTGCGGCTGCCGGCCGGCCGATGGATAATGGGCGGCGACAACCGCATGAGCCCGATAGTCTTGCTGGAGTTTCGACATGTCCGACGTTCTGCTGACCATTCCTGAAATCGACAGGCGTATCGCGGCGATAAAGGAAAACCTTCGCGAACTGATCGAGCAGGCAGCAGCCTTTTCCGGCGCCGCCGACGAAGAACGGACATCTGAGCGGATAGCCGAGCAGGAAGAAGAGCTCGAGCGTCTGACGAAGCAGCGCGATGAGCTTGCCAAAGGCAAGGCCTGAGCAAAACTCACCATTGAAGCACATATGCTCGGACGAGTTCGACGCGAGGCGTGGAAAGAACGGCACTCGCCCTTCTATGTCGAACGATCGCGATACAATTGCTGCTGACATCGGCGCGGATACACGCTATAGAGGTTGCAGCGACCAATGAGGAGAGCACTCTGATGAAAAATCACGGCACAGGAAACCACCGCTGAAAGGCAGTGCCGTGAAGGGCTGCTTTATCGGCCCGACCATCAGATTGCTATCTTTCGCCCGTGGAGGGCACTCATGTTTCGTCGCTTCGAAGAGCTTGTCGATCCGTTTCAGGATCATGACGAGCCCCACCCATCACCCAAGGCCTGGCGCTATTTCCTAACCAATCTCCGCCCGTTTCGCACGGTCATGGCAATCAGCCTTGGACTGACCGTGATCGGCGCCATCATCGAGATCTGGCTTATCGGCTATTCGAGCCGGCTGGTGGACGATCTCGCCGCCGCCCGGCGCGAGGATTTATGGGCATCCGAAGGATTCGGCCTGCTCGCCGCGGCCGTCCTCGTCCTGATCGGACGGCCTTTTGCCGGCTATCTCCGCGAAAGCCTGGATGACATCGCGTTCCGGCCGAATGCCGAGACGCTGTTCCGCTGGCGGGCTCACCGTCATGTCCTTCGGCAATCGGTCGGCTGGTTCCGTCAGGACTTTTCCGGTCGAATCGCCAGCCAGGTGCGCGACATTGGCACGGCAGCAACGGGCGCGGCCTATCAGGTCCTGCATACGCTCTCCTTTGTCACCATCTATGTGGCCGGCTCGCTGTGGCTGATGGCCTCGATCGACCCGCGCCTCATCTGGCCCCTGGCGGTGTGGCTGTTCTGCTATCTCGCACTGATGGCCTATGTCATCCCTCGCCTGCAGAAGGCTTCCGCGCAATACCAGGGAGCCTATGCCGAGCTGACGGGCATGCTGGTGGACAGCTATGCCAATATCGACCTCATCAAGCTTTTTGCCGATGCAAGGGCGGAGGATAAGGAGGCCCGTCGTCGTTTCTCTCAAGCCCGCGAAACATTCGTCCGGGTGCAGAGATTGGAAGTGCTGGTCAATTCGAGCATGCTGTTCCTTGGCAGCTTCCTCATTGTCACACTTGTCGGCTATGCGGTCGTCCTCTGGCAGTCCGGCGGCGCACCACTCGGGCTGATCGCCGCATCCCTGGCGCTGAGCTTCCGCATCACCGGCATGGCCGAATGGATGCTGGATGCAGTATCGTCGCTTTTTGCCCATCTCGGCGCCATGCGGCAGTCACTGCTGACCGTCTCGCAGCCGCTTGCCATTACCGATGCGCCGAACGCCAAGCCGCTTGCCGTCACCAAGGGCGAGATCGTCTTCCGGCAGGTCGCGCACCACTACGGCAAGGGAAACGGCGGGCTGGACGGCATTTCGCTTCGAATTGCGGCAGGCCAGAAAGTCGGCCTTGTCGGTCGCTCCGGCACCGGCAAATCGACCTTAGTCAACCTACTGCTGCGCTTCTTCGATCCGGAAGCCGGCATCATCGAAATAGATGGCCAGGATATTCGGCAGGTGACGCAAGATAGCTTGCGCCGGCAGATTGCGGTGGTCGGCCAGGAAGCGTCGCTCCTTCACCGCTCCATCCGTGATAACATCGCCCATGGCAATCCCAGCTTTTCGGAGGATGCGGTTCTCGCCGCGGCAGAGAAGGCTGCGGCCAGCGATTTCATCGCAGGCCTCAGGGATCAGGAAGGAAGAATCGGTTTCGATGCGCATGCCGGCGAACGTGGCGTCCAGCTTTCCGGCGGTCAGCGGCAGCGCGTCGCGATTGCGCGCGCTATCCTGAAGGATGCCCCGATCCTGGTGCTCGACGAGGCAACATCTGCCCTCGATTCGGAAGTCGAAGCCGAAATCCAGGATACGCTCTACGGCATCATGGAAGACAAGACCGTGATCGCCATCGCGCACCGCCTCTCGACCATCGCGCGCATGGACCGCATCGTCGTGCTCGACCACGGCCGCATCGTCGAGGACGGCACGCATGCGGAGCTGATCGCCCGGAACGGCATCTACGCAACGCTGTGGTCGCACCAATCCGGCGGCTTCATCGAAGGCGACGAACCGCCAGCCGACTGATGTGCAATAAAAGTGGCCCCCTCGAAAACGAGGGGGCCTTTCAAATCAGAGCTGCAACCAGGCTTGAGCCTTATGCCGACTTGATGGCAAGCACGCGGTTCGCCGCCGAGACAATCGCCTCGAGGGACGCAGCGACGATATTGGTGTTGATACCGGCACCGAAAAGCTTGCCGCCCGGATAGGAGATCTCGACATAGGAGATCGCCGAGGCGTTCGAGCCGTGCTGGAGCGAATGCTCGGAGTAATCCTCGACCGACATCGGAATGCCGAGATAGATGGAAAGCGCGTTGATGAAGCCATCGATCGGGCCGTTGCCGCGCCCTTCGATACGCTTTACCTCGCCCTTGTCGGTGATTTCGGCCGCGACGATACGCTGTCCCTTGTGCTCGGGATCGGCGAAGGTGTGGTGGTCGACGAAGCGGAGCCGTGCTTCGGGCTGCGTGACATAGCGTTCGATAAAATGCTCGTAGATGCGCTTGGAGGGCAATTCCTTGCCTTCCTCGTCGGTGATGCGCTGGATTTCCTCGCGATATTCCACCTGCAGGTTGCGCGGCAGATTCAGCCCGTAATCCTGCTGCATGATATAGGCGATGCCGCCCTTGCCGGACTGCGAGTTGATGCGGATGATCGCCTCATAGGTACGGCCGACATCCTGCGGATCGATCGGCAGATAGGGCACTTCCCAAACCGGATCGTTGGCGACTTTGGCGGCCTTCATCCCCTTGTTGATCGCATCCTGATGCGAACCGGAGAAGGCGGTATAGACCAGCTCGCCGACATAAGGATGACGCTCACCGATCGCCATCTGATTGGAATATTCGTAAACTTCCTTCATGCGCTCGATGTTGGAGCAATCCAGCTCCGGATCGACGCCCTGCGTGAACATGTTCAACGCCATGGTCACGACATCGACATTGCCGGTGCGCTCGCCATTTCCGAACAGCGTGCCTTCCACACGATCGGCGCCGGCCATCAATGCCAGCTCGGCAGCGGCAATACCCGTCCCGCGGTCATTGTGCGGATGCAGCGAAATGATCAGGTTTTCTCTGTTATCGAGATTGCGGCACATCCATTCGATCTGGTCGGCATAGATGTTCGGCGTCGCCATTTCGACGGTCGACGGCAGATTGATGATCAGCTTGTTATCAGGCGTCGGCTTCACAACGTCGATAACGGCGTTGCAGATTTCCAACGCCACATCCAGCTCGGTGCCGGTGAAGCTCTCCGGCGAATATTCGAAGCGATAGCCGCCGCCGGCCTTCGCCGCCATGTCGGTGATCATCTTGGCCGCGTCGACGGCGATCTGCTTGATGCCCTGCACGTCCTTGGCAAATACGACGCGGCGCTGCAATTCGCTGGTGGAATTGTAGAAATGCACGATCGGCTTGTTGGCGCCTTCCAGCGCTTCGAAGGTGCGGGTAATCAATTCCGGGCGGCACTGGACGAGAACCTGCAGCGACACATCGGCAGGCACACTGCCCTGTTCGATGCACCAGCGGGCAAAGTCGAAGTCGGTCTGCGAAGCCGAGGGGAAGCCGATCTCGATTTCCTTGAAACCCATATCCAGCAACAACTGGAACATGCGTGCCTTGCGGTCGTGACCCATCGGATCGACAAGCGCCTGATTGCCGTCGCGCAGATCGACCGAACACCAGATCGGCGCCTTGGTGATCACCTTGGACGGCCAGGTCCGGTCGGGAATATTGATTTGCGGATAGGCGCGGTATTTCACCGCTGCTTCGGGCATGCCTTTGGGGGAATGGCTGTTCGCGTCCATGGTTTCGTCTCTTCCTTTCCCGTCATTTTATCCCGCGTCTTAGCCGATCGGATGCGGCTTGGCGATGATAAATACGGACCCTTTGCGGGGTAAGCTGTCGATTTTAGGGTAAGTCGCGAGGAGCGATGGCCAGCGGGCTTTTCGGCCGCCGGGCGCTCCTCAAAGGACCCGGCAACCGCGCGTAAGGCCGAGGAGGAGAAGCGAGGTAAGGGCGCGCGTATTGTCACGCAGGGCAATACGCCCACGTGCAATCTGTTCGGAAATCTTTGCGCCGGTCAGCTTCATGGCCGCGCTTATAGCCGCCGGACAAGAAAGAAGCAAGCCCTCGCCTACTTCTTCAGCATTTGCACGCAGCGCGACAGCGCCAACATCAGCCCGCCGGCGATCAGCCCCCAGAAGGCGCCGGAAATGCCGCCGAAGGAAACGCCCGATGCCGTCACCAGAAACGTGATGGCGGCGGCCTCGCGCGATTCCGGCTGCTGGAAGGCGTTCAAGGCGGAATTGGAGAGCGCACCGACTAACGCCAGGCCGGCCACCGCCTCGATCAGAATCGGCGGCGCCAGCGCCACGAAAGCCGTCACGGCACTCGCCAGCAATCCGAGGATCACATAGCCGATCCCGGCGACAATCGCCGCCCAGTAGCGCCGCCCGGGATCAGCATGAGCGTCCTGCCCGGCACACATCGCCGCGGTGATTGCCGCAAGATTGACGGCATGGCCGCCAAACGGGACAGCGAGCAGCGAGAACACGCCGGTCACGGCAAACAGCGGACCCGGTTTCGGCTCGTAATCATGCACCTTGAGCACGGCGATACCGGGAATGTTCTGCGATGCCATCGTCACGATGAACAGCGGCAGCGCGATGGACACGATACCGGCAAGCGTAAAGACCGGCTTCACGAATTCGACGGTAGGCAACAGCGAATGCTCGAGCGAGGCGAAGGCACCATCCGGTATCTTCACGCCGAAGGCCAGCACCAAGGCAAAGGCCGCAAGCGCCGCCGGCACCGCCCATAGCCGCTTGAACGACCCAACGACGATCCAGGCTAGGATGATCGGCAAACCGAAGGCAGGATTGAAGGCGATCGCCTTGACGGGCGCAAAGCAGAGGCCGAGCAGCACGCCGGCCAGCATGGCATTGGCAAGCGGCGCCGGGATGGATGCGACCGCCCGGCCAAAAGGCCGAAAAAGCCCGGCAATGACGATCAATATGCCGCAAATGAAAAATGCACCGACAGCCACCGGGAAGCCGCCCTCGATGGCTCCGGCGCTCGCCAGCAGCGCGGCTCCCGGCGTCGACCAGGCAATGCTTATCGGCAGTCTCGTCACCATGCTGAGCACGATCGCGCATAGACCCATCGCAACCGAAAGCGCCGTCAGACCGGATGCCGCCTGCGCATCCGACGCGCCGACCACCTGCAAGCCATGAAAGACGACGGCGAAGGAACTGGCAAAGCCGACGAAGGCCGTGAGGCAACCCATGAACAGGCTTTGAACGGAGAAATCTTTGAGCATGGCGATAGAGACTCGAAGAGCGCATGAGGATCGATGGAACGCGCATGGAGCATTACAAGCATCGGACGTGCAAGTGCTGCTTTCGCGCGAAATGACAGGGTCGCTCAGCAAATCACTCGCGGAATATATCGTAGGCGAGTCGCATCGTGTATAAACGTGCATATTGACTCTCTTATTTATGCACATTAATGCAAATTTATGAGCAATTCACTCCCATTGTCCCGTCGGGACGTCATCGAAGCGCGGCTTGCAGAGGGCCGGCAGATCGTTGCCGCATCTCTGGCCGCCGAATTCAACGTGTCCGAAGATGCCGTGCGCCGCGATCTGCGGGCACTTGCCGCAGAGGGCAAATGCCGCCGCGTCTACGGCGGCGCTCTCCCTCTCCTGACGCCGTCGCAGCCGATGGCCGTACGCGTCGGCCAGGAATCCGGTCGCAAGAGAGCCCTGGCCAAGGCGGCCGTCGCAATGATCGAACCGGGCGAATTCCTGTTTTTCGACAGCGGCAGCACCAATCTCGCAATGGTCGATCTTCTGCCGAAGAACCTGGACGTGACGATCGCAACGAACTCCATCGATATCGCCAGCACCGTCATGAAGCGAGGCGATATTCCGCTCGTCCTGATCGGTGGCGCGGTCGATCCCGTCGTTGGCGGCAGCGTCGACGCGTCGGCCGTTGCGGCCATCGAAGCCATGAACATCGATCGCTGCTTCCTGGGCGTCTGCGCCGTTTCGGCAAGAAACGGCATCAGCGTGTACGAACATGCAGATGCGATCTTCAAGCGGACACTGCTCAGGAGAAGCGCAGCACGGATCGCGTTGATTACCTCGGAGAAGTTTCACGAACGCGCGCCGCACCGCATCGGCGGCGCCGACGATATCGATTGGCTTGTTGTCGAGGATGACCTGCCTGTCGCTGACGAAAAGGCGGCCGCCGACGCCGGCTTCTCGCTCGTGAAGGCAAGCTACGTCACGTCATCCTCCTGATTTCGAAAGATAAGAAATGACCATGCAATCCACGGATCGGCCGGAAACCCGGCTGGCAACACGACTTGCTTTTCTGGTTGGAGGCTTTGCCCTCGCCTGCTGGGCTCCCCTCGTCCCCTTTGCCAAGGATCGCCTCGGCGTCGATGATGGCGTGCTGGGCATGCTATTGCTTTGCCTTGGCCTCGGTTCGGTGGCGGCAATGCTGGCGACCGGCATGTTGAGCGCGCGATATGGCAGCAAGCCGATCATCATCGCGGGCGGTCTCGGCCTCGCACTTCTCTTGCCAGCCTTAGCCGTAGCGAGCACGCCGTTCACCCTCGGCCTTGCGCTGGCGGCGTTCGGCGCCTGCCTTGGATCGCTCGATGTCGCCATGAACATTCATGCCGTCGAAGTGGAGAAAGGCGCGGACCGGCCACTGATGTCCGGCTTCCATGCCTTATTCAGCATAGGCGGCTTCATCGGCTCCCTGCTCGTCACCCTGCTCCTATCCGTGAAGGCCGGTCCCCTTGCCGCAACGCTTCTAAGCTCGGCTGTGATGGTGATCGCCGTGATCGTCGCATGGCCCCGTCTGCTGCGAACCGTCCCCGCGGAGGACGCGCCGCTTTTCGTCATGCCACGCGGCGTCGTGTTGCTGCTGGCCGCGCTGGCAGCAATCACCTTCCTCGTCGAAGGCGCGATCCTCGATTGGAGTGCTCTGCTGCTTACCACGCAGGGCCAGGTCGATACCAGTCATGGCGGCCTCGGCTACATGCTGTTTGCCATTGCGATGACGGTGGGCCGCCTGAGCGGCGATGCCATTACTGCAAGGGTCGGTGACAGGGCAATCATGCTATGGGGTGGCGCGATTGCGGTCGTAGGCTTTGGCGTCCTCCTTCTCAGCCCGATCGCGATCCTCGCCATGAGCGGTTTCCTCCTGATCGGGCTTGGCGCCTCCAACATCGTCCCGGTGCTCTTCCGCAAAGGCGGTTCGCAGAAGGTCATGCCGGCCGGCCTGGCCGTCGCGGCCATCACCATGACCGGATATGCGGGCGTGCTCGTCGGCCCCGCCGGCGTCGGTTTCGCGGCGGATCATCTCGGCCTGCCCGGCGCCTTCTGGATGCTCGCCGCACTCCTTTGCGTCGCACCTCTCTGCGCCAGCATCGTTACCCGCAATCACGAACAGGCACAGGGAGAGACAGATGCGGATCGCTCATACCGCTCTATGGACGCATGATCTCGATGCCGCCGCGAATTTCTGGGAGACTTATTTCGGCGCAACCGTCGGTGAACCCTATCGAAGCCAGCGACGGCCTGGCTTCGTCTCCCGCTTCATTTCCTTGCCGGAAAGCGACGACCAGATCGAACTGATGACCGGCCCCTGGCTTTCTCCCGACCCGCACAGCGAACGCATCGGCTGGGACCATATTGCCATATCCCTCGGCAGCAAAGCTGCCGTCGATGCGCTGGCTGAACGATGCAAGGCGGATGATCGCCTGAAATCCGCACCACGCACCACCGGCGACGGCTTCTATGAGGCTGTCATCACCATGCCGGACGGAACGCCGGTGGAGATTACCATATAGGACACGCTCGGTCTGTAGTTGCGCTTTCGAGTTCGCCGCTCCCGGAAACGTTGCAACCTCCCGAGCGGTGAAGGCTGGCGGCAGAGATTTCTGCCGCCAGCTTTTGGCTTTTGATCAAAGCCTATTCATCGCAAAACGCCCCCGCCGGCCTTCCGGCAAGCGAGGGCGCTCAATTCAATCGGAAAAACCCGCTAGATCAGATTTCCGCCTGCGAGGTCACGATGCGCGAGACCAAACCGTAAGCCTTGGCTTCCTCGGCAGAGAGCCAGTAGTCTCGGTCGGTATCCTTGGCGATGCGCTCGACCGGCTGACCGGTGGCTTCCGAGAAGATTTTGTTCAGGCGCTCGTTCATCTTGATGATCTCGCGTGCCTGGATCTCGATGTCGGAGGCCATGCCGCGTGTGCCACCGGACGGTTGGTGCAGCAGGAAACGCGTGTTAGGCAGGCAAATACGGCGCTCCTTGGGAGCGGAGACGTAAATCAGCGCTCCGGCGGAGGCGACCCAGCCCGTACCGATCATCCAAACCTTTGGCTTGATAAACTTGATCATGTCGTGGATGGAATCGCCAGACTCGACGTGACCGCCGGGCGAATTCACATAGATGCGGATGTCATCGTCGCTGGCGGCGGAAAGCGCCACGAGCTGGGAGCAGACCTTCTGCGCCAGTTCCTGCGTGATGCCGCCATAGATGAAGATCGAACGCGACTTGAAAAGATTCGCCTCCGCGTCCTTGCCCAAGGGCTGCTCGGTCTTCTTGTCTTCCTGTTCGTCTTCGTCGTTCATTCAACTCTCCAGCATGATGCGTCGTTCACCGCACATAGTGCGACTCAATGCGTAAAACAATGCCGGAAAAAGACAAGGCGGGAATAGCGACTGACAACATGGTGTTATGGTTGCGGATTACCGAAATGTAACTTGAATGGCTTTGAAAAGCCGAGATTTGATCCTACGTCAGGTCAGCGCGGTCAGAGATCGCGCCCAGAATTTGCAGCACAGATAGCCAAGGAGGCCATCATGTCGCCAGAAGAACGTCAATTGCTCGCCTCTCTCTTCGATCGCGTGCGCGGTGCGGCCAGCACGCAGCGCGACGCCGATGCGGAGGCCTTCATCAACCAGGCGGTCCGCGACCAACCCTATGCGCCCTATTTCCTAGCGCAGGCCGTCATCATGCAGGAACAGGGCATGAAGGCGGCTGCCGATCGCATCCAGCAGCTCGAAGCACGCGTGCACGAACTCGAGCAGCAGGGCGCCGACAATCACCCGCAGGGCCAGAGCGGCGGTTTCCTCGGCGGAATCGGCTCGCTCTTCGGCGGCGGCCAGCAGCAGCGTGCGCCGGCGCCGCAGGCAACCAGCCCGCAGCAGCAGGGTCGTCTCTATGACGACTATGCTCGCAATGCGCCTCAGCCCGGCCCTTGGGCCGGCCAGCCGCAACCACAGCCATCCGGCCCATGGAGCCAGCAGGCAGCCGCGCCTTCGGCCGGCGGCAGCTTTCTGCGCGGCGCCCTCGGCACGGCCGCTGGCGTTGCCGGTGGCGTGATGCTGGCGGAATCGCTCTCCAGCCTCTTCAGCCCGCATCTGGGCGGAACTGGCGGCGGCCTCTTCGGCGGCAATGCCGGCAGTGGCCTTTTCGGAGGCACGGCAGCCAATGCAGCCGAACAGCCGGTGCAGGAAACGATCATCAATAACAACTATTTCGGCAATGACGACAATAGCGATCAGAATGATCAGAGCGCGGCCGATTACGCCCAGGACGCTGCCCAAGACGCTCAGGACGATGATTATGACGACTCGTCCTATGACGATGGCGACGACAACTCATTCGCCTGAGCAGCAGCCGCATCGAATCTAGCTGAAAAGCCGCCATCCCCGGATGGCGGCTTTTTTCATTCAGCCTCGGCCACGATAGGGCTGCACACCCTGATCCGGCAGCCACACACCCTCCGGCGGCTTGCCGGTCTGCCAGAAGACGTCGATCGGAATGCCGCCGCGCGGATACCAATACGCGCCGATGCGCAGCCACTTCGGCTGCAGCAGATCCACCAGGCGCTTGGCGATATAGATCGAGCAATCCTCGTGGAATGCGCCGTGATTGCGGAAGGAATGCAGGAAGAGCTTCAGCGACTTCGATTCCACTAGCCATTCATTGGGAATGTAGTCGATGACGATATGGGCGAAATCCGGTTGTCCGGTCATCGGGCACAGCGAGGTGAATTCGGGCGCGGTGAAGCGCACGACATAATCGGTACCGGCATGGCCGGACGGCACTTTCTCCAGAACCGCCTCTTCCGGATTGCTGGCGGTTTCTGTCTGGTTGCCGAGCATCGACAGGCCGGACACATCGGTCTTTGGCATCTCAGGTCTCCTTGATCACTTTGACGCGGATACCATGGGCTTTTTCACCCTCCGGCTCCACGTGAATGGTTATTTCGGCGCCCGCATGGATCGCCCGTATGGCATCTTCAAGGCGGTCGCAGATTCGATGTGCCTCCCGCACCGGCATGGCGGCGGGTACGACCATATGGAAATCGACGAAGGTCACGGCCCCTGCCCTGCGCGTCTTCAGATCATGTACGCCGAGCGAACCCTCGGCATTCCTGGCAATCGCATCCTTGATGACATTCTCCTCTTCCGGCAGAACGGCCTTATCCATAAGCCCGTCGATCGAAGTGGAGATGACCTTCCAGCCCTGGTAAAGAATGTTGATGGCAACGAGAATGGCAAGCACGGGGTCGAAGATCGGATGCCCGGTGCCAAGCGCCAGCAACAGCCCGATAAGGACACCGATCGAGGTATAGACATCCGACATGATGTGCTGGCCGTCCGCCGTCAATGCCGGCGAGCGATATGTCCGGCCGGCCCGGATCAGCGTCAGAGCCCAGATACCGTTGATGACGCCGGCGACAAAGTTGATCGCGAGACCGAGCACCGGCGCCTGCATGGGCTGCGGATCGGCGAGATGGCCGATCGCCTCCTGCACGATCATCAGCGCTGCAACGACGATCATCACGCCTTCGGTAACGGCGGAAAGATATTCCGCCTTGTGATGCCCGAAGGGATGATCGTGATCAGCCGGCTTCTGGGCATAACGGATGACGAAGAAGGCGATGAAGGCGGCAACAACATTGACGAGCGATTCAAGTCCATCGGACAGAAGCGCCACCGAGCCCGTCAGCCACCAGGCCAGCATCTTCAGCGCCATGACGCCGAGCGACAGCGGAATGCCCCAGAGGGCAAGCCGCCTGATCGTATCGTTTCCTTGACTGCTCATGCCCATCTCCAAATGTCCCCACGCCTGCTTATGCGAATGAATTGCAAAAAAGGCGCCGTTGAAATGCAAAACCGCCCGCGCGAATTTTCGCGCAGGCGGCTCATTAACGGCTCATATGGATCACGACGCCAAGTTTGTCAAAGGCGATGTTTCGCTCTCACATCAAAAATGGCCGTTGCTGAACAGAACAAGCAAAACGTGACTAGATCGCCCATTCAGTTTCAGTCAGCCCCGTCCGGCCACTGAAGCACACCATGATAGAAATACCATTTTTTGAAACTTGAAGTTGATATCCATCTAATGCAGTAGGTTAGTAATAAAAGAATATAGACGGATAAAAACTGAGAATGAGAGATGAAACCCGCAAGATATTATTCCACGCTCTCGTTTGGGTAGCGCTTACCGCGCTGGCATACAACACGGCTGGCCCCTACCGTTTTGCAAGTTGCTGGCAGATCATTCCGCTTTATTTTCCGCCGCTAAGCATCTTATTATTCGCAATCTTCATCTCAAGCATTGCCGTCCTGGCAGCAGCGGCTTCGCAGCCGACCATGCGCGCCCATTCACTCTTTTGGGCAGCGTGTCATGGGGTGATTTTGACGCTTGGACTGGTGACATGCAATCTTGCCGCTTACACTGCAGCTGGGCAGGTCGACTGCGTATAGGTCGATCATCGCTCTTAGCACCAAATTATCGCCCTGTATTCGCCATCCGGTGGCGCGATTGTCGCACGCCTGTGGAAAATCTTGCTGGTAGTTTGGCTTGCCATCCAGCACTAAGCTGTGCTTCAGCCTGATGTGCAAGAGTCGGCGACACCGGCCGACGCGCCGCCGCCTCCTAATGAAAATCACGGTTGAACATGCCCGCTCCTGAAAAGACTGCCGATGCTACACCTTCCATCATCGACGCCCGCGCGAGTGTGTCGGATCATCTGGTCGCAGCCGGCGCATTTTCGGAGCTGGAACGCAGCGCCGTCTATCGCGCCATCGAGACACGGCGCGACGTGCGAGACCAGTTCCGGCCCGATCCCCTGCCAGACGATCTCGTCAGGCGCTTGCTCGAGGCTGCCCATTCGGCACCGTCGGTCGGATTCATGCAGCCATGGAACTTCATCCTGATCCGTCAGCCAGAAACGCGTGAGCGCGTATGGCAGGCCTTCCATCAGGCCAATGAGGAAGCCTGCGCGATGTTCGAGGGTGATCGTCGCGCGCAGTATCAGCGGCTAAAACTGGAAGGCATCCGCAAGGCGCCGCTCAGCATCTGCATCACCTGCGACACAAAGCGTGGCGGACCGGTCGTGCTCGGCCGAACGCACAATCCGGATACCGATGTCTATTCGACTGTCTGCGCCGTCCAGAATCTCTGGCTTGCCGCAAGGGCCGAGGGCGTCGGCATCGGCTGGGTCAGCATCTTCCACGAGGATGCCATCAAGGCGATCCTCGACATACCCGAGCATGTGAAGATCGTCGCCTGGCTCTGCGTCGGCTATGTCGACGAGCTCTACGACATGCCGGAGCTCGCCGTGAAGGGATGGCGCGAGCGACTGCCGCTAGACAAGCTCATTTTCGAAGAAGCCTGGCAAAACTGCGAGGATCTGTGAGGGTCATCCCTCTGCGGCAACCCTCGATGGATCAAAGAGTTATGATCTGAACGTGACAAACGAGATCACATTGCCATCCGGATCGCGCACATGGAAATCGGTGCCGCCCCAGGCTTGCTTCATCAGCGGCTGTGCGAACTCAGCACCCCTCTGCTTGAACTCCTCGAACAATCCCTGGACATTCGAGACCTCGATAGAGGCGAGGATGAGCGATTTCTCCTTCGCCGCAGCGGCGGCAAAATAGGGCTCATAGACGAGCCGTAGGTGAATCCAGATACCGTCGCGCGACACCGCCCCATAGAACGGCGGCGACCCATGCAGGAAATCCTCGGCGAAACCGAGCTTCTTCCTGAAGAAGGCCGCACTCGCAGCCACATCCCGCACGAAAAGAATGGGAACGATGCTCTTGAAAACCGGCGGCTCCGCTGTAACGGCGGGCATCTTCGGCGCGTCCGCTGCGACGGACTTCAATTCCGCCCAGTTCCTGTGGCCCGCTTCCACCGCAACGATCTCCTGCGCCAGCGTTAGGGGAAACTTCATCGCCAGGATCTCGCGATCCGTCAGCGCCTTGAAACGATCAAGCATTCGCACTCTTCCGCCAATGGAATAGTCGCGCTCTCGGTGCCAGCGCATCAACAGCTTGGCTTGTTTACGATAGGTATCGAGGGTTGGCATGGGCAGACTCCTGCTGAGTGATATCAGCGGGCAGGCCTAGCCCTTTCGGCCCGATGCCGATGTGCCCCACAGGAACGACGTAAAGATTAGGATACAACCTGAAGCAAGTCAAACCGCCTCAAGGCAAGATATGGCCTGCCCCAAAGCGTTCATCGTCATTATGCAGCCGCAAGGACATTCGCAGCATCCAGGGCAATGACGTCCAGAGGCCGGAGGTCAATCCCGCCTGCCTCAGCGCAGCTGCCGTCCAGGTATTGCATCCCATCAGCGCGTTGAAATAACCCCGCGCTTCGAAGAACGCGTCGTTCGGCCCATAGTTGCTGCCAGGCAGGGGTATCGGACCACTGTCGGAGCGATCAAAGCTGGCGAGAACGAATTGCTTGAGCCGCTCAAGACCTTCGGCATCGATGTCGATGACCGTCACCGCAGGCGCATCCAGCGGAATATCGCCCGCCAGCTCCGCATGAATGACGGAACGGTCGAGCGCAAAGCTCTTCAAGACGGGCCTCGCTTTCAAATCAGCCCATGTCCGCGTCTCCGTATAGAAGCTCCGACCGCCCCAGCCGAAAATGAGATATCGCAGGTTGGGATTGCCGATATCCAGCCCGGCCGACCGCAGGAATGCGAAACGCGTGAGGAGATCGCCATCAACGGGAATGGCGATATCCGTATGGATGGGGTTGCTGAGCATGAGGATTTGTTGTGAACGCTCGCTGCGCGCAGCCTGTGCCTCCTGCCAGAGCGGACGCGGCACGACGATGCCGAGACCGACGAGGAGCATGACGGCAAGGAAGGCGAAGAAAACGCCCTTGAATATTCTTGGGATCACCGACTGAAAGCCCCCACCACAAATCAATCTCTTCAGCGGTTTGTTGGCTCTTTCAAGGCATAAAAATAACCCCATGCACTTTTTCCGAGTGCATGGGGTTATCAACCTTCAGAATTCTAAATGCTCGCCTCAGGCGGCCTTCGTCTTCACCCGCCGCGCCAGATGCGCCACGACATTCTCGATCATCCGCATGCCGGCATCGCCGCCGAGCGTCATGATCGATTCCGGGTGGAACTGCACGGCCGCGATCGGCTCCTTCACATGCTCGATGCCCATGATCGTGCCGTCTTCGCTCTCGGCGGTGATCATGAAGTCGCGCGGCAGGCTCGACGGATCGGCAAAGATCGAGTGGTAGCGGCCAACGGTCACTTCGCGGCCGAGACCGGAGAAGACCAGGCCGGGCTCCAGCACACGGATGCGCGAGGGCTTGCCATGCATCGGGATCGCCAGGTGGCGCAGCTCGCCGCCATAGGCTTCGGCCAACGCCTGCAGGCCCAGGCAGACGCCGAAGATCGGCAGGTTGCGCGCCCTCGCCTTCTTGATCGTCGCCTTGCAATCGAAATCCTTCGGATTGCCGGGACCCGGCGACAAGACGACGAGATCCGGATCGAGCCGGTCAAAGACCTCTTCCGGCACCGGCGTACGCACGGTAGATACCGTCGCGCCCGTCTGGCGGAAGTAATTGGCAAGCGTGTGGACGAAGCTGTCCTCGTGGTCGACGAGAAGGATCTTCACGCCCTTGCCGACGGAGGCGACGTCGCGTTGCTGTTTGCCGGAATTGCCGGTCTTGGCGTCACGGATGGCGGAAAGCATGGCGGAGGCCTTCAGTTCGGTTTCAGCTTCTTCTTCCTCGGGGATCGAGTCGTTGAGCAGCGTCGCGCCGGCGCGCACCTCGGCAATGCCGTCCTTGATGCGAACGGTACGCAGCGTCAGGCCGGTGTTCATGTCGCCATTAAAACCGACCATGCCGATCGCGCCGCCATACCAGGCACGCGGGCTCTTCTCATGATTCTCGATGAAGCGCATGGCCCAGAGCTTCGGCGCGCCGGTGACGGTGACGGCCCAGGCGTGGCTGAGGAAGCCGTCGAAAGCGTCCATGTCGTCGCGCAGGCGTCCCTCGATATGGTCGACCGTGTGGATCAGGCGCGAATACATCTCGATCTGCCGGCGGCCGATGACCTTGACCGAACCCGGCTCGCAGACGCGGCTCTTGTCGTTGCGGTCGACGTCAGAGCACATGGTGAGTTCCGACTCATCCTTCTTGGAATTCAAGAGCTTGAGGATCTGCTCGCTATCGGCGATCGGATCGTCGCCGCGCTTGATCGTGCCCGAAATCGGGCAGGTTTCGATGCGGCGGCCGGAAACGCGCACGAACATTTCCGGCGAAGCGCCGACGAGATATTCCTGATTTCCGAGATTGATGAAGAAGGAATAGGGCGACGGATTGATCGCCTTCAGGCGCTTGGAAATATCTGATGGCTTGCTCTCGCAGCGCTCCATGAACTTCTGGCCGGGTACAACTTCGAAAAGATCGCCCTTGCGGAAGCTCTCCTTCGCCTTGACCACCAGTTCGGCATATTCGCCGGGGCGATGATCGCTCTTCGGCGGAATGGCATCGGTATGGCGGAACGGCTCGGGCGCAATCTCTCCAGATTTGCCTTCCGTCGACACGCCGCCCTTGGCGAAGTCGTAGCGATCGATCCATGCCTTGGCGGAATAGTTGTCCACCACCAGGATTTCGTCCGGCAGGTAGAGCACCATGTCGCGCTGGTCATCCGGGCGCTTGAGCTTCAGATCGATCGCATCGAACTGGAAGGCCAGATCGTAGCCAAAGGCGCCGTAGAAGCCGATGCTGGCATCCGCCTGCGAGTAGAAGAGATCGGTCACGGCACGCAGTACGGTGAAGACCGTCGGCATCTTCGAGCGCTCTTCCTCGGTGAAAACACGATCCGGCGTCTTGACCGTGAGATCGAGCCGGCGCGGCGCCGAGGCGCCAAGCACCACCTCGGAAACGGTCTTCAGCTTCTCCGCGATGAAGCCGAGAATGACTTCGCCGCGCTCGTTATAGGCTTCGATCCAGACATCGCGCCCGTTGCAGGACAGGCCGAGCGGCGGATCGACGATGGCGGTATCCCAACGCGTATAGCGGCCCGGATATTCGTAGTTGGAGGAGAAGACGGCGCCGCGGCGCTCATCGAGCTTGTCGATATAGGATGAAACCGCATCCGCATAGGGCGTCGGCCGGCGCTGCCGAGTGACAGTGATACCGCCCTTCGTCTCGTAGATTTCCGCACCATCATCCCGAAGGATCGTTACCATTGTTCCTCACTCCGTTGTCGGGCCCGGATGACAGGCGGCCAATATAACAAAAAAGCCGCCTCGAAATCTCGGGCGGCTCACTCGTCGTCTTTGAACACGATTGGTCGAGGCCGCCTCAGCGTGCCCACCACCAAACTGCAATGTTGTTCAAGGACGTGTTCATGGCGGGAATTGTTAGCGTGAGATGCCGTGATGCGCAAGCGGAAGATGGAAGGAAAGTTTCCGGCAACGAAGAGGAGGCATCTGCTCGCTATCGATTACAACGCCTTAGACACTGGCGCCTTCGCCGCCGCCGAGCTTCGGCAAAACCAGATCGCCAACAGTGTAGGTGTGGAATTCACTTGTCGAAACGTCATCGAGCCTGCGGAATTTCTCGACAAAAACTGGATCGGAGAAGAATTCGTTGACATTGCCGGCGCCCTTGATGGCTTCGATGTTCACCACCGTCAGGCCGTCCGTGCTCTTGGCAAGATTGCTCCAGAGGAAACCGTCCTTTCGTTCGGCGACATAGTGAACGACATCCTGAATCAGCCGGAAGGCCTCGTCCTGTTTGCCCGGATGAGCATGAATGACATTGACGATGAAGGTGGTCGGCTGCGGCTGGGCGGTGAAATGGGCGGAAATCGTATCCATTGCGGTTCCTTTCGAAAAAGCGGCTTCATGTGCCGCACCGGCACTGGATATCGGGATTGAGATAGCGGATAAATGATCCGGTATTCACATGAGATCGGAATTATGTTCCGCAATCGGGAGCCGTGATGGATAGGCTTGGAACGCTTGGGATCTTCGTACAGACGGCGGAAGGCGGCAGCTTCGCTGAGGGCGCGCGGCGGCTCGGCCTTTCGAGCTCCGCCGTCGGCAAGGCAATCGCCCGCCTGGAGCGAGAGATGGGCGTTCGCCTCTTTCACCGCTCGACCCGCAGCATGACCTTGACCGAAGAAGGCAGCTTCTTTCTCGACATCTGTCGGCGCATCATCTCAGAGCTGGATACGGCTCAGGCGGAGCTTTCGAAATCGCATGCGGCTCCTCGCGGCCACCTTCGCGTCAGCCTCCCCCTGGCCGGAATGCTGTTGATGCCGGCGATATCGGCCTTCATGCGCACCTATCCCGATATCACGCTGGATCTGGATTTTACCGATCGGCTGGTCGATGTGATCGAGGAGGGATTCGATGCGGTCATCCGAACCGGCGATGTCAGGGATACGAGGCTGATGAGCCGCAAGCTCGGTACATTCCGCTTTCAAATCGTCGCCGCACCCAACTATCTGAAAGCGGAAGGAATCCCGCTTGCACCTGAAGACCTGCTTCAGCACAAATGCCTGCATCATCGCTATCCCAGCACGGGCAAGCTGGAGCCGTGGCCTCTGGTGCGCAATGGGGAGGAGTTGCGCCTCGCTTTGCCGACGACGACGATCGCCAGCACCATCGAACCGCTCATCCACCTAGCCGAAAACGGCTTCGGCATCACGTGCCTGCCGCCCTTTGCCGTCAGCACGCAAATCGCGGACGGCCAGCTTGTGCCGCTGCTCGAAGACCATATCGCGAAGACAGGCATCTTTCGCGTATTGTGGCCCACGAGCCGCTACCTGTCCCCGAAGATACGTGCCTTTGTGGATTTTATGGCGGCCAATCTGTTTTCGCACCCGTCGGCCGCCTGAGGATTCCGCCCTCCTCACGCCTGCCCTCTCGCCGCCTCGAAGAACTCCTCCGGCCCATCCACTTCGACCAATCGCTTCCGGTCGATCAGCCAGAAGCGATTGCCGATCGATCGCACGAAACTGCGATCGTGCGAGACGAGAAGGCAGCTCGCCTCATTTGCCGTCAGTTCGCCCTCCAGCGCCTCCTGGCCGTCGATATCCAGATGGTTTGTCGGCTCGTCCAGCAGGTAGAAGTTTGGATTGGTCAGCCGCAGCGCCAGCATGGCGAGCCGCGCCTTCTGCCCGCCAGACAGACGGCCGATCTCCTTCCCCTGCATGTCGATACCGATGCCAACACCGACCAGCAGCGTGCGGGCGCGTTGTTCGCCGAGCTCGAACAAGCGCGTGATCATGCCGAGCGGCGTATCCTTTTCACCGAGATGGGAGAGCGCCTGATCACTGTAACCCAGCACTAGAGACGGCGTCGGCTTGATTGGGCCGCCGGCAGACGGATCGGCGATCGCCCTACGGATCATCTCGACAAACCGCGTCTTGCCGGCACCATTCTGCCCGAGCAACACGATGCGGTCGCCCTGACAAATCCACTGCTGGCCGGTCTTGAATAACAACGTACCATCAGGCGTCGTCACCGAGGCATCCTCCAGCGTCAGCAGGACCTTGGCGTGGATGCCACGATTGGCGAGCTTGATCGAGCCGGAGGAACGCTCACGGTAGCCCGGTCTCGCGCTGTCCTCCAGCTTCTCGGCCCGCGCCTTCAATTGCTTCGTCTTCACCGTCAGGAGATCGCTGCCGGAATTGACGCCCAGATTGTAGAGCTTGGCCGCCTGCTTGCGCAGCTGCTGCGCCGTCTTCATCTCTTTTTGGTAACGGCGCTCATCCGAGGCATCGACCTCGTCCAGCGCCGCACGCGCCCTGCTATACGGCAGCGCATAGGTTTGCGACTGATCCTGGCGCAGGAACAGGGTTCGATTGCAGACGGCATCGAGGAAGGCGCGGTCGTGGCTGGCGATGATGACGGGCACATCGCGCGGCAAGGCATTCAGCCAATCCTCCAGCAGTGCGATCTTGGCGAGATCGAGATGGTTGGTCGGCTCGTCGAGCAGCAGCACGTCGGGTTCCGTCACCCAGACCCGGGCAAGCATGGCAAGCCGCTGCCAGCCGCCGCTGAGCTGCGCCAACGTCCTCTCCCGCATCGCATCAGGTACATCAAGCGAATCGAGAGTGACGTCGACACGCCAGCTCTCGCTCGCGACTTGCTCCTGAGGCAAAGCGCGCATAACGGCATCATAGAAGGAGACGTCCAGCAGGTTCGCCGGCACGTTCTGTTCGACATAGCCGACGCGCAAGCCCCGAGCGCGGGTGATCTCACCTGTGGTCGGCTCTTGCCTGCCCGTGATGCAGTTGAGCAGCGTGGTCTTCCCGCGTCCATTCGCGGCGACGATGCCGACGCGGTCACCGGCATCGACGGTGAAGTTAAGATTGGAAAACAGCGGCGCACTCATGGTGACGCCCAGATTGCGGAGATTGATCAGAGTCATGGTCTTTTCCGGTCTCGATCGAGCATCTCAAGACATCGCCGGCGGCTCCTTTTGCCACGTTATGCCGATGCCGATGGCCCAAGCAGGCCAATGCTCGAAAACATGTCATGACGCGGCCACACAGATGCGCGAGCTCGCGTCGCCCAAAGGGCAGACCAGAAGGATTGAGTGAGAAACAGCCTCTGATCAGCCCTGCAAACGCATCTGCAGGGCACGAGTCGGACCGAACTGGCGAATATGCCAGACTATCTTGGTCATACGGTCCTCCTCTCTTTTCTCGACGGTTAAAGACTGCGTTGTTCGAATAGCATCGAACGCTGCCATTTACAATTGCGCAGATCGCCCGATGCCACGCGAGAGAGCAAAAAAGAGGCGATGCCGAAGCATCGCCCAAGTTTGCTGCATCGATGTAACGGCTTAGAACCGTTGCGTCAGCGTCAGCTTGAAGGTCCGGCCGGGTTCGGAATAATAGGAAGCAGGCTGGGTCAGCGTGCCGCTATAGGACGGTGCGTTGAGAGCGTCGTAATAGGTCTTGTTGAAGATGTTGTAGACGCCGCCGCGAATGCTAAGGCCCTTCACCTGCTCCGGTTCCCACCAGGCTGTGAGATCGAAGATACCGTAGGCAGGGGTTTGCAGCGTATCGCCTGTCTTCTTCGCCTCGCGCGCCGCGGTGATGAAAGTCAGGTCCGCTCCCCAGACTTCGGTCGCATAGCCGACAGTGAAGGCCGCCTTGGCCGGAGCGACGGAGTTGATCCACTGGCCGGTATCGGAATCCTTGCCGTTGACATAGGCAAGCGAGCCCTTGACGTGGATGCCATTGTCGAACGTCTTGTGCGCGTTGACCTCTATACCGAACATGCGGACATTGGCGCGGTTGAAGTATTCAGTGATCCCGAGCGGATAGGTGCCAGTAGGATCGCGATAATTCAGCGTGTCGATGAAGTTCTTGTACTTGTTATAGAAGGCGCCGATATGGCCGCCGAAATCGTCATCGCCGAGATTCGTCCCGATTTCGATGCCATTGCTGGTCTCGGGCTTCAGGTCGGGATTGCCGTAGGTGACATAACCGCCGGGCACGCCGTAGTTGACGTAGAGTTCGCTGACGCTGGGCGCACGGAAGGCCATCGCCCATTGTGCATAGAGCTCGAGATTGTCCTGCGGCTGATAGGAGGCGCGCAGCTTCGGCGAGAAGCGGCTGTCGGATTGCCCGGAGGGCAGGCCATTATAGTTGGCGCTGTCGCGATAGGCAGCGGTGTTCTTCGGCAAGTAATCATACCAATCGAAGCGCAGACCCGGCGTCAGATAGAAGTTGCTGGAGCCCAACTCGATCTTGTCGTCGATGAAGACGCCGACGCGCTTGCCGTCGACATCGGGCATATCGGACTGGTTGGTGTGCAGGAAGGCGCATGAAGCACGCCAGCGAGGAAGTGCGCAACTGTCCTTACCGGCCGAATACTGGTGAACCTTGTCGAAGGCGACATCGAGACCGAAGGTGACCTTATGATGCAGGCTGCCGGTATCGAAAGACTTCGATGCGTTGCCGGCGAAGCCGATGCTGCGATCTTCCATTTCATTGCGGCGCCAATAGTCGCCAATGACGGATGTATAGCGATAACCTTCCGCACCGCCTTCACGCAGAAGATTCTGCCAGTAGAAAACGGCATTGGCGGTATCGAGCAGGGAATCGGCGCTCTCTGCTTCATATTTGTAATCGAGCGATACGCGATTGCGCTCGACATTGTCTGTCCCGTTGTAATTGCCAGGCCGGAAGTTTCCGGTCGGGCTCTGCAGGGTCATCAGATCGGTGGTTTTATCCTTGTTGTAGTGCTCGGCCGTGATGCCGAAGGTACCGACGTCGGTATATTGACGGATCTTGAACAGGCCGCTTCTCTGATTGTAGTCGGCCGGATTTGCCTGGGTACGCTTGGTTGAGTAGCCGCCGACATCGCCATTGTTCTCAAGCTCATGACCATGCGTGTAGCCGCCCTGGAAGAGAACGGCGGTATTGTCGATGCGCTTGGCAACAGCGGCCGAACCGCCAATGCTCCGGTCGTCGCCATTATAGCCGAACTTGAAGACGCCGCCCCAGGTAGAGCCGGGCGCAATGAGATCTTCCGGCTCCAGAGTGCGAAGCACGAAGGCACCACCGAGAGCGCCTGAGCCGGCACGGCTTGAATCTGCACCGCGCACGATATCGACGCTCGAAAGCGCATTGAAATCGAAGCTGTTGACGCCGCCATTGCCACCATTATTGGCGCCGCTAGCGTTGCCGCGTGAAGCATCAAGAAGGAAAGGAATTTGGATACCGTCGACGGTGGTCAAAACGCGGTCGTCGCCAAGGCCGCGAATATTGACGCCGCCGGTCGTACGGTTGAAGCCGACGCCGACTTCGGTGCTGCGGCCGAGATCCTCGATACGTGTGATTTGCTGGTCGTCGATGTCCTTGGCCGTCGTCTCGCTCGTGGTCGGAGAGTCGGCAAGCACATCCTTGTTCGCCTTGCCTTTGCCCTTCACAACGATCGGTTTCAGATTGGTGACTCGATCGCCCTTGGCGGCCTCGCCCGTCGCCTCTTCATTTTGAGCGGCTGTTTGCGCAAAACACGTCGTCGCCAGCCCGAGAGCGAGAAACGCGGTGCATGCCAAGAGGGCCGAGCGTGAGCGCCGGACAACCATAACCATTCCTTTCGAATTGCTTCACCGGGCTGGCTGGTTGCTGCGTCGAAAGCAGGCAAGGGGCTGGCTAGGTTATCTTGTTAACGGGCGGAAATATTCCGCCTTCTTTCTGCCACATAAAAAACATGAGTATTATTGTCAATATATTCGGCGCACTTAATCATGAATAAAATTGTCACCTTTTAAGACAAGAGGCGAACGTTGCTGAATTGCAACGAAATGACAGCCTCATGCGTTCTATCGGCATCATCATTAGAATTGGCTGAATTACTTGATGCTGTTTAGAATTGTTTCATTAGTCTCCGCCGCCGTCCTTTTCATGGCCGCCTCTCTCCCGCAGACCGGCCCGATACCCGAGCAAAAACCGGATCAGGAACAAGTTCAGCCGGATGGCAAAGCGCCGATCCCGGCAGAAAAACCCTCGGCATCACCGGACGGCCCTATCGTTCCGGCGGAAAAGCCGACGGCTCAACCGGAAGAAAAGCCGGCGCCACAGCCGGAGGAACAGACAAATGGCCAACAGATGCAAGGCCCTCCCCGTCCGCCCCCGACCATCGCTTCCGAACCGGATGATCAGCACCAGGCCTGCCTGAAGGCGCTGACCGCCATCGGAGCGACTTTCAAAGAGATCGCCCGCATCGACGATGGCAATGGCTGCGGCATCGACAAGCCGATCGCGCTTAGCTCTCCGCTGCCGGGCATAGAATTCAAGCCCGAAGGGAAAATGCGCTGCGAAGCCGCTCTCGCTTTGGCTCAATGGATGAAGGAAAGCGTCATTCCATCAGCGGCGGCATTGGACAATGGCAAGATCGTCACGATCAATCAGGCGTCGACCTATGTCTGCCGGCTGCGCAACAATGCTTCCACCGGCAAGATCTCCGAGCATGCCCGCGGCAACGCCATAGATGTCGCGAGTTTTACCTTCGAAAACGGCAAGACCATAGCAATCGAGCCACGCCGCGAAGATCCGACGCTGACAGGCGCATTCCAGCGTGCAGCCAGTGCGTCTGCCTGCCTCTATTTCACGACCGTATTGGACCCGGAAAGCGATGCTGCCCACGAGACCCATTTTCATCTCGACGTCATCGAAAGGAATGGCGGCTTTCGTTACTGCCACTAGAAACGCGTCGTGGGCCTGGTCCCACGATGACCTTTAAACCTCGTCATACCCCGAGGCCTGCATTCGAGAACCATAGGTCTCTATAGATCGCCACCGCCGTTTCATCCGGCGCTCGCTCCTGAGTGAGCCAAACCGACTGAATGGAGCGAGCCTCGCCGCCATTCGGAATTTTCGCGGATTGCATGGGATCGGATGCCCCGATGCAGGGGATGAAATAGGCGGGCATCAAAGCACGAGCGCTGAATCCGGTATCCTCGCGGGTAATTATGACGGCAAGCCCGACCCTCTCATTCGCCTGCCAGGGCACGATGAGCCGGCCTCCGGGTCGCAACGCCTGCAGCCATGACTTCGGCGGCGCCACCACGCCGGCACTCACATAGATCAGATCGGCATCCGGAAGCTCGAACGAAGTCGCATCGGCACAGATGACGGAAACGTCTTTATAGGAGGTGAGATTGTCTCGCGTGCGGCCGGCCAATACCTCATCGATCTCGATGGCATGGACATGCCCACCCGGTGTCACCAGCGTTGAGAGAATGGCAGTGTAGTATCCCGTCCCCGTGCCGATCTGAACGACGGTTTCGCCGGGCTTGGGCGCGACGGCACCCAGGAAAGCGGCATGGAGAAACGGCTCGCCATTGTTGATGCCCTTCGATCTGTCCAGGGAGACCAGAACATTCTGATAGAGAAAGGCAGGATCGCTGCTCGGCGTTTCGAGATAGCGTCCCTTGACCACGATCTGCCAAGGCCCCGGTCCCATGAAGGCTTCGCGCGGCACCTGGCGGAAGGCCCGCTCTAGCCTTTCATCCACCGAGTTGCTGGCGGCAGCCATCATTTTCGCATGGAAGGCGCGTATATCGTCCAAGCTGGCACGGCTGTCTGCAGTCACGATCTGCCTCCACTCTTCCATCCGATGATGTCGGTGTCCGTTGTCGATCCTGTTACCGGTGGCGTCAAGCGAACGGGCGGTTTTTCTCCCTTGAACCGCATCGCACTCTGCTGCAGGTTGAGCCGAACCGGCAGAGGTTCTGAGTTCAAACGGCCTCGGTTGAATCGGATTCTGAACTTAAAACAGTCCTTCGATGTAGCCCTGATCATTGAGGAAAATCCTCTCGGCTGCCGGCGATTTCGGCAGTCCGGGCATGGTCATGATCTCGCCGGTGATGACGACGACGAAGCCGGCCCCGGCTGAAAGGCGTACCTCGCGAACGGGTACGATATGGCCTTCGGGTGCTCCCCGAACATTCGGATCGGTCGAGAAGGAATATTGCGTCTTCGCCATGCAGACCGGCAGATGCCCGTAACCCTGATCCTCCCAGGACCTGAGCTGATCTCGCACGGCCTTGTCAGCCGTCACCTCGCCGGCATGGTAGATCTTGGAGGCCACGATCTCGATCTTCTCCAGCAAAGGAAGATTATCGGGATAGAGCGGCTGGAATTTCGCCTGGCCGGATTCGGCAAGCTCGACCACCTTGTGCGCGAGATCGGTTATGCCCGCCGAGCCCTCAGCCCAGTGCCGGCAAAGGATCGCCTCGGCGCCGAGACGGGCGACATAATCCTTCAACGCCTCGATTTCGGCTTCCGTGTCCGAAACAAAATGATTGATTGCGACGACGACAGGCACTCCGAACTTGCGGACATTCGCGACATGCCGGCCGAGATTGGCGCAGCCCTTCACCAAAGCCTCGACATTCTCCCTGCCGAGATCGTCCTTCTTAACGCCGCCATTCATCTTCAAGGCCCGCACGGTCGCGACGATGACGGCGGCATCCGGCGAGAGCCCGGACTTGCGGCATTTGATATCGAAGAATTTCTCCGCACCCAGATCGGCGCCGAAGCCGGCTTCCGTCACGACGTAATCGGCAAGCTTCAGTGCCGTGCGCGTCGCAATCATCGAGTTGCAGCCATGGGCGATATTGGCGAAGGGGCCGCCATGCACCAGTGCCGGATTGTTCTCCAACGTCTGCACAAGGTTCGGCTGCATAGCGTCCTTCAGGAGCACAGCCATGGCGCCGTCGGCCTTCAGGTCGCGGGCATAAACAGGCGTACGGTCGCGGCGATAGCCGATGATGATATTGCCGAGCCGCTTTTCCAGATCCTTGAGATCGGATGCCAGACAAAGGATGGCCATCACCTCGGAGGCGACGGTGATATCGAAGCCACCTTCGCGCGGAAAGCCGTTCGCAACGCCGCCGAGCGAGGAGACGATATCGCGCAATGCGCGGTCGTTCATGTCCATTGCGCGCCGCCAGGTGATGCGCCTGATATCGATATTCTGCTCGTTGCCCCAGTAGATGTGATTGTCGATCAGCGCGGCAAGCAGATTATGGGCCGAGGTGATCGCATGGAAATCGCCGGTGAAATGAAGGTTGATGTCTTCCATGGGGATGACCTGCGCGTAACCGCCGCCGGCCGCCCCGCCCTTCACGCCGAAGCATGGGCCGAGCGACGCCTCGCGTACGCAGACCACCGCCTTCTTGCCGATGCGGTTCAGGCCGTCGCCAAGGCCAACCGTCGTGGTGGTCTTGCCCTCACCCGCAGGCGTCGGGTTGATCGCCGTGACGAGGATCAGTTTGCCGTCCTTCTTGCCAGCCTGTGCTGCGATGAACGCTGCACCGATCTTCGCCTTGTCGTAACCGTAAGG
Source organism: Martinezella sp. CNPSo 3890 (assembly GCF_057784455.1). NCBI lineage: Bacteria > Pseudomonadati > Pseudomonadota > Alphaproteobacteria > Hyphomicrobiales > Rhizobiaceae > Martinezella > Martinezella sp. CNPSo 3890. The sequence continues at coordinate 86,618 of NZ_JBXSOR010000020.1, read as the reverse complement.
TGCGAGATCTTCCGCCGGAATGCCGAGCTTGGCACCGATCTCCATAATCGGCAGCTTCTTCGCCGCGCGCGCAATCTCGATATCGGATGCCACTGTCGTCGCCATAAGTCTCGCCCCCAAACATACGGTCATTTACCTGTCGGGATAAACCAATATGTTTCGGGTGTGAATAGTTGGCGAAGCCCCTCCCTATCGAAACGCGCCGCCTTGTCTCACGATGCCGGCATGCCTATTTTCGGCGTCCAATTCAAACCACGAAAAAGGAAAAGATATGAAGTCCCTGGAATTGCTGGTCGAGCGCATCATTCTCTCCAGTCGCTGGCTCCTGGTGATCTTCTATCTCGGTCTCGCCGCCTCGCTCGCTGTCTACGCCGTTTCGTTCGCCTATAAGTTCTATAAGGTGGCGATCAATGTCTTAGTCTATGACGAAGCGGACATGATCCTCGCCATTCTCGGCCTCATCGATGCCGCCCTGGTGGCAAGCCTGATCGTCATGGTGATGATTTCCGGCTACGAGAATTTCGTCAGCCGCTTCGACGAGGCGGAGGGCGAGGTTTCCTTCCTCGGCAAGCTCGATTCAGGCAGCCTCAAGATCAAGGTCGCATCCTCGATCGTTGCCATTTCCTCGATCCACCTGCTGCAGATCTTCCTGAACGCCACTCAATACGACAACGCCAAGCTGATGTGGTTCACGATCATCCACCTTGCCTTTGTCGTCTCGGCACTATTGCTGGGCTTCCTGGAAAAGATCATGGCGAAAGCCAAAGCCAAGGATAGCTGACGCCGGGCCAGCGGCTACTTGCCGGCCATTGCCGATGCGCTGGTCATCGGCGCAGGAGCTGCCGACGGTGCCGGCGCGGCACAATCGGAAATCGATTGATTGTCCCTGCAGTTGCGCGCCGAGACCAGCGCATCGGCATCGGCGAGCTCCGTCGTCAGCCTCAGCCTCAACGCGTCCATCTGCGAAATCAGATGAATGCCGTTCGGGTCGGTTCCAAGCATCAGATCGACAAGTCCCCGGTCCACGCCCATCTTGTCGAGGAAGCTGACCAGCCTCGCCCTCTGCGCCTTGTCGAGCTTGGTCGTATCGTACTTGCCGACGAATTTACGGCCGATCTCTCTCTTGGAGATGACCTTGCGCTTGCCATCCACCATCTCATATTCGGTGCGGTACTGGACACGCACCTCGCTGTAGGTCGTTGTGATCTGATGAACGCCCAGCAGCGCGAAGGGGCTGGAAACGCGCTGGACACCGCCTGCAAAAAACAGCGGGCAGGCCGAAAAGCAGATTGCGCCATCCGAGAATGGCTGTCCTGTTATCGAGCCGTCCTTGGCAAAAGCTGCCGAGCAGATCGGCTCGGCATAGGGGCATGCCCGCGAGCGAGTACGCCCGACTGCGATCGAAAGCTTCTGCTTCCGAATGATACGAGCCATCTCCATGGCTGCTTTGACATCGCCACCTGGCGAACTGACGATTATGGGCAACTTGCGATCGCCGACCTGTTTCAGGATTTTCTGCAGCTTCCGCGGCGTATCTGCCATGATCTGCCCTTCGGCGGAGATCCAGTCCGGACATGTATTATCGGCACGGCACTGGCCCATCTCGCCGTGAACGAGCAAGAACCGCATCGGCGTGCCGCCGGCAACGCCAGCCGCTTCGGCAAGCGCAGGCGAAACAAGCAGAAGCGAAACGCCGGTGACGAACCACAACAGCGTTTGACAGCAGCGCGCCGCAAGCTGCGGGAAGAAGCGAAAATTCATGAGTCATACGCCTGCAAGCGATTACCTTGGCAAGACCGATAGCAACCGCTTTGGGCCTTCGCAAGGCGCGCCGATGCGGCAACGCATCATTTGATGAAACTCCCGGCCGCTTGCACCCATGCAAGAGCTGGCGACGAGAAAATTGAGCACCGGCGGACCTCAGGAACGAGAGATGGAACCGAACTGATGCTGTGACAAACGGTTAATCCTAACATGAAGCATGGGACAGTTTTGGATCAAGCCGCGGCTGCTTGCCAGCTCAGACCGCCCTGTTCAAAACGCACATTCAGACCTCATTTTGACCTGGCAAATGCGCTTCGCCGGGTTGCTCCCCAACTGCCGAGGTCGACGCAAAATGTATGGCCCCGTCGAAATTAGGCTAACAGAAACGCTATTTTTACGCTTAATGACCATTTTGGGCGAAGATTTGCGTAGTTTTGCATGCCTGAATATTAAAATATATGAAAATGAAATTATTTCTGGTCCTGTGGTATTTTTGCGTCTAGCATTCACTCCTAAATCCGGTATTTGATAACGATAACACGCTGTGGGCGCTTCAACTCATATGTCCTATATCATTACTGCCGAGAGACAATTGCTGCTTTCTGCCGAGTTGGCTGCTGCTCGGACACAAGCGGCGTTTGCACTGGCCTTGGAACGGACCGGGTCAGCTTTTGGCTTCAGCCATATGGCTCTCATGAACGCCCCGGTTCCCGACGACACGATGATGACGCCGTTGCTCATCGAAGGCACGATGCCGGCTCAATTCGTACGTGAATTCGATCGCCATCAGCTCGTTCGCCGTTGTCCAATGCTGTTGCGCACGCGCGATTCGGTCATGCCGCGCTCCTGGCATCTGCTGGAAAAGGACGCCGAACCCGACGCGGATTTGCCGCGCGAACTTCGCGCGCTCCTGATCAACTACAATTGCCCGATGAGCGTCATCATTCCGGTCAACGCCCCGGATGGTCAACGCCTTGTCTTCTGGTTCATGGGCAATCGCAACAGTCTCGGCCAGAGCGAGATCAACGAACTCACCCTGATCATGCTGCAGGCGCTCGATGCTTATAATTGCCTCAAGCGCAACGACAGTGCCGCGCCGCACTCGCTTTCGGCACGTGAGCTGGAAGTGGTACGCTGGACGGCTCAGGGGAAGACCTCGGTGGAGATCGGCCAGATCCTCACCCTCTCCGACCATACGGTCAACGCCTACATGATGAATGCGATCAAGAAGCTCGATTGCGTCAACCGCACACAGCTTGTAGCAAAAGCCATCCGCCTGAAGCTGATCAGCTAGGCGAGCCCTCGCTCAGGCACCTCCGTACGGAGCCCGACGACCGGGCCAAGCGTATGCGCGCCTACCGCGCCGGAACGGACGGCAATCCACTTCTTCTTTAGCGACCGCCCAGAACCGTACGGATTTCAACGAGACTCGAACGCACCCGCAGAATATGGAAGCCCATGGTCGCGAGATGGCTCGGCATGAAGGAGCTATCTTCGGGTCCATTGGAAATGATGAAGGGCTGAATGCGCAAAGCCGTCTGCAACTGCGTCGTGACGTCGGCCCAAAGCGCGCTGACATTACGCTCGGCGATCACCTGCTGGAAATCCGAACGAGCCGCCATCAGGATACCGTAGCTTGCGTAGAGCTGCCCGTAAGCAAACCAAAAACGATCGTCAGCCCGCGTATCCAGCCAGCCGTAGCTGTGATCCCCTGCTCTCTTGGCCAATATATCCGCCGTACTACCGAGATCGTTGGCAATGTGGTCGACGAACTGCAGGAGATTGTCGGCGCGTCCGTCGAAAATCGCCTTGCAGTTGCCGAGGTCGCTATTAAAGCTGCGCAGATTGCTCATTGCGGCCCGATAATAGCTTGGGCTCGGCGTCTTCGGCCCGAAGGGATGCAGGCCGAAATACCAGCTGGACTCATCGAATTGCAGGTTGCCGCGCGCCTTCTGCAGATCGCTGTTGATGCCGGAGGTTCCGCGCACGCGGCCGAGTGTGTCGACCAGCTCCGCCGAGGTACGGCGAACGACAGAATTGATGCCCCGCTGGAAGGAAGCCTTGTTGTCCAGGAATGGCGTGTCATCCCATGAAATGCCGAAGAAGCCGAGCTTGTAGAGCAGCATCGAGGAAATCCAGGCATTCTGGTTGACGTTGAAATCGATCAGATCGGTGGCAACGTCGACGACAGCCGAGGTTTGGCAGGTCTTGGCCGCCGTTGCCGCGGCCTGCTGGCTGTCTGTTGCAGGCAGTTCTTGCCCGGCCGAATATTTGCGCTCGGAAAATTTATAGACATCCGGATAGGCCGGATTGAACCCTGTCCAGACCTGCGTCTGCCAAACGAAATAGATATAGAGCAGCGCCATCAGCGTCACGAAGGCGGCGACCGGCAGCTTGATCAGCCAATTGCGCTGCCGATACCAGCCATGCGCTGCAAGAAATGGCCAGCTAAGCCCGACGAAAACCAATCCTAGCCACCGTACGATAGCGGCCCAGATCCGCTTGAAGAACGCCGTGATCGAGTCAAGCATGGACACGCCTCCTAAACCGTACCGCGCATCCCGCCGACACGCAAAGGACGCACCACACCAAACCTGCGCAATGGACGTCGCGAAAATCCTCGCGGCCCTCGGATCATTAAGTCCTTATCGCCATTCACGTTCCAGCAAATATGTGTTCTTGGGAAAAACAACAACCGTCCGCTTGGAATTTTCCATGACGGACGACAATCAACCCTCCGGTTGCACCTCTTCCGCCGCTCCGCTCGGGTCAGTGGATGCGGGGAGCAGATGCGGCTCCAGCCGTCTTTTGAAGACGGCATCGACATGAGCCTTGCGCACGGCGAGGTCATGCCCCGCCAGCACATTCGCCTCGAACGCCTGGATCAGGCTCTCAACCGCTGCCGTTCGCGAAACCGTGGTCGATGCCGGCGCCGCTTCTGCCGCCAATGCCTTGAGCAAGGCAATCCGTTGCTCGATATCGATGGTCAGCTTAGCGGCCATAGCGCCGATGGCGGCGATCTGCCTATTCAGAGCAGCCGCCAGCCCTTCATAAATGTCTATAAGACGCTGTCGCACGGTCCGGCGGGATTGAAGCTCCTGTTCTTGCCGCCGAATATCATCCTGCTCCAGCAAGAGAGCACGATAGTCCACTTCGAGTTCGGACTGCAGATCGGCATGGCGCGAGGATGGGCGGTTGCGTCGCTGATACATGAGCTTTTCCGCCAAGGCATTGGCCCTGCGTTGCATCTCCTCTATATCGAAATCGAGCTTCCGCCGGCGTTCGATCACGCCTTCCAGCTGTAGTTCGCAGTCATGAAAACATCGGGAGAATACGGGTCTTGCCTGCTTGAAAAGAAGGTCGAGTTCGGCCGATACGTTAAGGATCGTATCAAGATCGGCGATGATAGCCTCCGGCTTCATCGGTCCACGCGCCAGCGTCCGGCTGAGCAGGCTTGCATTTTCAAGACCAACCTTCTCGTTGAACAATCTGCGATGCTGCAAGTCCGCCTCCTCGGTCGCATGATCCAGCTCTTTGACCAGCGACAGGGCGGTTGATTTCCACCGATCGAGCAGTTCGACCGCCTCGCGGACAGACGCTTCTTCGACAGGAAAATTGACGACCTCGACGCGCTCGCCCTCCCTGGCGTGGCAGGCGAGCGTCGCCACGGCCGAATTCGCGTCGTTCATGGCGTCATCGAGCGTCGCTTGCGCCTTATCGAGCATGCCATCGAAGGAATGAGACCTGACCATGAAAGCATTCCCTCCCCTACCTCTAGCGCGAGACTAGCCGCTTCCTGAGGCGAAGGAAATGCTCGAAAACTATTGGGCAGCGGCAGGATTCTTCAGATAGGCAATCAGGTTGTCGAGGTCCTTGTCGCTTTTCAGACCCGGGAACGTCATCCGGGTGCCTTTGACGAGGAATTGCGGCGCCGGCAGATATTTCCGCAGCAACGCTTCATCCCAGACCTTGCCGTCGGCGCCGAATGCCCGCATCGCCGGTGAGTAGACATAATCGGGCTTGCTTGCGACGGCTCGTCCGACGACCCCCATCAACGAGGGGCCAACCCGATTGTCAGGCCCGGTCGCCGTGTGACAGGCCCCGCATTTCTTGAAAACGACGGCGCCAGCGACCGCATCGCCGTCTGCAAGCGCGCAAGAGGTCGAGGCAAGCACGATGGCGGCCGACAGCAGACAAAGCAGTTTCATCATCCCTCCCGATCAGCTCAATCCCGACCAGCGGTCATATGCCGAGGAAAGTCCGCTACGCTACCGAAAGCCCGCGGGCGGCGCTTCACTCGCAGGTGATCGCCTCTTCCCAATGACGACGGCAGAGCGAGACATATTTGTCGCTGCCGCCGATCTCGATCTGCGCCCCTTCGTGGACAACCTTGCCGGCGGCATCCAGGCGCACGACCATCGTCGCCTTGCGCCCACAATGGCAAATGGTGCGCACCTCGCGCAATTCGTCGGCGATGGTCAGCAGTTCCTGTGACCCCGGAAACAAGCGTCCGTGGAAATCCGTGCGCAGCCCGTAAGTCATGACCGGAAGGCCGAGGCGGTCGACGATATGGGCAAGCTGCCAGACCTGCTCGCGCGTCAGAAATTGCGCCTCATCGACGAAGACGCAGGCAAGCGGCTCGCTTGCATGCGTTTCATCGACCATCACATAGAGATCGTCGCTCGTTTCGAACGGCAAAGCATCCATCGTCAGTCCGATGCGCGAGGCGATCGTGCCGCGGCCGGCGCGATCGTCGAGGGCTGCGATGAAGGCTGCGGTGCGCATGCCGCGCTCCTGATAATTATAGGCAGCCTGCAGCAGCATCGTCGATTTACCGGCATTCATAGTCGAATAATGGAAGTAGAGCTTGGCCATGACATTCTCCTTGAATGCTTCATGGGTGCTGCAGGACGATAAGGAAAGATGGTCGCGGCGAAAACCACAGGATTCAGGCGTGCTTCGCTTAGAGCGCAAAAGCCTTGGCCACAGGCGGACAGAAAAAGACGGGCGTCGCATTCAGCCCCCTCAAACCGCCGCAAATACACTGTGGTCGCTTGAAAATGTCAGTTATTGATGGTTGCTTGGGAACGTTAGACTGGGAGTCACGCAATGATAAAAATGACCCTTACTGCATTCGCTTTCGCCTCAACTCTCTCCGCACTGACATTGGGCGCCACCGCGGCCTCCGCAGCCGAGCCGGCAAGCTGTAGCACCGTACATTTCGCCGATGTAGGCTGGACCGACATCACTTCCACGACGGCCACCGCCTCCATCCTCCTGAAGGCTCTTGGCTACGACACCGACGTCAAGGTGCTCGCCGTGCCGGTGACCTACCAGTCGCTGAAGAACAAGGACATCGATGTCTTCCTCGGCAACTGGATGCCCTCCATGGCCGAGAACATCAAACCCTTCGCTGCGGACAAATCGGTCGAAACCGTGCGCGCCAATCTGGAAGGCGCCAAATACACGCTGGCGACCAATCAAAAGGGCGCGGATCTAGGCATCAAGGACTTCAAGGACATCGCCGCCCATAAGGACGATCTCGACGGCAAGATCTACGGCATCGAACCGGGCAATGACGGCAACCGGCTGGTGATCGACATGGTCGACAAGAACACCTTCGGCCTCAAGGGCTTCGAAGTGGTCGAATCCTCCGAGCAGGGCATGCTCGCTCAGGTCTCCCGCGCCGATAAGGAAGGCAAGCCGATCATCTTCCTCGGCTGGGCCCCGCATCCGATGAACACCACCTACAAAATGACCTATCTCACCGGCGGTGACGATGTGTTCGGACCGAACTTCGGCGGTGCGACCGTCTATACCAACGTCCGGGCAGGCTACTTGCAGGAATGCCCGAATGTCGGCACCTTTGTTAAAAATCTCGTCTTCTCGCTGCCGATGGAAAACGAAATCATGGGCAAGATCCTGAATGACGGCAAGGATCCGGAAGTCGCAGCAACGGAATGGCTGAAGGCCAACCCCACAGCAATCACGCCGTGGCTCGCAGGCGTCACCACCAAGGATGGCGGTGACGGCCTGGCGGCGGTCAAGGCCAAGCTCGGCCTGTAATACGAGGATGGATGGAGGGGCGGCCAAACCGCCCCTTTCTCTTCCTTGAACGGACTGCTTGCTTTCGCGTCCCGCCATTCCCGGACAATGGTCCACTTGGCGTGACAGACCGTATTCTTCGGCGGCACCTCCGGCTTCATACGTAACAATCGGAAACGCCGCCCCCAATCATGGGCAAAGACGTGAACTGGTTAACCGATTACCGCATCCCCATCGGGCCATGGGCCAAAGCCGTCGTCGACTGGCTGACGAGCAATGTCACATGGTTCTTCGACGGCCTTTCCTTCGTTGTCGCGCATGGAATCAACGGACTGCTGTTCGTCTTGCAAGCACCGCATCCGCTGATCGTGGTCGTTGTCTTCACGGCAATCGCCTACTGGATGCGCCGGAGCGTCACGATCACGGTCCTCACCCTGATCGGCCTGCTGATCACCATCAACCAGGGCTACTGGAAAGAGACGACCGAGACGCTGGCGCTGGTGCTGGCTTCCACCTTCGTCTGTATGCTGGTCGGCGTCCCCCTCGGTATCGCGGCTGCCCGACGTCCATGGCTCTACGCCATCATGCGGCCGATCCTCGATCTGATGCAGACCATCCCGACCTTCGTGTATCTGGTGCCGGCAATGATCCTGCTCGGCCTCGGCATGGTCCCCGGTCTGGTCGCCACCGTCGTCTTTGCTCTTCCCGCACCGATCCGCATGACGCGCCTTGGCATCATTTCCACTCCCCCTTCGCTGGTGGAAGCGGCCGAATCCTTCGGCGCGACGCCACGCCAGGTTCTGCGCAAGGTCGAGCTTCCCTTTGCCACGCCGCAGATCATGGCCGGCCTGACACAGACCATCATGCTGTCGCTCTCGATGGTCTCGATCGCTGCCCTTGTCGGCGCCCCCGGTCTCGGCGTGCCGGTTCTGCGCGCGCTGAATAGCGTCAACGTCGCCAAGAGCTTCGATTCCGGCGCCTGCATCGTCATCCTGGCGATCATTCTCGACCGTATGTTCCGCGCGCCCGGCGAAGGAGACCGCTCATGACCGTCGCCGTTGATTTCAAAAATGTCAGCATCATCTTCGGCGATCGTCCCGATGCCGCGCTGAAACTTGTCGATGAAGGCAAGTCGCGCGACGACATCGGCAAGTCGACGGGCATGGTGCTCGGAGTCGCCAATGCCTCGCTGCAAATCGAAGAGGGTGAAATCCTCGTGCTGATGGGCCTGTCCGGCTCCGGCAAATCGACGCTGCTGCGCGCCGTCAACGGCCTGGCGCCGGTAGTGCGCGGCGAGGTCTCCGTCAACACCAAGAACGGCGCCGTCAGCCCCTACTCCTGCAGCCCAAAAGCCCTGCGCGACCTGCGCATGCACACTGTCTCCATGGTCTTCCAGCAGTTCGCGCTTCTGCCCTGGCGAACGGTGGCCGATAATGTCGGCTTCGGGCTTGAGCTTGCCGGCGTTCCGGACACCGAACGCAAGAAGCGCGTCGACGAACAGCTCCAGCTCGTCAACCTGACGCAATGGGCCAATCGCAAGGTCAACGAACTGTCCGGCGGCATGCAGCAGCGCGTCGGTCTCGCCCGTGCCTTTGCAACCGGCGCGCCGATCCTGCTGATGGACGAGCCGTTCTCGGCGCTGGACCCGCTGATCCGCACCCGCCTGCAGGACGAGCTTCTGGAATTCCAGCGCCGCCTTAAGCGGACGATCCTCTTCGTCAGCCACGATCTGGACGAGGCATTCCGCATCGGCAACCGCATCGCCATCATGGAAAGCGGCCATATCATCCAGTGCGGAACGCCACAGGAGATCGTCAAGAACCCAGCCGACCAATATGTGGCCGACTTCGTGCAGCACATGAATCCGATCAGCATGCTGACGGCACGGGACGTCATGCAACAGGGCGTCGGACATTCGGCCAATGCCGGTTCCGTCACCGCCACGGCAACCGCCGCGACACCGCTCATCGATATCCTTGACGCCCTGACACGCCAGCCAGGCAATATCGGCGTTGTTGACAATGGCACGATTATTGGAACGATCTCGGCGCAAGACGTTGTGTCGGGTCTCACCAGCCACCGGCGAAAGGAGTAGTCGTTCGCGACTGCTCCTCAATTCATGGAGCCGTTAATGAACGACAAATCATCGGTGATCAGGGAAACGGATGAGGATGCGCGCAGTCAGGCGCGCGACCTCATGCACAAAGCCGCACATGCAGCCTTGGCCGTCATCGACCCCGAAACCGGCTTTCCCTTCGTCAGCCGCGTCCTGATCGCCATGGATGCCGATGGCGCTCCGGTCATCTTGGTCTCCGGCCTCTCCTCACATACCAAGGCTCTGATGAGGGACAGCCGCGCTTCGGCGCTCTTTGGCGAGCCCGGCAAGGGCGACCCTCTCGCCCATCCCCGCCTGACCTTGCGCTGCAGCGCGGAGCGCATCGATCGGCAAAGCCAGGCGCACGATCGCATCCGAGCGCTTTTTCTCGATCGCCACCCGAAATCCAAGCTCTATATCGACTTTCCGGATTTCTGCTTCTTCCGCCTCGTTCCGCTCGATGCCAGCCTGAACGGCGGCTTTGGAAGGGCTTACATCTTGTCCTCAAAAGACCTGATGATGCTTTAAACCGAAAACAAAATCCGACGGCAATAAAATCATACAATAGTGCGAGAATTAGTAGGTGGACAGCCTGACGTAGAACCAGCCAATATTCTCAGGTTGCAAATCCGCAGTGACCAAAATTGGCATGTTTGCGGCTCCGAAACGATAAGAATCGACCTATTTTGGTCTAATTTAGCCCCTGGATGGGACGCTGGAGACCTCAGCATTATCGCTGAGGCATCATACGTACATACCTAAAACAGCATACTCGATACCTTAAATTTAGGTATATACAATCTTCGACCCCTCTTGGTATTGTTAGATATCGGTTTGGACCGGCTTGGAAATAGCACAGTTTCTGATGTACGCTCCGCATTGGGAAGATTAACAGATGAAGACAAGAGATTTGGCCGAACATTCTAATGTCGCGGCAGCATTATTATCAGCAATGGCGAACCCAAAGCGTCTTTTGATCCTTTGCAGTCTCGTTAAGGGTGAAGTTCCTGTTGGCGTTCTTGCCAATCAGGTCGGACTGAGCCAATCAGCACTTTCTCAGCATCTTTCGAAGCTTCGCGCTCAGAAGCTGGTCAAGACGCGACGCGATGCTCAAACGATTTACTACTCCAGCACATCAGAATCCGTGATCCGTGTTCTTGAAACGCTGGAAGACATTTATTGCGAGCCGGAAAAAAGTAGATCGGCTGCTTAAGAGCTTGCAATAGCTCAAGGCCTGTCGACAGACGATCTCCGGGGAACACTTTAGACCCTGAAAGATCGACTTGCTTTCATCACCAGGTGTTTTACTGCTTTAACTGGCAAATCTTTAGATTTGCCAGTTTTTTCATGTCTGGACGAGCTCGCATCACGTCTGCAGACAATTCCGCGCCCGGCACCGCCGACCTGCCGCGATCCAATTCCTGCCGTACACCAGCCTCCTTTCCCGACCCATCTTTGCCTTGACGCAAATAGGCCGGCTGATAATTTGACCAAGCAGTAAATATAATCGCGCGGCGCGGCGCCGCGGTCGGGTAACAGGCCCCCGAATGGCCATTGGAGAACAGCATGTCGGACCGTTTGAATGCCACCCCCAACGATTTGCGCGCCTTCTGGATGCCGTTTACGGCCAACCGCCAATTCAAGAAGGAACCGCGCCTCTTCGTCAGCGCCAAGGATATGTACTACACCACCCATGACGGTCGGCAGGTATTGGACGGAACTGCGGGTCTGTGGTGCGTGAACGCGGGACACTGCCGCCCCAAGATCACCGAGGCGATCCGCCAGCAGGCAGGCGAACTCGACTATGCCCCGGCCTTCCAGCTCGGCCACCCCAAGGCCTTCGAGCTGGCGAACAGGCTGGTCGATATTGCACCCGAGGGTATGGACCACGTTCTTTATACCAATTCCGGTTCGGAATCGGTCGAAACCGCGCTCAAGGTCGCGCTTGCCTATCATCGCGTGAAGGGCAATGGCTCGCGCTTCCGTCTCATCGGCCGCGAGCGTGGCTACCACGGTGTCAATTTCGGCGGCATCTCCGTCGGCGGCATCGTCACCAACCGCAAGATGTTCGGCACGCTGCTGACCGGCGTCGATCATATGCCGCACACGCATATTCCTGGCAAGAACGCCTTCACGCGCGGCGAGCCAGAGCATGGCGGCGATATCGCCACCGAGCTTGAGCGCATCGTCACGCTGCACGACGCCTCGACAATCGCTGCTGTCATTGTCGAGCCGATTGCCGGCTCCACCGGCGTGCTCATCCCGCCGAAAGGCTATCTGCAGAAGCTGCGCGACATCTGCACCAAGCACGGCATCCTGCTGATCTTCGACGAGGTCATCACCGGCTTCGGCCGCCTCGGTGCGCCCTTTGCCGCTCAATATTATGATGTGAAGCCGGATATCATCACGACCGCCAAAGGCCTGACCAACGGCGTCATTCCAATGGGTGCAGTCTTCGTCACCTCGGAGATCCATGACGCCTTCATGCAGGGACCCGAGCATATGATCGAGTTCTTCCACGGCTATACCTATTCCGGCAATCCGATCGCCTCTGCCGCGGCGTTGGCAACGCTCGACACCTATAAGGAAGAAGGCCTTCTCACGCGCGCAGCAGAACTTTCAGACTACTGGGCCGATGCCCTGCATTCCCTGAAGGACTGCCCGAACGTCATCGATATCAGAAACACCGGCCTGATCGGCGCCATCGAGCTCGATCCGATCGCCGGCGAGCCCACCAAGCGCGCCTTCACCGCTTTCCTCAAGGCCTATGAAAAGGGCCTCCTCATCCGCACCACCGGCGACATCATCGCACTATCGCCGCCGCTGATCATCGAAAAGCATCACATCGACGAGCTGTTCGGCAAGCTCCGCGAGATCTTGCAGAATAATATCTAAGGCATAATCTCAAATAATCTCCGCCCCTCACGCCTCCTCTTGTATGAGCAAGAGAGCCGGCATGAGGGGCGATCCATATGCGAGGGACGAAATGACCACCAAACTCGAACGCTATATCGACCAGGGCGTCGGCCGGGAACCCGCCGATATCGTGTTGAAGAACGGCCGGTTCTTCGATCTGGTGACGGGCGAGCTGGTCGCTTCGGATATCGCCATCTGCGGCGATCGCATCGTCGGCACCTGCGGCGAGTATCAGGGGCGCGAAGAGATCGATATTGCCGGCCGCGTCGTTGTACCGGGCTTCATCGACACGCATCTTCACATCGAATCCTCGCTGGTAACCCCGCTCGAATTCGATCGCTGCGTGCTGCCCTATGGCGTGACCACCGCCATCTGCGATCCGCATGAAATCGCCAACGTGCTCGGCACCGAAGGCATACGTTACTTCCTCGACTGTTCGCTGGAAACCATCATGGATATCCGCGTCCAGCTCTCGTCCTGCGTGCCGGCAACGCATCTGGAAACCTCGGGCGCCGATCTGCCGATCGAGAAGCTCTTGCCCTTCCGCAATCACCCGCAGGTGATTGGCCTTGCCGAATTCATGAATTTTCCCGGCGTGGTCCACAAGGACCCCGTCTGCATGGCGAAACTCGAAGCCTTCCAGGGCGGTCATATTGATGGCCACGCGCCGCTTTTGCGCGGTAATGACCTCAACGGCTATCTCGCGGCTGGTATTCGCACAGAGCATGAATCGACAACCGCCGAAGAGGCGCTGGAGAAGATCCGCAAGGGCATGCATGTGCTGGTGCGCGAAGGCTCCGTTTCCAAGGATCTGCACGCGTTGATGCCTGTTATCACCGAACGCCTGTCGCCTCATCTGGCGCTCTGCACCGATGACCGTAACCCGCTCGATATCGCCGAACAGGGCCATCTCGATTACATGATCCGCACGGCGATCGCCCATGGCGTCGAGCCACTGGCGATCTACCGCGCCGCCTCGATCTCGGCAGCCCGTGCCTTCGGTCTGCGTGATCGCGGTCTCGTGGCACCCGGATGGCGCGCCGATCTCGTCGTCGTCGACAGCCTGGAAAGCTGCAAGGCCGAGATCGTCTTCTCCGCAGGCCGCCGTGTCACCGCCGAACTCTTCGCGACCCGCGGTTCGGTCGAGCCGGTCGGCCTCGACAGCGTCAAGGCCCGCCCGATCAACGCAGCCGATTTTGGCGTGCCGGTGACGGAGGGCGAAAGCTCCGTCATTGGCGTGACGCCTGGCAAGATCATCACCCAACATCGCCGCTATCGCCTGCCGGCCAAGGGCAACCAGACCGATATCGACCTCGGCAACGATATCATCAAGGTCGCCGTCATCGAGCGGCACGGCAAGAACGGCAACCATGCCAACGGCTTCGTCCAAGGCTTTGGCTTGAAGAAAGGCGCGATCGCCTCGACCGTCGGCCATGACAGCCACAATATCTGCGTCGTCGGCGTCAGCGAGGATGACATGGCGCTCGCCGCCAATCGCTTGAGCGACATCAATGGCGGTTTCGTCGTCGTCGAGGACGGCGTCGTGACCGGTGAAATCGCCCTGCCTGTCGCTGGCCTGATGAGCCTCGAGCCTTATGAAAGCGTGCGCGACACGCTGCACCACCTGCGCCAGGCGGCCTACGCCCTTGGCGCGACCCTGGAAGAGCCCTTCCTGCAGCTTGCGTTCCTGCCCCTGCCCGTGATCCCGCATCTTAAGATATCGGATAAAGGCCTGGTCGATGTCGACAAATTCATGCTGATCGGCTGATCAGGCTCGTCCCTCGTAAGGAACATAGCTTGCATTGCGAAGGTGTCAGCGGACAAATAATTCAAGCTTGGGACTTCAATTGATAAAAGCCTATTGTTATCTTTGTTCCACGACATCAAACCGTTTGGTCATGGAAAGAACAATCGTGACAAAGCTTGAGCAGATTGAGAAAAATGTCAGCGAACTGGAGCCGGAAGACTTCAAGGCATTCGCCGAATGGTTCGAAGCTCTGCAGGCAAGCCGGTGGGACCGGCAAATCGAAGCTGATATAGGCGCCGGTAAACTGGATAGATTGGCAGACAAAGCCCTCGCCGATTTTCGTGTGGGAAAGACGCGGGCATTTTGAAGCATCACGCCACTCAGCCGTTTTGGGAGGCATATGAAAAGCTGCCAAAACATGTGCGAGAACTCGCCGACCGAAATTTCGAGCTTCTCAAATCGAACCCAAGGCATCCTTCGCTTCATTTTAAACAAGTAGGCCGCTTCTGGTCCGCGCGGGTCGGGATGTCCTGGCGGGCTCTTGCTGTCGCTGACGGCGACGCCCTTGTCTGGTTCTGGATCGGCTCTCACACCGAATATGACAAGCTCTTACGCTAAATCACGTCACATACCCGCAATAAACATCCAGAGCAGCAAGCGTTAGCGTTGTCCCGGCATCCGCCGTGTCAAACCCCGGCATGGCGATCGTCTTGCCAAGCTTGATATCCTCCGGCAAGGCAACCTTCACAGGCTTGCGGGAGAGATTGAAGACAAACAGCAGCGTCTCCTCACCCTTGGAGCGCGTGAAGGCGAGAACGTCCTCTTTTGTATCAAGAAAGATCATGTCGCCGTCACGCAGGGCGGCATGTTCGGCACGGAAGGCCAGCGTGCGCTGATAATGATGCAGCACCGAATCCGCGTCCGTCTCCTGCTTGTCGACGGCAAGCGCCGCATGCTGATAGGGAACCGGCAGCCAGGATTTGTCGGCGGTCGTAAAGCCGGCATGGGCGCGGCTCGCTTCCCAGGGCATGGGCGTACGGCATCCGTCACGCCCCTTGAAGGCCGGCCAGAAGCGAATGCCGTAGGGATCGCGCAGATCCTCGAAGGCAAGCTCTGCCTCAGGCAGGCCGAGCTCTTCCCCTTGATACAGGCAAATGGAGCCGCGTAACGCCGAGAGCAGAGAGATTGCGAGCTTCGCAACGCGCGGCTGCTCTTCTTCCGTTTTGGCGAAGCGGCTGACATGTCGCTGAACGTCATGGTTGGAAAAGGCCCAGCAGACCCAGCCATCAACGACATTATCCTGGAAATCGCTGACGCAGCGCCGGAAATGCGCCGGCGTAAAATCGGGGCCTAAAAGATCGAACGTGTAGCACATGTGCAGCTTGTCGCCGCCGCTGGTATAGGCCGCAACCGTCTCCAGCGAGCGCACGCCGTCACCGACTTCGCCGACTGTCGTGCGGTTTTCGTATTGATCGAGCAATGCACGCAACCGCTTCAGGAAGCCGATATTTTCAGGCTGCGTCTTGTCGTAAAGATGGTTCTGCATCCCATAGGGGTTGGTTTCGGGCGCGTCGAGCCCGCCGGTCGCGACGAGCGCCGGCGGATTGTCGCGAAGCTTCTTGTCGCAGAAATAGTAGTTGACCGTATCCAGGCGGAAACCATCGACGCCGCGATCGAGCCAGAATTTGACGGCCGCCAATACCGCATCCTGAACGTCCGGATTGTGGAAGTTCAAATCCGGCTGCGATGTCAGGAAGTTGTGCTGGTAATATTGCCGGCGCACGCCATCCCATTCCCAGCCGGGGCCGCCGAAGATCGACAGCCAGTTGTTCGGCGCCGTCCCATCCGGTTTCGGATCGGCCCAGACATACCAATCCGCCTTGGGATTGTCGCGGCTTGCGCGGCTTTCAACAAACCAGGGATGCCGGTCGGAGGTGTGCGAGATGACCTGGTCGATGATGACTTTGAGGCCGAGCTCATGTGCTGCCGCCATCATCTCGTCGAAATCGGCAAGCGTGCCGAAGATCGGATCAACATCGCAGTAATCGGCGACGTCATAGCCCATATCGGCCATCGGCGAGGTAAAGAACGGCGCCAGCCAGATTGCGTCGACCCCGAGTGCGGCAATGTGAGGCAGGCGCCGGGTGATCCCCTTGATATCTCCGAGCCCGTTGGCATCCGTATCCTGAAACGACCGCGGATAGACCTGATAGATCACTGCCCCGCGCCACCAATCGGCTCCCGCCGCTTTATTCGTCGATTTCATCAAACCGCCTCGATATCGCACAAGGCCTACCAGTTTGCACAGTCGGGCGCAGGCGGCAAGCTGCAAATCGGCTGCCTGAGAAACTCAACCATCGGGCGGATAAATTCGCTGTATCAATTTTAGAGATTTGTGAATATGAAAGTTCACATGCTAAGCATGCCCGACTTTTTTTAACTTGAAAGCGACGTCGCTTTCGATAATTTCGCGCATTGACCTGTACGTGAAGGTTACCTGCGGGATCAAGAATACCCTTGTAAAACAAGGACAATAACTCCAGAAAGGTGGGAAAACATATGGCGCATATCACCCGAAAATTTATCGCTGCGGCTTTCGTCAGCACGATATTGAGCGTTTCGGCGCATGCCGCGACCCTCAATATCCACAACGGCGGCGACCCGACTTCGCTCGATCCGCAAAAAATTTCCGGCGATTGGGAGAACCGCATCGACGGCGATATCTTCGAAGGGCTGGTGACCGAGGACCCCAAGGACAACCCAATTCCAGGCCAGGCTGCAAGCTGGACGATTTCGCCCGACCAGAAGGTCTATACCTTCAAGCTGCGTGACGGCATCAAGTGGTCCGATGGACAACCGGTGACGGCTCAGGACTTCGTCTTCGCCTTCCAGCGCCTGATGGACCCGAAGACCGCGGCCCAGTACGCCTATCTGCAGTACACGATCCTGAACGCAGAAAAGATCAACAAGGGCGAGATCAAGGATCCGACGCAGCTCGGCGTCAAGGCGATCGACGACAAGACCCTCGAAATCACACTTGAGAACCCCACTCCCTACTTCCTCAACGCCCTGATGCACTATACGGCCTATCCGCTGCCGAAGCACGTTGTGGAAGCCAAGGGTGATGAGTGGGTCAAGATCGGCAATATCGTCACCAACGGTCCCTACAAGCCAGTGGAGTGGGTGCCTGGCTCGCATGTCAGCATGGTCAAGAGTGACCAATATTACGACGCCAAGGACATCAAGATCGACAAGGTCAACTACTATACGCTGGAAGACCAGGCCGCTGCCCTGAAACGTTATCGCGCCGGCGAATTCGACATTCTTACGTCGTTCCCGGCCGATCAGTATGACTGGATCCAGAAGAACCTGCCCGGCCAGGCGCATGTGGTGCCGTTCCTTGGCACCTACTACTACGTCCTGAACTCCACCAAGCCGCCATTCAACGACAAGCGCGTTCGCCAGGCTCTCTCCATGGCCGTCAATCGCGAAGTCATCGGGCCGAAGATTCTCGGCACCGGCGAACTGCCGTCCTATTCCTGGGTACCGCCTGGTACCGCCAATTACGGCGAGCCGGCCTATGTCAGCTGGAAGGACGAGCCTTACAAGCAGAAGGTCGAAGAAGCAAAGAAGCTTCTGAAGGAAGCAGGCTTTGGCCCTGACCATCCGTTGAAGGCTCAGCTGCGCTATAATACCAACGACAACCACAAGCGCATTGCCGTTGCGATTGCCGCCATGTGGAAGCCGCTCGGCGTCGATATCGAGCTCTACAACACCGAAACCAAGGTGCATTACGATGAAATGCAGCGTGGCGAGGTGCAGATCGGCCGCGCCGGCTGGCTCGCCGACTATAACGACCCGATCAACTTCCTGAACCTGCTGTCCACCGGCGTCGAAATGAACTACGGCCGCTGGAGCAACAAGGACTATGATGCTCTGATCAAGCAGGGCAATGAAGAAACCGATCTCAAGAAGCGCGCCGAAATCTACAAGAAGGCTGAGCAACTGGCCCTCGACGACAGCGCGGCTATCCCGATCTACTACTACGTTTCCCAGAACATCGTCGCCCCGAAGGTCCAGGGCTTCGTCGACAACATCCAGGACATCCACCGCACGCGCTGGCTGTCGATCAAAGAATAATTGGGAACAGGCTCCCTCCCGGACACGATCGGAGGGAGCCGTCTAAGACCATGTTTGGCTACGCTCTCCGTCGTTTGCTGTCGACAATCCCGGTTCTGTGGATTGCCGTGACAGTGTGTTTTTTCATTCTGCGCCTCGCTCCCGGCGGCCCCTTCGATGGCGAAAGGCCATTGCCGCCGGAAGTCAAAGCCAACCTCGCGGCTCACTACAACCTCGACAAGCCCCTGGTTGAGCAATACCTGATCTATGTCGGCGATGTTATGAAGGGCGACCTTGGCCCCTCCTTCGCCAATCAGGACTTCACCGTCACCCAGCAGATCATGTCCGGCTTCCCCTACACGCTGACCATTGGTGGCGCCGCTTTCGTGCTTGCAACTGTCGTCGGCATCTTCATAGGCTGTCTCGGGGCGCTTTATCAAAACCGCGCGGCCGATTACTGGCTGGGCGGCGGTCTCCTCATCGGCCTGGTCATGCCGAGCTTCCTCATCGCGCCGATCCTGCAGCTCATCTTCGGCAACACGCTCGGCTGGCTGCCGGTCGGTGGCTGGGGTGACGGCTCCGTCAAATTCCTCATCCTGCCCATCATCGTCCTGACGCTGCCGCACGCGGCACGCATCTCGCGCCTGATGCGCGGCTCGATGATCGAGGTGATGGGCCAGAACTTCATCCGGACCGCCAAGGCCAAAGGCATCGGTCCGCGACTGACGATCATGCGCCACGCGCTGAAGCCGGCCATGATGCCTGTCGTTTCCTATCTTGGACCGGCGGCAAGCTATCTGCTCACCGGCTCGCTGGTCGTCGAAAGCATCTTCGGCCTCCCCGGCGTCGGCCGCTACTTCGTCGGCGCGGCGCTGAACCGCGATTACGGCATGGTCCTCGGCACGGTCATTTTCTACATGGTCCTAATCGTGGTCCTCAACCTGCTGGTCGACATCGCCTATGCCTGGCTCGACCCGAAAGTGAGAATGCGATGATCCTCAATTCCGCCAAGAGAGAATTGCTGGAAGCGGAATTGCTTTCGGCAGAAGGGCTCGCGCCCAAGGGGCGTTCCCTCACAGGCGACGCGATGCGTCGTCTCCTGCGCAACAAGGCGGCGGCACTTTCGCTGGTCATACTGGCCCTGCTGGTTCTGGTCGCCATATTCGGCCCGTATTTCCTGCCCTTCAACTATGAGGATCCGGACTGGACGTCGTTCCGCGGCGCTCCAGACTTCGCCGCCGGCCACTATTTCGGTACCGACGGCAATGGCCGCGACCTGCTGGCGCGCACGCTCTACGGCACCCGCGTCTCGCTGACGGTCGCACTTGTTGCGACCCTCGTCTCGGTCGTCATCGGCGTGCTCTATGGCGCCGTTGCCGGTTATTTCGGCGGTCGCGTCGATGCGATCATGATGCGCTTCGTCGATATCATGTACGCCCTGCCCTACGTCCTCTTCGTCATCCTGCTGATGGTGATCTTCGGCCGTAACGTCTACCTGCTGTTTGCGGCGATCGGTGCGCTGGAATGGCTCACCATGGCCCGTATCGTGCGCGGCCAGACACTGTCGATCAAGCAGCGGGAATTCATCGAGGCCGCACGCGCTTCCGGACAGCGGTCGTTCAAGATCATCCTCAAGCACATCGTGCCGAACCTCGTCGGCCCGGTCGTCATCTACGCGACGCTGACCATCCCGGAAATCATCGCGACGGAGAGCTTCCTCTCCTATCTCGGCTTCGGTGTTCAGGAGCCGCTGACGTCTCTCGGCACGCTGATTGCCGAAGGCTCGGCGGGCATGGAGACGACGCCCTGGCTGCTGTTCTTCCCGGCCGGTTTCCTGGTCGCGCTGCTGATGAGCCTGCTCTTCATCGGCGACGGTCTGCGCGACGCATTCGATCCGAAGGATCGCTGACATGACAGACACACTTCTCGAACTCAAAGACTACTCGATCACCTTCCGCACGCCCGAGGGCGAAGTCGCGGCAGTCTCCAAGATGAACCTCAAAATCGGCCGCGGCGAGCGCATCGCTATCGTCGGTGAATCCGGCTCCGGCAAGAGCCAGACTTTTCTCGGCCTGATGGGCCTGCTCGCCAAGAACGGCCGCACCAGCGGCCAGGCGCTGCTCGACGGCAAGGATCTACTGACGCTGAAGCCGCGTGAACTCGACCATGTCCGCGGCAAGGACATGGCCATGGTCTTCCAGGACCCGATGACCGCACTCAACCCGTCGCTGCGCATCTCGCGGCAGTTGACGGAACAGCTCGAAGTTCATGGCGGGCTTTCAGCGCGTGCCGCCTCGGCAGCGGCGCTCGATATGCTGAAGCGTGTCGGCATCCCCGACCCGACTCGCCGCTTCAACCTCTACCCGCACGAGCTTTCGGGCGGCATGCGCCAGCGCATCGTCATCGCCATGGCGCTGCTGACCAAGCCGAAGCTCTTGATCGCCGACGAGCCGACGACGGCGCTCGACGTAACGATCCAGGCGCAGATCCTCGATCTCTTCAACGAGTTGACGGCGGAAATGCATACGGCTCTCGTTATGATCACCCATGATCTCGGCGTCGTTGCCGGCCTCGCCGACCGCGTTGCCGTCATGTATGCCGGCCGCATCGTCGAGGAGGCGCCGGTCGAGGAGCTGTTCGAAAGCCCGGCCCATCCCTATACGGCGGCGCTTCACTCGGCGATCCCGAGGCCGGACCAGGATGTCGACGACCTCACCGTCATCCCTGGACGACCGCCGAACCTGATGCATCTGCCGCGCGGCTGCGCCTTCTCACCGCGCTGCGCCCATGTGCAGGACGACTGCCTCGACGCCGCGCCTCCGCTCGACCAGCTTTCATCGCGACGCTGTGCGGCCTGCTTCCATCCCCTTTCGGCTAATCAGGAACGGAGCCTCGTCCATGGCTGAGCAAACGCTTCTGAAGGTCGAGCATCTGACGACCGAATTCGAACTGCCGTCGAAATCCTTTTTCAAGCCGCCGATGATCCTCACGGCTGTTAACGATGTTAGCTTCGAACTGAAAACCGGCCGCACTCTCGGCATCGTCGGCGAATCCGGCTGCGGCAAGTCCACGCTTGGCCGCTCCATCCTGCGGCTGATCAAGGCGCAGAAAGGCCGCATTCTCTGGCAAGGCGGCAATCTGCTCGATCTCACCGAAGAGGAAATGCGTGCCGCCCGCCGCGACATGCAGATCATCTTCCAGGATCCGATCGCCTCGCTCGATCCGCGCATGACCGTCGGCGACATCATCGCCGAGCCGCTCACGGTCTTCGAACCGAAACTGACCCGGGCGCAGCGGCAGGATCGCGTTCGCGAGATCATGGCTGCCGTCGGCCTCGTTCCGGAGATGATCAACCGTTACCCGCACGAATTCTCGGGCGGCCAAGCGCAGCGCATCGGCATCGCCCGCGCCGTTATCACCCGGCCGAAGCTCATCATCTGCGACGAGCCGGTCTCGGCGCTCGACGTTTCGATCCAGGGACAGGTCATCACGCTTCTGCGTCGCCTGCGCAAGGAGTTCGGCCTCACCTTGATCTTCATCAGCCACGATCTTTCTGTCGTGCGCCTGATCTCGGACGACGTGCTGGTGCTCTACCTCGGCAAGGTGGTGGAAGCAGGCGAAGCCGCGACGGTCTTCGATCATCCGGCTCATCCATACACGCAGGCGCTGTTCTCCGCCGCGCCAATCCCCGATCCGAAGCTCGCTCGTGGCCGTGAGCGCATCCGCCTGCAGGGCGATCCGCCCTCGCCGCTTAATCCGCCGCCGGGCTGCGTCTTCTCGCCCCGCTGCTGGAAGGCGACAGATATCTGCCGCACGAAAATGCCGCCGACCGAGCACGTCCGTCCGGGTCAGACGGCGGCCTGCTATCACATGGATCGGCCATAAAGTAGATCCAGCGAAAGTGGACGGCGACAGCCGCCGTCCACCTTGCCCCAGCCGCCGCTTGCGCGTATGCAGCACCAAGACAAAATGCAGGAGGCAGTCTTGGGCGGGCGTTTTCTATCGATCGGCGAATGCATGGTGGAATTGTCGCAGGCCGATGACGGGCACCTGCGCAAGGGCTTTGCCGGCGACACCTTCAACACCGCCTGGTATGCCCGCGCCTGCTTGCCGGCCGACTGGTCGATCGATTATTTCACCGCACTCGGCGACGATGCCATGTCCGACGAAATGGTCGCCTTCATGGGCGGCGCCGGCATCGGCACGGCGAGCATCCGCCGCCTGCGCGGCAAGACTCCCGGCCTCTACATGATCAATTTGAAGGATGGCGAACGCTCCTTCAGTTACTGGCGCGATAGCTCCGCCGCCCGCCAGCTTGCAGCCGATGGCGACGCCCTGCGCGCTGCAATCGAAGCCTCCGACGTCCTTTATTTTTCAGGCATCACGCTGGCGATCCTGCCGCGCGAAGACGCCTTCACGCTGCTCGCAGAACTGCGTCGCGCCAAGGCTGCCGGCAAGCTGGTTGCCTTCGATCCGAACCTGCGCCCTCGTCTGTGGTCCAGCCTCGACGCCATGCACACCATGATTTCGGAAGGTGCGCGCGCCGCAACGCTCGTCATGCCGAGCTTCGATGATGAAGCCGTGCATTTCGGCGACGATTCGATTCCCGCCACCATCCGCCGTTACCGGCAGTACGGAGCCCAGATGATCGTCGTCAAGAACGGCGCCGAGGGCGCGACCATCGGCGATGGTACCGATGAGACCCTCGTCCCGGCGGTCAAGGTCGCCAAGGTCGTCGACACCACCAGCGCCGGCGACAGCTTCAATGGCGCATTTCTGGCTCACTATCTGCAGCATCAGGATGCGGTTGCTGCCGCCGGCTTCGCAGCCAAGATCGCGGCAAAGGTCATTCAGGAATACGGTGCACTCGTCTCGCCCGAGAAGCTGAAGTCCATCCGCTAAACGCTGTAATATTTCCATCATGGACACCCCCCACAATAGAGTGGGCGCGGGAATCATGTTTGAAACACCGCAATCGCTGGCACCGTCATCATGAGGATGCGGTGCGGATGGACTGTTTTGGGCATGTTGCAACGCTTGTCAGACATCGATCAAACCACCTGGACGCAGGCGGCGACACCTGTCGCAGTACCCGAACGGCTGCTCATCGTCAGCGATGCCTGGCATCCACAGGTCAACGGCGTGGTCCGCTCCATCGAGAACACCAATCGCGAACTAACGCGCATGGGCGTCGAAGTCTCGATGATCACGCCGGACGGCTTTCGTAATATCCCCTGCCCGACCTACCCGGAAATCCGGCTTTCGATCGCCAGCTACCGCAAGATCGCCGCAAGAATAGAAGCACTCCGGCCGACTTATGTCCACATCGCCACGGAGGGTCCCCTCGGACTTACGGCCAGGCGCTGGTGCCTGAGAAATGGTATGCCGTTTTCGACCAGCTATCACACCCGCTTTCCTGAATATGTGGCCGCGCGTTTGCCGATACCGGAGAGTTGGCTCTACGCCTTCGTCAAATGGTTTCACAATGCCGGCTACGGCTGCATGGTGGCGACACCAAGCCTTGCTAGCGAGCTTAAACTGCGCGGCATTCGCAATCTGCTGCCCTGGAGCCGTGGCATAGATTCCCGCCTCTTCCGTCCCCAACCACTTGACGACAACCCCTTCGGCTTGCCCCGTCCCATCTTCATGACTGTCGGCCGCGTTGCGCTGGAGAAGAACCTGCCCGCCTTCCTCGATCTCGACCTGCCTGGATCGAAAGTGGTAGTGGGCGATGGCCCCGCCCGAGCCGAACTGCAGAAGCTCTACCCTGATGTCCATTTTCTCGGCGCGAAATTCGGCGAGGAACTGGCGCATGCCTATTCGCAGGCCGACGTCTTCGTCTTCCCGTCCAAGACCGACACCTTTGGCAACGCCATTCTGGAAGCGCTCGCAAGCGGCGTTCCGGTCGCCGCCTACCCCGTCACCGGCCCCGCGGATATTTTGGGAGGAAACAGGGCTGCCGGCGTTGTAGATGCCGATCTAACAACGGCCTGCCTCGCCGCACTCTCTTGCTCCCGCGATGCCGCACGCACGCTGGCACTCAACTATTCCTGGGAGGCGGCGACGGCGCAATTTATCGGCAATGTCAGAATTGCCAATCACCGAGGCCGGCTGCACGTCCACAACAAGCATTGAGTCCCCAAACGATCGGCACCATCAGTGAAGTTGCAGCTCCGGCCTTACATGCCGTCAACGATCACCGCGCTGCCCTGACGGCATAGCATAGCCCTGCATGAGGATTGGATAGCTGCGTCTTATCCAGCACGATGAAGCCCGCATCGAGCAATGGCGCGAAGAACGTCATTTGATTCTTATCTTTGGACCACCATTTATGCCACTCGATCACTATGGCATTGATCGACCCGAAAAGACCGTGCCTCGCCAGAGCCTCAGCAGCTGCCTTTCCAAAAACGGAAGAAACCCGTAGCTCAGGCATAAATTTGGGTGTACAATTATTTATCGCACGATCTACATTAGACCTCTCAGGGAGTACTTGAGATGACCGACGACCCGTTAAAGCTGGATAACTTCATCTGCTTCGCGCTCTATTCGGCGAACCATGCGATGAATCGTCTCTATAAGCCGATGCTGGACGCGCTCAATCTTACCTATCCGCAATATCTCGTCATGGTGACACTATGGGAGGAAGACGGCCAGACCGTTGGCGGCATCGGTGAAAAGCTGTTTCTGGAATCAAGCACGCTGACACCGCTCTTGAAGCGCCTGGAAGCAGCCGGCTTCATCAAGCGTATCCGCAGCAAGGAAGATGAGCGCCAGGTGCTGATTCAACTGACCAGTGAAGGCAAGGCCCTGAAGAAGAAGGCCGCAACCGTTCCCCCTTGCATTCTCGACGCCACCGAGCAGACAGTGGACGAACTGGCACGGCTGAAGGCGGAAATCACGACGTTGCGCGAGGCACTCAGCAGGAATGCCGCCTGATTGAAGCGCGCCCATCTCTCGATGGGGCGCTTCGGCGAGTTACCGCTTCTTTTTGTTTTCGTAGGGATTTTCCGACGAGCGGAAATGAATGCGGATGGGCACGCCCGGCATGGAGAAGTCCTGACGAAGGCCATTGATCAGATAGCGCACATAGGATTCCGGCAGCGCATCCGAACGGGTGCAGGAAATCATGAAGGCCGGCGGCCGCGCCTTTACCTGCGTCATGTATTTCAGCTTGATGCGGCGGCCGGAAACGGCCGGTGGCGGATGCTGAACCTGCTGCGTCTCGAGCCAGCGGTTGAGGCGCGCGGTCGAGACGCGCTTGTTCCAGACCTTGTCCGTATCGACGATCGCCTGCATGAGGCGGTCCAGCCCCTCGCCCGTCTGGCCGGCAATCGGAATGGCGCGAATGCCTCGCGCCTGCGGCAATAACCGGTCGGTCTTTTCGCGCAGATCGGCGAGCACGGCCTGGCGATCCTCGATCATGTCCCACTTGTTGAAGGCAAGCACGGCGGCACGCCCCTCGCGGATCACGAGATCGACGATCTGCAGATCCTGCTTCTCGAAGGGAATGGTCGCATCAAAGACGATAACGACGGTTTCGGCGAAACGGATGGCGCGCAGCGTGTCGGCAACCGAAAGCTTCTCCAGCTTCTCGGTGACCTTCGCCTTGCGGCGCATTCCGGCGGTATCGAACATTTTGACGGTACGGCCGCGCCAGCTCCAGTCGACGGAGATGGAATCGCGGGTGATGCCGGCTTCCGGGCCGGTCAGCAGTCTGTCTTCACCTAGAAAGCGGTTGATGAGCGTCGACTTGCCCGCATTCGGGCGGCCGACGATCGCAACACGCAGGGGGCGCGTCTCGTCATAGGCCGGCTCCTCGTCGATCTCCTCGCCATCTTCGCCGACGGCCGGACGCGGAATACTGACATTCGTCTCTGCCTCATCTTCCTCTTCCCCGAAGGCGCGTTCGGGGCCGATTGCCTCAACGATCGCGTCGCGCAGATCCATCATGCCCTGGCCGTGTTCGGCCGAGATCGGGCAAGGTTCGCCGAGACCGAGCGTATAGGCATCGTAGAATCCGCTGTCGGAACCACGCGCTTCGGATTTGTTGGCAACCAGCACCACGGGCCGGCCGCGCTTGCGCAGCATTTCGGCAAGCGTCTTGTCGACATGGGTCAGGCCCATCTTGGCATCGACGACGAACAGCGTCAGGTCGGCTTCGTCGATCGCCGCCTCCGTCTGGGCGCGCATACGGCCCTGAAGCGATTCATCCTGAGCCTCTTCAAGACCGGCGGTGTCGACGATGCGAAAACGGAGATCGATCAGCTTGGCATCGCCGGGACGACGGTCACGCGTGACGCCCGGCGTATCGTCGACGAGCGCCAGCTTCTTGCCAACCAGCCGGTTGAACAGCGTGGACTTGCCGACATTCGGGCGACCGACGATCGCGACCGTAAAACTCATTGAGCGATCCTTCAGCCTTTTGCGACCGGAGCCTTGCCGGATGCAGTGATGAGATCGAGCAGCATCTGGGCACGGTTGGCAACATTGCGCGGGCTCTGCGGATCGTCGACGATCGCCTGGAACCACTGCCGGGCCTTGGCAAAATCGCCGGCCTTGTAAGCGGCAAGGCCGAGAACATCGCGCGCCGAATGGCGGAAGGCATCAGCGGGGACGGCCAGTTCCTGGGCTTCGGCGGCGACCTGATCGTAGGTGCCGGTATCGACGAGAAGGTAGGCAGCACGCAGGCGGGCCGCATCGCGGATAACGACGGGAAGATCCGTCTGCTTGCCGATCGCCGAGAAGGTGGCGATGGCAGCGGCCTTGTCCCCCTTCTGCGCCTGCAGCGTCGCGGCGCGCAGGCGGGCCAACACCGGATAGGAGCCGGGGCCGCTCTTTTCGATGGCGGCGAATGCGGCCAGCGCTTCATCCGTCTTGTTCTGATCGGCAAGCGTCAGCGCGGCAATGAACTGATCGCCACCGCTGCCGGCCTGATTGCCGGCCCAATAGCGATAGCCGCTATAGGCTGCAGTGCCAAGGACGACGAGCACGGCAGCACCGATGATGAGCTTGCCGAAACGACGCCATATGAACCGCAGCTGGTCCGAGCGCAGTTCCTCGTTCACCTCGCGGATGAAGCTATCGTCATTGAATGCCATTCTTGTCTCCGGCCCAGGCCAAATAGTTCAAAGCTTAGGTTTAGTGGGGCCTTCTACTCCATTTTGCGGCTGATGTAAGGGGGAATGGCAGAAATCGTCACATAACGAGCGGCGAAACCCCGATAATCCACGCATGAAGCTTCCAAATGATCAAGGCCCAGACAATGACGCCGATGACGATCGCATAAAGATCATATTTCGCCGAAACGAACGGACGCATGGTGATTTCGCCGGCCCGCTCGCGCCGTTTCAGCGAAATGCGCAGAATTACGCCCCAGGCGAGGAAGGCGGCAAAGAGCAATATCGCCGCTCCATCGCCATTCGACAGGAGATGCGCCAACGCCCAGATCTTCACCGACAGCACCATCGGATGCTTGGTTCTGACCGCGATATGCCCCGCCGGCAGCAGCGAGGCGACAAGACAGATCAGGGCGAAGAGCATCAGCAGGATGGTGATGTGGCTCATCCAGAACGGCGGCGTCCAGATCGGGGTCATGTCGCGCGCCTGACCGAAGCCGTAGATCAGAATGATCAGCGCCACGATGCTGGCAATCGAATAGGCACCCTTCCAGCCGCCCTCACCCAAACGCGCGATCATCGAGCTTCTGAGGCCGGGGACAACAACACGGACCAGATGGAGGCCGAGAAAGAGAACAATGCCGAGAACGAGCAATGCCATGGATGAAATCCTTTATGGTCTTGTAGTCACATCCTTATCGGCTGCCGCAAAAAAATGCCAGCATCACCGCAGCTTCGCCGCAATTGGGCGAAAGGAAGGAAGCGATCCTGAGCGCGCTATCCGATATCGCTGGACGATTCCTGGCAAGCCGTGCTCGACGCAATCAATATTCGGTACCCATGTTTCGCTTTGCTACCTGTCTCTCCGTCGCCATTTCCTTAGGGCTCCCCGTCGCCGCCCAGGCCGATGACAAGCCCAAGCAACTCGTCATGATCTCCTTCGATGGTGCTCATGACAATGCGCTCTGGACCAAGAGCCGCGAGATCGCTTCGCGCAATGGCGCGCATTTCACCTACTTTCTGTCCTGCACTTTCCTGATGAACAAGACGCAGGCCAAGGCCTATCAGGGGCCAAAGCAGCGGCCGGGCAAATCGAATGTCGGCTTCGCCAAGAGCGAGGATGATGTCCGCACGCGCATCGCCAATATCTGGGGGGCGCATCAGGAAGGCCACGACATCTCAAGTCATGCCTGCGGCCATTTTGACGGCAAAGGCTGGAGCGCTGCCGATTGGAAACAGGAATTCATGAATGCGCGGATCGCGCTTCGCGACGCCTGGAAGAATGTCGGCCTTGCCGACAAGGAGCCCCAGGGTTGGGAAGATTTCGCGACGAACGACGTCAAGGGATTTCGCGCGCCCTATCTCTCCACCAGCGATGGCCTCGTGCCAGCGGAAAAGGAGATGGGTTTCCACTATGATGCAAGCCTGGTCACCAAGGGACCTGCCCTGCCACAGGTGGTCGACGGCATCTATCGCTTCGGTCTGCCATTGATCCCCGAAGGTCCCGAACATCGCCTGGTCATCGGCATGGACTACAATCTCTATGTCCGCCACTCCAAGGGCGTAGAAGACAAGGCCAATGCCAAGACCTATGAAGACCGCACCTTCGATGCCTTCGAAGCCGCCTTCAACAAGCAATATGACGGTGAGCGCATTCCGCTGCAGCTCGGTTTCCATTTCGTCGAAATGAATGACGGCGCCTATTGGCGCGCCCTCAACCGCTTCGTCAGCGATGTCTGCCACAAGCAGGATGTTGCCTGCGTCAGCTATTCCGAAGCGATTCCATTGATTGCGGCGCGTGGCAAGCCGCAGCAGGGGTGAGGAGCGGTCGAACGAAGCCCTCGTGGTTCGAGACGGCCTTTCAGGCGGCCTCACCATGAGGACGCCTCCTGCAGAAGGCTGAATATTGAATTGGCTTCACGCAACAATGCGCTCCATCCTCACCCTGAGCTTGTCGGAGGCGAGGATGGCCCGAATATTCTAACCAACGAAAAGTCTACGGAGCCTTCTCATCAGCCGTCGGCGTGGATGACGCCCGCTTCGCGTTCCAGATAGGTTTGATCGATCTTCGGTAACGGCTCATCGTCGATCGCTGCCTCGAAAGCCTTCAGACGCTTGTGAATCGACAGAAGCTCGATGATCGTCGTCCAAGAATTGACGAGGTATTGGAAGGAATTGCTGACCTGACCGAAGGCAGTCGCGATCTGCTGATATATACCGTATGTGATCGCACCGGCAACGAAGGTCGGCACCAGCATGAACAATACGAACATCGTATCGGCCTGCAGATAGAAATAGCGCGCGACGTTGAAATAAACGTAGTGGAAGTAGATGCGGAAATAATTGCGCCGAACGTTGGCGAAAAGCTCCTTCACCGTCGTGGGCTGTGCCCGCTCTTCGTGATCCTCACCATAGACAAGCTCCTTGCGATAAGCCGCCTCTACGCGCTGGTTCTTGAAATTCAGCCCAGGAAGCTTGATGCCAGCGACCGCCAGTAGAACGGTGCCAAAGATCGACCAGAAAAGCGCCAGCCAGAAAAGTGAATGCGGAATTTTGCCAATAATCGGCAGCTCCGTTACGTAGGTCGAAAGCGCAAGCAGAATTGGCAGGAACACAATCAGCGTCATAACGGAATTGATGAGACTGATGCCGAGGCCTTCCAGCACACTGGAAAAGCGCATTGTGTCTTCCTGCACACGCTGCGAGGCACCCTCGATATGGCGAAGCTTCTCCCACTTCGACATGTAGAAGTCGTTCATCGCCGTCCGCCAGCGGAAGATGTAGTGGCTCGTAAAGAAATCCGTCAGAATCGAGACGAACATGCTGAGGAACGCGATCTGCGCAAAGATGATCATCAACGAATAGAAACTGTCAGTCGTCACACCCGGCTGCTTCGTGAGTGCAGCCTGTAGCAGATCGCCGAAGGGGCGGCGAAAATTGTTGATAACTACGGTGACCTGAACACCGAAATAGGTAACCAGGATGATGAGCGCAGAACCCCAAAGCGACCAAATCTTCCAGGGGTGGCTCCAGGCGCGAATGTGCCAAGCACCACAGAAGATAACGATGCAGGCAAGAAAGAATCCGTAAAACCAGAGATTTCCCCACAGCAGAAAATAGCTGAGATCGTATGGCTCCTTTCCTTCACCAGGCAACACGAAACCTAGCCGTGTCCCCAGGTCCGAAAAGAACAGATACCAGGCCGCAATGCAGGCAAGCGTCCAGACCACCATTGACGTGAAGAAAGGTTTCGGCTGCGGAAAGAAGGAGTGGAACACGGTGGATAGGCTTCCTTGATCGGGTTCAGACTGGAACCGCAAATGACGTTAATTTGTGGCGAGCCTAGGACAGTTCGCCAAGAGCGGCAACCGGCCAAGACATATTCTTACATAGATGTAATCGCTTATCCCACGATCGTGATGCAGTTGTTCAGCAACGGATTTTCACCCATTGGATGAACTCTCTCCCGCTTTTGAATGATAACCAGCAAGCGATCGTCCCATCTCGCAGCTCGCCTCTTGCAGAAAACTATCTTACGATATATATCTTACGACATGACTAACGATATAAACTCTCACCCTTCAAGGAGAAACGATATGAGAGGTTTTAGAGATCGTCACATGTTCGGAGATGGCTTTGACATCGTCGAGGCATATATCCTACGACACGGTCGAGGCCGTGAATCGCGCGGCGAGCACAGGAGAGACTTCATGAGAGGCTTCAAGGGCGGCATGTTCGGCGGCGGGTTTCGCACCGGCCGCAAGTTCGATGCGGCCGACCTGCAGCTCATCATCCTCGCTTTGCTCTCCGAGCAGCCGCGTCACGGCTATGAGCTGATCAAGACCTTCGAGGAGCGCTCCGGAGGCTTTTATGTACCGAGCCCGGGCGTCATCTACCCGGCGCTGACTTATCTCGAAGAGACCGGCCAGGCCGAAGTCGAGGTGAGCGGCACGAAAAAGCTCTACCGCATCACCGAAAGCGGCCAGAAGCGCGTCGACGACAACCGTGATCTGGTCGAAGTGACGCTCGCCAAGCTCACGTCCATCGGCGAGAAAATGGCCCGCGTCCGCGAGGTTTTCGGCGGTGAAGATGAGGATGGCCGTGACAATCCGTTCGACCGCCATGGCAGCGGCGATGTGCATCGCGCCCGCCACCTACTGCGTTCCGCGCTTCGCTCGAAGTTCCCATGGAGCAAGGCCGAAGGCGCACGCATCGCGGCAATCCTCGAGCGCGCCGCCGCCGATATCATCCGCGGCGAAACGAAGGACGAGGACAGCCCAAAGGCTGGCGATTGAGCTACGGCATGTCGCGCAAAACTGCGTAGCGGTTTTGCGATAACGACATGCTTCATGCGTCCGGCAATGTCAGGATGACCGGCCCGTTGCGGGTAGCGATGATCGTGTGTTCGTACTGGACGGTGGGAGCCTGGGGATCGGCATAGAGCGTCCAGGCGTCGTCGCCGCCCTCTGCCCAGGTTGCACCGAGCGACAGAAATGGCTCGACCGTAAAAACCAGGCCATCCTCCATGATCCGGGTCTCGGAAGGGTCCGCCCAGGTGGAAACCTCGGCGGGCTCTTCGTGCAGCGAGCGACCGATGCCATGACTGGCGAGATTGGCAATCAAAGTATAGCGGTTCTTCTGCGCGAAGGCGCCGACCGCCTGCCCGATCTTCGCAAGCGGCGCACCGCTCTTCACCTGATTGAGGCCGACCCAGAGCGCCCTCTTACCGTCGCGGCAAAGGCGCTCGATCTTCGGCTTGACCGGCGGCACGGTAAAGGACGCGCCGGTATCGGAGAAGAAGCCATCCTTCTCGGCCGATACATCGAGATTGACCAGATCGCCCGCCTTGATAACACGTGGGCCTGGAATGCCATGCGCCACTTCCTCGTTGACGCTGATGCAGGTCGCGCCGGGGAACTTGTAGACCAGTTCCGGCGCCGATTGCGCGCCGGCATCTTCCAGCACCTTGCGGCCGATCGCGTCGAGTTCCAGCGTCGTAATACCCGGCTCCAGTGCCGCGGCCATGGCCTGCAGCGCGTTGGCGCAGATGCGGCCGATATCTTTTAGTTTGGTCAGTTCTTCTTCGGTCGAAACGATCATCTACGGCTTCCGGCACCCCTCGCACTCTCGGCAACGTGCGGCGAGAGGTCAAGGTCGCTTTCGCCCCTTCCCTCCGCACAGTCAATGTCTTTGTGAGGTTTTCCGCCAGATAGCGCAGCTTTCGAAATCCGAAAGGGGTCAGGAACGAGGATCGTCCGCGAGCAATGCCCAGCGTTCATGATCGCACCAGACGCCGCCGATTTTCAAATATTTGGGCGAGAACCCTTCCTTGCGGAAGCCGAGCCGTTTGACCAGCGCAATGGACGCATGGTTGCCCGGCTGGATATTGGCCTCCACGCGATGCAGGCCCACCGCATCGAAGGCGTGCGCGACGGCCAGACGAACCGCTTCAGTCATGAACCCCTGACCGGCGAAACCCACCATGCCGTGATAGCCGAGAAAGGCGCTGCGAAAGCCTCCCCAGACCATCTGACTGATATTGACGACGCCGACAATGCCGCCCGAACCGGGGTCGCGCGCCACCAGCCCGATGTTCGGCCCCGTCACCGTCTGACCGAACCACGCGTCGAAACCGTCACGATCGAGAAAAGGATAGGCCCAGGGCACATGATAGGCGCGACTGGCAATATTGGCGGCGATCAGCTCGTCCGC
Organism: Martinezella sp. CNPSo 3890; assembly: GCF_057784455.1. Classification (NCBI taxonomy): domain Bacteria; kingdom Pseudomonadati; phylum Pseudomonadota; class Alphaproteobacteria; order Hyphomicrobiales; family Rhizobiaceae; genus Martinezella; species Martinezella sp. CNPSo 3890. The sequence continues at coordinate 53,101 of NZ_JBXSOR010000020.1, read as the reverse complement.
ATCCGATTGCCTGACCGGCGCGATGATCACTTGCGGCATGGCTCGCTCCGTCCTTATTAAGGAGCGAGCCTTACCAAATCGAATCCAAAATCAAAAGCTTCGCTGAAAGAACGGAATCATTTTCCGAACCGCTTCATAACGAAGATAAAGTCCGCCCCAGGCGATCACCCCGAGATAAACGCCGAACAGCAGATGCGAGAAGATCGGGCTGCCGACCCGTAAGTGTGTCGCAATCGCCCCACCGAGCAGGCCCGTCAGCAGGATGGCGCCGAGAACCGACGTTCTCGGGATCGCATAGAGAATGGCGCAGCCGAGCGTGATGATGCCGAGCAGCCGCGCAAGTGCCGGATCGGCAGAATAACCAAGCCCCGCCATCGTCTCGGTGACGACCGAAAGTGGAACAAGCTTGATCGCGCCATCGAACAGCAGGAAGGCGATGACCAGTCCGCTCAGGATCATACCGGTCACGCGCTGCGCGCGCGTGACCGAAGGCAAAGATGAATCAGCAGCATAAGACATTGTCACATCCCCCGGAATTGAATCAGAAATTCAGATCTTGGCTGCCAGTGCTGCGAGCTGCTCGGCGCACTGACCCCATCCCTGATGAAAGCCCATCTTCTCATGCGCCTCGCGATCCTCCGCGGACCAATGCAGCACCGTGGCGGTATAACGGGTCTTGCCACCGTCGAGCTCGTCGAGCTGGATCGTCACCACCATGAAGGGCTTGGCCGACGGCACCCAGGCGCTGGTGAAGGCATCGGTGAAGACGATCCGCTCATTCGGCACTACTTCCAGATAGACGCCGTTGCCCGGATAATCCTCGCCTTCTGGGCTGCGCATGGTGATCGAGCTTGAGCCTCCGGATCGAGCGTCGACGCTGGCTGCCGATATCGTCCATGGCAGCGGTGCGAACCATTGTTTCAAGAGCTCCACTTCGGTCCAGCAACGGAAGATCTTGTCTCGTGGTGCGTCGATGACGCGGGTCAGGGAAAGCTCGTGGCGTTGGCTCTGTTCAGTCATATCTTGCTCCTCTTTATTGTTTGACGCGGCCTGCTCGGTCCATACACGAATGACGTTCGAGACGGTCATTTCCCGACAGCGAAGACGCAGATTTTTCGATTATTTTGCCGCGGCAACAGCATCCGCGCTCAGACGATCGAGCTGATAACGGATATGGGCTGCCTCGGCAGGCGAACGGGCGAGCGCGATCGCTCTGTCGAAGGCGACGCGCGCTTCCTGAGCGCGGCCGAGCTGTGCAAGCAGGCCGCCCCTCACCCCATGAAAATAGAAATAGCTGTCGAGCTGCGCTTCCAGCGGCGCAATCAACGCCAGAGCCGCCTCCGGCCCCTTGAGCTTCGAGAGCGCGACCGAGCGGTTGAGTGTGACGACCGGTGACGGCGTCAGCCGCTCCAGCATCTGGTAGAGAAGATCGATCTCTTCCCAATCCGTATCGGCGGCGCGCTTCGCCCTTGAATGCAGCGCCGCAATCGCCGCCTGCACCTGATAGGGACCAGGCTTGCGGTGACGGATCGCCTTGTCGAGCAGCGCCAGTGCCTCGTCGATCAATGTCCGATCCCAGAGCGAACGATCCTGATCTTCCAGAAGGATGATCTGTCGATTGGCATCGAACCTGGCGTCTTTGCGCGATTGCTGCAGAAGCATCAGTGCCAGCAGCGCCATGGTTTCCGGCTCGGAGGGAAAGATTCGCAACAGCAACCGGCCAAGCCGGATCGCCTCGTCGGCGAAAGCGGCCGCCTCACGATGCGTTCCGCCGGCCGAATAGCCTTCGTTGTAGATCAGGTAGATCATGGCACTGACGAGCGCCAGCCTTTCGCTCCGCTCTACCGCACCCGGTGTTTCGAAGGGAACGCCAGCTGCAGCGACACGCGCCTTGGCTCTTGTAATGCGCTGCTCCATCGCGCTTTCGCTGACGAGGAAGGCGCGAGCGATCTGCTGCACCGAAAGGCCGGAAACGATGCGCAATGCGAGTGCAATCTGCTGCGTCGCCGGCAGATCCGGATGGCAGCAGATGAACAGCAGCCGAAGAATATCGTCGCGATATCCGGAGCCATCAAGCCGTTCGGCCAGATCACTCTCCACATCACTCGTATCGGAGATCGCCTCTTCATCCGGCAGGCTCTGCAACTTGGCCTGCTTGCGCACCGTATCGATGCCGCTGTTGCGGCCGACGAAGATCAGCCAGGCAATGGGATCGCGTGGCGGCCCCTTGTCGGGCCAGGTCTTCAGGGCCCTGAGGCAGGCCTCCTGAAAGGCCTCCTCGGCAATGTCGAGATTGCGGAAATAGCGCAAAAGCGCGCCCATCACCTGGGGTCGGGCGTTGGTAAGCGCAATGTCGATCCAGGCAATGTCGGTCATGTTGCAACGGCTCCTGGCCGGAAGACATAAAGCGGGCGGATTTCATAGGAGCCGACGCCGGGATTGGCGACGGCAAGCTCCTTCGAAAAACCGATGGCTTCGTCTAAAGTTTCGAAATCGACGACGTAGAAGCCGAGCAACTGCTCCTTCGTTTCCGCGAAGGGACCGTCGATCACGATCGGTTCGTTCTTACCCTTGCGCAGGGTCGTTGCCGCCGTCGTTGGCATCAGCCGTGCTACGGGGCCGAGCTTTCCAGCCTTTGCCAGCGGCTCCTGCACGGCAATCAACCGTGCCATCGTCGCGTCTTCCTGTTCCTTGGACCAGGCAAACACCGTGTCTTCGTCGTTGTAGCATAGGATCGCGTAAAGCATTGAGATTCCCTTCTCCCTTTAAAGACGAAGGAATATCACCCGTACCGACAGGCTACGTCAAAAAATATCGAAGAGGATCTCAGATGTTCCCACGCCGGATCGCCAGCATACCGGCTTTCGCATCAAACTCCGCCACAGCGCCGATAAAAACGCTTGCCGGGCTATCGCCGTGCCCGAGCGGCAAGCCGCCGAGGATCGGCACTTTCAGTTCGGTCAGATGTTCACGCAGGATGTCGATCACCGAATAAGGGCGGTCGAACTCGAAGTCAGTAAACTGGCCAATAGCGACCCCTGCCAAACCATCCAGATGCCCCGCCTTGCGCAGCATGGTCATCTGCCGGTCCACCTGACCAGGATACAGACCGATGGCCTCAAGCAGCAGGATGGCACCGTGCATATCCGGCAGCGCCCAGCCGGCCGATGCCGCCACCATATCGAGGTTGCCGCCGATCAGCCGGCCCTTAGCCATACCGTCTGTTGTCAGTCTCGAGGTCGGCTCTTCCGGGCGCGAGCCGATAACGATGTCCTCGGTTGTCATCAGCGCTCGACGCATCGATTCGCGCGTATAAGAGCTGACACCATCTTCGCTCGGCCCGATGGAAAATGCGCCGTGAATACCGACCTGGTGGCAATGTCTCAGCAGGCTCAAATGCAATGCGGTGATGTCACTGAAGCCGATAAGAAATTTCGGATCACGCCGCGCCGCGGCAAAATCCAGTTGATCGGCGATGCGATAAGATCCCTTGCCGCCGCGAGTGGTGAAGATCGCCCGCACATTGGGATCGCGAAGTGCGGCGTTAAGATCCGACAGCCGCTCTTCGTCCGTGCCAGCAAGATAATTCCACTTGCGGAAGGCATACTCACCGAAATCGACGGTGAGCCCCCAACCCTTCAGGATTTCGGCGTTTCTCAGAACCATATCCCTGTCGGGTGAGCTTGCGGGCGACACAAAGCGCACCCTGTCGCCCGGCCGTAGTGGCGGCGGCATCAGCATTGGACTGACCTCTGCGCAATCGAGTGATTCTAAGCTGCGATCTTGGCACGGAATCACGACCAGCGTCAGCCGCAGATTGACCGTTGGCGGATCCTTAGCTCAAGAATTGATGACGGCCTCAGCCGTTATCGGTGCCGGTCGCTTGCCCTTGGCATCGGCTTCAACTGTCCGGCCGGCCTTCGCCTTGCCTGCCCATAACGGCAGGCCGATGGATTGCGACACGGCCGGATCGCTTGTGAACACCGGATAGCCGCGTTCCAAAAGCCGTTCGAGAACCTCGCGGTCCTTGCGCACATGCAGCCGGGCGAGATTTTCCTGATTATAGACATGCCCGCCTGAATCGGGATTGATGCCGGTGATGATCACTTCGGTGGCGCCGTTATAGAGCGCGAAAAGCACGGCATTGATGCCGTTCGAGCATTTGTCGTCGGCGCCGAGTTCGCTGCACTTTACCCCGCCGACCCGGTCGAGCAGTGCCATGCGCTTGTAGCGATCGACGATCTCCAGCTTGTCGTAGCTATAGTTGAACCTCCGCAGACCCTCTTCCAGCCGCTCGCGCTCTTTCCGCCAGAGCAGAACGTAGAGCATCTTGGTCCGTTCGCCGTTCAGAACCCGTCGCACCTCGACGGCATTGGTGTTGGTGCCTTCGATCTGGTTGAACTGGACGAGCGTCACATCGGGCGCCTCGATCCCCCAGCCCTTCGTCACAGTCTGCGAACCGTTGATGGTGATGACCTTGAAACTCTCATCGAAATCCACCGGCCTGTTCGAAACCGGCGCCGAGCCGACGACGAGAACAGGCCCATCGAACCGCTCGGCCAACATTGGCGGCTTCGGCCGGGTCAGATGATATTTGATCTGCCGGTAGTAATGTTTTTTCAGTTCAGAAAATTGAGCAGCCATTATTCGCTTTATCGTCTCTTGAGAAGGCGTCCGCCCTCAAAAGGTGCGGTCCGGCGAAATGTGGCACGGAATCCTCCCGGAGCCACGAACAAGGCGAGTATCGCTGCGCGCACTTATATAAGCAAAATAAAGAAATCTTACACGACATAACCTGGGGTGAGCAGCCGATGAGGGCCGATCACCCCTGCCGTGTACTCAAGGTGCGCGAGACCGCGTTCTTCCAGCCTTTGAGCTTCGCGTTTCGAGTCTTGTCATCCATGCTGGGCTCGAAACGCTGGTCTCGCGCCCAGGCTTTGGCAAAACCGGCGCGATCCGGCCAGACGCCGGCGCGGCTGCCAGCAAGCCAGGCGGCACCCAGCGCGGTCGTTTCAAGGATCGTCGGGCGGTCGACCGGTGCATTCAGGAGATCGGCAAGCCGCTGCATCGTCCAGTCGGAAGCGACCATGCCGCCATCGACGCGCAGCACCGTCTCCTGCCCGTTGCCATTGCGCCAATCCTTATGCATAGCATCCAGTAGGTCGCGAGACTGGTAGCAGACCGCCTCCAGTGCCGCCCGGACGATCTCCTCGGGTCCAGTATTGCGCGTCAGCCCGAAAATCGCGCCGCGTGCATCCGGATCCCAATGCGGTGCCCCGAGGCCGGTGAAGGCCGGCACCAGATAAACCTCCTGCAGCGGATCGGCCTTGGCCGCCAGCTCACCGGAATCCGATGCGCGCTGGATCGCTTTCAGGCCATCGCGCAGCCATTGTACCGCGGCGCCCGCGATGAAGATCGAGCCTTCGAGCGCATAGGTCGTCTCGCCATTCAGCCGATAGGCGATGGTGGTCAGCAGGCGATTCTTCGAGCGCACCATATCAGCGCCGGTGTTGAGCAGTGCGAAGCAGCCAGTGCCGTAGGTGGATTTCATCATGCCGCGTTCAAAGCAAGCCTGACCGATCGTCGCCGCCTGCTGGTCGCCGGCAACGCCGAGAATCGGGATTTCCGTGCCGAAATGCGTGGCATCCGTGACGCCGAAATCGGCGGCACAGTCCTTCACTTCAGGCAGCATGGCAGCGGGAACGCGCAGGATATCCAGCAGCTCCTCGTCCCATTGGTTCGCGCCGATATTGTACATCAGCGTCCGCGAGGCATTGGTCGCATCGGTGACGAAGCTCTTACCCCCGGTCAGCCGCCAGATCAGGAAAGTATCGATGGTGCCGAAGCACAGCTTGCCTTTGGCGGCAAGGGCACGCGCATCTTTCACGTTGGATAGCAGCCAGGAGAGTTTGGTGCCGGAAAAATAGGGATCGAGCAGCAGGCCGGTGCGACGCGTGAAGAGCTTTTCCAGGTCCTGCCGCTTCAGTTTCTCGCAATAGCTCGCCGTGCGACGATCCTGCCAGACAATGGCATTGTGGATCGGCTTGCCGGTCTCGCGATCCCACACGACGACCGTCTCGCGCTGATTTGTGATGCCGAGGGCTGCAATATCCTTGGCGGTGATGCCGGCAGCCTCGATCGCCTTGCGGACGGTGACGAGGACAGAGGACCAGATTTCCTCCGGATCGTGCTCTACCCAGCCCGGCTTCGGATAATGCTGAGTGAATTCCTTCTGCCCGACACCGGCAACCTTCATCTTGCCGTCGAAAACGATAGCCCGTGTCGACGTCGTTCCCTGATCGATCGCCAAGACATAACCGCTCATGCACTCCTCCCGCCTGTTGCGTCCCGAAACAACAGATACGCGAGCAAAACGAATGTGAAAAGAAAGCAAAACGAAATTTTTTCGCTAAAGGATATACTTTTCGATTCACAGCATCATGGCCGAAGGGCCACCAGCATTGCGATTGCCATATCCGGAGGTTTGGGACTAGGCTGAGATCGTTTTGCACTGCAGCAGGAAGCTGCGCTGTCCAAGGAGATGATCATGGCAAGAACAGTTGTCGTCACCGGTTCCACAAGCGGTATCGGCCTCGCCATCGCGGCCGCCTTCGCCGCCAAGGGCGATAACGTCGTCATCAACGGCTTCGGAAAGCCCGAGGAAATCGATGCGATCAAGACGAAGCTCGAAGCCTCCGGCGGCGGCAAGGTGATCTATCATCCGGCCGATATGACGAAGCCTGCCGAGATCGCCGATTTGATCGCGACTGCCAACTCCACCTTCGGCAGCGTCGATGTTCTCGTCAATAATGCCGGCATCCAGCATGTCGAGAAGATCGAGGATTTCCCGATCGAGAAATGGGATCAGATCATCGCGATCAATCTCTCCAGCTCTTTCCACACCATCCGCGCCGCCATTCCGCTGATGAAGGCTAGGAAATACGGGCGCATCATCAACATCGCCTCGGCGCACGGCCTTGTCGCCTCGCCCTTCAAATCCGCCTATGTCGCGGCAAAACATGGTATATTGGGCTTGACCAAGACGGCAGCGCTCGAGCTTGCCGAGTTCGGCGTGACGGTGAACGCCATTTGCCCCGGCTACGTCCTGACCCCGCTTGTCGAGAAGCAGATCCCGGACACCGCCAAGGCCCGCGGCATGACCGAGGAGCAGGTCAAGAACGAAGTCATCCTCAAGGCCCAGCCGACGCACGAATTCGTCAAGGCCGAGGAGATCGGCGCCCTGTCGCTCTACCTTGCCAGCGACGAGGCACGTCAGGTCACCGGCACACACGTCTCGATTGACGGTGGCTGGACCGCGGAATAACCATTTGCGGTTAGGGCCGGATTCGTTCGCGCATCCGGCCCCGGCCAAGACATCATAAACGGGAACGACATGAGCGACAGCATCCGCTTTATCCTCAACGGCGAGGATATCATTCTATCCAGCCTGCGCCCTACCGAGACGCTGCTCGACTTCCTGCGTCTCAACCGGAGACTGACGGGCACGAAGGAAGGATGTGCGGAAGGCGACTGCGGCGCCTGCACGGTGCTTGTGGGACGTTTGATCGATGGCGGGCTGCACTATGAATCCGTCAATGCCTGCATCCGCTTTGTCGGCTCGCTGCATGCGACCCACGTCGTCACCGTCGAACATCTCGCCGCCCGGAACGGTGCGCTTCACCCGGTGCAGCAAGCTCTGGTCGACTGCCACGGCTCGCAATGCGGCTTTTGCACGCCGGGTTTCGTCATGTCGCTCTATGGTCTCTGGCTGACAACCGAAAAGCCCAGCCGGGAGCAGATCGAAAAATCGCTGCAGGGAAATCTCTGTCGTTGCACGGGCTACGAGCCGATCGTCAAGGCGGCCGAGCAGGTCAGCCAGAAGCGGCCGAGCGCTCTCTTCGATCCACTCGAAAAGACCAGGGCCGATATCATCGCCCGCCTCTGGGCGATGCAGGGTGGCGATACCATCGAGATTGCCGATGGTGAGGATCGCCTCATCGTGCCCGGCTCCGTCTCGGCGCTGGCACAGGTGCTTGCCGACGAGCCGACGGCGACCGTCGTCGCCGGCTCAACCGATGTCGGCCTATGGGTCACCAAGCAGATGCGCCGGCTGAATCCGGTCGTCTTTATCAATCATCTGACCGATCTGCAGAAAATCGTCGTCGAAGACGATGGGCTTGGTATCGGCGCCGGCGTCACCTACAGCCGCGCTTTTGCTGTGATCGGCGAAAAAATCCCGGCCTTTGCCAACCTCATCAACCGCATCGGCGGCGAGCAGGTGCGCAACATGGGCACCATCGGCGGCAATATCGCCAACGGCTCGCCGATCGGCGACACGCCGCCGCCGCTGATCGCGCTCGGCGCAACGGTGAAACTCCGCTCGACAGCAGGCACACGCAGCCTGCCGCTCGAAGATTTCTTCATCGATTACGGCAAGCAGGACCGGCATCCCGGTGAGTTCGTCGAGAGCATCTTCGTACCCTATCCCGCCAAGGGTACGCATTTCGCCATCTACAAGATCTCCAAGCGCCGCGACGAGGATATTTCGGCTGCCTGCGGCGCCTTCCATCTGTCACTGGACGCCGCCGGCAATGTCGAAGATATCCGTATCGCCTTCGGCGGCATGGCCGGTACGCCGAAGCGCGCTCGCACGGTCGAGGCGGAATTGATCGGCAAACCCTGGAGTGAGGCAACCGTCATGGCCGCACGCGATGCCTTCGACAGCGACTACACGCCGCTCACCGATTGGCGTGCTTCCGCCGAATACCGCCAGCTGACCGCCAAGAATCTTCTCATCCGCTTCTATCTTGAGACATCAGGCGCACCGCAGGAATTGAAGCGCTTCGAGGTGCTCGCATGATGACGGATTTCAGATTTATTCAACCGTATTCCTTGAGCATGGCACGGTATCTTTCGGGGGATGACTGCAGCCGCTTCCTTTCCCCTTCTCCCCTCGGGGAGAAGGGAAAACGCGGAGGTCTGAGCTATGGACAAGTCTACGTTCGAAGAAGCCAAGGTCCTCATCAACGGCTCGATGCACGGCTCGTTACGCCATGATTCCGCACATAAGCACGTCACCGGAGCCGCCGATTATATTGATGATATTCCCGAACCGGCCGGGCTGCTGCATGGCGCGCTGGGCCTTTCCGATCGCGCGCATGCCGAGATCACCGGCATCGATCTCTCGGCCGTTAAAGCCTATCCAGGTGTCGTCTGGGTCTTCACTGGCTCGGATATCCCCGGCGTCAACGACACCAGCTCCAACGGCATGCATGACGAACCGCTGCTTGCCGAGACGAAAGTCGAATTCCACGGGCAGCCGATCTTCGCCGTCATCGCCGAAACCCGCGATGCCGCCCGCCGTGCTGCCCGCCTTGCCAAGATCGACTATCGCGACCTGCCGCATTGGAGCGATATCGACGGCGCGCTCGCCAATGGCGCACCGCTCGTCTACGAACCGATGACGCTGAAGCGCGGCGAACCGGAAACCGAAATGGCCAACGCCAAGCACCGCATCAAGGCGCAGATGCGCATCGGCGGACAGGAGCACTTCTATCTCGAAAGCCACATCGCTATGGCGATCCCCGGCGAGGACGACGAAGTCGCTGTCTGGTCCTCGACGCAGCATCCGAGCGAAATCCAGCATATCGTCGGCCATGTTCTCGGCATCCCGTCCAACGCCGTCACCGTCAATGTGCGCCGCATGGGCGGCGGCTTCGGGGGCAAGGAAACGCAGGGCAACCAATTTGCGGCTCTTGCCGCCGTCGCCGCCAAGAAGCTCGGCCGCGCCGTTAAATTCCGGCCCGACCGCGACGAAGACATGAGCGCCACGGGCAAGCGGCACGACTTCCTCGTGGATTACGAGGTCGGCTTCGACGACGAAGGCCGCATCCACGCCGTCGACGCCACCTATGCCGCACGCTGCGGCTTCTCCTCTGATCTTTCCGGCCCGGTGACCGACCGCGCGCTGTTCCATGCGGATTCCAGCTATTTCTACCCGCATGTGCATCTGGTCTCGAAGCCGCTGAAGACGCATACCGTCTCCAACACCGCCTTCCGTGGCTTTGGAGGCCCGCAGGGCATGGTTGGTGGCGAGCGCATGATCGAGGAGATCGCCTACGCGCTCGGCAAGGATCCACTCGAAATCCGCCGCGCCAATTTCTACGGCCAGCCGGGCTCCGGCCGGACACTGACCCCTTATCATCAGGAGGTCACAGACAACATCATCAACCGCGTCGTCGACGAGCTCGAACAGAGTTCCGACTACCAGGCGCGGCGCAAGGCGATCATCGAATTCAACCGCTCCAGCCGGTTCATCCGCAAGGGCATCGCGCTGACGCCGGTGAAATTCGGCATCTCCTTTACCATGACCGCCTTCAATCAGGCCGGCGCGCTGGTGCACATCTATCAGGATGGCTCCATTCACCTGAACCATGGCGGCACCGAAATGGGCCAAGGCCTCTATACGAAGGTGGCGCAGGTTCTGGCCGACAGTTTCCAGGTCGATATCGACCGGGTGAAGATCACAGCGACAACAACAGGCAAGGTGCCAAATACATCGGCGACGGCCGCCTCATCCGGCTCCGACCTGAACGGCATGGCAGCCTATGACGCTGCTCGCCAAATCAAGGAAAGGCTCATCGCCTTCGCAGCCGAGAAATGGGGAGTGGGCGCGGAAGAGGTGCAATTCCTCCCCAATCGCGTACGCGTCGGAGAAACGGAAATCCCCTTCCCCGATTTCGTCAAGCAGGCCTATTTCGCCCGCGTGCAGCTCTCGGCCGCCGGCTTCTACAAGACGCCGAAGATCCATTGGGACCGTAAGGCCGGCCGCGGCACGCCATTCTACTACTTCTCCTATGGCGCCGCCTGCTCGGAAGTGTCGATCGATACGCTGACGGGCGAATATCTGATCGACCGCACCGACATCCTTCACGACGTGGGTCGCTCACTTAATCCGGCGATCGATATCGGCCAGGTCGAAGGTGCCTTCGTGCAAGGCATGGGCTGGCTGACCACCGAGGAGCTCTGGTGGGATGCCAAGGGCCGACTGCGCACCCATGCGCCCTCCACCTACAAGATCCCCCTCGCCTCCGACCGCCCGAAAATCTTCAACGTCCGGCTGGCGGAATGGTCGGAAAACACGGAGGCGACGATCGGCCGCTCGAAGGCCGTGGGCGAGCCGCCCTTCATGCTCAGCATATCCGTGCTCGAGGCCCTATCGATGGCGGTCGCCAGCGTCGCGGATTACCGCGTCTGCCCCCGCCTCGACGCCCCGGCGACACCGGAGCGCGTTCTGATGGCGGTGGAGCGGCTGAAGGGGATGTGATTGTCGTCCTGCCAAACGAGAGGACTGCATTTGAGCAGCCCCCTGTCAGCTTCGCTGACATCTCTCCCACAAGGGGGGAGATTGTTGGGGGTGTCGCTCCACCTAACAGAACATGCCACTGTCGTTTCCACAGATACTATCTTCGTTTGATATCCGAAGAAAGCTGCGGGTTACCCATCTCTCCCTTGTGAGGGAGATGTCCCGACAAGGACAGAGGGGAGCACTCATTCTCCACATACATGAAGGGTCTCAATTCATGACCCAACCCCTCGACGGTTCTCACCACCTACAGCAGCGACCTATCGTCATAACGCGGCTCACGCCCATCCAGAAATCCAAGGTCGCGCTTCAGCCGGTCCGGCATCTCATCGAGGTCTAGATGCGGTGACGGTTCGCCGTGCTTCAGGAAGACCTGCATCAGCGGCTCCAGAAGACGCGCCACAAGCGCGGGCTTGGCTGCCTCCACCGGCTCGATCACATAACAGTCCATGACAACACCTCAATTCAATCAACGATGTGAATTGCAGTCTGGCGCGAAAAATGCTGAAATTCCAATCGAACTATCGTCTGCATACATAAAGAGAACTTATCCATGAAGCAGTCCAAGCGCTTCCCGCTGAATGCCTTGCGCGTTTTCGAAGCCGCCGCCCGGCTCGGCAGTTTCACCCGCGCCGGCGAAGAGCTTGGCATGACGCAGACGGCGGTCAGCTATCAGATCAAGCTACTGGAGGAGACGGTGGGGGAGCCGCTATTCCTGCGTCGTCCGCGGCAGATCCTATTGACCGAAGCCGGAGAACAGCTCGCGCCGAAAGTGGCTGAAGCCTTTGCCCTGTTGCAGGAGGCCATGGCCTCGATCAGTGACGATGCCGAAACGACGCTGCGCATTCACTCGACGCCCACCTTCGCCTCGCAATGGCTGGCTCGTCATGTCGGGTCGTTTCAGCTCAAGCATCCCAATATCGCGGTCCGGCTGGATACCTCCGGCTCGATCATCGACTTCGCCCGGGAGCCCTCCGATATCGCCATCCGCGCCGGGCGTGGCCAGTGGCCGGGACTGCGCGCCCATCTTTTGATGAAGGTCTATTTTACGCCGATGCTGAGCCCGGCACTTGCCGAATCTATCGGCGGCATACATGAACCGGCCGATCTGCTGAAGCTCCGCATCATCGACGCAGGCGACCCGTGGTGGGCGCAATGGTTCAAAGAGGCCGGCGTTCCCGATCCCGGCCTTCAGGGCCGGCCACGCAGCAGGCTCGGTGCCCAGTCCTTCGAGGCGAGCGCAGCATTGGCCGGCCAGGGCGTCGCCATCCTGACCCCGGAGTTCTATGCGGACGATCTGGCTTCCGGCCGGCTGATCCAGCCCTTTGATATTCTTTCGTCCGACAATACGGACTACTGGATCGCTTATCCCGAAAACAGGCGTTATACGCCGCGTATCCGTGCCTTCAGGGATTGGCTCCTCCGCGAATTCGGCATGCCGCTGGAATAGCGCTCAATAATCCATGTCGGGCGCATAAAAACAGCGCGGCGTATTCTCGTCCGGAAACAAGCAGAGATGATAGGCTCCGTCGGGAGAACGCATCGTTTTCTGCTGCGGCAGATTGAAGATATGCGCGTGGGTTATGTAGCGATGATCGCCCGGATTGAGCGTCACCCGATAGCCACCGGGGACAATGGTGACGGTACGCGAGGGGATCATCTCGCAATCGCCCGTCTTGCTGTCACCATTGCAGCAATAGGGGTCGTAGGACCAACCGGAGGGCGCCTCATGCCCAAAGGCGAAGGCTGTGGAGAGAAGAAAAAATACGAACGCCAGAATACCTCGCATGGGCAATTCTCCGTCGAAAAAATAGACGGCTACCGCGGACACGGCCCGCTCCAAGCAGCCAAGGGCATTTTATTAAAAAACTGCCATAATCTGATCTAATGCGCCCCGGACGCCAGACAAGAGCGTGGCTTTTTGCTAACGCGGCAAACTCTCCCCTTCCCTCCGTCGCCAACATTTTGCAAGGTGCGGAGTCGGAGGAAGAAAAGGGGAACTGAATGTATGAATACGCCATAGCGTGGGAATGGCTGGCCTTTGCCGCCCGCTGGTTCCACGTCATAACCGCCATTGCCTGGATCGGTTCGTCTTTCTACTTCATCGCGCTCGATCTCGGGCTGGTGAAGCGCCCGCATCTTCCGCCCGGCGCCTATGGCGAAGAATGGCAGGTCCACGGCGGCGGCTTTTATCATATCCAGAAATATCTCGTGGCTCCCGCGCAGATGCCGGAGCATCTGACCTGGTTCAAATACGAAAGCTATTTCACCTGGATTTCCGGCTTCCTGATGCTGTGCATCGTCTATTACGGCGGCGCCAACCTCTTCCTCATCGACCGGCATGTGCTCGATGTCAGCGTCCCCGTCGCAATCCTGATTTCACTCGCTTCGCTTGCCGGCGGCTGGATCGTCTACGACCTGCTTTGCAAGTCCCCGCTCGGCAACAACACCTGGGGCCTGATGATCGTGCTTTATGCCGTCCTGGTCCTCATGGCCTGGGGCTACACGCATCTCTTCACCGGCCGTGCCGCCTTCCTGCATCTCGGCGCCTTCACCGCGACGATCATGTCGGCGAACGTCTTCATGATCATCATTCCCAATCAGAAGATCGTTGTCGCCGACCTCATTGCCGGCCGCACGCCCGACCCTAAATATGGCCGTATCGCCAAGCAGCGCTCGCTGCACAACAACTACCTGACGCTGCCTGTCATCTTCTTCATGCTGTCCAACCACTATCCGCTGGCTTTCGGCACGGCCTATAATTGGGTGATCGCGGCGCTGGTTTTCCTCATGGGGGTCACCATCCGTCACTGGTTCAACACGACACATGCCCGCAAAGGTCATCCAACCTGGACCTGGATCGTTACCGTCGTCCTCTTCATTATCATCATGTGGCTTTCGACCGTTCCGAAGGTGCTGACCGAGGAGAAGGAGGCCAATGCGATTCCTCCCGCATTCCAGCAATATGCCTCGGATATACATTTCTCGTCCGTCAAAGAGATAGTTTCGACGCGCTGCACCATGTGTCATTCGGCCGAACCCGTCTATGAGGGGATTGTTCGACCGCCAAAGGGCGTAATGCTGGAAAATGACGAGCAAATCGCTATGCATGCCCGGGAGATCTATATTCAGGCCGGCCGCAGCCATGCCATGCCTCCGGGCAATGTCACCGAAGTGACGCCCGAGGAACGCAAATTGCTGGTCGCCTGGTTCGAAAGCTCCATCGGAGAAAAAAGCCAATGACCACCCTTCTGCGCGGCCGACTGCTTTCCTTCAAGCACCTGCCGCAAAACCTCGATGATACGGGCAGCTACGCTTACGAAAGCGACGGCGGCCTGCTGATCGAGAACGGCATGATCGTCGCGACCGGGCCTTATGCCGATATCAAGGCGCAGGCACCGGAAGATGTCGCCGAAGTCGACCACCGCCCGCATCTGATCCTGCCGGGTTTCATCGACATGCACCTGCATTTCCCGCAGATGCAGGTGATCGCCTCCTATGCCGCCAACCTCTTGGAATGGCTGAACACCTATACATTCCCCGAGGAATGCCGCTTCGTCGAAAGCGCGCATGCCGAGCGCATCGCCACGCATTTCTACGACGAGATGATCCGCCACGGCACAACGACGGCCGTCGCCTACTGTTCTGTGCACAAGACCTCCGCCGACGCCTATTTTGCCGAAGCCATGCGCCGCAACATGCGCATGGTCGGCGGCAAGGTGATGATGGATCGCCACGCCCCGCAGGGCCTGCTCGATACGCCCGAAATGGGCTATGACGAGACGCGCCAGGTGATCGCAGACTGGCACGGCAAGGGCCGCAACCACGTCGCCATAACGCCGCGCTTCGCCATCACCTCGACACCGGCGCAGATGGAAGCGACCGCGGCGCTTGCCCGCGAGTTTCCGGATCTGCACATTCAGACGCATCTTTCCGAAAACCACGAGGAGATCGCGTTTACCTGCGAGCTCTATCCGGAAGCGA
Source organism: Martinezella sp. CNPSo 3890 (assembly GCF_057784455.1). Lineage (NCBI taxonomy): Bacteria > Pseudomonadati > Pseudomonadota > Alphaproteobacteria > Hyphomicrobiales > Rhizobiaceae > Martinezella > Martinezella sp. CNPSo 3890. The sequence continues at coordinate 37,752 of NZ_JBXSOR010000020.1, read as the reverse complement.
TCGATTATACCGATATCTATGCGCGTTACGGGCTGCTTGGGCCAAAGAGCCTGTTCGGCCATGCGATCCACCTTTCCGAGCGCGAAGCCGGCGCGATGAGCGAAGCCGGCGCGGTTGCGGTGCATTGTCCGACATCGAACCTGTTCCTCGGCTCCGGCCTCTTCCCGCTGAAGGCGCTGGCCCGCCGCGAGAAACCCGTTCGCATCGGTGTCGCCACCGATATCGGCGGCGGCTCCAGCTACTCCATGCTGCGCACGATGGACGAGGCCTACAAGATCCAGCAGCTGCTCGGCGAACGCCTGAACCCGCTGGAAAGCTTCTTTTACATGACGCGCGGCAATGCCGAGTCCCTCTCCCTCGTCGACAAGATCGGCACGCTCGATGCTGGCACGGAAGCCGACCTCATCGTCCTGAATGCAGCGGCAACGCCAGCCATGGCACTGAAGATGGAGGTGACGAAGAGCCTCACCGAAGAGCTGTTCCTGCTTCAGACCATGGGCGACGACCGGGCGATCGTCGAAACCTATGTTGCTGGAAAGCCGATGAAATCGATCCTGCAATGAGGCAATCCCAACCCACCTCCATGTAACCATCCAGAAGGCAAAGAGCCATGACCGCGCCGCTGACCATCGCCGAACTGAAAACGCTTGCGCAGCGGCGCGTGCCGAAAATGTTCTTCCAGTACGCCGATTCCGGATCGTGGACGGAGTCGACCTACCGGGCAAACGAGGCTGATTTCGCCAAGATCAAGCTGCGTCAGCGCGTGCTCGTCGACATGTCCGACCGGTCGCTGGCAACCACCATGGTCGGCCAGAAAGCCTCGATGCCGGTGGCGCTGGCACCCACGGGCCTCACCGGCATGCAGCACGCCGATGGCGAGATGCTGGCGGCGCGGGCGGCGGAAGAATTCGGTATCCCCTTCACACTCTCGACCATGAGCATCTGCTCGATCGAGGACATCGCCTCGGTGACGAAGCAGCCCTTCTGGTTTCAGCTCTACGTCATGAAGGACCGCGATTTCGTCCTGAATCTGATCCAGCGCGCCAAGGCAGCAAAATGCTCGGCGCTGGTGCTGACAGCTGACCTGCAGATCCTCGGGCAGCGCCATAACGACATCCGCAACGGATTGTCGGCACCGCCGAAAATGACGGCGAAAAATCTCTGGCAGATGGCGACGCGGCCAGGCTGGTGCATGGGTATGCTGAAGACCAAGCGCCGCTCCTTCGGCAACATCATCGGTCATGCCAAGGATATTTCCGACATGACGACGCTGTCACACTGGACGCATTCACAGTTCGACCCCAAACTCTCCTGGAGCGATGTCGCCTGGATCAAGGAGCAATGGGGCGGCCCGTTGATCATCAAAGGCATTCTCGACGTCGAGGATGCAAAAGCGGCCGTCGATGTCGGCGCCGACGCCATCATCGTCTCCAATCATGGCGGCCGGCAACTCGACGGCGCCCATTCTTCCATCAGCATGCTACCGAGAATCGTCGATGCCGTCGGCGACAGGATCGAGGTGCATATGGACGGAGGCATCCGCTCCGGCCAGGACGTACTGAAAGCCATAGCCTTCGGTGCCAAGGGCACCTTCATCGGCCGGCCCTTCCTCTATGGCCTCGGCGCCATGGGCAAGGAAGGTGTCACGCTGGCGCTCGAAATCATCCGCAAGGAGCTGGATATTTCCATGGCACTCTGCGGCAAGCGCGATATCAAGGCGGTAGATCGGTCGATACTCGCTGACCTTTAATAGCGCATGTCGTTACCGCAAAACCGCTGCACACATTTGCGCGGCATGCTCTAGCGCAGCCAGCCTGTCGCCAGACCGCTCGCCCACTCCTCGCGGCCGTTCTGCGCCGCGAGCGCGGCCATTGCAATGTGGTCATAGGCCACCTGCCGGAAGACTGGCAACCAAGTATCGCCGATCTTTTCCAGAATGGCGTAAGAAGCAAAGGGATGGCCCGCCTCCACCTTGTGATAATAGGGCAGGTCATCGTCGTAGGCGGGGCAGCCGACGCTCCCGGGATTGACGATCAGGCGCCCGTCGGAAAGGCGAACGGCGCGCGGAATATGGCTATGCCCGCACAGGATCAGCGGAAAATCGATGCCGGCAGCCAGCGCCTCGATCTCTTCCAGCGGCTTTAGATAGACATGACCCTCGGGCGAGACGGATTCGAGCCAATAGACATTATCATCGGCTGGCGTCGCGTGGCAGAGATAGGCCTCATCCAGATGGACCGCACTGACCGGCAAGGTGTGCAGCCATTCGAGATGGCGTTCCGTCAGTTCAGAATGCGCGGCCCGATCTGAAACATGCATCGTCTCGGGCGCCTGTTCGATCAGATAGCGGTCGTGATTACCGCGCACCGTCGGCGCATTCAGTTCCAGCAGCAGGTCAGCCGTCCTTCCCGCCGTCAGTGGCCCGCTGAAGCAATCGCCGAGATTGATGATGTCGCTAATGCCCTGCCTGCGGATATCCGCAAGCACGGCTTCAAGCGCCAGATGATTGCCGTGGATGTCCGCTATGGCTGCAAAACGCAATCTCAGCTCCCGCGATAGGTGGAATAGCCGTAGGGTGAGATCAGCAGCGGCACATGATAATGCGCCGTGGTATCGGCAATGCCGAAACGGATCGGCACCAGATCGAGGAAAGCCGGCTCCGGCAGCTTGGTTCCACTGGCACGCAGATAGTCTCCGGCGCGAAACAGCAATTCATAGGTGCCGGCAACGAAGCTGTCGCCGATCAGGATGGGACCGCCATCCACGCGCCCGTCGGCATTGGTCGTTACCGTCTTCAGATGTGTGCGAGCATCACCCTCGATCCTGAAGAGATCGATCACCAGGCCTTCGGCAGGCTTGCCGAAGGCGGTATCGAGCACATGGGTCGTCAGTCCGGTCATAGCGTCGGGGCTCCGATGATGAAGGGCGTGTCGAAGAAATATTCCTCGAGGTTGTTCTCCGACCCGTCACGATCCACGATAAGGAAATCGCTCTGCTCGTCGAGGGCCATCAGGGGATAATGCCAGACATTGATCCGATAGTTCACGCCCTGGTCGCCGCGCGCAAGGAAGACTTGCGGCCGGCCCGGCTTGCCGCCCTCATCTTCTGCAACGACGACGAGGAACGGCCGACCATTCAGCGGCACGAAACACTGGCTGCCGAAGGGGTGGCGCTCCATCATGTCGATCGAGAAGGGAAAGGCACGCGGCTGGCCGCGAAAGAGGTTCAGGATAACCCGCGCCCCGTCACCGAGAGCTTCGGCATTCGACAACGCATGGAAACGTTCGGTTGTGCCACCGTTGATGTACCGCATAGTCGCAGGATCGGCCTCGATCACATCGCCGAATGGCTCAAACGCGGCCTTTGTCAAAGGATTGATGTCTAGATGCTGTGTCATTGACTGATTATTCGCCTTCCGCTCGCCAATGGCGAATGGAGTCCAGTTGCAGGAGCAACTCCGGAAGAGATTTGCGCGCGATGTCCCACAGGGCCGCCAACTCGATGTTGACATATCCTTGCGCAATCCGATTCCGAAAGTCCTGCATCACATGCCAAGGCAGCTCCGGATGGTCAACGACAAACTCCGGATATTCCTCGGCAATGCGTATGGTAGCCTCGCCGATCAGCAGAAGATTCATGCCGACGGCGCGCTGTTTCTCGACACTCTTGAAAAAGGCGGCTTGATCGACGTCACGGAGGAATTGACCGATTTCGGATGCAGCCTGCTGCATGCGTTCGAGGTAGGTAATCAGTCGATCCAGGCTCATGCCGGCTTTCCTCCGCCGGCAATGCCTGATTCCGGTGCGATGACGCGCCTCCTGGCGTCGCCAATCATCCATCCGCTTCTATCTCTGTTCAATGCTTTCCGTGGCCCCATGGCTCAGTATCCTGCCAAGCGGATACTAAGCCATGAGTAGACCGAAAAATAGCGCGTACCTCAACGAGAAATCAACCCAGGGGCATGGGTTGGAGGATCACAGCCCTGAGGCCAAACCTCAGGCTTCAGGCAGCATGGATTGCAGACGCAGCAGCGCGATCTTCTCGACCTGAACGGCAGCCGTCGCAAATTCCGTGTCCCGGCCGTTGCCAATCCGGGTTTCGAAGGCGGCAAGGATATCGTCCTTGCCGAGCCCCTTCACCGCGATGATAAAAGGAAAGCCAAATTTCGTCACATAGGCGGCATTGAGCTCGGTAAACCGAGCATGCTCCTCGGGGCTTAGCCGATCGAGCCCTGCACCGGCCTGCTCCTTGCGGCTATCCTCGGTCAGCTGGCCGGCAATCGCCAGCCGGCCGGCGAGATCCGGATGTGCCCGCAGCACGCCAAGTCGCTCCGCCTCGCTGGCAGAGCGGAAGACCCGCACCAGCGCGGCATGCACGCCGCCGGAGGTCAACGGCTCGGCAATGGCGCCCTGATCGTAAGCACGCTCGGCAACGAAAGGCGAATGTTCGAAGACGCCGCCGAAGCGGCCGACAAAATCATCCCGCGAGATCATATCAGCGCGCGCCCCCGGGAAGGTGATTTTCATACCAGTGTTTGGCGATTTCGATTCGTTTCGGGATCCAGACCTTATCGTGCTTCTGCACATATTCGATGAACCGCCGCAACGCGGCAGCGCGGCCGGGGCGGCCGACGAGGCGGCAATGCAGACCGACAGACATCATCTTCGGGCTGCCGTCCTTGCCCTCTTCATAGAGCGTGTCGAAAGCATCCTTCAAATAGGTGAAAAACTGGTCGCCGGAATTGAAGCCCTGTGGTGTCGCAAAGCGCATGTCATTGGTTTCGAGCGTATAGGGAATGATCAGGAACGGCTTGCCGTTCAGACCATCGACCCAGAAGGGCAGATCGTCGGCATAGGAATCAGAGGAATAGAGGAAGCCGCCCTCCTCCATGACGAGACGCAGCGTATTGTCCGAGGGCTTGCCCTGATACATGCCGTAGGGCCGCTCGCCGGTGAGTTCGGTATGCAGCCGCACGGCTTCGAGAATGTGCTTGCGCTCCAGATCCTCGGAGAAATCCTTATATTCCAGCCAGCGGTAGCCGTGGCTGGCGATTTCCCAGCCCGCTTCCTTCATGGCGGCAACCGCTTCCGGGTTGCGCGCCATGGCAAGCGTAACCCCATAGACCGTCGCTTGAACCTTGAGTTCGGTGAACATGCGCCACAGCCGCCAGAAGCCGGCGCGCGAACCATATTCATAGATCGATTCCATATTGAGGTTGCGCTGATTCGGCCAAGAGGCCGCGCCGACGATCTCCGAAAGCAGGTTTTCCGACCCCGGATCACCGTCGAGAATGCAGCTTTCTCCGCCCTCTTCATAGTTGATCACAAACTGCACCGCGATGCGGGCGTCACCCGGCCATTTCGGATCCGGTGTGTTGCGGCCGTAGCCGATGAGATTACGGGGATAGATTTCCGACATTGAAGCACCTTCTCTGATCGCGGAACGGTAACATCCACGCCGCGAAAGTCGAGACGGAAAGTGGAAAATCACTTTCGCTTCAAAGCGAGGTATTGCGTGAACGCCAGCCGCTAATCTAGGCGATCTTGCGGGCGCTGACCTTTCCCATCGGATGCAGCGAGTGCACACGGAAGGGACCGCCAGCGCCTTCTTCCATCATAAGCGCAATGTTGGAAACGGGGATGGGCGCAGCCAAGGCAGGCTCGAAGAAATCGCGCAGCGCACGCTCGATGCGCGCCATATCGGCAGGGCTCACGGTGCCCGTCAGCATCATCTGGAAGCGAAACTCGTCCATGACGTGCGGATGCCCCCAGCGATGCAGATTGGCGAACTGCGTCGCAGAAAGCCCATCCGGATCGATCCGTTCGATCTCGGCTTCGCTCAAAGGAGCCCGATATTGATCGAAGGTCTGTACCAGCGATGCTGCGAGGAAATGCATCTGCTGGCTTGGTGCGGAGGGAACGAGGCCCAACGCACCGCCGAGCCGCGCGACCTCGAGCCTCGGGATTTCGAAGGGCGCCACCGTGCCGGAGAACCGCATCAGATCGCGCAGCAACCCGGCTTCGGACATGTCTTCGGCCAACCGGAACGGCGCCTTCAGAATTCCCATGAAACCATAGCGGCGCGGAACGGCGGTGTAGAAAGCGATCTCGTGAATGCCGAGCCCACGGACTGCGGGCGGATCAACCATCTCGCCGGAATAGACATTGCGGCCGAGCCAATTCGCCGCCACAAGCGTCAGCGGATCGCTCGCAGACGGTGTGAAGCAAATGGCATACCGCATAAAATTCCTCCAGGGCGTAACGTCAGGCAGACCGAACCGGCACCGATGGCCAAGGAGATAGGTGATTTGCGTGACAGATTGACGACCCGAAAGCGGCCTGAATTCACGTTTTATGTGATATGACTGAAATATGACTCGCTAAAGTGAAACCCTGCGGCAAGTTGAAGCGACCAGGCGCGCCCACCGCCTCACGTACCGCCGCCTCCGCCAGCCTATGCGCCAGCCCGAAGCTCACCTTAAAGCCGCCTGTGAGCGCAATCAACGCGGGGTGATCTGGATGGGCACCCACCATCGGATCACGATCCACAGCCTTCGGGCGCAAGCCCGCCCAACGCTCGACGACTTCCGCGGCGGCGAGCACCGGCGCCATGGCACGCGCCAAATTGAGGAGGTCATCGAGCTGCCCGTCCGTCGATAAGGGATTATCGAATCGATTCTCGCTCGTGCTGCCGACCGCGACCAATCCATTCTCATGCGGAACGATATAGAGCCCGTCGCGGAAGATAACGGGCAAGCCGCCGTCAACATCGGCCTTCAGCATCGCCGCCTGCCCCTTGACCGGTTGACCCAGCGAGGCTTTGCATCTCTTCGTCAATTCATCAAGGATCGGAAACGAGCAGTAACCGGCAGAAAGGATACAGCGACCGAAGCGAATGTCGCCATCGCTTGAACGCGCAAGGCCCCGCTCTGGATCGATACTCTCGACGGTAACGCCCTCGCAAAGCCGGACATGTCGTGCCGTCGCCAGGAACCTCTGCAGGACCTCCAGAAACGCGCGCGGTGCGACGCGGGCCGCTAGTGTATCGTGGACAAAGCCGCTCTCGCCGGCTGAAGGTTCGATCCAGTCTTCGACGGGTGCGGCATCCAGCACATTCCAGTGAAACCGGCGCTCCCCATGGCGCCAATGCACCTCCGCGTCTCGAGAATGGCCTAGCGCGATCTGCCTCAAATGAGGCTTCGGCAGCGGGATCAAGCGGCCGGCGCGGCGATAACCAGCCGAAAGCCCGGTCTCCGCTTCCAGGGCTGCAATTTCCTCTTCCAGCGCGACAAGCGCATCGAACTGAAACTGCTTCTTCTCGGACCATTTGTCCGGCATGTGCGGCATCAGCGCGCCAAGCAGACCGCCGCTTGCCCCCTGCCCTAAACGGCCAGCTTCGACAAGCAATGTCCGGATACCAAGACGCTCGGCATGAACGGCGGCCCATAACCCCATGATCCCACCACCCACGATCAGCAGATCGACGGACGATTGACCCGCAGGTCTTGGAGGATTATCGGCTCTTTCCATGACAGATCCAGTTTCCGATCGGACCAAGGCGTCCGAAACCAATGCGGCAAGCCCGGAGCTCGAATGGCGCGACGGCGATATGCCCTATTCGACGGCATTTGGCGACCATTTTTATTGCCAGACCGACGGCAGGCTGGAATGCGGCCATGTCTTCCTGGCCGGCAATGGCCTTCCCGACCGCTGGCAGGGACGACAGGACTTCCGCGTCGGCGAACTCGGCTTCGGCACCGGCTTGAACTTCTGCGAGACCTGGCGCCAATGGCGGCAGCAGGCCATCCCCGGTTCGAACCTGCACTTCATATCCTTCGAACTCTATCCCATGAGAGCGGAGGAGATCGACCGCGCGCTTTCGCACTGGCCGGAAATCGATGGGGAGCGCCAGGCTCTTGCCGCAGCGTGGCCGGACAACCCGCAGGGTTTCGTGTCGCTGAGGCTAGATGCAAATACGCGCCTCAGCGTCGTCTGCGCCCCAGCTCTCGAAGGCGTCAGCCGTGCCGAACCGGGTTTTGATGCCTGGTATCTCGACGGTTTCGCACCCTCGCGCAATGCCGACATGTGGTCGCCAGAATTGATGCAGGCGCTTCATGACAAGACGGTTCCGAACGGCACCTTCGCCACCTATGCGGCTGCCGGCTTCGTGAGGCGAAACCTACAGGCGGCCGGATTTATCGTGGAACGGCGCAAGGGCTTCGCCGGCAAGCGCGAAATGCTCTGCGGCATCAAGCCGGCCTGAGGCCGGGGCCGATGCCAGGTCAGGCGGCAACCATATCGAGGGCTCAGATGAGTTCGCCAAGATGCTGGCGAACCCACTTGGCCTCTTCCGAGGCCGTCCGCCGGAAGTGCCGTTTGAAATCCCGGCTGAACTGCGCAGCACTGGCATAGCCGACCGATGCCGCCACCTCCGCAATCGTCCCACTTTGACGCGCGATCATCAACCGCGCCTCGTGGAGCCGCATTGCCTTCACATATTGTATCGGACTGCTTCCCGTCAGGGCTTTGAAATGGACGTGATAGGAGGGAACGCTCATCCCCACCTCACGCGCCAGCGCGGCAACCGAAATCTCGGAATTGTAGGTTTCACGCAATCGGGCCAGGCTTCGCACGATCTTACCGGAAATGCCCTGCTGCTGAAGCGCTGAGATCATCGCTCCGCCCTGCGGGCCGACGAGAACTCGGTAGTGCAGCTCGCGCAGTATGCCTGCTCCCAGAACCGCAAGCTCGATGGGATCACGCAATGCCCGCAGCAGGCGCAGCACGACATCCTCGATCATCGGCTCCATCCTGCTCGATATCAGGCTTCTCACTTTGCCTATCGTTGTTACGGACCGTCTCGCCCCCACCTCCGAGGCGATTTCGGCAGCCAGAAGCATGTCAAACTCGACATAGACAGCAAGCAAGGGGCGTTCTGCGCTGGCTGACGATTCCATCCGAAACGGAACGGGCACCGACACGGCCAGATAATGCTCCTCATCGTAGAGATAGACCTCGCCTTCCAGCATACCCTGCTTTCGGCCTTGCAGGACGAATACCGCACCCGGCTTGTAGAGCACCGGGACATCGTGAAGGACCGCCTCAGTCCTGAGAATCCGAACACCGGCAAGTGCGGTTGGATTGTATCCCGGGCTGGGAGCAAGAAGACCTGCCAGCTCCACCAATTCCCGACGCTTCGACCATTGGCTCTTCGTATTCATAGGATTTGGCAAGATGTTCATAGTTTTCGCGATCGCAGACAACAGTTTGGAAGATTATCAGTCATGAGCATCGACCAATCAAGAAGAGAACATCTATCATGTCACAGAAGACCTTCTTCATCACCGGAGCGAATTCCGGCTTCGGTTTCGCAATCGCAGCCGCCGCGATCCGGAACGGCCACAAGGTTATCGGCACCATCCGCTCGGAACAATCGCGGACGGCCCTGACAGAACGCTTGCCGGCAGTGCGGCCCATCCTATGCGACGTGACGGAATTTGACCGCATAGGCGACGTTGTTCGACAGGCGGAAGAAGACCATGGACCAGTCGACGTGCTGATCAACAATGCTGGCTACGGTCACGAGGGAATTCTTGAAGAGTCGCCTCTTGAAGAAATGCGCCGCCAGTTCGACGTGAATGTCTTCGGCGCAGTTGCGGTCGCCAAGGCCTTCCTGCCGCGCTTCCGCGAAAGGCGCCGCGGCTTCATCGTCAACGTCACTTCCATGGGCGGCATGATCACCATGCCCGGCATCGCCTATTATTGCGGAAGCAAATTTGCGCTTCAGGGCATCTCGGAGGTCATGCGAGCAGAGATGGCGCCCTTCGGCGTTCGGGTCACCGCCCTCTGCCCCGGCTCCTTCCGGACAGACTGGGCCGGACGCTCGATGGTCCGGACCGAACGATCAATCGCGGATTATGACACGCTGTTCGATCCGATCCGGCAGGCGCGGCAATCCAAAAGCGGCAAGCAGCTCGGCGATCCCGACAAGCTCGCCACAGCCGTCCTAGACCTGATCGAATCCGACGCCCCTCCGCCGCAGCTCCTGCTCGGCAGCGATGCCCTTGCACTTGTGTCGGATAGGATTGAGCGCCTCAAACAGGAGATCGAAGCCTGGAAAGCCGTTACCGTTTCCACCGATGGCTGATGGCCGCGACGGTTGCGATGGCGGGAAGCCGCCATCCAGCCCTGCGAGCAAGTCTGGATCCGAACCCTAGTTGTTCGAGCGATCGGCCATGAGAGCGGTATCGCCAAGATAGCGCCGGATCTTCGTCTCGAGAAGTTCGGGGCTGATCGGCTTGGACATGCAATCATCCATGCCAGACTGCATGCACATGATGCGATCGACATCCAGTGCCTGCGCCGTCACCCCGACGATGGGCACATGCCATCCCTGCCCGGCCTGTGTCTCGAACTGCCGGATCATGCGGGTCGCCTGATGACCATTCATGACCGGCATGGACACATCCATGAGAATCACCGACGGCCGCAGCTGGCGCCATGCGTCCACGGCAGCCTGGCCGTTCTCCACGACGAGAAACCGCAGGCCGGTCGCCTGCAGGATCTGCGTGAAGACGATCTGGTTCACCTCGTTGTCCTCCGCCACGAGGACGTCGATGGCATTGCCTGATTTGGCCGACGTCATCCCGTCCGTGGCCTCGATCGCGGCTGCGGCTTCCATCTCTATCGGCAGCCGACGTTCAACGGAGGCCAATCGCTCACCCAGCTTTTTCCGCCGCGAAGCACGCACGACATCGATGATCGTACTGCGCAGCACATTGGCGCGCACAGGCTTCATCAGATGCGCCTGGCCGTTGACGGCGGCGAATTCCCTGTCGCAACCGGCGACACCCATCGACGTCAGGAACACGATCGGCAGCGTGTCGAAACGCGGATCGGCGCGCAAGGCGGTCGCGACCTGATAGCCATTCATGCCGGGCATGCTGTAATCGACGATAACAGCATCGACCGATACGCCCATATCGAAGGCAGCATCCAGAATAGTGAGCGCGGTCCTGCCATCCTCGGCGACATGCCCATCAAAACCCCATTGCGCCAGCTGTTCGGTCAAGATGCGCCGATGGATCGCGTCGTCTTCCACGATCAGGACGCGGGCATCCCTGACATTGGCCGGCAGCTCCGCGATTTTGCCCCGAGCGGCAACCAGCGGCATCGGCAGATGGACCGTGAAGACCGATCCCTTGCCCCATTCGCTCTCCACCGACAGCGAACCGCCGAAAAGATCGACAAGGCCGGCAGTAATGGTAAGACCAAGGCCCGATCCCTCGAGCCGCCGCGCAAAGGATGAATCCGCCAGTGAGAATTTGTCGAAGATCGTATCGAGCTTTTCTTCGGGAATGCCGATGCCTGTATCTTCGATACGGAGGACAAGCAATATGGTGTCGCCCGGTGCCGGCTGGCTGTCCAACTCCACCAGCACATGACCGCGCTCGGTGAACTTGATCGCATTGCCGACAAGATTGGTCACGATCTGCCGAAAACGACCGGCATCGCCGAGGATCGCCGCCGGTACGCCGGGAGCGATGCGCACCATCAGCTCTATATTCTTTTCCGATGCGGCGGCAGCCAACAGGGTCGCGATATCCTCGACGGCCTCGGCGGGATCGAATGCCATCTTGCGCAGATGCATCTCGCCGGTATCGATGCGGGAAAAATCGAGAATGTCGTTGATGATGGTCAGCAGCGCGTTGCCCGATTTGACGATGATGTCGACGAAGGTCTTCTGGCGCGCATCGAGATCGGTCTTGCCAAGCAGTTCCGCCATACCGAGAACGCCATTCATCGGTGTGCGGATTTCATGACTCATATGAGTGAGGAATTCGGATTTCGCCCGATCCGCGGCATTGCTGCGCGCCAGGAGCAGCTGCAAATCCGCCTCGCGCTCCTTCATCTCGGTAACGTCGGTCAGCACCACCGTCCAGCGGCGATGCTCGCCGAGCGCGGCTTCGAGCTGCATCCAGCGATCGCCTTCAATCTGGAACACACAAGAGATCGGCTTGCCGGCAGCGACGTTTTCTCCCCAAGATGCCCGCATAGCCTCGGCGTCCTCGCCGAAGTCTCCGCGTTGCGCACAATAATCGAACGCCGCAGACCAGTTTTTACCGACCTCGAGGAGCTCGGGCGGCAGCTTCAGCATATCCTTCAGCCGGTCGTTGGCTAGTATGATCGTACCGTCTTGAACGATCAGCAGGCCTTGGGACATGGCTTGCATGGCATCGGCCATCAGCTCGCCGAGGCGTTCCAGCGCCAGCCGAGCCTCGGTGATCTCGCGGAATTGCTGCTTGACGGCGGAAATATCCGTGTAGGACATCAGCGTCCGCCCGTTGGCAATGCGGCGCGCATCGATGATGACGGATTTGCCGTCGGCAAAATTCACTTCTGTTTGCAGATGCTCGCCTGCCTTGCGCAGTGCTGCCAGACGCGCCTGATAAATGTCGTCGATGCTGCGGCCGTCGGTGTCGAAGCGCGCGAGTTCGTAATGTTTGGCGATGAGATCCCGATAGGGGCGGCCTTCGAAGCGCTCATCCTTCGAGAATTCGAAAATGTCGTAGAAGGCATCATTCACGTATTCGACGACGTAGTCGCTGTCGTGGATCAAGACACCGATCGGCATCGAGCGAAGAATATTGTCGAGATCCTGATGCAGTCCCCTGGCAGGCGCTTCCAGAAATACACCGAAAATATAGAGGCGGTCTTCCGCAGGGGAAAAACTTTCGATCTGGATGCGCGAGCGCTCTCGACCCGATCCATCGAAGCACAGCGCCACTTCTTCGGAGCCGAAGACCAGCGCACGGCGCTCCCTGTCTTCTCTGTCGGCGCTCTCGCTCGCATCGAGAAGATCGTGACTGCGATTGCCTATGAAATCGGAAATATCGCGCCCGAAAAACCGCGCATAGGCATCATTGACGGCGACGTAACGAAGCTCGCTGTTCTTGATGTAGGCGGGCCGGTCCAGACTGGCGATCCGACGGCACGCTATGTCGAGCAGTTCACCGTCCAAGGTCAAACGGAGCCTCTCTTTTCACCGCGCATGATAGTTCATGAAACGACGCTCTAACATGAATGCCTTTAACAAGGCGTTAACCATGTTTAACCATCGCGCCGACGTCGCGTTCAGACTACGCACTGTTCTATAACGGTCATGCCTTGGTCGCAAACAACGGCGGCACGCCGGGGGAAACTCTGCCAAGAATCCGTCAACGGATTATTGGGAGCGAGCGCCATGAGCGATGAAGAAAGCCTGACCTTGAACGAAGCACAGATCGCAACGGCGACGGGCGAACGGCGGCGGCGGGTCGGAGGGCGCGGCGCCGAGCGCAGCCGCAAGCCGAGCGGCACGAAATATCTCAACCTCGTCAACAATCTCGCGCACACGGAACTCCTGTCGCCGGAAGCGCTTGACAATATTCATGAGGCGTCGCTGACCATCCTCGAAGAGATCGGCATGGATATCATCCTGCCGGAAGCGCGCGAGCGCATGAAGGCTGCCGGCGCGGACGTCACGCCGGGCAAGGAACGCGTCCGCTTCGATCGCAACATGATCATGGAGCTGATCGCTTCGATCCCCTCGAACTTCACGCTGCATGCCCGCAATCCCCTTAGAAACGTCGAGATCGGCGGCCGCAATCTTGTCTTCGCCCAGGTTGCCTCCGCCCCCTTCGTCGCCGACCGAGACGGCGGCAGGAGAGCCGGCAACCAGGAGGACTTCCGCAAGCTCATCAAGCTCGCGCAGTCCTTCGACGTCATCCATATGACCGGCGGCTATCCGGTCGAACCCATCGACATCCATGCCTCGGTGCGCCATCTCGATTGCCTCTCCGACATCGTGAAGCTCACCGACAAGGCCTTCCATTGCTATTCGCTCGGCAAGCAGCGCAATCTCGACGCGATCGAAATCGCCCGTATCGGCCGCGGCATCAGCATGGAGCAGATGGAGCGCGAGCCCTCACTCTTCACCATCATCAATTCCTCCTCGCCGCTGCGCCTCGACGGACCGATGCTGCAGGGAATCATAGAAATGTCCTCGCGCGGCCAGGTAGTCGTGGTGACGCCGTTCACGCTGGCAGGTGCCATGGCGCCGGTGACGATCGCCGGCGCGCTGGTGCAGCAAAATGCGGAAGCGCTCTGCGGCCTCGCCTTCACCCAGATGGTGCGCAAGGGCGCGCCGGTCATGTATGGCGGCTTCACCTCGAACGTGGACATGAAGACGGGCGCGCCCGCCTTCGGCACACCGGAATATATGAAGGCGGTCATTGCGGGCGGCCAGCTCGCCCGCCGATACGGCATCCCCTACCGCACCTCCAACACGAACGCTTCCAATACGCTCGATGCGCAGGCGGCCTACGAATCAGCGCTGTCGCTCTGGGCGCTGACCCAGGGCGGCGGCAATTTCGTCCTGCATGCAGCCGGCTGGAGCGAAGGCGGGCTAACCGCCTCCTTCGAGAAATTCATCCTGGATGTCGACATGCTGCAGATGGTCGCGGAATTCCTCAAGCCGCTTGATGTCAGCGCCGATGCCCTGGCGCTGGATGCCGTACGCGACGTTGGCCCTGGCGGCCATTATTTCGGCACGGCGCACACGCTCGCCCGCTACGAAACCGCCTTCTATTCGCCGATCCTGTCCGACTGGCGAAACAATGAAACCTGGACGGAAGCCGGGAGGCCCACGACTTACGATCACGCCAATCGCGTCTATAAGGAAACGCTCGAGCATTATGAACGGCCCCCGCTCGATCCGGCAATCGAGGAAGAGCTCGATGCCTTTGTCGCTAAGCGCAAGGCAGAGGGTGGCGTCCCTACCGATTTTTGATTTAAAATCAGAGGCTTTATGCCTGAAATCATGAACGAAATTTAATCTCGCGCCCCACTTTTCGGCCGCGACTTCGCCCCCTTTTCTGCGCAACGTCAAACTCGGCTTTGGCTAGGAGCCAGCCTGTGTTTTGGGAAAGGGATGTCAATGTCTGTGCTTCGCACTTTAACGACGGCCGGTTTGATCGCGCTGACGCTTGGCAGCGCCACGGCCGTAACCACCACCACTGCCAGCGCCTCCGACCGCGGCGCCTTCTTCGGCGGTCTTGCCGCGGGTGTCGTCGGCGGCGCCTTGGTAGCCGGGGCTGCGCGACCCGCCTATCCGGCTTATTATCCGGCCTATCCGGCCTACTATGACGGCCCGATCTACGAGCGCGTCTATGTGCGCCCCTATCCCAGCTGCTATTGGGCGTGGCGCCACGACGGGTGGGGTCGGCCCTATCGTGTCGAGGTCTGCCGCTAGGATCAGCAATCGTTGATTGAGCGCATGCGCCCTTGTCAGATTTGGGATGCCGCCGGATTTCGGCGGCATTTTTGTATGCGTGATGAAAAGCTTTCGCTTACAGCTCTTGACATTCCCCGGATTTAAGACCAAATGCGCCTCAGCTTTCACCTTCCGGCCGCCGCGTGAGCGTGCCCTGCGGGACAATCTGTACGCAAGAGAAGGATAAAAGCGCTTTTATGAGTGAGGCCGCGCCAAGCGCTGCGGCCAATGCGCTGGGAAAGCTATTTCCAACTTACAAGTTCCCACTTCACGCGGGGTTCTTGACGCCAGAGACAGACCGGACCGCATGGTGCGACCCGGCCTATTTTCTGTGGCGCCCCGAAAGGTATTGAATTGACCGATTTTCACTCGCTTGGTCTCTCCAAGCAGATCGTAGATACGCTGTCGCAGAACAACTTCGCTACGCCGACGCCGATCCAGGCTCAGGCCATCCCGCTCGTTCTCCAGGGCCGCGATCTTATCGGCCTCGCCCAGACCGGCACCGGCAAGACGGCCGCATTCGGCCTGCCGATCATCGAAATGCTGACCAAGGAAGGCAAGCGCCCGGATAACCGCACGACGCGCACCCTAATCCTTGCCCCCACCCGCGAACTCGTCAACCAGATCGCCGACAATCTGAAGCTCTTCGTTCGCAAGACGCCGCTGCGCATTAACATCGTCGTCGGTGGTGTTTCGATCAACAAGCAGCAGCTTCAGCTGGAGCGCGGCACCGACATTCTCGTCGCGACGCCGGGCCGCCTGCTAGACCTCATCAACCGTCGCGCCATCTCCCTCGGCCACGTCACGCACCTCGTCCTCGACGAAGCCGACCAGATGCTCGATCTCGGCTTCATCCACGATCTCCGCAAGATCGCCAAGCTCGTCCCGGCCAAGCGCCAGACCCTGCTCTTCTCGGCGACCATGCCGAAGGCGATTGCCGACCTCGCTTCCGATTACCTGACCAATCCGGTCAAGGTGGAAGTCACCCCGCCCGGTAAGGCTGCCGACAAGGTGGAACAGTATGTGCATTTCGTCGCCGGCCAGAACCACAAGACCGAAATCCTCAAGGAAACGCTGAACGCCAACCCGGATGGCCGCTCGATCGTCTTCCTGCGTACCAAGCACGGCGCCGAGAAGCTGACGAAGCATCTCGACCACGTCGGCTATGCCGCCGCCTCCATTCATGGCAACAAGAGCCAGGGCCAGCGCGAGCGCGCTCTGAAGGGCTTCCGTGATGGCGACGTCCGCGTTCTCGTCGCAACTGACGTCGCCGCACGCGGTATCGACATTCCCGGCGTTTCGCATGTCTATAATTACGACCTGCCGGAAGTACCGGATGCTTACGTCCACCGCATCGGCCGCACCGCGCGCGCCGGCCGCGATGGCATCGCTATCGCCTTCTGCTCACCCGACGAAATCCGCCTGTTGCGTGACATCGAGCGCCTGATGGGTATCGAGATCGCCATTGCGAGCGGCGAAGCTCCGGCCGATCGCGGCCGTCCCGTTCGCGGCAAGGGCCGTGGCGGCCAGGGTAATGGTAATCACGGCAATGGCGGCCAGGGCAGAGGCCAGAATGGCCAGGGACGCGAGCGCGGCGAAGGCCGCCCGCAACGTCCGGCCCGCCGTCCGTTCTTCGACAAGGAAAACGGCGAGGCTCGTGGTGAGGCTGGCGAGCGCCAGGAACGCCGCCCGCGCGACGATCGCCCGCATCGCGAAAACAATCGCAATGCCGATTTCCGTGGCCAGCGCCGCAACGAACCGACGCCGCGCCCAGAGATCGACAACGATCTCGCCTCCACCTCGGATTTCCGTCCCGCTCGCAAGCAGCACAATGGTCAGTCCAATGGCAACGGTGCCGCGCATGAGGGCGGTGCCCATCGCGGCCAACGCCACGCCCATGGCCGTCCCGCAGGTCGCCACAACGAAGAGCGCGGCGCCCAGGGCGAACAGCGCAATGGCGGCAACGGCCGCATGCGCCGCCGCGGCAATGGCGGCCAGCGCCGCGAACGTGCCTGATGGAGTTAAGGGGGCCGATTGGCCCCTTTTTCTTTGGTTATTCCGCCTGGCTTTGCAGGCTTTCGATTAAAGCCGGGAGATCATCCCAAACATATGCGATCTGACCGATTGCGGTTTCGCCGAATGTAAGCGACCCCGTCGCCACTGGTCGACCGCGCAGGCGCTCGTAGAAACCCCTGTTTGGATTGTTCTCCAATGCCAACGCCAGCAATCCTTTATGTTCCATATCTTTGAGAGCTCGCGCCACTTCAGTAAAGAGAGCCGAACCGATCTTGCGGCGCTGATAGCGAGGCAGAAGATAAAGCGCGTAAACTTCAGCTTCCTGCGGGAAGCCCGAATGCCGGCTTGACCCTCCGCTCGCAAATCCGACAACCTCGCCTTTCTCGTCTTCCGCCACGTAATAAGCAATGCCGGCATGACCAAGATAGCGGCGATGGCGCTGCTCCTGATGTCTATAGGACATGCCCTTTAGGAAATCCTCCGGCAACAGCCCGGCAAAAGTCGCCCTCCAGACATCGACCACGACACGGGCAATGCCCGACAAATCGCCGTCGACAGCAGGCCGAATCTCAATCGCCATCAATAGTTCCTCCGTTGACGGCCTGCATGAAGACTGCGGACGCAGTCATGAGAGTAAATTCGAAACTTCGAAGCAACCCGGCTTTCTCATTTCTCTTGGCGAACAATGTTTGGATGACTGTTTCCTGCCTGCAGACGCTTCCCGGCATAGTCTAGAGCATGTTTGGAGGATTGGGAGGCGGTGCATTGCAAAAGACGGCAACGCGGCCGATGTCGGCAAACGACTGGGGGCAGCTCCTGCTTCTCGGCGCGTTGTGGGGCGGATCATTTTTCTTTGCCCGTATAGCGGTGGCAGAAATCCCGCCGCTGGCGCTGGTGCTCTATCGGGTTTCGATTGCCGCGCTTGTTCTGCATGTCTGGTTGCGCCTGCGTAACATTTCCTTTGCTCCCGCTATTGCCAGATCAGCTTCGTTCCTGGGTCTCGCACTGCTCAACAACGTCATCCCGTTTTCTCTGATATTCAGCGGCCAAACGGAGATCGGAGCAGGCCTTGCCTCGGTGCTCTACGCGACAACGCCCCTCTGGACAGTCCTGGTCGCAAATCTGCTGACGGCTGACGAAAAGCTCTCCGCCAGCAAGCTCGCCGGCGTGGCTCTGGGGATTGGCGGCGCTGCCATTATGATCGGTCCATGGCTCTTCGCCAATTTGGGCGGACCGACATGGGCAAAGCTTGCGGTCATCGGAGCGGCAATTTCCTATGCATTCGCGGCCGTTTTCGCGAAGCGATTTCGGGATATCAAGCCGGTCGTTGTTGCCGCCGGCCAGTTGACCGCCTCCACCATCGTTATGATACCGATCGTCCTTCTTCTCTACGATCCGGGCGAAATCATAAGTACGAATATCTCGATCTGGCTGGCCATTGGGACTCTTGCAATCGTAACGACTGCCTTCGCCTTCATTCTCTATTTCAATCTCATCGCCTCCGCCGGGGCGACAAATGCGTCGCTGGTGACGCTGCTCGTGCCGGCGAGCGCGATCATCTTGAGCGCCGCATTCCTTGGAGAACGTCTGGAACCTTACGAATTCCTCGGATTGGCTCTGATCGTCTCCAGCCTGGTAGTTGTCGATGGCAGGCTCTTACGATGGCGGCAACGGAGCGATGCCCTGAAGAAGTCGTAGAGCCTATTCCGGCACGACTTCCGCCTGACGCCGATTGGTGAGGTAGACACCGATCACCACAATCACCGTGCCGACGATAATCGGCAGCGTCAGCGGCTCGCCGAATGCGATAGCGGCCTCGATGGCGACGGCCGGCGGCATCAGGTAGATCAGCGATGCGGCGCGCGACACCTGCCCGCGGCGGATGAGATAGAGCAGCAGGCCGACGGCGCCCATGGACAGGCCGAAGACCGACCAGAGCAGCGACAAAATCGCTGTCTGCGTGCCGTCAAAGTGCAAATCTTCGAAGATGAAGGTCAAGGGAACGGTCACGATCAGCGCGCCGACATATTGCAGGGTCGCAATGGTTCTGAGGTCGCCTGTCTGAAGGTGCCGCTTCTGATAGAGCGTGCCATAAGTCACCGAGACCATAGCCAGCAGATTGACAACAAGCGGCACCGCCGATTGCCAGAGGTTGGCCGTATCCGTCGCCAGGAGTTTGGGCGAGATCGCGATTGCAATGCCGAGGAAACCGAGAAGCAGACCGACCTTCTGGATCGGCCGCAGCCGCTCGCCGACAAGAAGCGGCGCAGCCATGGCGGTCATCAGCGGCTGCAGTGCCGCAATGATGCCGGAAATGCCGGCCGGCACGCCCTCGGCAATCGCCCACCAAAGGCCCGCGAGATAGATGCCGTGCAGGAAAATCCCTGAATAGACAGCCCGAAACACGCTCGTCCAGTCGCGTGGCCATCGGGCGCGGACGATCGAACAGAGCAGCACGAAAGCAAGCGCCGAAAGGCTGTAGCGGATCATCAGGAAGGTAAAGGGACCCGCATGCAGCGAAGCATATTTGGCGACGATCCAGCCGGTGGACCAGAGAAGGACAAAAATCGCGGGCGCAAGCCTATCGAGGGACATGGGAATCGGACCGATATATGTGGCGCTTGGGATCCGGAATCCTGGTCGACTCGGGGTGTCGCGCGGAGGGGTTGAAGGCTGATAGCCGATAGCGGCTGTGCGGTCAAAATCGATCTGCTGAAAACAGCGATCAATTTTTCTTCACGTCCGGCCAACCACCGCCGTGGTTTCAGAAACCTTAGCCACCACCCAGGCACTCAGTCCGCAAAAGAAGCAGATGCTCAAATTTTGATCCAAACATTGCGACAAGAGCTGGCAGGCAACAACCTGATTACTCTTAAATGCCTGTAAATCCGGCATTTTTCGATATTCAGAAATTCGCGATGGCAACTGCGCATAGTTCTTGCATTGTAAAAACCGTTGTATTCAAATGGGTAAAAACACGGGGACCGCACCTTTGGCATTTGATGAAATGATTACTGCGGATGAAAGTCCGCGCGCGCCTTACGAGAAATACTTCGAGTGGTACTCAGGCCAGGACAGGGGCCACCTCATTGCCAAATCCCGCGATGCGGAAACCATCTTCCGAAAAACGGGCATTACCTTCGCGGTCTACGGACACGCAGACTCCTCCGAAAAGCTCATTCCCTTCGACATCATCCCCCGCATCATATCAGGCCGCGAATGGCGCAAACTCGCCCAGGGCATCGAACAACGGGTCGTCGCCCTCAACGCCTTCCTCGACGACATCTACCACAAGCAGGAAATCATCCGCGCCGGCCGCATCCCGCGCGAACTGATCGAAAAGAACGACGCCTTCCTGCCTGAAATGATCGGCTTCCGCCCGCCGGGCGGCGTCTACACCCATATCGTCGGCACCGATATCGTGCGCACCGGCGAAGACCAGTTCTATGTGCTCGAGGACAATGCCCGCACCCCTTCCGGCGTCAGCTACATGCTGGAAAACCGCGAAACGATGATGCAGATGTTCCCCGAGCTGTTTCACCAGAACAAGGTGCAGCGCGTCGAGGACTATCCACTGCTGCTGCGCCAGAGCCTGGCATCGCTCGCGCCTCCCGGCTGCACCGGCAAGCCGCGCGTCGCAGTGCTCACGCCCGGCATCTACAACTCGGCCTATTACGAACATTCTTTCCTGGCCGACATGATGGGCGTGGAACTGGTGGAAGGCTCGGATCTGCGCGTCATCGACGGCAAGGTGAAGATGCGTACGACGCGCGGCTATGAGGCGATCGACGTGCTCTACCGCCGCGTCGACGACGATTTCCTCGATCCCCTCACCTTCCGCCCGGATTCCGCACTCGGCATTCCCGGCATCATGGATGTCTATCGCGCCGGCAATATCACCATCGCCAATGCACCCGGCACCGGCATATCCGACGACAAGGCGATCTATTCCTACATGCCTGAGATCGTCGAATTCTATACCGGCCGCAAGCCGATCCTTGAAAACGTGCCGACCTGGCGCTGTTCGGAACCCAGCAGCTTGCAATATGTGCTCGATAACCTCGCCGATCTCGTCGTCAAGGAAGTCCACGGGTCCGGCGGCTACGGCATGCTTGTGGGACCGACGGCCACGAAAAAGGAGCGGGCGGCCTTTGCCGAAAAGCTCAAGAGCAAGCCGAACAACTACATCGCGCAGCCAACCCTTTCGCTCTCGACCGTGCCTATCCTCGTCAACAAGGGTATTGCGCCGCGGCACGTCGATCTGCGGCCCTACGTCCTCGTCTCCGACAAGGTGCGGATCATCCCCGGCGGTCTGACCCGCGTGGCGCTGAAGGAAGGCTCGCTGGTGGTCAATTCCAGCCAGGGCGGCGGCACCAAAGATACCTGGGTTCTGGAGGACTGATCGGACATGCTGGGAAGAACCGCGAATGGCCTCTACTGGATGTTCCGTTACATCGAGCGCGCCGAAAACATAGCCCGCCTTGTCGACGCCGGCCAGCGCATGTCGCTGACCCGCAGCGATGCCGTCGATGACGACTGGGATGGAGTCCTGCAAAGCGCCGGCGTGCGCGAAGCCTACGATGAGGTGCATAACAAACTGACCGGCGCCGACGCGATCGATTATCTGATGCGCGACCGCTCCAATCCGTCGAGCGTCATGTCCTGCATCGAATATGGCCGCAACAATGCCCGCATGGTGCGCACGGCGCTGACCCGCGACACGTGGGAGGCGACCAACGAATGCTGGATCGAGCTGAAGTCGCTGCTCGGCAAGAAGCTGAAGACGGCCGAGCTGCCTGAGACGATCGACGTCATCAAGCAGCGAGCGGGCCTCATCCGCGGCGCCTTCCACGGCTCGATGCTGCGCAACGAGCTCTATAACTTCGCCCGCATCGGCACCTTCATCGAGCGCGCAGACAACACGGCACGCATCCTCGATGTCAAATATTACGTGCTGCTACCATCCGTCTCGCATGTCGGCTCCTCGCTCGACAACGCGCAATGGGAATCGATCCTCAGATCAGTCTCCGCGCACCGGGCCTATAAATGGGCCTATGATCCGGAATACAAGCCGGCGAACATTGCCGACTTCCTGATCCTCAATGGTCAAATGCCGCGTTCGCTCGCCTATTGCTATGAAAAGATCGTCAGCAATATCGGCTATCTCAGCGCCGAATATGAAAAAAAGCTGCCAGCGCACAATACGGCGGAAGCCATCCGCCAGTCGCTGCAAAAGCTGACGATCAAGCGCATCATGGACCAGGGCCTGCATGAGTTCCTTGAGGATTTCGTCGCACGCAACAACCAGTTGGGCGCCGAAATTTCCGACGGCTACCGGTTCTACGAATAGGCGGGCGATATCATGAGACTGACGATCAGCCACATCACAGAATATCGCTACGACGAGCCGGCGCAATTCTCGCTGCAGCGACTGCACCTGACGCCGCTGACCGGCGTGGGACAGACGGTCATCGACTGGAAGCTCTCGGTTGAAGGCGCCAAGCCCGAGGTGGAATACGACGACCAGTTCGGCAATCGCGCCACGCTGGTGTCGCTCGATGGGCAGCAGGACGCAACGAAGATCATTGCCTCAGGCGAAGTCGAGACACAGGATCTGAACGGCGTGATTGGCCCACATGTGGGCTTCAGCCCCCTCTGGCTCTTTCTGCGGGAATCACCACGCACCAAGGCAGGCAAGCTGACGAGGGAGCTGTTGCGTAGCGTTTCAGGCGACAACGAGCTCGGTAAGATGCATGCGCTGATGAAAGCGATCCACGAGACCGTGGAATACAAGCCGGGCACCAGCAATACGGAGACAACGGCGGAGCAGGCACTGGAGGCAAAGAGCGGCGTCTGCCAAGACCACGCCCATATCTTCCTAGCTGGCGCCCGTGCGTTGCAGATCCCGGCCCGTTACGTCTCCGGCTACCTGATGATGGAAGGCAAGAACGAGCAGGCTGCGACGCATGCCTGGGCCGAAGCACACGTTCCCGGCCTCGGCTGGGTCGGCTTCGACCCGGCCAACAACGTCTGCCCCGATGCCCGTTATGTCCGCATCGCGACCGGCCTATGCTATCGGGATGCGGCACCTGTCTCGGGCATGCGCATCGGCACGCCGGGCGAAACCCTTATGGTCAAGGTGACGGTCGCGAGCCAGGGGCAAAGTCAGAGCCAAAGCCAGAGCTGATAGGCAAATTCATTCTGCCGAAAAAACCTCGACATGGCCTTTGCCGCCATAGCGAAGGATTGCATCATCGGCTGTCAGCAGCGGAATACGGTGAAAGCGTGCTGTCGCCACGATAATTCGGTCTGCCGGATCGGCATGGAATTCACCCGGCAGCCGAACGCTGTCCACCGCGATCTGTGGCTCTATGGGAGCTAGCTCCAAACCAGGCAAAGCCAGTGCCGTGGCGAGCCAACGGCCAACGTCATCACCAAGTGCGATACGCCCTTTCTCTGCAAGCATAGCGACTTCCCAAGGAGTGATCGCGGAGACCAAAATGCGACTGCGCGCCGTCGTTTCATCGATAAGCTTACGAGCCCGAGCACTCAGCCTAGGATCGTCGTGCATAGCCCAGATCAGAATATGCGTATCGATGACGATCAACGCGTCGCGTCCCATTCTTCAGCATCGATAGCGGGCAGGAACGGATCGTCATAATGGAGGACAGTACCCTTCATCGCGCCGATAATGCTGGGGCGATCTGTTTTCTCCGACGCAGGAGTCAGCAGAGCGACCGGCTTTCCACGCTTCGTAATGATAATAGGCTCTCCATCATCGCCCATTTGATCGATCAGATGAAGACATTTTGCCTTGAATTCGGCTGCACCGACAGATTTGACAGACATGGACACTATTCCCGTACAGATGTACATAAAACATGGTCATTTCGTGCAAAATAGTCAATGCCGCCTCGAAGTCCCAGTAACGAAAAAGGGGCCGAACCCTCGTCCCGCCCCTTTTTCCAATTCCAGAAGATAAGCCTTTAATGGCTATCGCGATTGTTCGGGATTTCCGAGCCGCGCGGGCCAACGAGGAAGTCGAGGTCGGCGCCGGTGTCTGCCTGCATGACCGACTTGACATAGAGACCGCCGTAACCGCCGGTGAGCGGCTTGACCGGAGAAACCCATGCAGCGCGGCGCTTGGCCAGTTCATCATCCGATACTTCGAGCTGGATGGTGCGGGCGGGAACGTCAACGGCGATGATGTCGCCGTTCTGCACCAGCGCCAGCGGGCCGCCGTCGGCAGCTTCCGGAGCGGTGTGCAGGATGACGGTGCCGTAGGCCGTACCGGACATGCGCGCATCGGAAATGCGGATCATGTCGGTGATGCCCTTCTTCAGCACTTTCGGCGGCAGGCCCATGTTACCGACTTCGGCCATGCCCGGATAACCCTTCGGGCCGCAATACTTCAGCACCATGATACAGTTCTCGTCGATATCGAGATCATCGCGGTTGATACGGGCGTGATAGTCCTCGATGCTTTCGAAGACGACAGCGCGACCCTTGTGCTGCATCAGATGCGGCGATGCAGCCGACGGCTTCAGGACAGCACCCTTCGGCGCAAGATTGCCGCGCAGAACGGCGATACCGCCCGACTGCGTCAGCGCCTTTTCCTTCGGGACGATGACGTCGTCATTGTAGTTGACCACATCCTTGACGCCGGCCCAGATCGTATCGCCGGTCACGGTGATCGCGTCCTTGTGCAGCAGGCCCATCTCGCCAACCGCCTTGATGACGACGGGCAGACCGCCGGCATAGTAGAACTCTTCCATCAGGTGCTTGCCCGACGGCTGCAGGTTGACGATCGTCGGCACTTCGCGGCCGAGACGATCCCAATCATCCAGCGACAGATCGACGCCAACGCGGCCGGCAAGCGCGAGGAGGTGCAGAACGGCGTTGGTCGAGCCGCCGACGGCGCCGTTGACGCGGATCGCGTTCTCAAAGGCTTCCTTGGTCAGGATGTCCGATGGTTTCAGGTCTTCCTTGACCATGTCGACGATGCGGCGGCCTGAAAGCTGCGAGATGACGCGGCGGCGCGCATCGACAGCCGGGATCGCGGCATTGCCGGGCAAGGTCATGCCGAGCGCTTCGGCCATCGACGCCATCGTCGAGGCCGTGCCCATGGTCATGCAGCTGCCGGCCGAGCGGGCCATGCCCTGCTCCGCATCCATGAATTCATCCAGCGACATCTCGCCGGACTTCACCATTTCCGAGAACTGCCAGATCGCCGTGCCGGAACCGACATCCTTGCCGCGCCACTTGCCGTTCAGCATCGGACCGCCGGAAACGAGGATGACCGGGATGTCGACCGAAGCCGCGCCCATCAGCAGGCTCGGCGTAGTCTTGTCGCAGCCGCCGAGCAGCACGACGCCATCGACCGGATTGCCGCGGATCGCTTCTTCCACGTCCATGGCAGCGAGGTTGCGGAACATCATGGCCGTCGGGCGCAGCGTGCTTTCGCCGACGGAGAAGACCGGGAATTCCACGGGGAAACCGCCCGCCTCGTAGACACCGCGCTTCACGCGCTCTGCGAGATCGCGCAGATGCGCGTTGCAAGGCGTCAGCTCCGACCAGGTGTTACAGATGCCGATGATCGGACGACCGTCGAATGTATCGGCCGGCAGGCCTTGGTTCTTCATCCAGGAGCGATGCATGATCGCATTTTTGCCGGTGCCGCCAAACCAGTCGTAAGAGCGCAGCTTGCGCGGCCATTCAGCTTTCTTTTTCATGTCTCAGTACCCTTTGCGTCGCCCAGACAGCCTCGTTCGCGCCTGGGCTTTAAAATCGATGATCAGGCGAGCGTGTAAGCCGTCTTGACGGTGGTGAAGAATTCGGCGGCATATTTTCCCTGCTCGCGCGGGCCGAAGGACGAGCCCTTGCGGCCTCCGAACGGCACGTGGAAATCGACGCCCGCCGTCGGCAGGTTGACCATCACCATGCCCGCTTCCGCATTGCGCTTGAAATGCGTCGCATGCTTCAGGCTCGTCGTGGCAATGCCCGAGGACAGGCCGAACGGCGTGTCGTTGGCCGTGGCCAGCGCCTCTTCGTAATCCTTCACCCGGATGACGGAAGCGACCGGCCCGAAAATCTCTTCGCGGCTGATGCGCATCTGGTTCGTCGCTTCCGTGAAGAGCGTCGGCTGCAGATAGAAGCCGGGCGTGTCGCGGCTGACGAGCTCGCCGCCGAAGGCAAGCTTGGCGCCTTCCTGTTTACCGATCTCAATATAGTCCGTATCCGTCTTCAGCTGCTTGGCATCGACGACCGGGCCGATATGCGTGCCCGACTTCATGGCATTGTCGACGTTGAGCGTCTTCAGCTTCTCCGTCAGCGCCGCCACGAACCTGTCGTGAATGCCTTCGGTGACGATGAGACGCGACGAAGCCGTGCAGCGCTGGCCGGTCGAGAAGAAGGCAGAATTGGCGGCCGCCTCGACGGCAACCGTCAGATCGGCATCGTCAAGCACCACCATCGGGTTCTTGCCGCCCATCTCAAGCTGATACTTGCGGCCATGCTCGACCGAAGACAGCGCCACGCGCTTGCCGGTGCCGACCGAGCCGGTGAAGGTGATACCGGAAAGAACCGGGCTGTCGAGCATTGCCTGGCCGACGACCGAACCCTTGCCCATAACGAGGTTCAGCACACCCTTCGGCAGACCGGCGCGGTTCAGGATATCAACGATCGCCCATGAGCAGCCGGGCACTAGATCGGCCGGCTTGAAGACGACGGTGTTGCCGTAGCAGAGCGCCGGCGCGATCTTCCAGGCGGGAATAGCGATCGGGAAGTTCCAGGGCGTGATGATGCCGATGACGCCGAGCGGCTCGCGGGTGATCTCGACGCCGATGTTCGGACGCACCGAAGGAAGCACCTCGCCTGCCAGGCGCAGCGCCTCGCCGGCGAAGAATTCGAAGATCTGGGCGGCGCGGATCGTTTCGCCGATCGCCTCGGGCAACGTCTTGCCTTCTTCGCGAGCAAGCAGCGCGCCGAGTTCGTCCTTGCGCGCCAGGATCTCCTCGCCGGCCTTCTTCAGGATCGTGTGGCGCTCTAGAATGCCGGAGCGCGACCAGGCCGGAAAAGCAGCCTTCGCAGCAGCGATCGCATCCGTGACGTCCTGCGCGCTTGCGCTCGCATAGAGGCCGACGACCTCGTTCGTATCCGACGGGTTGATGTTCTCGGTGCCGTTCGTCCCCGTCCACTCCCCGGCGATCAAGTTCTGATGAATGGTCATGGCGTCATGCCTTCCTGGATCGTATTGAAGACGCCCGGCCGATCCCTTGCGGCCGGGCTCGATGCATTACAACTGGCGAACAGCCACATTCTCCTCGGCATCGATCGCCAGCGGATTGCGCAGCGGCAGGCCGAACTCGCCAACTTCGATTTCGAAGACATCGCCGACTTCCGG
This sequence comes from Martinezella sp. CNPSo 3890, assembly GCF_057784455.1. Lineage (NCBI taxonomy): Bacteria > Pseudomonadati > Pseudomonadota > Alphaproteobacteria > Hyphomicrobiales > Rhizobiaceae > Martinezella > Martinezella sp. CNPSo 3890. The sequence continues at coordinate 10,022 of NZ_JBXSOR010000020.1, read as the reverse complement.
TTTGATGCCTTCCGCAAACGAAAGCGTCGCAGTGCCGAACATATGCACATGCACATCGCCTGGAACGCGGAAGATGCCGTATTTGAAGTGGTGATATTCAAGATTCGCGAAGGTATGCGACATGTTCGCTTCGCCGGAGAGGAAAGGCTTCTCGAAAATCACCTTGTCGCCGCGCTTAATGCGGGACGTGCCGCGAATATCTTCCGGCGCCACTCCGATGCGGATTTCCGGGCCGAAACTTGCCGGACGCAGCTTGGAATGGGCGAGATAGAGATAGTTGATCCGCTCGGTGACGTGATCGGAAAATTCGTTCGACAGCGCAAATCCGATACGGAACGGCGTGCCGTCCTTGGCGATGACATAGATACCGGCCATTTCCGGCTCTTCGCCGCCATCGAGCGCGAAGGATGGAGATACGAGTGCCGCACCCGGGGCCGCAGCGCCATAGCCATTGCCCTTGTAGAACCACTCGGGCTGAACGCCCTTCTCGCCCGCCTTCGGCTTGCCACCCTCGATGCCCATCTTGAACATCTTCATGGAGTCGGTCAGCGTCTCCTCAGCGGCTTCCGTCGTCTTCTTGTGCATGGAATCACGCGTCGCGGCAGAGCCGAGATGCGTCAGACCGGTGCCGGTCAGGTGCAGGTGCGCAGCGTCCGGATGCGTGATCGGCGGCAGGAAACGGCCCTCTGCATAGGCTTTTTCGAGATCGATCGCCTCACCGAGACCATGTGCCTCGATCACCGATGCCAGCGACTTGCCGCTATCGGCGGCCTCCATCGCAAGCTTGTAGACGCTACCGCCATTGACGACGACCTTGGCAGCTTCGCCGGATCCGTTGCGGACCGCAACGACGATCTCGCCGTTCGAACCCTTGATCTGCGAGATGAGCATGTCTTTCATCCTTTCCTAACAGACAGAGATTGGATGCAGTTTCCCGTTCCGGCTCTCAGCGAGAGCCGGACTCTGTCATGGATTTGGTTTTAAAGTCTCGGCTGGTCGCTTAAGCGATCAGCCCTTGTTCTTGTTGTAGACGTCGATGAACACGGCAGCGAGCAGGACCGCACCCTTGATCATCTTCTGGGAGTCCGTCTGGTATCCGAGGATCGACATGCCCTGGTTCAGTACGCCCATGATCAAAGCGCCGATAACGGCACCCGTCACCTTGCCGACGCCGCCGGAGGCCGACGCACCGCCGATGAAGCAGGCCGCGATGACGTCAAGTTCGAGGCCGTCGCCGCCCTTTGCGGTTGCCGAATTCAGGCGTGTCGCGATGATGATGCCGGCGATGCTCGCCAGGATGCCCATGTTGATGAAGGTGTAGAAGGTCAGGCGGCGGGTATCGATACCCGAGAGCTTCGTCGCCTTTTCATTGCCGCCCATCGCATAGATGCGGCGACCGATCGTCGTGCGCTGCGTGGCAAAGCTGTAGAGCGCGATCAAAAGCAGCATGAGAACCAGAACGTTCGGCAGGCCTCTGTAGGAAGAGATCTGATAGCCGATGAAGATGGTCGCAGCGGCAACCACCAGATTCTGGGCAAGGAAGAAGCTGAACGGCTCGACATCGATACCGTGCTTCTCGTTAACGGTACGGCGCCGCCATGACAGCAGGAACATGACGATCGGGATGGCGACGGTCAGTAAGATCGACGTCGAGTGGATACCGCCCATATCGGCGAAATCCGGAATGAAGCCCGTCGCAACGATCTGGAATGCCGGCGGGAACGGACCGATGCTGCTGCCGTTACCGGTTGTGTTGATGATCGTGTAGGTCAGGCCACGGAAAACCAGCATGCCTGACAGCGTCACGATGAATGATGGAATGCGGTGGTAGGCAATGAAATACCCATGCCAGGCGCCGACCGCGGCCCCCATCAGCAGACAAATGACCGTCGCGAGCGCAAGATTCATATGCATCTGCACGACCAGAACGCCCGCAACCGCCCCGACGAAGCCGACGACGGAACCGACCGAAAGGTCGATATGGCCGGCCACGATAACCAACAGCATGCCGAGCGCCATGATGACGATGAACGAATTCTGCAGGACGATGTTGGTCAGGTTCTGCGGCCTGAAGAGAACGCCGTTCGTCAAGTACTGAAACAGCAGCATGATGACGACGAGCGCGATCAACATACCGTATTCGCGGATGTTGTTGCGGATATGGTCGCCGATTGAAACGACGTGGCTGCTTTCCGTGGCTGGGTTGGCCGAACTCATTGATGCTTCTCCCCTGAGCGCATAATAGCGCGCATGATACTCTCCTGGCTTGCCTCTGCCTTCGGCAGTTCGGCAACAATTCGACCCTCGTTCATGACGTAGATGCGGTCGCAGGTACCGAGAAGCTCGGGCATTTCCGATGAAATCATCAGAACACCCTTTCCGTCGGCGGCAAGCTGGTTGATGATGGAATAGATTTCGTATTTGGCGCCGACGTCGATGCCGCGTGTGGGCTCATCGAGGATCAGGACGTCCGGGTCCGAGAACAGCCATTTCGACAGCACCACTTTCTGCTGGTTGCCGCCGGAGAGGTTGCCCGCTTCCTGGAAGACGCCGGCCGAACGGATACGCAGCTTGGAGCGATAGTTCGTCGCCACCTGCAACTCGCGCACGTCGTCAATGACGGTCGCCTTGGAAACGCCAAGCAGATTGGCAAGCGTCGTGTTGTGCAGGATGCTGTTGGTCAGAACCAAGCCGAGCTGCTTGCGGTCTTCGGTCACATAGGCAAGACCGGCATCGATCGCCTTGCGCACCGTGCTGGTATCGACCAGTTTGCCGTCCAGGAAGACCTCGCCGCTGATCTTGTGGCCATAGGACTTGCCGAAGACGCTCATGGCGAATTCGGTACGGCCCGCGCCCATCAGACCGGCAATGCCGACCACTTCGCCCTTGCGCACATTGATGTTGATATTGTGCAGAACCTGGCGATCGCGATGCTGCTGGTGGAAGGCATTCCAGTTCTTCACTTCGAAGATCGTTTCGCCGATCGGCACCGAACGCGGCGGATAGCGGTCGGCAAGCTCGCGCCCCACCATGTTGCGAATGATGATGTCTTCGCTGATCTCTTCTTCGTGACAGTCCAGCGCCTTCACCGTCATGCCGTCGCGCAACACAGTGATCTGGTCGGCCACCTTGCGCACTTCGTTGAGCTTGTGCGTGATGATGATCGAGGTGATGCCTTGCTTGCGGAACTCCATGAGGAGATTGAGCAGCGCATCGGAATCGTTTTCGTTCAGCGATGCCGTCGGCTCGTCGAGAATGAGCAGCTTGACGCTCTTCGACAGGGCCTTGGCGATCTCGACGAGCTGCTGCTTGCCGACGCCGATGTCGGTCACGAGCGTGTTCGGAGATTCCTTGAGGCCCACTTTGGAAAGAAGCTGTTTGGTCCGGCTGAAAGTCTCCTGCCAATTGATCATGCCATTGGCGACGACCTCATTGCCCAGGAAAATGTTCTCGGCGATCGACAGAAGCGGAACGAGCGCCAGCTCCTGATGGATGATGATGATGCCGATGTCTTCGGAATCCCTGATCGTCTTGAATTGGCGGACCCCGCCATCGTAGTAGATGTCGCCTTCATAGGTGCCGGCCGGATAAACGCCTGAAAGCACCTTCATCAGGGTGGATTTGCCGGCTCCGTTTTCGCCAACTAAGGCATGGATCTCGCCCTGACGGACTTTCAGATTGACATTTTCCAAGGCGTTCACACCGGGGAACGACTTGGTGATGTTCCGCATTTCGAGAATGGTATTGTCCATTGTCCAAATCCAACGCCGCGACTGAACATAGCAGACCGCGCGATCGTCTTAAATATGAAAGCCAGGGCCCGCCTTTCAGCGAGCCCTGACCGGTCTATTGAAAAATTACTTCAGCTGGTCAGCCTTGTAGTAACCGCCCTCAACGAGGACCTTCTCGTAGTTGGTCTTGTCGACTGCGACCGGGGTCAGCAGGTAGGACGGAACAACCTTGACACCATTGTCGTAGGTCTTCGTGTCGTTGACTTCAGGCGTCTTGCCTTCCATCAGGGCGTTGACCATGTTGACGGTAACCTTGGCGAGGTCACGGGTGTCCTTGAAGATCGTGGAGTGCTGCTCGCCGGCAATGATCGACTTGACCGACGGGATTTCGGAGTCCTGACCGGTGACGATCGGAAGCTTCACGCCGCCGGAACCGTAGCCGACGCCCTTGAGCGCGGAGAGAATACCGATCGACAGGCCGTCATACGGAGACAGAACCGCATCGACATGAGCGTCGGTGTAGTAGGCCGACAGCAGGTTGTCCATGCGGGCCTGGGCCGTTGCCGGGTCCCAACGCAGCGTACCGACCTTGTCCATGCCCATCTGGCCGGACTTTACGACCAGCTTGCCGCTGTCGATGTACGGCTTCAGGACCGACATTGCGCCGTCGTAGAAGAAGAAGGCGTTGTTGTCGTCCGGAGAACCGCCGAACAGCTCGATGTTGAACGGGCCCTTGCCATCCTTGAGGCCGAGAGCGTCGACGATCGAGTTTGCCTGCAGGACGCCGACCTTGAAGTTGTCGAAGGTCGCATAATAGTCGACATTCGGGCTGTTGCGGATCAGACGGTCATAGGCGATGACCTTGATGCCGGCATCGTGAGCCTTCTGCAGAACGTCGGACAGCGTGGTGCCGTCGATCGAAGCGATGACGAGGACCTTGTCGCCCTTGGTGACCATATTCTCGATCTGCGAGAGCTGGTTCGGAATGTCGTCGTCGCCATACTGCAGGTCGGTGCCATAACCGGCAGCCTGGAGCTGCTTGACGATGTTGTTGCCGTCATCGATCCAGCGAGCCGAAGCCTTGGTCGGCATGGCGATGCCTACCGTGCCCTTGTCCGCCGCGAAGGCAGGTACCACCAGCGTAGCGACGCCGAACGCAGCGCCGGCCATCAATGAGATAATGGATTTCATTACTCTCTCCCTTGTTGATAAATGCGGCGGACAAAAAATGCCCGCCCGAAACTGCGGCAGGTTCCGTAGAAGGAATGATTTACTTCTAATTGTGAGAAACGAAGTAGGTCTCCTCCACGCTCTCACGGTTTATGAGCTGTACCCAGCGCACAATCGGCAAACTCGTACGATTTCGTATAACTGTCAAATAGAATAACTGGCTCAACATATACCAAGTTTGGTATAATGTTAAAAAATAGTACTTTTTTGCCGATGAAGGGGAAAATTGGCCGTTATGGAGAAAATATATAACGATTATGTGAGCGATGGCATTGAGATTCATTCCGACAATTTTCGCGACGATGCGTTGTTGAAAGCCGGTTTGAAGCTCAATCACCTGCGCATGATCGTCACGATCGAGGATCACGGGCAAATTTCTGCGGCCGCTGAGTCCATGAATATGTCACAACCTGCAGCTTCACGCATGCTCTCAGAAATGGAGTCGATTGTCAAAAGCCCGCTTTACGAGCGTGTCGCCAGAGGCGTCGTGTTGACCCCTTTCGGCCTCGCTCTCGCCAAGCGGGCGCGCAAGATCCTGCTGGAGCTGCGCGAGGCAGGCCGGGAGCTTGGTGCCTTACGGACCGGCAAGGGCGGCTCGGTCTTTCTGGGGGCTGTGACCGCGCCGGCGATCAGCCTTGTCGTCCCGGCGATCCAGCGCGTGACACGCACCTATCCTGGCATAGAGATCAATATCGAGGTCGAGAACAGTAATGTGCTCGCGCGCGAGCTGCTCGCCGCCCGCCACGACTTCATTATCAGCCGCATCCCGGATGATCTCGATCCGCGTCTGTTCACCGCCCATGAGATCGGCGTCGAGAAAGCCTGCCTGGTGGTCCGCAATGGGCATCCGCTGCTTGAGAAGGGCGTTGCCGGCCTGCATGATCTGGCCGGTTACGATTGGGTATTCCAGCCTCCGGGCACGTTGCTTCGCCGCAAGGTGGAGGACATCTTCCTTGCCGCAGGCGTGCCCTTGCCGGAAAACGTCGTCAACACTTCGTCTCTGCTTCTGACGCTTGCGGTCGTCTGCAAGACGGATGCGATTGCGCCGATCGCGCTCGACATGGCGCAATTCATCTGCGGGCAGACATCTCAGGCCGGCGAATCCTCTATCCTGCCGATCGATTTCGATATCGACGTCAGGCCCTATAGCCTTATCACCGCGCGCGAACGCGCCATGCCACCGAGCGCACGTCTGCTGCATGACATGATCCTGGAAGAGAGCCGGCATCTCTCGCTGACATAAGTGCAAGCCATAAGCTCCGCGCCAACTTCCACTCCTATGAAGCTTGGCGTGGAGATCACACATGCTGTTCAAGCAATCATTGTTTCAATCCGTGCTCGACCGTCTCGACAGCGAAGAGGACGGCTCAGAAAAGGAAGAGGCCGCGCATCGCGTCCGCGGCCTGAACGTCAGCTTTGCAGCAACGGTTCTGGGCGGCGAGACCCCCGGGGCGCAACGGCCCGATGAAGCCTATCGCGACAATCTTGGCGATCCCGTCATCCTGCCTGAATTGGAACCAAAGCCCGAACCCGCGCCGCAAGAACCGGAGCCGCCGGTCATGCCCGAGCATCTCAGCCGAACGTCACGGGAAGAGGTTGCAGCCGAACTCGCAATCACCTCCGACCTCACACGCGAAACTCTGCAGGAAAAGCGCCGTAACTTCGCCAAGGCCAATCATCCAGACAGCGTCGCCACCCTCTTCCGCGAACAGGCGACGACCCGCATGACACTCGCCAATCAGCTGATCGACGAAGCCATACGCCGCCTCAGGCGGTGATTATTTCTTGTCGTCTGCCGGTTCGTCATCCTCGGCGGGCTCGTCTTGCGCGGGCGCAGCACTGGTCGCTTCGGGTGGTTGTGGTTTGAAATTCAGAAGCAACATCCAGGCCGAATAGGCGCCGAGCGCACCCGACAGCATCGCCCAAAACGGCTGCGAGCCGAGCGTTTCGACGGCTGCCCAGCCAAAGCAGACGGCCACGATGAGGATGCGCACCCAAAGCGGCTTGTAGAGCGGATGGCTGGGATCGATCAGTTGCATGGGTCTCTTTTGCCTATTCAAGAAGACATGTCTTTAGCGCATCATCGGGAAAATTGTGAAGCCGTCCGGATAAAATAAGGCTCCTTGAGCGGATTTCGGCTAAGCCGGCATCGAACGGTGATTTTGAGAATTGTGAAGTTCAGGCGGCTTGACGCCGCCACCGGAAAATGGAATGAAAATTCCATAGAGATTTATATTCGGTCCATTTATTCCGAATTCAGGGAGGTAGAAATGACTGTCAGATTTGGTCTGCTCGGTGCAGGACGCATTGGCAAGGTGCATGCGAAAGCCGTCAGCGGCGATGCCAACGCCAAGCTCGTCGCCGTTGCGGATGCGTTTCCGGTGGCTGCGGAAGCCATCTCCGCCGCCTATGGCTGCGAAGTCCGCACCATCCAGGCGATCGAAGCCGCCAAGGATATCGATGCCGTCGTCATCTGCACGCCGACCGATACCCACGCCGACCTGATCGAGCGCTTTTCACGTGCCGGCAAGGCCGTCTTCTGCGAAAAGCCGATCGATCTCGACGTCGCACGCGTCAAGGCTTGCATCAAGGTTGTCGAGGAAACCAAGGGCAAGCTGATGGTCGGCTTCAACCGCCGCTTCGACCCGCATTTCATGGCTGTGAAAAAGGCGATCGACGAAGGCCGCATCGGCACCGTGGAGATGGTGACGATCACCTCGCGCGATCCGGGCGCCCCGCCTGTCGATTACATCAAGCGCTCCGGCGGCATTTTCCGCGACATGACCATCCACGATTTCGACATGGCCCGCTTCCTGCTCGGCGAAGAACCGGTTGCCGTCACTGCAACTGCCGCCGTTCTGGTTGACAAGGCAATCGGCGAAGCCGGCGATTACGACAGCGTTTCCGTCATTCTTCAGACGGCGTCGGGCAAGCAGGCTGTTATCTCCAACTCGCGCCGGGCCACCTACGGCTACGACCAGCGGATCGAGATCCATGGCTCGAAGGGCTTGGTTTCCGCTGAAAACCAGCGCCCCTTCTCCATCGAAGTCGCCAACGGCGATGGCTACACCCGCCCGCCGCTGCATGATTTCTTCATGACACGCTACACCGAAGCCTATGCCAACGAGATCGCGAGCTTCATCGCCGCTGTCGAAAAGGGCGCGGCCATCACACCATCGGGCGCCGATGGCCTTGCCGCACTGAAGCTGGCGGATGCCGCGCTGCAGTCCGTCAAGGAAGGCCGCCTGGTAAAGATCGACTAAGCCGCCTCCATTCCTCAAGGAATGTGATCCTCCCAAAAGTCCGCCGCGATCTCCATTCGCGGCGGACTTTTTCTTTGGCGCGATCTGGAGCTCCCGAGAGGCTTCGATGGAAATCTCTTGCGAATCAGATAAGTCTATGCTTATCTGTTGCCATGATAGAGAATGAGATATTCCGGGCTTTGGCCGATCCGACCCGCCGCGCCATCTTCGAAAAGCTGGCGACGGGCGGCATGAATGCCAGCACTCTGCGCGAAGGTATCGACATCAGCCAGCCGGCGATGTCGCAGCACTTAGCGGTTCTGCGGAGTGCCGGGCTGGTCAGGGAAGAACGACAGGGGCGTTTCGTGAATTACGAGGTCGATCCGGAGGGACTTGCCCTCATCGCCCAGTGGCTGGCGAAATACCGCGCATACTGGCCCGCCCGCATCGAAGCTCTCAAGCTGTTGCTGAAGGATATGGATCAATGAACAATCTCAAGATCCCTGAGCGAAAGAACGGCATCGCGCTGGAATACCAGCTCAGCGAACCGCCGCAAAAAGTCTGGCGTGCAATCAGCACCCCTGAGCTTCGCCAAAACTGGCTGCCGCAGGAGGCCTTGGCCAGTCCCGAGTCGATATCAGTCACGCCGGGCAAAGAAGTCAGCTACAGGCTGCGGGACGACACACCGCCCTTCCTCGAAAGCATCGTGACTTTCAAGATATCTTCGAACGCAAACGGCGGCACCTGCCTGCGGATCATCCACGAGCTCGATGACGTTCGGCTTCGTGAGACTGAAAAGGCTGCGGCAAACAATAACAGCCTGACCGTCATGCGCGCCGCCTGACGTTCTGAATAGATCAACAATTTTCAATAACATTGGAGTTCGCCGATGCGCGAAGCGATGCAACTCGTCCCTATGGTCGTCGAGCAGTCCAGCAGAGGGGAGCGGTCTTTCGACATCTATTCCCGCCTGTTGCGCGAGAGAATCATCTTCCTGAATGGCGAGGTGAACGATGACGTCTCCGCCCTCGTCTGCGCGCAACTGCTGTTTCTCGAAGCCGAAAATCCCAAGAGACCGATCCATCTCTACATCAATTCGCCCGGCGGTGTCGTGACCAGCGGTCTGGCAATGTACGACACCATGCGTTATGTTCGTGCGCCGGTGCATACGCTATGCATGGGAACCGCTCGTTCGATGGGCTCCTTCCTCTTGATGTCGGGCCAGCCGGGTGAGCGCTCCGCGCTTCCAAATGCCAGCATCCATATTCACCAGCCATTGGGCGGTTTCCAGGGACAGGCATCGGACATCTTTATCCACGCGGAAGAAATGAGGCGAACGAAGCATCGCATGACGCGGCTCTATGCCGAACATTGCGGCCGCTCCTATGAAGAGTTCGAACGCGCCATGGACCGCGACCACTTCATGACGGCGGAAGAGGCTCTGGAATGGGGGCTGATCGACCGTATTCTTCAGGTCCGCGAAGACGAACAGCCTTTGGGCCTGACAGATTGATCGGGATGACGACCCTGCGGCCAAGCGCATTGCCAAGCCTTGCGCCGCCCTCACCTCTCAACCCGCCTGATCGCGCAGCTCCACGATCGCAGCTCCCCTCTTCACGATATCATTGTCGATGATCGAAAATGCGCGGTTCAGATGCCCTTCGAAGACAAGCGTCGGCTCGTCGGCGATAACACGCAGCTCCGGCATGCCCTCCATGCGCACGACGTGCGATTCCGCCAAGCCCTCGGTTATGCCCTCGATCAGCAGATCATAGTAGCGTACGCCCGGCCCTGTGATGACGATCGGCATTCTTTCGTG
>NZ_JBXSOR010000019.1:0-121120 GCF_057784455.1 Martinezella sp. CNPSo 3890 | reverse complement strand
CACAGCCTAGGCGCGTTCGAAGACCGATCTCGACAGGCCGCGTAGCGCGGCCGTCAGCTTTTCGGGATCGACCGGCTTGACGATGACGGCATCGGCTCCGGCCAACAGTGCCTGACGACGGATCGAATCGCGGCTGTCCGCGGTCAGCACTATGATCGGAAGCGGCGGCAGGCCATGCCTGCGCTCATGAGCGCGCAATTGCGCAAGCACAGCCGCACCCGTACCGCCCGGCATGTTGAAATCCGTCACCAGCACCTCCGGCCGCGCTTCGCCGTCTTCGGTGCGGGCTCGAAGACCGTCGAAATCCTCGACGAGGCGAACCCTGTGGCCAGCCTTGGAGAGCATGGCCCGGACCAGCATCGCATTGACCGGGTCATCCTCACCCAGCAGAATATCGAGCGCGCGGTCTTCCGACTCTGGTGTCGTTATGCCGATCTCGGAGACTGCCTCGATCAAGGCTTCGCGCTTTTCCATGCCGCGCATGCGGCCTCTCAGCACATCGATCAGCGACTGTTCGCGCAGCGGCCGGATGAGCCAGGCGTCGAAAAGATCGAGCGGATGGGTGTTGCGCTCCTCGGGATTGACCAGGAAGATCTTGCGCAGCCTCGGCACCGCAAGCGCATTTCCCTCGCTGAAGTACCAGGGCGCCATGCGATGGTCGACGATGAGATCCGTCCAGACCCCGCCCTCGCCCATCGGAAACGAAGGCAGCAGGTCATCCATGTCGCCCGGGCCGATCAGCCGGCAATGGCCGCCAAGGGTCTGGATGGTTCGCATGATGGCCGTGCTTGCCGCCCCTTGGGGAGCCAGCAGCAGGATACGAGATCCCCTAAGCATGGTATTGCGCCGATCGTATCCGTCTTCGCCGGCAATCAGGCCGACCGGGAAGGAGATGACGAATTCGCTGCCCTCGCCGCGCTCGCTGGCAACGCTGAGCCCGCCGCCGAATTCGCGCAGGATGCGGGCGGAGATTGCAAGGCCAAGGCCGGTGCCGGCGCTTCTTTCCACCGTGGTGCCGGCCTGCTCGAATTCGCCGAAGACGCGGGCCTGCTCTTCCTCGGTCATGCCGGGACCGCTGTCGCGCACCGATATTGTCAAATCCCGGCCGTTGAGGTCGACGCTGACTAGAACACCGCCGGTCTGGGTGAACTTAACCGCATTGCCGATGACGTTGAACAGGATCTGGCGCAGCCGGGCTGGATCGAATTCCATGCTCTCGGGAACATTGGCCGCAACGCTCGCGGCAATTTCGATGCCCTTCTCATGGGCTCGATGCGCAAGCATCTCGATGACGCCTTCCAGCAGCGGCCGCAAAGCCTCCTGGCGTGGATGCAACTGAAAGCGGCCGACTTCGATCGTGGAAAAATCGAGGAGATCTTCGACCAGCTGCACCAGCGCGTGACCCGACTGACGAATGCCCGTCAGGTAATTTGCTTGCTCCAGGGTCAGCGGCGTCTGGGCAAGCAGATGGTTCATGCCCAGAATGCCCGACAGCGGCGTGCGGATCTCATGGCTGACGGTAGCGAGCAGCCTCGATTTGGCGGCACTGTTGTATTCGGCCTTCAGCCGCGCGTCTTCGCGCAGGCGGGCTGCCTGCCGCTCCTCCGTCACGTCGCGCGCGATGCTCTGTATGCATAATTGCCCGGTCGTCGCATCGCGGAACATGACATCGTGCCAGGCGAAGATGCGCCGGCCCTCGGGTGTCGCGATTTCCGCATCCTGATGCTTCGCATCGGTGACGGCACGGAATACGAGGCCAGCTTCTTCCAGCGTCAGGCCTTCGGGGTGCGACCTTCCGGTCAATCTGCTGAAGGTGGCGTTGGCGTGCAGAATCCGGCGATCGATACTGCGCGTGACCGCGATGTCGCCAAGCGCATCGTGGACGGTGGCAAGGAGGCTGGTGCTTTCCTTGTGCTCCCATAGGCGATCGTGATCGCTCTCGCTGAAATCGGCAGCGACAATCTCGGGCTCGCGCGCAGCGCCTCGCGTTTTGACGATGCCGACGGCTGCCAACGCAAGGGCTGCGAGGCCAAGAAAGCCTAAAAGCACCAGAGGACCTCCGGCGAAGCCGATCGCAAGACAGGCGGCCCCGGCCACAAGACCGCCACCATTCAGCCAATGGCTTTGCAGCCACCAGGTTTGCGCAGGCGGCGCCGAGTGCCGGCCTGCCTCACGCGGCACGGTCGATTTTGCAAGCGACGACTCGTCGGCGGCCAACCCTTCGATCGGTCCCGTTTGGTCGTGAACTGCCGCCGCGGCAAGCTTTTCCTGCAAATCTGCCAGAGTGCTCATGCAGTCTGGCTAACATGGGCATTCTTCCTGATGCCTTCAGGGATTCGCTAGAATTTTAAACTTTTGCCTTTTTCGGCATCAGAAGCTCGTCGAGAATGACGCAGCCTGCCCCGACGGTGATGAAACTGTCGGCAAGATTGAAAACCGCGAAAGACCATGTCTGCGTATGAAACAGGATATAATCGATCACGTGACCGTAGAGAAAGCGATCAAGCAGATTGCCGAGCGCGCCGGCAATGATCAGGGCAAAGCCCATATGCGCGAGCCAGCGATGATCGGGCGTGCGCCGCCAGAGCCACAGCACGAAGGCGACGATGACGAGCCGCATCCCGACGATGAACCAGCCGTCCATGCCCGAAAGCATGGAGAAGGCCACGCCTAGATTATAGGTGCGATAGAGCGCCAGCATCGGAATGACCGGCACCATCTCCTGCAGCGGCAGCCAATGATCCACCATGATCTTGATGGCCTGGTCGAGAATGACCGCAACCACGATGAAGATCAGGATCGGCACGGGCCGTGAAAACAGGGCCGGCTTTGCAGTCGGCTGCTCATGGGTCTCGCTATCCGTCATCGGGTCTCGCTCAGGGTCAGGATATGGCGGCGTGCTTCGAACAGCATGACTGCCGTCGCGACCGCCAGATTGAGGCTATCCGCGCGGCCGGCCTGCGGGATACGGGCGAGCGCATCGGCCTCTTTCGCCAGGGCATCCGGCAAGCCGGACTGCTCGTTACCCATCAGGATGACGACGGGCTTCTTCTTGTAATCGATGGTGCGGTAATCGACGGCGCCCGCCAGATGGGTGGCGACGACAGCGACACCGGCCGTCTTCTTCCAGGCCAGAAACTCCTCCGGCGTCGCTTTGACGACAGGAACGGCAAAGACCGAGCCCATGGTGGCACGCACGGTCTCCAGCGAAAACGGATCGGTCGTTTCTCCGACGAGGATGACACCGGAGGCGCCGGCCGCATCGGCGGTGCGGATGATGGTGCCGAGATTGCCGGGATCGCGCACGCGGTCGAGCGCCACCCAGGTCTCGCCCGCCTTCGGTCTGACATCCCGAAGCGGCCGCCAGCGCTGTTCGAAGACGCCGACCACCATCTGCGGATTGTCGCGACGGGTGATGGAGCCGATGACCTTTTCACTGACCTCGAGCACCAGCCCACCGGCCGCGACCGTCTTGGCGGCGACCTGTTCGACGAGAGGCTTGCCCTTGGCGGCCTTGGCGTAAACAAGCGTTCGGATCGTCCAGCCAAGTTCTAACGCGTCGATGACGAGCTTCAGTCCTTCGGCCAGGAAGGCGCCGCTTTCCTCGCGGGACTTCTTGACCGTCAGCGCCTTGATATCCTTGACGATCGGGTTGGCAAGCGAGGTAACCTCCTTGACCTGTCCGACCTTGCGCGGGCCGTCACTACGAAAATCCTGGTTCATTTCGGCACCCAGCGGCTGAAGAGAGAGGTGGAAAGCGCCCTGCCCGGCGTGCGGCCATCGAGGCCGGCCTCGCGGATGACGAGTTCGCCGGATTCGACGGCGCCGCCGGCGCCGCGCATGGTCTCGCGCATCAGCTCATGGATCGAATAGAAGCTGGCGCGGATCGAATAGGCCGTCAGCACCAGGCCGAGCGCCTTCGGTGACAGGATCTCGCGGCAGATATCGAGCATCAGCGGCAAGTGTTCGAACAAATGCCAGACCTCGCCATTCGGGCCGCGGCCGAACTTCGGCGGGTCGGTGAGAATGATGTCGTATTTGTTGCCGCGCCGCTCCTCGCGCAGGATGAACTTCATCGCATCCTCGCAGATCCAGCGGATCGGCATTTTTTCCATGCGGCCTAAAGCCTGGTTTTCGCGCGCCCAGCCGATCGCCTTCTTCGAAGCGTCGACATGCGTCACTTCAGCCCCGGCAGCAGCCGCCACCAGGGAGGCGACGCCGGTGTAGCCGAATAGATTCAGGACCTTCAGTGGCCGTTGCGCCGCCTCGACCTGCTCCTTCATCCAAGCCCAGTGCACGATCTGCTCCGGGAAGACGCCGACATGGCGAAATGCGGTGAAGCGACCGAGAAAATCGACACCGAGCAATTGCAGCGGCCATGTCTCGCCGAGCGCCTCGCGCGGAAAACGCCAGCGGCCCATGCCGTCCTCATCGGTATCGCCGGTGAAGATCGCATCTGCATTATCCCAGATATGCGCGGCAAGCGACGGCGGCCACAGCGCCTGTGCCTCAGGCCGGACGATGCGGTAGGGACCGTATTGCTCGAGCTTGAGGCCATTGCCGCTGTCGATCAGGTGGAAATCACCGGCACCGAGCGATTCCAGGATAACCGGCACGCGCTCCGGCGGACGCTCACCGGTTCGGGCGATCAGCGGGCGTTCCGGCGCGGCGGCGGCAGGTGATGCAGAACGCGACTCTGCAACACGCTCGCCATGATCGCGCGGAGGCTTGGCATCACGCAAAGGCTTGGCTGGCCTTGAAGCATGCGCGGGCTTTGCCGGCGGCTTGCCGGGCATGTCACGCCGGGGTCTCGCCCCAAGGCCGCCCGTATTTTTCTGGCCGGGCCGGCTTTCCCTATGTTTCACCATGCTTGTCTCAAAATTGATATGTGCGTGCAAATAGCATCTGGCCGCCACTTGGCAAAGCGCTTTCCGATCTGCGATGATCCATGCACAAAATGTCACATTGGGAGGATTGTGCATGGACATGACCGGTGAGGAACGGATCGCAGCACCCAGAGATGCCGTTTGGGCTGCGCTGAACAATTCCGAAATCCTCAAACAATGCATTCCCGGCTGTCAAAGCCTCGACTGGGTCTCCCCGACGGAGCTGACGGCAACCGTCAAGCTGAAGATCGGCCCCGTTTCGGCTTCCTTCAACGGCGAGGTCAAGCTTTCCAACATCAATGCGCCGGAAAGCTATACGATCTCGGGAGAAGGAAAGGGCGGCATTGCCGGCTTTGCCAAGGGCGGCGCGGACGTCATACTCAAGGAAGACGGCAACGAGACCATCCTGCAATATGAGGCGAAGGCGCAGGTCGGCGGCAAGATCGCGCAGCTTGGCTCCCGCCTGGTCGATTCCAGCGCCAAGAAGCTGGCGCAGCAGTTTTTTGCCGATTTCACCGCTGCCATCAACGGCCAGGCGAGCGCCTGATTGCCAGCGGAATATTTCGGCCCCATATAGTCGATCATGACATCGAAATTCGAGACCTGGGCCGTCCGGCCTGCACGCGAACAGGACATGCAGCAGCTTGCGGAGATCTATCTCCGTGTCCGTCGCGAAACGTTCCTATGGGTCGATCCCGGGCATTTCGCCCTTGAAGATTTTGCCATTCATACCAATGGCGAACGCCTGTTCGTCTGCGAGGACGGGCATGGTGTAATTGCCGGCTTTGCCGCAGTCTGGGAGCCGGATGACTTCATCCATATGCTTTATGTTCTGCCGGCCTTCCAGGGCCGCGGCGTCGGCAAGGCACTACTTGCCGGCCTGCCGGATTGGCCTCGGCGTCGCTATCGGCTGAAATGCCTGGTCAAAAACATCCGCGCCATGGCCTTTTATAGGAGGCTCGGCTTCGAGATCGTCGGCGACGGCGCCTCGCCGGAGGGCGACTATAAAGAGATGCGGCTCGCCGACTTCACGTCACTTTGACGGCAGCTGCCCGGCGATTTCTTCGGCACGCGTGCGATGCTTATCGGCTTCGGCCTGCCAGCGCACCGCTTCCCGCGATTGATTGCGGGCACGTTTACGATGCTTTCCCTGATTGAACCAGGTGACCGCGGCCCCGACGATCATACCGAGGATCAGCGCCACAAATAGCAAAACGAACAGCGGCGCATTCAGCGACAGCACCTGATCTTCCGGTCGGAACGGATTGAGGGCCAATGTCACGGATTGCCTGTTGGCGACGCAGAATATGATGAGGATGATGCCGAGCGGCAGCAATATCAGCAGATTGACGATCTTCTTGGCCATTGCGCAGCTCCTTTGTCCGCGGCCATGGATGTCCCGCACCCAAGCCGCCTTCAGCCGCAGAATAGAAAAGAGGCGGCTGAATTCAAGTGCCACCGCGTCGCGGCACAATCATGTCCGACAACTATTTCCGTCGGCGCATTTGGGGAAACTCGGCCGGAATGGCCAGATCAGTTGTCGTCTTCCTCGTCGTCGCCGGCGCCCGGATTCAGGCGCTCGCGCAATTCCTTGCCGGTCTTGAAGAAGGGAACCCATTTTTCTTCGACGAAGACCGTATCGCCGGTGCGCGGGTTGCGACCGGAGCGTGAAGGCCGGTTTTTGACGGAAAAAGCACCGAAGCCGCGAAGCTCAACCCGGTTTCCCGCTGCGAGCGCATCGGTGATCTCATCCAAGACAGCATTGACGATATTTTCGACGTCGCGGTGATAGAGATGCGGGTTGCGGGCGGCAACAATCTGCACCAGTTCCGACTTGATCACAGCTATCCCCTTAAATCATTGATTTATCAATTGGCTGCACCCTGCCAAACAGAAAGCAGGCCGTCAAGAAACAACTTATCGGTCATGATTTTCTGGAGACTCTCTCCTTTAATAAAATCATCATAACCGAGACGATTTAGCAACCAGGAAGCGGCACCCGACCAAAAGAAGGACGAAGTTTTGTCTTCCGGCTTCCAATCGACGATCGGCAGATCCTTCTTGACCTTGCGCGTTTCGAGATAGGCGAGGATTTCGTCCTCGCCGCCGAGTGTGTCGATTAGCTTGTTCTGAAGCGCCTGGCGGCCGGTGAAGATGCTGCCGTCGGCAAGCTTCAGCACTTCGTCGCGCGACAGCTTGCGGCGATCCGCCACCAGATCGACGAACCAGCCATAGCTATCCATGACCATGTTGCGGATCATGTTCTTGGCGTCTTCGCTGGCAGGATGGAAGGGCGACGGTTCGGCCTTCAGCGGTGCCGACTTGATCTCATCGAGCGAAACGCCGACCTTGTCGAGCAGGTCCTTGACCTGCGGATACTGGAAGATGACGCCGATCGACCCGGTGATGGAGGTATCGCCCGCAACGATATCATCGCCGGCTGTCGCTATCATGTAGCCGGCAGAAGCTGCGACGGTGCGGATGTCCGATACGACCGGCTTCTTGGCGGCGACGGCGCGGATTGCCTTGAAGATGCGTTCGCCGCCATAGGTCGTTCCGCCGGTCGAAGAGATCGACACGATCAGCGCCTTGACCTGATCATTGTCGCGGATCTTCTTCAGCCGCTCCAGCAGCTCCGGATCATCCTGAATGAGCCCGGAAATCTTGACGCGGGCGATCTGCGGGCCCCGCGCATCCGGCAGGTCGGCCGAAACAAAGCGATAAAGCGCAAAACCCAATGCCACAAGGAGCAAAACGGCAACAATGCGCCAGAAACCAACCTTGCGGCGCAATTGTCGCCGATCAGCGATTGCAGAACTGTCCATCACGCCTTATTTCTCCCTGCAACAAATTGAAAGCGCCACAAACCGGATGTATGACACCTTGAAACGGGCACAATCCTTAGAGAAAAGCGTTTCCCGTTTTCGATGTCGTCGACGGACGCCGCTCTGCTGGTTCATGAGATAGGACATCGCCCGACCTGATGAAACCGGCTTATGGTATATTTTTCTGCTAAAATTCGCCCACAGCAGGAAAAAATCCATATTGGCAAGCCAGTGCAATAATGCGAAACGATCCGATAGGCTTTTTGGCACAGCCTCGCATAGCGTGAATGCGGTTCTCCGGATCATAAAAGACGGACCTGTTGCATGCTCAATACGATCGAGCCCCCCGGCGAGGCAATACGCTCGGTGCCGGAACGGAACGCGTATAAAGACGCGATTTTCCATTCTAACCGCGTAAAGCGGCTCAGGGTGCTGCTGCCGCTTGCCGCCATCATCATCTCGCTCCTTTTTATTGCCGTCTCTGTCATCCGCGCCTATCTGCCGGCAAACATCCAGATCGAGGGCGCCAAGATCGAGGATGGCAAGGTCGTCATGGAACGCCCCGCTATTGCCGGGCGCAACAAGGATGGTATCAACTACTCGCTGCTTGCCGAAAAAGCGCTTCAGGATATCAAGAATCCCAACATGATCACGCTCAAGACCATCAAGGCATCAATGCCGGTCAATACCGACGTGATCGCCCATGTTACGGCCGCGAGCGCGGATTTCGACCGCCAGGCCGATACACTGAAGCTGACCGAGCCCTTTACCATCCTGATGGACAACGGGCTGCACGCCGAATTCAAGACCGCCTTCCTGGATGTGAAGAAGGGGGACCTTTCCAGCCAGGACGAGGTTGCTATCACCCGCGGTGGTATGTCGGTTGTTGCGCGTTCGCTCAAGATGACGGATAAGGGGAGCGTAATCGAATTCGACGGGCAGGTTCGGATGAACATCGAACCTGCCGCTCTCCATAATTCAGATAGCCAACAGAAGCCGGGCGGTTCATGATAAAGTATTGGCCTAATTCAATTTTCAATTCCGGCTTGCGCAAGGCCGGCCTTCTCTGTGCTTTTGGCGCAGCCGTCTTCTTTGCGGCCGCAAACGCCGGCGCGCAGTCGACGACCAGCTCGATGCCGGGTCTTGCCCTCTCCAAGGATCAACCGATCCAGATCGAAAGCGACAAGCTCGAGATCCATGACCAGGAGAGCCAGGCGGTCTTCACCGGCAATGTCAAGGTGGTCCAGGGCACCACGACCATGCAGGCCGGCAAGATGACGGTCTTCTACAAGAAGAAGCAGGCAGGAGATGCCAAGCAGCCCGACAATCCGGTTGCCAAGGCTGCCAAGGAGCAGAACCAGTCGCTCGTGTCGGGCGATGCCAACATCGACCACATTCTGGTCACCGACAAGGTCTACCTCGTTTCCGGAACGCAGACGGCGACGGCGGAGGACGGCTCCTTCGACATGGCCAACCAGCTTGCGATCCTTAAGGGCAAGAAGGTGGTTTTGACCGAC
Organism: Martinezella sp. CNPSo 3890; assembly: GCF_057784455.1. Classification (NCBI taxonomy): domain Bacteria; kingdom Pseudomonadati; phylum Pseudomonadota; class Alphaproteobacteria; order Hyphomicrobiales; family Rhizobiaceae; genus Martinezella; species Martinezella sp. CNPSo 3890. The sequence continues at coordinate 111,892 of NZ_JBXSOR010000019.1, read as the reverse complement.
GGACCGAATGTTTTCACAGGCTGCCAGCTCACCGTGCATATGGCGACGGGTGAAGCACAGCTGGATTCCTGTGGCGGTCGCGTCCAGATTCAGCTCGACCCGAAGTCGCAGCAAGTGCAGCAACAACAAAAGAAAAACTGATACCGGCCCCCTCGTGACGACATCGACAACCTCCACCTTGCCCGGCGTGCCCGGGCCGTCTTCTGCGGCATCGAGCGCACCGGCCGCGGACAAGGCACGCTATAAGGGCACGCTGATCGCCCGTGGCCTCACCAAGACCTACCGGACGCGACGTGTCGTCAACGGTGTTTCGCTGGTGGTGCGCCGCGGTGAAGCCGTCGGACTGCTGGGGCCGAACGGCGCCGGCAAGACGACGTGTTTCTACATGATCACCGGACTGGTGCCGGTCGATGAGGGCACGATCGAGATCGACGGCAACAATGTCACCTCGATGCCGATGTATCGCCGGGCGCGGCTCGGTGTCGGTTACCTGCCGCAGGAAGCCTCGATCTTCCGTGGACTGACGGTGGAAGAAAACATCCGTGCCGTGCTCGAAGTCCACGAAAGGGACAAAACGAAGCGGGAGCGCAAGATCGACGAATTGCTGGAGGAGTTCCACATTCGCAATCTGCGCAGCGTGCCGGCGATCGCGCTTTCGGGCGGCGAGCGGCGCCGCCTGGAAATCGCCCGCGCGCTGGCCACCGATCCGACCTTCATGCTGCTCGACGAACCTTTTGCCGGTGTCGACCCGATTTCGGTCGCCGACATTCAGAACCTCGTGCATCACCTGACGGCGCGCGGTATCGGCGTGTTGATCACGGACCACAATGTGCGCGAGACGCTCGGCCTGATCGACCGCGCCTATATCATCCATGCGGGTGAAGTCCTCACCCATGGCAGGGCGAACGACATCGTCAGCAATCCTGAAGTACGCAAGCTGTATCTGGGTGACAATTTCAGCCTCTGATAGGCTGAAATTCCTTCCTCCCATCCGCCAATATTAGCGAATGCTACCGTGCGCCGGAAATTTACTTCGGCTTCACAGTTCCGCTTGACCAAATCCAATAAAAAAGCAATTTTTGGGCCAGTTGGAATTTCGCGAGAATTTTAGTGAAAAGAGGCGCGGATTCCCGAGGAGTTCAAGGGGAGTCCCGCGTCCGCCATGGCACTATCGGCCAATCTTTTCCTGCGCCAAAGCCAGAGCCTGGTGATGACACCGCAACTGATGCAATCCATCCAGTTGCTGCAGATGACGCATTTCGAGCTCACGCAGTTCATCGCACAGGAAGTCGAAAAGAATCCGCTGCTGGAATTTGCGTCAAATGACGAGGATATAGGCAGCGGCGGCGATCGCGAGGCCAGGGACGAACGCTTCGAGACCATGGAAGAAGCCCATGGCGAGGATGGCTCCGAACGCAATGCCGGCGATCTTGCGAGCGATTGGTACGAGAGCGACAATACCGGCAACGCCAACCGGCTGAGCGACGAGCTCGACACCAATTTCAGCGACGTCTTTCCCGATGACGGCAACCCGCAGCGCGCCGATGCGCCGGAGCTGCTCAGCCAGTGGAAGTCCATGCCCGGCGGCGATGCCGGTGAAGGCTACGACCTGGACGATTTCGTCGCGGGCCAGGTGTCGCTGCGCGATCATCTCAACGAACAGATTCCCTTCTCTCTTCCCGCCATGGGCGACCGGCTGATCGCCCAGCATCTCGTCGACCAGCTCGACGACTGTGGCTATCTGCGCGGCGAACTCGGTGAGACGGCCGAACGCCTCGGTGCGACGCCTGCCGACGTCGAGCGCGTGCTGGAGGCCCTACAGCAACTCGATCCGCCCGGCGTGTTTGCCCGCTCCCTCAGCGAATGCCTGGCAATCCAGCTCCGGCAGAAGGATCGCTTCGATCCCGCCATGGAGCGGTTGATCGAGAATCTCGAGCTGCTTGCCCGGCGCGATTTCGCCACGCTGAAGCGGCTCTGCGGCGTCGATGAGGAAGACCTGCTCGACATGATGGCGGAAATCCGCCAGCTCAACCCGAAGCCCGGCAGCGGTTTCGAAACAGACATATCGGAGGCGATCATGCCCGATATCGTCGTGCGTCCCTCTGCGGACGGTAGCTGGCTGGTAGAACTCAATCCCGATGCGCTGCCGCGGGTATTGGTGAGCCAGTCCTATTTCGCCTCCGTCTCCAAGACCAGCCAGGACCATGCCTTTCTTTCGGAATGCCTGCAGAATGCCAACTGGTTGACCCGCAGCCTGGACCAGCGCGCCAAGACGATCATGAAGGTGGCAAGCGAGATCGTGCGGCAACAGGACGCGTTCCTACTGCATGGCGTCGACCATCTGCGGCCGCTCAACCTGAAAACCGTGGCGGATGCCATCAAGATGCATGAATCGACGGTCAGCCGCGTGACCTCGAACAAGTACATGCTGACGCCACGCGGGCTGTTCGAGCTCAAATATTTCTTCACGGTTTCGATCGGCGCCGTCGAGGGCGGAGACAGCCATTCTGCAGAGGCCGTGCGCCACAAGATCCGTCTGCTGATCTCGAACGAGAGCCCGGATGCGGTCCTCTCCGACGACGATATCGTCGATACGCTGAAGAAGGGCGGGATAGAGCTTGCTCGCCGCACGGTTGCAAAGTACCGCGAAGCCATGAACATCCCCTCCTCCGTGCAACGGCGCCGAGAGAAGCGGGCTCTAGCCAAAGTTTCTGGTTTCTGACGGCAGGCAACCTTCAACCACCGGATGTCAAACTCCTAACGGTCCGTTAAGATGCAGTTGACTTTCGTATGAGGCAGGGCTAGAAGCCCGCCGCAATCGCTGCAGGACAGCACGACCATGAAACTTATCCCCACCATCCAAAAGGCGGTCGATATACGCAATTTGCCTTTGACTGCGTGAAGTGCTTGGATGAGCTTGAGGCTTGGCGTAAACTGATACGCGCAATAACCACTACAAGAAGGGAAACTCCATGAGTGTGCGTGTCTCCGGTAAACATATGGAAATTGGCGACTCCTTCCGTCAGCGGATCGAGGACCAGATCGGTATGGCCGTGACCAAATACTTCGACGGGGGGTATTCGGGTCAGGTAACTGTGCAGAAGTCCAGTTCGCGTTTTGCGGCCGATTGCAAGCTTCACCTCGACAGCGGTGTCGTGTTGCATGCTGCCGGCGAAGCCATGGACCCGCAGCTTGCTTTCGACGCTGCGTCCGAGCGCATCGAAAAGCGCCTGCGTCGTTACAAGCGCAAACTCAAGGACCATCAGGCAGGCAATCACGTGAACGGTCAGGCGGAAGTCGCCTACACCGTCATGGACGGCGTTCCCGATGACGACGAGGAGATCCCTGCCGACTTCGCGCCGGCAATCGTCGCAGAGAGCACGAAACAACTGAAAACCATGTCGGTGGCGACCGCCGTGATGGCGCTCGATATGACCGACGAGCCGCTGCTGCTCTTCCGCAGCCCCGGCAACGAACACTTGAACATCGTCTATCGCCGTCAGGACGGCAACATTGGCTGGATCGACGCAGCCAATATCAAAGGCTGAGAATAGAAGATAAGCGGCGGCTGCGCATCATCGCAGCTGGCCGCCGCTTGCCCGTCATCGGTTCTCGGCGACACGAAGGATAAAGAGAATGGCATTGGCAGATTTGCTACAGCAAGATGCGATCATCCCCGCCTTGAAGGCAAATTCCAAAAAACAACTGCTTCAGGAGCTGGCCGCCAAAGCCTCCAAGCTCACCGGACTGCCCGAGCGCGAAATCTTCGATGTCGTGCTGCAGCGCGAGCGCCTCGGCTCCACCGGCGTCGGCAACGGTATCGCCATTCCCCACGGCAAGCTTGCCAGCATCAAGTCCATCGCCGGCATTTTCGCGCGCCTTGAAGCGCCCGTCGATTTCGAGGCGCTGGACGACCAGCCTGTCGATCTCGTCTTCCTGCTGCTCGCACCTGAAGGTGCCGGCGCGGACCACCTGAAGGCGCTCTCGCGCATCGCCCGCGTTCTGCGGGACCAGGATCTCGTCGCGAAGCTCCGCGCCACCGATTCCGCCACCGCCATCTACGCCTTCCTCAACGAAGAGCAGGCATCCAACGCCGCCTAACCGCTTGGATTACACTGGACCAAGGCAAAAATAAGAGCCGGATGATCCGAGATCGTCCGGCTCTCTTCTTTTATTGGCGTTGCCAAAAAAGATCAGGCGTCTTTCTCGTCCAGCGGGCTGTTGGCGCCCTGCTCGGCATTTTCGACGATCTTCGGGCCACCCTTGGCGACGCCGACCATGGCCGGGCGCAGAACGCGGTCGCCGATGACGAAACCGGCCTGCACCACCTGGACGACAGTGTTGTTCGGCACTTCTGGGTTCGGCACTTCGAACATGGCCTGATGGAAATTGGGATCGAATTTCTGCCCGATCGGCTCGAGCTGACGCACACCGTGACGCTCAAGGGCCGAGAGCATTGAACGCTCGGTCATCTCGACACCTTCGATCAGCGTCTTCAGGCCGGCATCGGCGCCATCACGGGCGTCGGCCGGAATGGCATCCAGCGTGCGGCGCAGGTTGTCGGCCACCGAGAGCATGTCGCGGGCAAAGCTTGCCACGGAATAGGACTTTGCATCCTTCACGTCGCGCTCGGTGCGGCGACGGAGGTTGTCCATCTCGGCAGCAAGGCGAAGGTAGCGATCACGCAGTTCGCCGTTCTCGGCCTTCAGCAGCTCAACCGGGTCTGGCTGAGACGGCTCGGCTGCATCAACGGTTTCCGCTGCATCCTGCGCGAAATCCGCTGACGTGTCAGCCGCCGTGGCGTCAGGTCCGGTTTTTGTTGTTTCGTCGGTCATGACGGTCTCCGAATTGCTTGGTCTTTGGATGTGCCCGATATCGAGGTTTGGCCGGAAAAAATCAAGGCTTTGTCGAGAAGAACAGCCAAATCCTGGCTTTGCGGCGGCGGCAATACGGCTCGCCGCTCCCGGACGCTGTTCAAGACGTCGACTGTTCGGCCCTCCTTCCTGGTGGTATGCTGAAATGCATCTCAGCACAGCGTGAGGTGACATCAATGTCTAACGGCAAATCCCTTTCAGGCAAGTGTTTCTGTGGCGCGGTGGAAATCGCAGTCGATGGCGAGCCAATGGCGATGGGTTACTGTCATTGCGACTCCTGTCGGGAATGGTCGGCAGGGCCGGTCAATGCCTTCTCGCTCTGGCCGCCGGAAGCCGTTCACATCACCAAGGGCGCGGACAAAATCGGCAGTTATCAGAAAACCGAAAAGAGCGTGCGCAAGTGGTGCACGGTCTGCGGCGGCCATCTTTTGACCGAGCATCCGCCGTGGGGCGTCACGGACGTCTATGCAGCGGTCCTTCCCGACCTCGATTTTCAGCCTGGCATGCATGTCAACTACGAGACGACAGTGCTGCATCTGAGAGACGGGCTGCCAAAGCAGAAGGACTTTCCAGCCGAGATGGGCGGATCTGGAACTTTGCTTCCCGATTGACCGCAGCAGCTAAATCCGCTCCTCAGATTCCAGGCCGGGACAGCCGCGAAATCAGCTGAGCGGTATAATCGACCATGGGCACGATGCGCGCATAATTCAGCCGCGTCGGGCCGATAACGCCGACCGCGCCGACGATGCGATCGTCCTCGTCGCGATAGGGTGCGACTATGAGCGAGGAGCCGGACAGTGAGAAGAGCTTGTTTTCCGAGCCGATGAAGATGCGCACGCCCGGTCCGCTCTCGGCAAGATTGAGGATCTCGATGAGGCTGTCCTTCTTTTCGAGATCATCGAAGAGGAGGCGCAGGCGATCCAGATCCTCCGCGCCGCCGATTTCGGCCAGCAGGTTGGAGTGGCCACGCACGATGAGCTGTGTCGGCTTGCCGTCGTCATCGCCACCGGACCATACGGCAATACCGCGCTCAACCAGCTGATGTGACAGGCTGTCCAGCTCCTGGCGCACGCTTTCCTTGAGGCTCTGCAATTGCCGCCGCAATTCCGGCATCGTCTGGCCGGTCATATGGGCGTTGAGGAAGTTGGCGGCCTCCGTCAGCTGCGACGAGGTCGTGCCGGCCGGCAGCTCGATGATGCGGTTTTCGACCTGATCGTGCTCGCCGACGAGCACGGCGAGCGCCTTGGTCGGCTCCAGCCGGATAAATTCCACATGCTTGAGAACGGGATCGCTCTTGGAAGTAATGACGAGCCCGGCACCGCGCGAAATGCCCGATAGCACCCGGCTTGCTTCCGACATCATCGATTCCACCGGCTGGTCACGATTGCCGCCGCGCACCTGCCGATCGATATTGGCTCGATCCTCGGCGGAGAGATCGCCGACCTGCATGAAGGCATCGACGAAGAAGCGCAGACCGACCTGAGTCGGCAAGCGCCCGGCGCTCACATGCGGCGAATAGATGAGTCCCAGCTCCTCTAGATCGCTCATGACATTGCGCACCGAGGCCGGCGACAGCGACATGGGCAGCAGGCGCGAGAGATTGCGCGAACCCAATGGCTCGCCGTTTTCCAGATAGCCTTCGACGATGCGGCGGAAGATTTCCTTGGAGCGTTCGTCCAGTGCAGCAATGACATCCGAGACCGACGATGTCGTGAATACCATTTCGCTGTCAGATCCATTCCGTTGAGCCTTAGGCAAAATATAATCATTCAGTTAGCAATGGCAAAAGGGAAAAATGTCGCCGTCGCCGCTGAGCGTCTTTGCGGCCTGCTTTTCCTTTGCAAAAGCGGCCTGCGGGTCGTAGAAGCGGTCAACGAACATTCAGGAGAGTGGAATGCGGCCTTCAGGCAGAAAAACCGACCAGATGCGCAAGGTGTCGTTCGAGCGCAATTTTTCCAAGCATGCGGAAGGCTCCTGCCTGGTGAAATTCGGCGATACGCATGTGCTCTGCACGGCAAGCCTGGAAGACAAGACGCCGCCATGGCTGCGCAACAGCGGCAAGGGCTGGGTCACGGCGGAATACGGCATGCTGCCGCGGGCAACCGGCGAGCGCATGAAGCGCGAGGCTGCGGCCGGTAAGCAGGGTGGTCGCACGCAGGAGATCCAGCGCCTCATCGGCCGCTCGCTGCGCGCCGTCGTTGACCTCAAAGAACTGGGCGAGCGCCAGATCACCGTCGACTGCGACGTCATCCAGGCCGATGGCGGCACGCGCACGGCCTCGATCACCGGCGGCTGGATCGCGCTCTATGACTGCCTGAAGTGGATGGAAAGCCGCAACATGGTCAAGGTCGAACGCGTATTGAAGGATCATATCGCCGCCATCTCCTGCGGCATCTTCGCCGGCCAGCCCGTCATCGATCTCGACTATCTTGAGGATTCTTCGGCTGAGACCGACGCCAATTTCGTCATGACCGGCAAGGGCGGCATCGTCGAGATCCAGGGAACGGCTGAGGGCGCGCCCTTCAGCGAAGAAGAATTCGCCACGCTGATGCATCTGGCCAAGAACGGCATTGCCGAACTGGTGGAGCTGCAGAAGCAGGCCATCGCCTGAGGATATCAACGAATGCGGAGCGTGCAGCCTGCCCCTCATCCGGTCCCTGAGTTTATCGAAGGGGCAAGGCGCACCTGCCGTCATCTCTCAGCTTCGCGGGAATCGGGAGGCGCCCATATATGAGGTCGTTCCCTCGCCCCGCGAGCGGGGAGAGGGTGAGGGGCTAATCCGTTGAGCAATGCGACACTCACAGGCGTTCTTGAAACTGCCCTCTATGCAGACGATCTCGATGCCGCCGAAGCCTTTTATGGCGGCATACTCGGGTTGAAGAAGATATCGCGAGGCGGCAACCGCCACGTCTTCTATCGCTGCGGGCCGGGTGTGCTCCTGATCTTCAACAGTGAAGAAACGGTCAAGCCGCACGAGCCGGGCGCCCTGCCCGTGCCGCCGCATGGGACTAAGGGTCATGGTCACGTTTGCTTCCGTGTCGATGCCAACGATATCGAGGCAATGGCCGAGCGACTGAAGGCTGCCGGTGTCGATATCGAAGCCGATTTTCACTGGCCGAATGGCGGCCGTTCGATCTATTTTCGCGATCCGGCCGGCAACAGCCTGGAATGCGCCGAACCCCGCATCTGGGGCCTATGACAGGACAGCACATGCGCAAGCTCGATACTAAGACTATCGTCGTCGCCAGCCACAATGCCGGCAAGATCCAGGAAATCCGCGATCTGATCGGGCCGCTCGGCTTTACCGCCAAGTCCGCCGCCGATCTCAACTTCATCGAACCGGACGAAACGGGCACGACCTTCGAAGAAAATGCGACGATCAAGGCGCTGGCCTCCGCCAATGCCTCCGGCCTGCCGGCACTCTCGGACGATTCCGGTCTGGTTATCGATGCACTCGGCGGCGATCCCGGCGTCTATACGGCCAATTGGGCGGAGACGGCTGACGGGACGCGTGACTTCGCCATGGCCATGCGGAAGGTCGAAACCGCCCTGGAAAAGGCCGGCGCCACCACGCCGGGGAGCCGCACGGCCCGCTTCGTCAGCGTGCTCTGCCTTGCCTGGCCGGATGGACATACCGAGCTTTTCCGCGGCGAAGTGGAAGGCACGGTCGTCTGGCCGCCGCGCGGCAGCCAGGGCTTCGGCTACGACCCGGTCTTCCAGCCGGAGGGATACCAGACCACATTCGGCGAAATGAGCGCCGAGCAAAAGCATGGCTGGAAGCCCGGCGACGAGCAGGCGCTGTCGCACCGCGCCCGCGCCTTCAAGATCTTTGTCGAAACCTGCCTGGAGGCGTAAGCTAATCCCGTGGAAATCGTGGACACACAAGATCTGATGCACGGGGCGCAATTGCTGCCCGATACCGGCGAACCCGGTTTCGGCGTCTATGTGCATTGGCCCTTTTGCGCGGCCAAGTGTCCCTACTGCGATTTCAACAGCCATGTCCGCCATCAGCCTGTCGATCAGGAGCGCTTTGCCGCCGCCTTTCTGAAGGAAATGGCGACGATGCGCATGATCAGCGGCCCGAAGACAGTGACAAGCGTCTTCCTCGGCGGCGGCACGCCGTCGCTGATGAAGCCCGAAACGGTGGGCGCGGTGCTCGATGGCATTGCCAGGACCTGGCATGTGCCTGACGGCATCGAGATCACCATGGAGGCCAATCCATCGAGCGTCGAGGCCGAGCGCTTTCGCGGCTATCGCGCCGCCGGCGTCAATCGCGTATCGATGGGCGTGCAGGCGCTGAACGACCGCGACCTGAAATTCCTCGGACGTCTGCACAATGTCGAGGATGCGCTGAAGGCGATCAGGCTGGCGCGCGAGATCTTTCCGCGTATGTCCTTCGACCTCATCTATGCTCGCCCGAACCAGACCGTCGAGGAATGGGAGCGCGAGCTAAAAGAGGCAATCTCCTATGCGGTCGATCACCTCTCGCTCTATCAGCTGACGATCGAGGAAGGCACGCCCTTCTACGGCCTTCATAAGGCCGGAAAGCTGATCGTGCCCGATGGCGATCAGTCGGCGCTGCTTTATGAGGCGACGCAGGAGATCACCGAGCGCGAGGGCATGCCGGCCTATGAGGTCTCCAATCACGCGCGCCCCGGCGCCGAGAGCCGGCACAATCTCACCTATTGGCGCTACGGAGACTATGCCGGGATCGGCCCCGGCGCCCATGGCCGCCTTACCAGAGGCCCGCAGAAGCTGGCGACCGCGACCGAGCGCAAGCCGGAAAGCTGGCTCGAGATGGTCGAGCGGGACGGGCACGGCATGGTCGACCAGGAAATGCTTGGGTTTGATGAACAGGCCGACGAATTGCTGCTGATGGGCCTGCGGCTGCGGGAGGGCGTCGATCTCGCCCGCTGGCAGCAGCTTTCCGGCCGCGATCCCGACCCGCAGCGCGAAGCGTTTTTACTGGAACACGGCTTCATAGAGCGGATCGGCAATTCCCGCCTGCGCTGCACGCCGGCGGGAATGCTGGTTCTCGACTCGGTCGTCGCCGATCTCGCCTGCTGACCACTTTCTCCTGGAGAGGGGCACCACGAAGCGGCGGATGGGGGTGATCCCGCATGTGAGATGATGACTCGGCTGTTGACGTGATCGCCCCACCCCTGGCACTACGTGCCGACCCTCCCCCTCAAGGGAAGGGCTATCGCATATGAGCTGAAGTCGTTGCCACCTCCCCTTCTCCCCTCGGGGAGAAGGTGCCGACAGGCGGATGAGGGGGTGCCCACCAAACGCACAAAAATCCATGAATTCAAACCAATAGCCCCCTCATCCGACCCTTCGGGCCACCTTCTCCCCAAGGGGAGAAGGAGCTTATGGTGCTCATCCGCCTCCATATGCGATAGCCCTGCCCTCAAGGGAAGGGTAATCGCATATGGACAGGTTAGCCCCTCATCCGTCCTCTCACAGTTCGCTTCGCTCAACTGTTCGAGTCCACCTTCTCCCCGCACGCGGGGCGAAGGGAGTTGATGAGATCGCCCCCTCTCCCCGTCAAAACGGGGAGAGGGCTGGGGTGAGGGGCACCTTCTATTTCATATGCAATGGTCCTACCCTCGAGGGAAGGGTGAAGAGGCGGCCATCGATTGCCGCCAGACCCACCGCGATCAGTGCCATGCCGATGAAATGCTTCGGCTGCAGGCTTTCGCCGAGAATGAGCGCGCCGAGCAGTATGGCGCTGACGGGGATCAGGAAAGTCACCAGCATCAGATTGGTGGCGCCGGCCGTCGCCAGGATGCGGAAGAACAACACATAGGCGATGGCGGTCGACAGGATGGCCAGGCCGGCCAGCGCCGCCCAAGTCTCGGTGGACGCCATTGCCAGCGTCCACGGGCGATCGACGAAGAGCGCGATTGGCAGCAGCATTATCGCCGAGCCCGTAACCTGACCGGCGGCCGGAATGATCGGTGCCAGCCCCATGCGGCGGAAGCGCCGCCCGAAAATACCGGCGAGTGAGTAGCTGAAAGCAGCGCCCAGCACAGCCAGCTGCGCCAGCACGTTGGAACCGAGGCTCGTCAGCACCGAGGGGCCGATCATCAGGGCCACGCCGACAAAGCCGACGATGACGCCGAGCAGGCGGTTGCCGGTCATCTTCTCATCCTCCGTCAGGAAATGGGCGACGACGACGGCGAAGAGCGGCGTGGTGGCATTGAGGATGGATGCAAGCCCGCTGGCGATATGGGTTTGCCCCCAGACGATCAGCAGGAAGGGAATGACATTGTTGAGGAAGCCCATGCCGAAGAAGGCGAGCCAGGCCTGACGGTCTTTCGGCATCGCATGTCCGGTGGCACGCACGATGACATGCAGAGCAATAGCGGCGAGTGCGACGCGCGCTGTGACGATGGTGAAGGGCGGCAGCTCGCGCACCAGAATGCCGTTGAACAGGAAGGAGCCGCCCCATAGGACGGATAGCCCCACCAGCATGCTCCATTCGACCGCGCCCATGGATTTCTGTGCCATCTGATCATCTCCAGCATCAGCTAATTGAGTTTTACTTATTTGTTGCCAATCGCGACATGATTGCCAACCACCGTAATTGCTGGAATAATCGCGCTATATGGAGGCTCTGGCAAACGAGTCTTTTTCGAATTACGGTTTAGCTGAGCTCAATCATCATGGATCAACTGCCATCCCTTTCGGCGCTGCGCGCCTTCGAGGCCTCCGCCCGGCATCTCAGCATGACGCTGGCTGCAAGCGAGCTGCGTGTGACGCCAGGCGCCATCAGCCTGCAGATCCGCGACCTCGAAAGCAGCCTCGGGGTACGGCTTTTCGAGCGGCGAGCCCGCAGCCTGGCGCTGACGAGTGAAGGCGCCGAGTATTTCGCGACGATGCGAACGGCCTTCCGCCTCATCCGCGAGGCGACAGCGGCCTTGGCGATGCGCGCCAAGGATACGGTGCTGACCCTTACCTGCACTGCCGGCTTTGCCACGCACTGGCTGGTGCCGCGGCTGCGGCGCTTCGAGGAGGCCCATCCCGATATCGACCTGCGCATCAGCGCTTCCTATCGCATGATGGATTTCCAGCGGGATGGGATCGACATTGCCATTCGCCACGGCCTCGGCGGCTACGAGGGACTGGCAAGCGAGAGATTTCTCGATGATGAATATGTGCCGGTCTGCACGCCGGAAATGGCAGCGGCGCTTGGCCCCTCTCCCGCTGTCGATGACTTGGCCGGCCTGACGCTGATCCACGATGTCTATCGGCGCGACTGGGAGCTCTGGCTGAAGGCGGTCGGCGCCACGCGGGTGGATGCCATGCACGGACCGGTCTTCACCGATGGCATGGGCGCTTATCACGCCATGAAGGCGGGCCTCGGCATCGCGCTGATGCGCCGGTCCTTCGTGGAGCAGGAGTTGCTTGACGGCACGCTCATTGCGCCCTTCCCGACCGGATTTGCGAGCGCGCTTGCCTATCATCTCGTCTATCAGCCGGGTGCATTGGAAAGGCCGGCCGTCGCGGCCCTGCGCGCCTGGCTGTTTTCCGAGGTCTCACGTACGACGCCGCCGACCTAAAACGCGCTTGGAGCGCAAAAAGAAACGGCCGGCGATCAAGCCGGCCGTAGACTATGTGGTGAATGCCGATCGCTCGGCTTATTCGTTGATGAGACGCTTCAGCAGCTCGATCTCGTGCGACAGCTTGCTGTCGCCGGCGATCAGTTCCTCGATCTTGCGCACCGCGTGCAGAACTGTGGTGTGATCGCGGCCACCGAAGCGACGGCCGATTTCCGGAAAGGAACGCGGCGTCAGCGTCTTCGACAGGTACATGGCGATCTGTCGCGGCTTGACAATGACGCGCGTGCGGCGGTTCGAAACCAGTTCCTGGCGCGACACATTGTAGTGGCGGGCGACGATGCGCTGGATGTCCTCGATGCGGACGCGGCGCGGCTCGCCGGAGCCGACCAGATGCGCCAGCAGCTCGTCGACGCGCTCTACCGTCAGGTTCGGCTCGAAGGAGCGGCGGAAGATGAGCTGGTTGAAGGCTCCTTCCAGCTCGCGGCCGCTGGCGGTGACATTGCGGGCGACATGCGAGAGGATTTCGGCCGGGATTTCCAGCGACGGATCATCCTGACGGGCAGCATCGAGACGGCGCTTGAGGATCTCAAGGCGCATTTCATAGTCCGGCGCCTCGACTTCGATCGCTACACCGCCCTGCAGGCGCGAACGAACGCGGGGATCGAGCGATTCCAGCTCCCAGGGAGCGCGATCGGCAGCAACGACGACCTGCTTGGCGCTGTCGAGCAGCATGTTCAAGAGGTGGCAGAACTCGTGCTGGATCATCTTGCCCTGCAGGAACTGCATGTCGTCGATGATGAGCAGGTCGATATTGCGCAGCGAGTCCTTCAGCGTCAGCGCGTCATTATCGCGGATAGCGGTTGCGAAGCGCCACATGAAGTATTCCGCCGTCAGATAGACGACACGCAGGCCGCGCGGGTTCTGCACCGCTGCATTGGCGATTGCCTGCAGCAGATGCGTCTTGCCGAGACCAACGGTCGCATGGACGAAGAGCGGATTGAAACGCACGGCGCCGGAGCCGGCTTCGGCGATGGTCTTCGCAGCGGCCAGGCTGACACGGTTCGAGCTGCCTTCGACGAACGTATCGAAGGTAAAACGGGAATCGAGCGGAGACCCGAAAAGCGGCGCACCCGCCGTTGCAGGCCGCGCAGCCGCAGCCGCGCTCACGGCCTGGGCGACGATCTGGCCCGCCGGCTGAGCGACGGCGCGGCGGATCGGCGCGACAGCCGTTTGATCCGGCACCGCCGGCTGCTCATCGGCGCATGGCTTCGCGCCCTGCCGGGTCGCGGTGCGCACCAGAATTTCGACTTTGAGGATCTCGGCATCCTCAGCCTGGAACAGGCTGGTGATGAGATCGAGATAGCGATTGTTGATCCAGGACTTCAGAAATGTCGTCGGGACCGTGAGGCGAACGACGCTCTTCGATACCGAATGAAGCTTGAGCCGCGCAAACCAGCTGGCATAGACATCGGGTCCGACCTGAGCCTTCAAGCGCGCGCTGACGCGCTCGAACAAGTTACTTTGCGCCACGTCACCCTTTTCCCCCGCCGCTTCTAAGCAAACCGCACCGAACGCCTGCGCATTGTCCCCATTTTCCAACGCACCCGTCGCCCTCGTATGTATCTGCATATAGTGCCGCCTTCCACAGTCTCTTTATAGGGCGGGAGCACATCACTGCCGCCCTTGGTTCTTCGCCATGGCATGACGGTCACGCTCGTTGTCCAAGCTGCGCCGCATACCGGTTCATCAGCCACGCCCGGCCTGCGGGCTTTACAGGAACACTGTGGCAAAAACCGCTCTTTAAAGCAGCCTTCGTCTCGGCGTCTGTAACCGGAGCATCAATCGGCCCTCGTATTCCGACTGACCGCTCCAATGGCTGTCAATTTTTCTCCCCTCCCCGCAGCCGCGCCAATGATTTGGGCCGCAAAGGACAGACAAGCTTCCTCGTTCCGCAAGCGTCACCGCTTCCGGTTCTTACTCGTCAACTGTTTGAAAAAACGGAACTGAACTGCTCCGTCACAAGAGACAAAACCACCTCCACCGCCATACGTGACGGTGTTTGCCGAAGCCGTTTAAGGTGAGATCCGCGCCCCTTGTTGAAATCCATTTAGGCAGGATCGAAGGCAGATATCAACGATGAATTTTACACAAAATTAAGAGGCGGCCATTGACTCCGGAGGCCATTTTTGACTGTCACAAGCCCTTCAAAAAAGAATCGCTGTTGAATCAAAGAGATTCCTGTCGAACGCGATTCCCACAGCTTTCAAAAGAAAAAAAATAAAAAATCCCTTGACTCAGTTGTGAGCCGGCAATGCGTCATGCAGATCACCCAGCGCTGGGATATCCTGCCGCAACCCTTTGTTTCCAAAGGTATATTTCTGTCACGTCAATGACATGATCGACCGGCCATTTTTGGCAATGCGGCATTTTTTTGGCCGAATCCAAAAAGCCCGGCGCGAGGGCCGGGCTTAACTCTAACGATTAAATCGTTAACGAAAGATTATGCAGTCGGGGCCGAAAGGGCCTTCACACGCTTGGCAAGACGCGAAACCTTGCGGGAAGCGGTGTTGGCGTGAAGCACGCCCTTGGTGGCTGCGCGAGCCAGTTCCGGCTGAGCAGCAACGAAAGCTGCCTTTGCGCGATCTGCATCACCCGATGCAATGGCTTCTTCGACCTGGCGAACGAACGTGCGAACGCGCGAGCGACGAGCCTTGTTGACATCGGTGCGGCGGGCGATCTTGCGGGTCGCTTTTTTCGCCGAGGTAGTATTGGCCATGTATGCCTCTCTTAGAATTCGAACAAAACTCCATCCTTGCGGCGCGGGCCCCATGGCCACTTCATCCAGCAATGCGGGAGCAATTGCGGAAAACCAGAGCGGCTTTCCAAACTGTGGCGGGCATATAACCGGAATGAGCCGCGTCGTCAACGCGGATTCTCGTCAAACCCGCGTAATTCCTGAATCCCGACCCTTAGCGGTTCTTGAAGGCCGGCTTGCGCTTCTCGACGAAGGCCGCCATGCCCTCCTTCTGATCCTCTGTGGCAAACAGGCTATGGAACAGGCGGCGTTCGAAGCGCAACCCCTCCTCAAGCGTGGTTTCGAAAGCGCGGTTGACCGCTTCCTTGGCCATCAGCACCGAGGGAAGCGATAGCGATGCGATCTTGGCGGCGGCGGCCAGCGCTTCGTCCAAGAGCTTGTCCGCCGGCACGACACGCGCCACCAAGCCCGAACGCTCCGCCTCCTCCGCATCCATCATCCGGCCTGTTAATACCAGGTCCATTGCCTTTGCCTTGCCGACCGCGCGCGTGAGACGCTGTGAGCCGCCCATGCCAGGGATGACGCCGAGCGTGATTTCTGGCTGGCCGAATTTGGCGGTCTCCGATGCGATGATGAAATCGCACATCATCGCCACCTCGCAGCCGCCGCCGAGCGCAAAGCCGCTGACCGCCGCGATAACGGGCTTGCGGGCATTGGCGATCTCGGCCCAGCCGCTGAAGAAGTCATTCTTGTAAGCGTCGACGAAATCGAGCGACTGCATTTCCTTGATGTCGGCGCCGGCGGCAAAGGCCTTTTCCGAGCCGGTGAGCACGATCGCGCCGACGGCATCATCGAGATGAAAAGCGGCATAGGCCTGCTTTAATTCGGAGAGGACCGTTGAATTCAGCGCATTCAGCGCCTGCGGCCGATTGATCCTGATGAGACCGACGGCCCCATGTGTTTCGACGATGAGGGTTTCGTAAGCCACGTCTCTCTCCCTTTTACCAGCTTTGGACCTTCAATCAGCCTTGGCAGGAGGCGCAGTAGAAAGAAGAGCGCCCCGCCTGGACGATGCGACTGACCGTACCGCCGCAACCCGGCGTGCTGCAAGGCTGGCTTTCACGATCATAGACGGAAAAGGAATGCTGGAAATAGCCGAGCGAACCGTCCGTCTGGATATGATCGCGCAACGACGAACCGCCTGCGGCTATCGCATCGGCAATGACCTCGCGAATCGCCTCGACCAGCGCCAGCAGCGCTTCGGTCGGTTTGCCGGTATCCATAACCAGCGTGCCGGCGACACGCAACGGCGACAGGTGAGAGCGCCACAGCGCCTCGCATACATATATATTGCCGAGACCGGCGATGTTCTTCTGGTCCAGCAGCGCGCTCTTCAGCGGCTGCGCCTTGCCGGCGAAACGCTTAGCCAGATAATCGGCATCGAGTTCATTACCCGTGGGTTCCGGCCCGAGATCGCGGAAGAAGGGATGGCTGGCCATCTCGGTCCGCCTGACCATGTCCATGAAGCCAAAGCGACGTGGGTCATTATAGATGACGCGCGCATCACCGCCAGCGCTCGCCAGATGGAAGACCACATGATCGTGCTTCTCGTCCTTGGAACGGAGATGATGGAATTCGCCCGGCGTTCGCGCTTCCCGACCGGCTTCGACCCGAAACGAACCGGACATGCCGAGATGCGCGACGATCGTCTTGCCATCGTCGAGATCGATCAGCAGGTATTTCGCACGGCGCGACAGCGACGCGATGCCGCGACCCGACACGGCCTCAGCGAAATCGACAGGGAAAGGAAAGCGCAGATCGTTGCGGCGCAGCTCCAATTCCTTGAGAACCGCACCTTCCATGGAAGGTGCCAGCCCGCGTCTGACGGTTTCGACCTCTGGTAATTCCGGCATGGCTATCCATCTTTATGTTTCAACCGCTTATGATCTGAGCTATAGCCCAAGGCATTGCGGCTGGTGATCTGGCTGATGAGATAGCGTGGCAAACGCGATTTCGCTATGGTCCGCCGCTGAATACTGCATAATTCCTTAGACCGGAATCGATTTAAGGAGAGAATTATGCAGCAAGTTTAAAATGTTACAGCGACCTTTACGCGCCATAAATGACGCGCGGCGCTGTAATGTAACGGAGTTGAGCCGATGGCAGACAGCCGCACCTCCGCCGATGGCGGCATGGAAACATCCTATGGCTTCCGCGAAGTAGCCGATGGTGAAAAGCAGGGCCTCGTCAACGAGGTGTTCCACAAGGTCGCCAAGCGCTACGACGTCATGAACGACGTCATGTCCATGGGCATGCATCGCGCCTGGAAGGATGCGATGGTCGCGGCGCTCAACCCGCGCAAGGATCCCGCCTACAAGGTGCTCGATGTTGCCGGCGGCACGGGCGATATCGCCTTCCGTATCGTCGAGGCCTCAAACGGGCTGGCGCACGCGACGGTGCTCGACATTAACGGCTCGATGCTGGCTGTCGGCGCTGAGCGTGCGGAGAAAAGGAAGCTCTCCGACAATCTCACCTTCGTCGAGGCGAATGCCGAGGAACTGCCTTTCGAGCCGAATTCCTTCGACGCCTATACGATCGCCTTCGGCATCCGCAACGTTCCGCATATCGATGTGGCGTTGAAGGAAGCCTATCGCGTGCTGAAGCGCGGCGGCCGGCTGCTCGTGCTCGAATTCTCCGAAGTCGATCTGCCGCTGCTCGACCGCGTCTACGACGCCTGGTCCTTCAACGCCATTCCCAAATTCGGCAAGGCGATCACGGGTGATGCCGAGCCCTATCAATATCTGGTGGAATCGATCCGCAAGTTCCCGAACCAGCAGGACTTCGCGACGATGATCCGCGAGGCCGGCTTCTCGCGCGTGAGCTTCACCAATTACACCGGCGGCATTGCCGCGCTGCACTCCGGCTGGAAGCTCTGAAGCATGATATCCAGTCACCCGATCCGGCTTTTGGCCTCCATATTCCGAGACCTTGAGACGATATGAGTGCTTTCAGCGCATATTTCGGCCTTGTTCGGGTCGGCTGGGTGCTCGTGCGCGAAGGCGTGGTCATGGCGCTGCCATCGGAAGGGCTGCCGCCCTCCGTCAGCATCGCCAAATCTTTCGTCAGCATCTTTGCCCGCCGCAAGGCGAAGAGCCAGGCCCGCAGCGACCGGCTTGCTCAGGCGGTCGAGCGGCTCGGGCCTTCCTATGTGAAGATCGGCCAGTTCCTGGCTACCCGACCCGATGTCGTCGGCGTCGATATGGCAAACGACCTGTCGAAGCTTCAGGACAGGATGGCTTTTTTTCCGCATACTATGGCGACGGCGGCGATCGAGGCGTCGCTCGGGCGGCGGATCGACGATCTCTACGCCAGCTTCGGCGAGCCGATTGCCGCCGCGTCGATAGCGCAGGTGCATCCGGCGGAGGTCGACACGGCCGAAGGGCGCAAGCGCGTTGCCGTCAAGGTGGTCCGGCCTGGCGTGCGCCAGCGTTTTTCTAACGATATCAAGGCAATGTATCTCGTGGCGGGTATGCAGGAGCGGTTCATGCCCTCCAGCCGGCGCCTCCGGCCCGTGGAAGTGACCAAGACGCTCGAGCAGACCACGAAGGTCGAGATGGATCTGCGGCTGGAAGCCGCCGCGCTCTCCGAGATCGCCGAAAACACCGAGAAGGATCCCGGCTTCCGCGTTCCGAAGGTCGACTGGGAACGCACCGGCCGCGACGTCATCACCATGGAGTGGATCGACGGCGTGAAGATGTCCGACGTCGAGGGACTGAAGGCCGCCGGACACGATCTCAACGCACTCGCCGATACGCTGATCCAGTCCTTTCTGCGTCACACGCTGCGCGACGGCTTCTTCCATGCCGACATGCACCCCGGCAATCTCTTCGTCGATCCCACGGGCATGATCGTCGCCGTCGACATGGGCATCGTCGGCCGTCTCGGAAAGAAGGAGCGCCGCTTCCTCGCCGAAATCCTGTACGGCTTCATCACCCGCGATTATATCCGGGTGGCCGAAGTACATTTCGAAGCCGGCTACGTACCCGCCCATCACAATACCGAGAGTTTTGCGCAGGCCATCCGTGCCATCGGCGAGCCAATCCATGGCCAGCCGGCTGAAACCATCTCCATGGGCAAGCTTCTGACTCTGCTCTTCGAAGTGACCGAACTCTTCGACATGGAAACGCGGCCGGAGCTGGTGATGCTGCAGAAGACAATGGTCGTGGTCGAGGGCGTATCGCGCATGCTCAATCCGCGCTTCAACATGTGGAAGGCGTCCGAACCGGTGGTCGGCGACTGGATCCGCACCAATCTCGGCCCGAAGCGGATCATGACAGATCTGAAGGATGGTTTGAAGGCAGCCGTGAAGCTCGCCGAAGCCGCGCCTGAGATTGCGGCCAAGACCGAAAAATTCCACCACGAACTGCTGCATATGAGCGAAAACGGCCTGCGTTTCGATCCGCAGACCGCCGAAGCGATCGGCAAGGCCGAGGCCAAGCACAGCCGCTCCGGCCGCTTCGCACTTTGGGTGATTGCGCTGACGCTGCTTTATATCGCCTGGCATCTTGGCTGATCGCCAAGCTTTCTGATGCTTCTTTCTCGCCTCGGCCGAAATAGCTTGGCCGGTGCGGGAAGCCGCATGCGCGCGCAAACATAGAGTTGCGCGATGTGTGCACTCGTCTCAAAATCAGTCTGTCCGGCACGGATCAAGGTGTTCGCCATTTGGGATATCCCACTGACGATAAGGCTCGCATAGCCTTGCAAAAAAGGAGAACAGCAGAGATGGAGCGTCAGAGAGCCGGCATCGAACTCACCGGACAACCCCTTGGGTTCAGCGATCTGGTGCGGATCGGCGCGGGGGCGGTCCTGCCGTCGGCATCAGAAAGCGGCATGGCGCGGGTGCGACTGGCGCGCAACGTTCTCGAAAGCACCATTCAATCGGGCATGCCGGTCTACGGCTCGACAACGGGTGTCGGAGCCATGAAAGATGTCGAATGGTCCCCCGAGGATCTCGATGCCTTCAATCTCGGTCTCGTGCGCGCCCATCATTTCGGCACAGGCGCCCCCTTCTCCATGTCGGTCGTCCGCAATGCCATGGCGATCCGCGTCAACACGGCTCTCACCGGTCAGGTCGGTTGTTCGCAAGAACTGATCGAAGCCTATCTGCAGCTCTTGAGCTCGGATGTCATTCCCGTCGTCAGGCGCACGGGCTCGATCGGCTGCGCGGATATCGGTCTGATGGGCCAGATCGGCGCGGTTCTGACTGGCGTTGGCGAAGCCGTCTATCGCGGCCGGCGCATGCAGGCTGCCGATGCCTTCGATGCCGCCGGTATCGCTCCCGTCAGGATGATGCCCCGCGACAGCCTGGCCTCGCTCAGCGTCAATGCGGTCAGCTTCGCAGCCGCTGCAGAGACGACCCGCAACGCCGCCGCCTCGATCCGTGTGCTGCTGGCAACCGGCATGATGGCGGCCGGCGCGCTCGGCGCTTCGCGCGATCCGTGGATTTCCGTGCGCCATGTCGGCACCGCGCGCGAAGCACTGATCGGTGCCTGGCTCTGTAACGCCTCGGAAGAATGGCCCTGGCCGGTTGCGACCCATGTGCAGGACCCGTTGAGCCTGCGCATGATCGCCCAGGTCTTCGGCGCCGTCATCGAAAATCTCCTGACCGCCGGCCATAAGATTCTGGCCGCGACCGGCCGTTCGGATGACAACCCGGTCATCGTCGACGGTCGCGTGATGACCTCAGGCGGCTCTCTTCCGCTCGATGTCACCGTGCTTCTGGAAGCGGCGGTCATCTGCATGGCCCATGCCGCCCGCAATGCCTTCAATCGCTGCGTCCTGCTCGGCAACGGCCAGCGGCGCGGCCTGCCCGTCAATCTCGTGCCGGAAGGCAGGATCGCGACCGGCTTCGGTCCGATCATCAAGCTCGCCGGAGAGATCTTCTCGCGCGTGCTCTCCATGTCCAATCCGGTCTCGGCACAGTCGCTGGTGGTTGCGGCAGGTATGGAGGACGAAGCCGCCTTCCTGCCGCTTGTGATCGAACGTTTCGAGCGGCAGATGCGGGCGCTGAAGCGTCTTGCCGCGCTCGAGGCCCTGCTGTCGGCGCAAGCGATGGATATTCTCGGCGACAAGCCTGAGGGCGTTGCGCGCATGCTCTATGACGTGGTGCGCAAGCATGCCGACTTCTATGTGGTCGACCGGCCACTTTCGGCCGAAGTCGAGGCGATCGAGGAGGAGCTCGGCTCGGAGTCCTTCGTCTCTGAATTGATCGCCCATAAGCCGATCATCGCCTATGATGACTTCTTCGCGCTCGGCTCGCTGGAGCGGGTCGAAGAGCGGCTTTATCACGACACCATTGCCATCTGAACCAACCGACGAGCGGAGAGAACGCACATGGCCGATTTCGATCTTGTTCTGCAAGGCACTGTGGTTCTGCCTGAACGCATCGTGGAAGCCGGCTATGTCGCCGTGCGTGACGGCAAGATCGCCGAGATCGGCATCGGCGTGCCTCCGGCCGCACGCGAGCGGCACTTACTCGGCAAGGCGCTGATCCTGCCTGGCGCAATCGACGCGCAAGTGCATTCGCTCTCTCAGAAGGATCAGGAGGATTTCGTCTGGTCGACGCGCTCGGCAGCCGCCGGCGGCGTCACCACCATCGTCGACATGCCCTATGACGAAGGCAATCTCGTCTGCTCGGCAGCGGCGGTGAAGAAGAAGATCGACCATGCCGCGCCGCAATCGCGCGTCGACTTTGCCCTCTACGGCACGGTCGATCCGGAAGAAGGCCCGGCGCGCATCGCCGAGATGGTCGAGGCCGGTGTCGCCGCCTTCAAATTCTCCACCTTCGGCACCGACCCCAAGCGTTTCCCGCGCATTCCGCCCGCCCTGCTCGATGCGTGCTTTGCCGCCATCGCGCCCACGGGCCTGACAGCCGGCGTGCACAACGAGGATGACGAAGCAGTCCGCACCTACATGGAGCAGGTGAAGGCGAGCGGTATCACCGACTATCGCGCTCACGGCCTGTCCCGCCCGCCTATCACCGAGCTTCTGGCCATGCACACGATCTTCGAGACGGGAGCGGATACCGGCTGCCCAGCGCATGTCGTACATTGCTCGCTCGGCCGCGGCTATGACATCGCCCGCGCCTATCGCCGCGACGGCTTCGAAGCGACGGTCGAGTGCTGCATCCATTACCTGACGCTCGATGAGGAAAACGATGTGCGGCGCCTTGGCGGCAAGGCGAAAATTAATCCACCGATCCGCCCCCGCGCCGAAGTAGAAACCTTGTGGCGCAAGGTGGCGGAGGGCAATGTCTGGCTCGTCTCGACCGATCATGTCAGCTGGTCGGAAAACCGCAAAACCAATCCGGATATGCTGGCGAATGCTTCCGGCGTGCCGGGACTGGAGGTCATGGTGCCGCTCTTCGTAAAGGGTGCTCTGGAGCGCGGCGTGCCGCTGACCTGGGCGGCGAAGCTGATGGCGGAAAACCCAGCTAAGCATTTCCGCCTCGACCATATCAAAGGCGCGCTGACGCCGGGCAAGGACGCCGATATCGTCGTTCTGGAACCGCGCGAAACGATCTATGACGCGGCGGCCAGCGGCAATAACGTCGTCGGCTGGAGCCCCTATAACGGCATCCGCCTGCCCTGGACTGTGTCCGCCGCCTATCTTAGAGGCAAGCAGATCACCGAGGGACAGAAGGTGCTGGCCGAACCCGGCTCCGGCAGCTTTGTCCGTCCCTTGCCTCGCCAAGTCATTGCCGGAGATGCAGCCTGATGACCGAAACCAAGCGCCACAACCTGCCCGTAAACGCCGACCGTATCGCCGAGGATATCGATGCGCTGGCCGGCATCACTGATCCGGGCCACCCGTGGACGCGCCGCGCCTTCTCGCCGCTCTTCCTCGAAGGGCGCGCCTATATCGAAGCACGGATGAAGGCGGCAGGGCTTGAGACCCGCATCGACGCCGCCGGCAATCTGATCGGCCGGCGTACCGGCGCCAAGCCTGGCCTCGGAACGATCCTTGTCGGCTCGCATTCCGACACCGTGCCCGACGGGGGCCGTTTCGATGGCATTGCCGGCACGATCGCAGCGCTCGAAGTTGCGCGCTCCTTGAAGGATCGCGGCATCGAGCTCGACCATGATCTGGAAATCGTCGATTTCCTCGCCGAAGAAGTCAGCATCTTCGGCGTCTCCTGCATCGGCAGCCGCGGCATGACCGGGCAGATCCCCGAGGCGTGGCTCTCCCGTGTCAGCGGCGACCGCACGCTTTCGCAGGGCATTGCCGAGGTTGGCGGCGATCCCTCCGTGCTGCTCTCCCAGAAACGGCCGGATCTCGCCGGCTTCCTGGAGCTGCATATCGAGCAGGGCCCGGTGCTGGAAGCCGAGAACAAGGATATCGGCATCGTCACCGCGATCGCCGGCATCACCCGCATCGAAATCACCGTGGAAGGCCGCGCCGACCATGCCGGCACGACGCCGATGGACCGCCGTGCTGATGCGCTGGTGGCGGCCTCGCAGCTCGTCCTCGATATTCGTCAACGCGCGGCGGAGCAGGCAAAAACGCCGGGTCATTTCGCCGCGACCGTGGGCGAATTCCGCATCGAGCCGAATGCCGCCAATGTCGTGCCATCCAAGGTCGTGCTCCTGATCGACGGCCGCGCCGAAATTCGCAGCGACATGGAGGATTTCCTGGCCTGGATCGACGGTGAGGTGAAGACCATCGCCGCCGATTATGGCGTGACGATCAACCCGCCGGTGCGTGTCTCCGACAACATGCCGACGCCGGGCGCTCCGGTACTGCTCGAAACGCTCGAACGCGCCTGCGAGACTGTCGGCGCCAAACATCGCCGTATGGCCTCCGGCGCCGGCCACGACACGGCCTGGATCGCCAAGGTCGCTCCATCAGCCATGATCTTCGTGCCCTGCAAGGAAGGCCGCAGCCATTGCGCCGAGGAATGGGCCGAGAATGACGACATCGCCATGGGCGCCGCCGTGCTTTTCGAAGCGGTGCGCGACATGGACAAGAACCTCAAACAGAACCGGGAGTAGCCGATGGGACGCATACTCGTTGCCAAGGATGTGGAAGCGGCCGTCAAGGGCGGCTCCGTTTACGCCGCAGGCGGTGGCGGCTGGGCCGATCATGGCCGCATGCTCGGCTATGCTGCCGTCAATGTCGGCAAGCCGGAGCTGGTGTCGATCGACGAATTGAACGACAATGACTGGATCGCCACGGCTGCTGCCATCGGCGCGCCGGCCTCCACCACCCCCTGGGAAATGCAAGGCATCGATTACGTGAAAGCCGTGCAGCTGCTGCAGGACGAGCTTGGCGAAAAGCTTTCCGGCCTGATCATCGGCCAGAACGGCCGGTCTTCGACACTGAATGGCTGGCTGCCGTCGGCCATTCTCGGAACGAAGGTGGTGGATGCCGTGGGTGACATCCGCGCCCATCCGACTGGTGATATGGGATCGATCGGCATGGCGGGTTCGCCCGAGCAGATGATCCAGACCGCAGTCGGCGGCAATCGCGCCGAGAACCGCTATATCGAACTGGTCGTGAAGGGCGCGACGGCGAAGATTTCGCCGATCCTGCGTGCGGCCTCCGATCAGTCCGGCGGCTTCATCGCCTCCTGCCGCAACCCACTTCGCGCTTCCTACGTCCGCACCCATGCGGCGCTCGGCGGCATCTCCATGGCGCTTTCGCTCGGCGAGGCAATCATCGAGGCGGAAAAGAAAGGTGGCAGCGCCGTCATCGATGCCATCTGCAAGACCACAGGTGGCCATATCCTGGCTGAAGGTACGATCACAAAGAAGGACGTCGTTTACACCAAGGAAGCCTTCGACATCGGCACCATTACGGTCGGCAGCGGCGACAAGGCCGTCATCATGCATGTGATGAACGAATACATGGCCGTCGAGGATGCCAACGGCAAGCGCCTGGCAACCTTCCCCTCCGTCATCACCACGCTGTCGCCGGAAGGCGAACCCTTGAGCGTCGGCCAGCTGCACGAGGGTATGACAGTCTTCATCCTGCATGTACCGATGGATATCATTCCGCTGTCTGCCAGCGTGCTCGACCCCACGGTCTATCCCTCTGTCGAAAAGGCCATGGGGATCGAGATCGCGAAATACGCCCTAGAGACAAAGAAATAGAGCATGATGTCGTCCGAAAACCGCCTACACTTTTCGGCATCACGCTCTGCCGGCAAGAAAGGCTGAAAAGCGCAGGAGGCTTGAATGGCCCGCGACGCCGGTCTCGAAGAATTGCTGAAAGAAGAGCTTGGGGAACGTCCAGGACTCAGCGAAAAAGGAATGTTCGGCGGCTGGGCCTTTCTGCTCAATGGCCATCTCATGTGCGGCGCCCGTGATGATGGGATGCTGATCCGCCTTGGCAAAGGCAACGATGCCTGGGCGCTGGAGCAGCGTGACGTCAAACCCATGCAGTTGGGCGGCCGAAAAATGCTGGGATGGGTGCGCGCCGGGCCGGAAGCTTATGGCAATGACATGCTGCGCAAGCGGCTGCTTCTGGCTGCACTGGACTTCGTCGAAGGCCTGCCGCCGAAGTGAACGCCTATTGAAGAACACTCCTCTTCTCTCCAGCGGGGGAAGATATCCATCAAGAAAGATGAGGGGGTGAGCGACTAAGGAGCGAACGTCTGAGCGGTACGCGAAGACGATATGTGCCGCATCGCCCCCCTCATCCGACACTTCGGGTCACCAACCGGGGTCGAGCCACGGGTCTCGACCCGTCCTTCGAACCCCCGCTGGGGAGAAGGAGAGACTATCAAACAAGAGGAAAAGCAATCATGCCGAAAGCCAATCCACGTCACCCGAAATTCCCCCTCCCGGGCGGGCCGGAGCTGCGTGCCAAGGGCTGGCGACAGGAGGCCCTGTTGCGCCTGCTCGAAAACGTGCTTTCGGTCGGTGAAGATCCCGACAATCTCGTCGTCTACGCCGCCCTCGGCAAGGCAGCGCGCAACTGGGCGGCGCATAAGGGCATCGTCAAGGCGCTGACCGAAATGGATGAGAACCAGACCCTGCTCATCCAATCCGGCAAGCCGATTGGCCTCATCCGCACGCATGACAAAGCGCCGCTCGTTATCATGGCGAACTGCAACATCGTCGGGCAATGGGCGAAGGCTGAAGTCTTCTACGAATTGCAGCGCAAGGGCCTAATCTGTTGGGGTGGCCTGACGGCCGGCGCCTGGCAATATATCGGCAGCCAGGGCGTGATCCAGGGTACCTATGAAATCTTCATGCGCATCGCCGAGCGCCGCTTCGGCGGCGATCTCTTCGGCCGTTTCGTGCTGACGGCGGGTCTCGGCGGCATGGGCGGCGCGCAGCCGCTCGCCGGCCGCATGGCGGGGGCAGCGATCCTCTGCGTCGATATCGATGCCGAGCGCGCCAAGAAGCGCAAGGATATCGGCTATCTGCAGGAAATCGCACCCGATCTCGATTCGGCGCTGGCGATGATCGACGCGGCGGTGAAGGAGAAGCGGGCGCTTTCCGTCGGCCTCGTCGGCAATGCGGCCGAGATCTATCCCGAGATCGCCCGGCGCGGCATCGTGCCCGATATCGTCACCGATCAGACCTCAGCCCACGATCTCGTCTATGGTTATGTGCCGAAGGGCATGAGCCTGCAGCAAGTTCGGGATCTCCGCGACGATGGCCAGGGTCAGCTCATGGCTGCAAGCCGCGCCTCGATCGTCGAGCATGTGAAGGCCATGCTGGGCTTTCAGAAAAAGGGCTCCGAAGTCTTCGACAACGGCAACCTCATCCGTACCCAGGCGAAGGAAGGCGGCGTCGCCAATGCCTTCGATATTCCGATCTTTACCGAAGCCTATCTGCGGCCGCTCTTCTGCCGTGCCATCGGGCCCTTCCGCTGGATGGCGCTTTCAGGCGAGGAAAGCGATATCGCCCGCATCGACGATCTGCTGCTGGAAATGTTCCCGGACAACAAGATTATCACCAACTGGATCAAGCTTGCCCGCCAGCACGTGCCTTTCGAAGGGCTGCCGGCGCGTATTGCCTGGCTCGGCCATGGCGAGCGCACGGCGCTTGCCCGCCGCGTCAACGAGCTTGTGGCAAGCGGCGAGCTGAAGGGTCCGATCGCCTTCTCGCGCGACCATCTCGATGCCGGCGCCATGGCGCATCCGAACATCATGACCGAGCGCATGAAGGACGGCTCCGACGCCATCGCCGACTGGCCGCTGATCGACGCCATGATGCTCTGCTCGTCCATGGCCGATCTTGTCGTCGTCCATTCCGGCGGCGGCGGCTATGCCGGCTACATGACGAGCTGCGGCGTTACCGTGGTCGCCGACGGCACGCAAGCCGCCGACGAACGGCTTGACCATGCGCTGACCAACGACACGGCGCTTGGCGTCATGCGCTATGCCGATGCCGGCTATGAGGAAGCGCTTGATGAAGTTGCGAAAAAGGATGTGCCGTATATCCGGCTTGGATAGCGGCATCTGTTCTTGGCGGCCTTGAAAGACTATGGTCCCGGGCAATTCGAAACGACCTGTTTTACACGCAGTTCCGGACGAAAAGCCGCTAAGCTTTTGCTGGAATTGCTTAGGAGAATTGCCCGTGATCCCCTGGACCTTGCTTGACACTGCGAAAATCCCCGGCGGCGGCGAGCTGCGCCTGAAGCAGCGTGGCCAGGAATTTTCCATCATGCTCGGCACCAACGAGCTGATGAACAGCCGGCTGAGCGGCTCCGAACGGGCGCTGGCCACGCTTTCCTGCGAGAAGATCAAGGGCCGGAAGGCGCCACACATATTGATCGGCGGCCTCGGCATGGGCTTTACCCTGCGGGCGGCACTCGGCGAACTCGGCGCAGACGCCAAGGTCACGGTCGCGGAACTGGTGCCGGCTGTCGTGTCATGGGCACGCGGGCCGATGGCAACGGTCTTCGACGGCTGCCTCGATGATCCGCGTGTCGCCATTCATGAAGGCGATGTGCGTCCACTCATCCGCGCTCGCAAGGCGGCCTACGACGCCATTCTGCTCGATGTCGACAACGGGCCGGATGGCATCACATCCGAAGCCAATGACGGCCTTTACGATTATCAGGGCCTGAAAGCGGCGCGCGATGCGCTGCGTTCCGGCGGTGTCCTCGCCGTCTGGTCTTCGGGACCCGACGACCGCTTCACACGGCGGCTGCGCGACAGCGGTTTTGCCGCCGAAGTGGTCAATACGCGCGCCAATGGCAAGACAGGCGCGCGCCACGTCATTTGGCTCGCGACAAGATCGGGATCGTAACGCCTCGAATTGAAATCAGACCTGAGATGCTATATATCAATGTCATATCTCAAGGGAGTTATGGCATGGACACCGCAAAGATCTTCTGGTCCGGCCGCTCGCAGGCCGTGCGCTTGCCGAAGGAATTCCGCCTCGACGGCGAGGAAGTGCGCATCCGCCGGCAGGGAAAGGCAATCATTCTGGAGCCGATCCCCGAAGATTGGGACTGGCTGGAAGCCGTAACAGGCCCGATCGATGATGACTTTGTAGAAGCAGCGACCGAGCAACCGGCTGAGCAGCAACGCCCCGAGTTGGATATCTTCAAGTGAAATATCTGCTCGACAGCAATGCCGTCATCGCGCTGATGAAAGGACACCCGGGCTTCGTCAACGAGCTTCGCAGGCACAAGCCGCAGGATTTCGCCATTCCGGCCATCGTCGCACACGAACTGTTTTATGGTGCCTATAAGGGGCAGCGCGTTTCCGACAATCTGGCACGTGTCGATGCCTTGCAATTCGAGACGCTGGATTTCGATAAGCAAGATGCCCGTGTAGCCGGCGAAATTCGAGCGGCCCTTGCTTCCCTCGGCACACCGATCGGTGCCTATGACGTTTTGATCGCGGGACAGGCGGTCGCCCGCGATCTGATCCTGATAACGCACAATGTCAGAGAATTTGAACGCGTCCCCAAGCTACGTTTCGAAGACTGGGAGTCCTTGCCAAGCGGCTAAAGATAACGCGTTTCTTCCGGTGCACGATCGAAGCGGTCGTCGCGGCCATCGAAGTAGCCGACGGGAAGCGAGGCGAGTTCCTCATCGGTGGCATCGTCCAGGCAGCTGATGCTGATCGCATAGAACTTGCCGCCGAGGGCCGGATTTTCACCCCAGTTGAAGGAGCTGATGCCGCAATTTTTGCAGAAGAGGTGATGCAGGATGCGCGGGCCGAATTGATATTCGCCGATGCTGTCCTCACCCGAGGTCAGGCGGAAATCGGCCGGCGTGGCGACAGCCAGCCAATTGCGCTTCTTCTTGCAGATCGAGCAATTGCACTTGAAGGTGCCACCCTGCAGATCGAGATCGGCTTCGTAGCTCACCGCGCCGCAATGGCAGCTTCCATGATAGGTCTTCTTCATCACTCTCATCCTTCCCTTGAGGTGGCTTCTGCGTAAGCGACATATTTATCTAAGGCCTGTTCCCAGCCGCCGGTCTGCAGCTTCAGTTCGGTCTCGTCAGGCAATTCGGCCTTTCGGAAGACGAGGCGCGTCTTCTCGCCAAGCTCATGGAATTCCACGGTCACCTGCATCGGATGTTCGGCCCTACCCTCCTGATTTTCCCAGGCGAAGGTGAAGACGAGGCGCTCGGGCGGGACGATCTCCAGATAGCGGCCATGGCTCCAATATTCCTTGCCCTCCGGTGTCAGAATGCAGTGCCGCCAGGCGCCCCCTTCCCGCAGGTCGACAAAGACGGATGGCGTCGTCATGTTCTGGGGCGCCCACCAACGCACCATATGCTCCGGCTCCGTCCAGAGACGGAACAGCAAGTCGCGCGGTGCGGCTATTTCGCGGGTCAGCACGATCTCGCGTAGCGGCCGCATGCTGCCGCCCTCAATTGCTGGGGTCATCCATTCCTCCCTTTTGCAATAGCGCCGCATAGGCTTCCAGGCGATCGAGATTGTCGTTCCAGAACTGCCTGTAGCTTTCCAACCAGTCATCCACCTGCCGCAGCGGCTTGGGCTCCAGCCGGCAGGGTCGCCATTGCGCTTCCCTTCCCTTCGAAATCAGGCCGGCTCTCTCCAGCACCTTCAGATGCTTGGAAACGGCGACCAGCGACATATCGAAGGGTTCGGCCAGTTCCGAGACGGATGCCTCACCGGTCGCCAGCCGCGCCAGGATCGCCCGGCGGGTAGGATCGGCAAGAGCCGAGAGGGTTGTGCTCAATGTGTCCATACGACTCAATAAACCATAAAGTTAATTAACTTATTGGTTTAATATATGGCGCAAGCAAATGATGTCAAGAAGGGCTTTCTGACGCCCGATCTCAGGGAATGACGTTGGACACTTCGATCAGGTTTTGATCGGGGTCGCGGAAATAGACCGAGAGAATGGGGCCGGTCGCACCGGTTCGGCGCACCGGGCCCTCTTCAATTACAACGCCCTCTGCCTGCAAGTGAGCAATGACCTCATCCAGAGGCGTTGTGCTGATGAAGCAAAGATCGGCCGAGCCCGGTGTCAGCCGTTCAGCCTTAGGCTCGAATTCATGTCCGGCGCGATGCAGATTGATCTTCTGATTACTGAAGGTCAGGGCCTTGCGGCCTTCCCCGAAAGTTTCAACGCCCATTCCGAGGACACGGGCATAGAAATCGCAGGTCTCCTCGATGCTTGCGACCGTGAGCACCAGATGATCGAGATGGTCGATAAGGATCATGACGGCTCCCCGGCCTCAACGGCGCGCCAGCTTGGCGACGACAAGGGCGCTGACGAGACAGAGTGCCAGCATGACGAGGATGAAGGCGACCACGGCATTCCAGCCATCGGCAAGCCAGAAATAGCCGCCGACCGAGCCTGCAATGCTGGAGCCGAGATAATAGGCCAGCAGGTAGAGCGAAGAGGCATGGCCCTTGAAGCCATGGGCCAGCCGCCCCACAAGCGCGCTGGCGACGGAATGGGTCATGAAGAAACCGATCGTCACCAGGATGATGCCGAGAATGATCAGCGGCAAGGAGCTGGAAAGCGTCACCGCCGCCCCGAGCGCGGCGATCAGCACGCCCACCGGCAGCACGACGAAATGGCCGATGCGATCGCCGAGCAGGCCAGCCGCCCAGGACGCGACGATGCCGAAGAGATAGGCGGTGAAGATCAGACCCAATTCAGTCTGGCTGAGATCATAGGGGTCAGCGACCAAACGGAAGCCGGCATAGTTATAGACGGTGACGAAGGAGCCCATGACGAGAAAGCCGATGGCGAAGAGCAGCGGCAGCGCCGCATTGCTGAAGTGACCGCTCCAGGCCTTCAGGTGGAAGGCAACATCAAAACCCTTACGCGGGGTGAAATTGCGCGAAGGCGGCAGGAGATAGAGGAAGCCGACGGCGGCGACAAGGCCGAGAATGCCGACCGCTGCCAATGCCGGCCGCCAACTCAGATATTCGGCGATCGTACCGGTCACCACGCGCCCGGCCATGCCGCCAAAGGCGTTGCCGGCGATATAGAGGCCCATGGCGCCGCCGAGGCCGCGCGGTTCGATTTCCTCGGCCAGATAGGTCATGGCGACAGCTGGCACGCCGCCCAAGAGAAAGCCCTCGAGAGCGCGGACGGCGAGAAGCATATGCCAGCTTGGCGACACCGCGCAGATGATCGTGCAGACGGCCGCGCCGAGCAGCGAAATGAACATCAGGCTGCGGCGGCCGAGGCTTTCGGAAACGGCGGCTGCGCCGAAGATCGCGAAGGCCAGGAAGCCAGTCGAAAGCGAGAGCGAGAGCGAGCTTGCAGCCGGCGTGACACCGAAATCCTCAGAGAAGATCGGCATCAGCGGCTGGACGCAATAGAGCAGCGAGAAAGTGGCGAAACCGGAGAGAAACAGCCCAATGGTCGCGCGGCGGAAGGCAGGCGTACCGCGCGTCAGAAACTGGCGGGTCTCGGTCGGCGGCTCGTTCCTGACGAGTGTCAATTCGGGACCAGACGAAACTTCGGAGGCAACGATTTCCTGCTTGCCAGCGGCGCGAGACATGGGGAACCCAACCTTTCTTACCCTGGAATCTAGCCAGACCAGCTCCATTAGTCCAATATATGGAACAGGCGATCTCAATAGCTTTTGGAGATAGCGATGGAGCTGCGTCATATCCGCTATTTTCTGGCACTGGCAGAAGCGGGAAACTTCACCCGCGCGGCGGCCAGTCTCGGCATCGGCCAGCCGCCGCTCAGCCAGCAGATCCGGGACCTGGAAAACGAGGTGGGCGCGCAACTGTTCCATCGTGTGCCGCATGGCGCAGAACTGACGGCTGCCGGCGAGGCTTTTCTGGCCGAGGCGAGGACGGCGATCGATGCTGCGGAAAAGGCGAAGCTCGCGGCCCAGCGCGCCAATCGCGGCGAGATCGGCCGCCTGTCGCTCGGCTTTACCGCCTCCTCCGCTTTCAACACCATCGTCACATCAACCATTCGCGAGTTTCGGCGGCACTGGCCGGAGGTGCGGCTGTCACTCACAGAGATGAACACCAATGCGCTGATGGAGCGTCTGACACGCGGTGAGATCGACGCGGCCTTCATTCGTCCGGGTCTGGAGGATCCGCGGGATGTTCGCCTGAAGCGCTTTGCCGACGAACCGATGCTGATCGCGCTGCCGGCCCATCATCCGCTGGCGAAAAAGGAACGCGTGCCGGTTGCGGCACTCGCGGGCGAACCATTCATTCTCTTTCCGCGCATGGTGGGGCTCAGCCTCTACGACGATATCGTTGGTGCTTGCCGCGAAGCCGGCTTCGACCTCGTGGTGACGCAGGAGGCGCCGCAGATCCCCTCCGTCGTCAATCTCGTCGCCGCAAACTTAGGCGTTTCCATCGTTCCGGCTTCGATCGCACAGATCAAGCTCGACGGCGTCGCCTATCGGCAAATCGATGGGCCGCCCGTCGTAGCGCGGCTCGGCCTCGCCAGCCTCAAGGCGCAGCGATCACCTGTTATCGCCAATCTCATGAGCCTGATTGCGTAATTATTTGTTTTCACGCAATTCCGGACGCAAAACCACTTCCCACTTTTACTGGAATTGCTCCCGCTCCCAATAAGGCGGATCGCCGAACGCCTTCTTCAGATGATCGGCGGTGGCGCGCAGCTTGGCCGAGGGATTGCGTCCCTCCGGATGGGCCATGAAGATGAACTCCGGTTCCGGCCGGTAGCCGACGTCGATCTCGACAAGCCGCCCCTCCCTCACCGAAGGCCCGGCAATGAAGGCCGGCAGCAAGGCGATACCCAGGCCGGCAATCGCGGCATCGTGGAGGACATCACCATTGTTGACGCCCAGCGCCAGCTTCGCACGAATGACGACGGCGCCCTCTGGTCGCTCGAAACGCCAGTCCGCGACGCCG
The DNA here is from genome assembly GCF_057784455.1 of Martinezella sp. CNPSo 3890. Classification (NCBI taxonomy): domain Bacteria; kingdom Pseudomonadati; phylum Pseudomonadota; class Alphaproteobacteria; order Hyphomicrobiales; family Rhizobiaceae; genus Martinezella; species Martinezella sp. CNPSo 3890. The sequence continues at coordinate 78,388 of NZ_JBXSOR010000019.1, read as the reverse complement.
CGATTGGTGTAGAAAATCCCGCGGTGATCCTCGAGATCGGAGAGCGAAGCGGGTTTGCCGTGACGGGTGAGATAATCCGGCGAGGCCACGAGAAGGCGGCGGCTGCGGGCGAGCTTCCAGGCGACGAGGCGCGAGTCGGCGATCTGGCCATGGCGTATGATCGCATCATAGCCATCCGAAGCGGCATCGACCCGACGGTCGTCGAGATCAAGCGTCAGCTCGATCTCCGGATGATCGGCGAGAAACGGATAGAGGGCCGGCCCCAGATGCAGGCGGCCGAAGGTGACGGGTGCGGCAATGCGCAGAGGCCCCATCAGCGTGCCGCGCCGCTCGGCAAGATCGGCCGCCGCCTCGCGCACCTCCTGCGCGATGCGTGTAGCGCGCTGCAGGAAAGCGGTGCCATCTTCCGTCAGCGTCAGCTTGCGGGTCGTGCGATGAAGCAGGGTTGCCCCCAATGCTTTCTCCATTTCCGACAGGCGCTCGCTGACCACGGATTTCGACAGGCGCAGGCGCCGCGCCGCCTCGCTGATCGAGCCGGCCTCGGCTACAGTTACGAACGTCACGATCCCGTCGATCTTTAACATCGTTCGGAAACTCCGAATTCGAATTCCTCTTTTTGAAGACTAATCCGAACGATCGGAAAAGGCCATCTTCCTCGTATCGGACAAACCGAAAGACACGTCCTCACACAGGAGATGGAACAATGAACCGCTTGAATGGAAAAGTCGCAATCGTCACCGGCGCCAGTTCCGGCATCGGCCGCGTCACGGCAAAGCTCTTTGCCGCCGAAGGCGCAAAGGTTGTCGTCGGCGCCCGCCGTGTTGCGGAGCTGGAAAGCCTTGCCGCTGAGATCAAGGCGGCCGGTGGAGAAGCAGCCGTCTTGGCCGGCGATGTGCGCTCGGAAGACTATCACAAGGCGCTGGTCACCCTTGCAGTCGAGCGTTACGACAAGCTTGATATCGCCTTCAACAATGCCGGCACGCTCGGCGAGGCCGGTCCCAGCACCGAGGTTTCGGAGGCAGGCTTTTCCGAAGCGCTGGCGATCAACCTCACCGCGTCCTTCCTAGCCGCCAAGCACCAAATCGGCGAAATGATCAAGCACGGCGGTGGTTCCGTGATTTTCACGTCGACCTTTGTTGGCCATACCGTGAGCTTCCCGGGCGTTGCCGCCTATGCCGCCAGCAAATCCGGCCTGATCGGCCTGACGCAAACGCTCGCCGCCGAATTCGGCCCGCAGAATGTCCGCGTCAATGCCGTCCTGCCAGGCGCGGTCGATACCGATATGTATCGCGATATGAACGACACGGCCGAAAAGCAGGCTTTCATCACCAACCTGCATGCGCTGAAGCGCGTCGCCGGCCCGGAAGAGATCGCTCGCTCGGTCCTTTATCTCGCCTCCGATGACGCAAGCTTCGTGAGCGGCACGGCATCGCTCGTCGACGGCGGCCTGTCGATCACGCGTACCTGACCGAGTGTTTTGCCGACACAATGATCGCGCCGGCAGCTTCGGAACGCGGACGTAATCCCGCAACATAGGAAATGGTTGCGGGATCAGGTCGCTCGAATGCTTTGAATGAGCCGCGGATTCTATTTCCCACGGCCTTTCCGCTCAGAACATCGTATTGCTGTTCTTCGAGGTCTCGGGGATCGGCTGCACCGAGTCCCAATGTTCCTGGATCTTGTTGTCCTCGACGCGGAAGATATCGACGATGGCGCTGCCGCGGTCGCCCGGCTGGCGAATGGCGTGGACGCGCAGGATCACATAATCGCCATCGACCATCACGCGCTTGATCTCGCTCTTCGACTGCGGATAGTTTTTCTTTAGGTACTCCAGGAAACCGCGCAGGCCTTCGGGGCCATCGGCGGCAAGAGGATTATGCTGGATGTACTTGCCGAGATACCTGGAAGCCGCGTCGAAATCCTTGTCGTTCAGCGCCTTCTGGTAGAAGTCCAGAACGATTTCCTTGTTCTTCTGCTCCTGTGGTGAATAGGCACGCTCGGCAAAGGCCGGCATGGCGGCAGCCAAGATTGGCAGGGCGATGACCGCGACTTTCATCAGTTTCAAGACGTTACTCCTTTGGTCGTTAACACGTTCACTTTCGTCGAGGGCGAAGATGCCCGCAAATGACAAGTCGGTGATGCCAACGTGATCATTGGCTGCAAATAGCCAAAAATCCGATCGCCCGCATCGCAATCACCGACACGCCGAGCTCGATGGAAGCACGCGGCGATTGCCTATGACACACCAAAGGCTTAGGCTTGTCGGCAAAAGAACAGGCGACGGGTTCAGGCATGGTTCTCGCAGGAAAGCGCATCCTTCTCATTATCTCCGGCGGTATCGCGGCCTATAAAAGCCTCGATCTCATCCGCCGGCTGCGCGAGCGTGGCGCAAGCGTCCGGCCCGTGATGACGGCTGGTGCGCAGCAGTTCATCACGCCGCTTGCCGTCGGCGCGCTGGCCGCCGACCATGTCTTCACCGATCTGTTTTCACGAGAGGATGAGCAAGATGTCGGCCATATCAGGCTGGCGCGCGACTGTGATCTCGCGCTGATCGCGCCGGCGACTGCCGATCTGCTCGCCAAGATGGCGAACGGGCTGGCCGACGATCTCGCCTCGACCATATTGCTCGCCACCGACCGGCCAGTCCTCGCAGCCCCCGCGATGAACCCGAAGATGTGGGCCCATCCCGCCACCAGGCGCAACGTCGAAACTCTACGCAGCGACGGCATCGCCTTCGTCGGTCCTATGACCGGCGAAATGGCCGAGAGCGGCGAGAGCGGCGCTGGCCGGATGGCGGAGCCGCTCGATATCGTCGCCGCCGTCGAGCGTCGGCTGGACGACGGCGCCAAGCCGCTTGCCGGCAAGAAGGCAGTCGTGACCTCCGGGCCGACGCATGAACCGATCGATCCCGTGCGCTATATCGCCAACCGCTCGTCGGGACGGCAGGGCCATGCCATCGCAGCGGCCCTTGCGGCACTCGGCGCCGATGTCACCCTCGTCTCCGGCCCGGTTACCATACCCGATCCGGTCGGCCTCAACGTCATCCACGTCGAGCGGGCGGATGAGATGCGCGATGCGGTGCTTGCGGCCCTTCCGGCCGATATCGCCGTGATGGTGGCGGCGGTTGCAGACTGGCGCGTCGCTTCCGCATCGGACCAGAAGATCAAGAAACATCCGGGCGAGTCGATCCCAACGCTGGCACTCACTGAAAACCCGGACATATTGAAAACCGTCGGCCACCATACGCAGCGGCCGAAACTCGTCATTGGCTTTGCGGCCGAAACGCAGGATGTCGAGAGCAATGCCCGCGCCAAGCTGGAGCGCAAGGGCGCCGACTTCATCGTCGCCAACGATGTCTCGCCCGCAACCGGCATCATGGGCGGCACGCGCAACCGCGTGAAGATTATCAGCCATCACGGCGTCGAGCAGTGGCCGGATCTCGACAAAGATGAAGTAGCGATGCGGCTGGCGGCGCTGATATCGGAACAGTTCAAGCAGGGATAGCAGCAGGAGTGCGGGTCTCTCCGGCGGCATGCTCTTCCGGCTGGAAGGGCGTGACATGGACGCCCGTGTCGTCGATCAGAACGGCGCTGCCATCGGGGATCTCGCGCCAGGCATCGACATCGTCGTTCAGCGGCTCCGATACGAGGCAGTAGCCTGACCCAACCGGCGAGGCATAGAGCGTCGGCGCCTTGCGATCGGTCGCATAGCGGATGGCGTAGAGCGACTTGCCGTCGGAGAAGGCCGCCGTGAATCGCACCAGTACCGAACCCGTCAGATGCAGCGACAGGCCTTCGACGAAGCCGATGGTCTGAGCGATCGCCGCCGTCGGATTTGTCATGAGACCGAATTGCATCGCCAGCAGGAACAGGAGCTCGGAATCGGTGGTGCCGCTGCGGGCATGGAACAGCCGGTCGTCGAGCATGGCTTCCATCGGCCGGCGCAGGCGGTCGAAATTTGAAATCTGGCCATTGTGCTGGAATGACCAGTTCTCGAAAACAAAGGGATGGCAATTGTCGCGGCGCGTGCCGCCGCCTGTGGCAGCACGGACATGGGCTAGGAAGAGCGGCGAACGGATCTGCCGCGCCAGGCTCTTCAGATTGCAATCGGACCAGGCGGGCAGGATATCGCGGTAACGGCCCGGTTCCGGCCGATCGCCATACCAGGCGATGCCGAAGCCATCACCATTGGTCGCCGTCTTGGCGCGCGTGGCGCAATGGGATTGTTCGATCAGGGAGTGGGCCGGCGAAGACACCAGCTCCTCCAGATAGAGGGGGTCTCCACGATAAGCTGCCCAGCGACACATGCGTCTTCTACTCCGATTCCCGCCTGTGTTCCTGTCTCGCGGGAGAATGGCAAATCTTGGACGATTGTTTATGCGGAATGGGTAATAAAGTCTTAATTTTCCATGCCGTGCGGCGCAAGATGACAGATATTTGACGCTTCGTCCGTTCACGTTTCGCATCGCAACATTTTCTTCGTGAAGGCCGCTACGGCAGGGCTCTTGCTAGAGATGCGGCGGGCAACACATTTCACTGCGACAATAAGTGTGAAGCTCCCCAAGGCCGTTCCTCTTGCATCAAGTCAAATTTGAGCTACGTTAAGCTTGTCTGAAACGTAACGAAAGGAAGGTGATCCAATGTCTAGTGAGATTTCGGTCTTTGTATACGGCATGGAAATGGTTGTGAGCGTTGCGAGGCAGCCCTCGCTCTGATCAACACCTTCCCGAAGCGTTCGCCGCTTCAGGCCAGTTACGGGCCAAAGCTCATGGGGGGTCGCTTAAGGCGGCCCCTTTTGATTTTGAGCTGTTATTTTTTGCCTTGCCAAACGAGAAGAGCGCCTTAGCTAACCCAGCATGTCTTCTCAGGAACAGCCCGAACAGGGTGAAGCCAAACAGAGGCCGCTGAACGAGCCGGCCCTTACCGCACTCTCATTGTATCCGCAGGACTGGGCCTTGTTCCTCGATATTGACGGAACCCTGCTCGATCTCGCCGAAAGGCCGGAAGCGATCGTCGTGCCCGACTATCTGCCCGGCACGCTGCATGCGCTCTCTCGTCAGCTTGGAGGCGCGCTCGCCTTGGTGACGGGCCGCGCCATCGAATTCGTCGATCCCGTTTTTGCCCCATTCCGCTTTCCCGTCGCCGGCTTGCATGGCGCGGAACGCCGCGATGCGGCGGGACGGCTGCGGCGCGCGCATATTCCGCCTGCCTTCCAGGAGATGAAGCAGGTCATTCGGCACGAAGCGCTCGCCTGGCCCGGCGCCATTGTCGAGGACAAGGGGGCTGCGGTCGCGGTTCACTTTCGGCACGCACCCGCATACGAGGCCGAAATCGGCGAAGTCATGCAACGCCATCTGGAGGAAGCCGGTCCCGACTGGAATCTGCAGCGCGGCAAGATGGTCCTCGAAATCTGCCCTTCCCACGCCAGCAAGGGACATGCCGTCGAGGCGTTTCTTGCCGAAACGCCTTTCGAGGGGCGCCGCCCGGTCGCGATCGGCGACGACGTGACCGACGAGACCATGTTTGCCGCCGCCAACCGTCTCGGCGGCCAATCCGTGCGCATCGGCGATGCCAACGGAAAAACACTGGCGCGTGCATCCATTGGCTCACCTGCGCGTTTAAGGGACGTGCTGGGAACGCTCGTCAAGTAATTTTCGATCATGGCGATCACTACCAGCCTTCTCGAAAGGAAGAATTCGTGAGTCGACTCATCATTGTTTCTAATCGTGTTTCCGTACCCGACCATAAAGGCGCCGCTGCGGCAGGCGGCCTTGCGGTCGCGCTTCAGGCGGCGCTCGCCGAGCGCGGCGGCATCTGGATGGGCTGGTCCGGCAAATCGAGCGGCGACGTGGAGCCCGAGCCGCTGCAGATGACGCAGGACGGCAACATCACCTATGCGCTGACCGATCTTACCCAGACCGATGTCGAGGAATATTATCAGGGCTTTGCCAACCGCGTGCTCTGGCCGATCTGTCATTACCGGCTCGATCTCGCCGAATATGCCCGCAAGGAAATGACCGGCTATTTCCGCGTCAACCGCTTCTTTGCCCACCGGCTCGCACCGCTGATCGAACCTGACGACATTATTTGGGTGCACGACTATCATCTCATTCCACTGGCGGCAGAGCTGCGGCAGATGGGCTTGAAGAACCGCATCGGCTTCTTCCTGCACATTCCCTGGCCGCCGGCGGACGTCGTGCTTGCCATGCCGGTGCATGAGGAGATCATGCGTGGCCTTTCCTCCTACGACCTGCTCGGTTTTCAGACGGACCATGATCTTGAGAACTTTGCAGGTTGCCTGAAGCGCGAGGGCATGGGCATCGAGAAAAGCCCCGGCCATTTCAGCGCCCACGGCCATGATTTTCGCGGCGGCGCTTACTCGATCGGCATCGAGACGGCCGGCTTTGCCGAATTTGCCCGCAAGGCCGCGTCGCACAGCATGGTGCAGAAGGTACGGCAAAGCATCGAGGGCCGCGACCTTATCCTGGGCGTCGACCGACTGGATTACTCCAAGGGCATCACACAGCGCATCGATGCCTTCGAACGCTTCATCACCAACAATCCCGCTCACCAACGCAGTATCACCTATCTGCAGATCACGCCGAAATCGCGCTCGGAAGTCCCCGAATACGAGGCGATGCAAAACGCGGTTGCCGAACAGGCGGGCCGGGTCAACGGCGCGATCGGGACGGTCGACTGGGTGCCGATCCGCTATATCAACCGCTCGATCAGCCGCCCGATCCTGGCGGGACTTTACCGGATTGCGAAAGTTGGGCTCGTGACGCCGCTACGCGACGGCATGAACCTGGTTGCCAAGGAATATGTCGCGGCGCAAGACCCGGACAATCCCGGCGTGCTGGTTCTGTCCCGCTTTGCCGGGGCGGCGCGTAAGCTAAAAGGTGCTCTGCTGGTCAACCCCTATGATGTCGACGGCACCGCCAATGCGCTGGCGCGCGCCATCAACATGCCGCTGCAGGAGCGGCAGGAACGCTGGCGCGGCATGATGGATTATCTGCTTGAAAATGACGTATCGCGCTGGTGCGAGACGTTTCTTGCCGATCTTACGGCGGAATAGAGCATAATGATCATCCGGCGGCGGCTTCGGTGAGCAGCCATTGCGCCAGCCGCTCCGCCTGCGGATTCGCGGCGGCCGGCGGCAGCAGCCAATAACCGCGCTCCGGCGCCTCCAGCATCGGGCCGGCCGTCACTAGCGTCCGGGCGGCAAGCAGAGAATCGACAAGGCCCATCCAGCCAATGGCAACGCCCTGCTCGCTGAGCGCTGCCTGCACAACCAGCGAATAGGTGTTGAAGCGCAGATCGCCGCGGCCGGCATAGGCGTCGCGGGCAATGCCGAAGGCAGAAAGATAGCTTTCCCAGTCGAACCAGGGCGATGGCATCTCCGAATCGAGATGGACGAGCGTGGTGCCTGCGAGCTGCGAGGGATCGGTGAACGGGCCGTGACGCTCCGCGAAACCCCTGGTACAGATCGGCACGACCTTTTCCGGCAAAAGCAAGGTGGCGGCGGGACCGAATTCGCTGCGCGTGCCGAAGAAGACGGCGATATCGCCACTTTCCGGCGCGCCACGATCCAGCCGCTGTGTGGCGACGATCTGGATATCCACTTCTGGGTGAAGCAACCGGAACGCATGCATGCGCGGAATGAGCCACAGCGCGGAAAAAGCATAATCCGTGCGCAGGCGAACGAATGGCCGTTCCGCCTCGGCGCGGAAACTGCGCACCAGATGGTCGACGCTGCCGACGGATTTTTCGACGATCTCGAACAGGCGCTGCCCTTCCGGCGAGAGCACAACGCCGCGATGCTGGCGGCGAAACAGGGGCACACCCATCTGCTCCTCGATGCGGCGGATCTGATAGCTGACGGCCGGTTGCGTCAGGCCAAGCGCTGCAGCGGCGCCGGAGAGGCTGCCGGAGCGGCCCACTTCCAGGAATATCCGCAGCCAACCGAGATCGACGAGACGTTCAGCCATAAAATTTCCTTTTGGCACCTATCGAAAAATGCCTGCTTCACAGTGCGAACTCTAGTGATGTTCAATAAAATAATCCAATAACAAGAGGGAACCATCGTCATGTGCATCTCTGCAATGGGACGGCTCGCCGCCGGCGCTCTTCTTTCCGTCCTTTCCCTTGCCGGCATCGCCCGGGCTGATGGCGACAGCTGCAAGACGATCCACCTTTCGGACCCCGGCTGGACCGATATCACCTCGACCAACGGCGTGACCGGCGTGCTCTTAACCGCGCTCGGCTACGAGCCCGACATCAAGACGCTCTCTGTGCCCATCGGCTACCAGGCGATGAAGACAGGCGAGATCGACGTTTTCCTCGGCAACTGGATGCCGGCGCAGAAGGCCTTCGTCGACGATCTCAACAAGGCGAAGGCAGCCGAAGTGCTAAACCGTAACCTTCAGGGCGCGAAGTTCACGCTCGCCGTTCCTACCTACGTCGCCGACATGGGCATCAAGGATTTTTCCGACCTGCAGAAGTATGGCGACGATTTCGGCCGCAAGATCTACGGCATCGAGCCGGGCGCGCCCGCGAATGCCAATATCCAGAAGATGATCGACGCTAACGACTTCGGCCTGAAGGGTTGGGAACTGGTGGAATCGAGCGAGCAGGCCATGCTGTCGCAAGTGGAGCGCGCATCGAAGGACAAGCAGGCGATCGTCTTCCTCGCCTGGGCGCCGCATCCGATGAACGAGCGCTTCAAGATCGCTTATCTTTCCGGTGGCGATGCCTATTTCGGCGCGAATTACGGCGGCGCCGAGGTCTACACGCTGGCGCGCACCGGCTGGTCGGCGCAATGCCCGAACGCCGCCAAGCTCTTCCATAACCTAACCTTCGACATCGGCATGGAGAATTCGCTGATGGGATCGATCCTCGGTGGCGAGAGCGCCAAGGACGCGGCCACTGCCTGGCTGAAGGCGCATCCGGACGCCTTGACGCCCTGGCTTTCCGGCGTCACCACTATCGACGGCAAGCCTGGCCTCGAGGCCGTCAAAGCCGCCATCGGCCTCTGACCCGCAAGAAAGACATCTGCATGTCCCGCCCAAACATCCTTATCCTCATGGTCGATCAGTTCAACGGGACGTTCTTCCCCGACGGCCCGGCCGAGTTCCTGCATGCGCCGGTCCTGAAGGCCCTGGCGAAGCGCTCCGTTCGCTTTGCCAATAGCTATACGGCAAGCCCGCTCTGCGCGCCGGCACGCGCCTCCTTCATGTCCGGTCAACTGCCGAGCCGTACGCGCGTCTATGACAATGCCGCCGAATTCTGCTCGGACATTCCGACGTTCGCCCACCATCTGCGCGCCGCCGGCTACCAGACAGCACTCTCTGGCAAGATGCATTTCGTCGGTCCGGATCAGATGCACGGTTTCGAGGAGCGGCTGACGACGGACATCTACCCCGCCGATTTTGGCTGGACGCCGGACTATACGAAGCCCGGCGAGCGCATTGACTGGTGGTATCACAATCTCGGTTCCGTGACCGGGGCAGGTGTCGCCGAGATCACCAACCAGATGGAATATGACGACGAGGTTGCTTATCACGCGACCCGCAAGCTCTACGACCTCTCTCGCCGCCAAGACGAAAGGCCATGGTGCCTGACGGTCAGCTTCACGCATCCGCACGACCCCTATGTCGCGCGCCGCCGCTTCTGGGATCTCTACGAAGATTGCCCGGCGCTCGATCCCGAAGTCGGCGAAATTCCATTCGAGCAACAGGACCCGCATTCGCAGCGGCTGATGAAGGCCTGCGATCACACCGCCTTCGACATCACGCCGGAGCAGATCCGCCGGGCACGCCGCGGCTATTTCGCCAATATCTCCTATGTCGATGAGAAGATCGGCGAGATCCTGGACACGCTCGAGCGCGGCCGTATGGCCGACAACACGATTATTCTCTTCGTCTCCGACCATGGCGACATGCTCGGCGAGCGCGGCCTGTGGTTCAAGATGAACTTCTTCGAAGGTTCCGCCCGCGTGCCGCTGATGATCGCAGCCCCCGGCTGGCAGCCGAAGAGGATCGACCAGCCGGTGTCGACGCTGGACGTGACGCCGACGCTCGCCGCCCTTGCCGGCATCGACATCGCATCGTTGCGTCGCTGGACCGATGGTGAGGATCTGACCTCGCTGGCTCTTGGAACCGGAGGCCGCAGTCCCGTGCCGATGGAATATGCCGCGGAAGGCTCGGAAGCACCGCTGGTGGCCTTACGCGACGGCAATTACAAGCTGACCCTTTGCGAGAAGGATCCGCCGATGCTCTTCGACATCGACGCGGACCCGAAGGAGCTGACCAATCTGGCAGGCAACCCGGCCTATGCGGAGACGCTGGAGAGATTGACGGCGCAGGCCATCGCCCGCTGGGATCTCGCAAGTTTCGACGCTGCCGTGCGCGAAAGCCAAGCGCGGAGATGGGTGGTCTACACGGCGCTGCGCAACGGCGCCTATTACCCGTGGGACTACCAGCCTCTGCAAAAGGCTTCGGAGCGCTACATGCGCAACCATATGGACCTCAACGTGCTGGAGGAAAACCAGCGCTATCCGCGCGGCGAATAGGATTTCGATGGCCCGTCGCCGGAGACGACGATATTGTCGCGCCGGTCACAAGGGAGAAACATCCATGAAAATCAGTGCTAGAAACCGCCTCAAGGGCAAGGTCGTCGAAATCACCAAGGGCGCGACGACGGCGCATGTCCGCATCGATATCGGCAACGGCTCGATCGTCACCTCCTCGATCACCAACGAGGCTGTCGACGAGTTGAGCCTGACGGTAGGCTCCTCAGCCTATGCCGTGATCAAGGCGTCTGACGTGATGGTTGCAGTCGACTAAAGCAATTGCAGGATAAGTGCGCAGCGGTTTTCCGTCAGGAATTGCGTGAAACAATTAAGCATCGCGCTTCTGGCAGTAATGCACCGTCTCGCCGTCGCCGGTCTGGAAATCTCCGGGCTGCGGCGGCGCGATCGGTTTGAACAGGGTGCGATCCGGCTTCAGATCGAGTAGCGGCGTACCATCCAGGCAATCGAGGCCACGCACCAGCAGCACGGCACCTTCGACCGCTTCCAATTTGACGATAGAGGTGCCGATGGGGTTCGGCCGTACTGGCGAGCGCAGCGAAAAAGTGCCGTGTACCTTGCCGTTGCTGGCCGGGCTCTGCAGCACGAGATCCCGGCGAGACCGATCCAGCCAATAGAGAACTTCCAACCGCTCAAAGGCTTCCACACCTTTCAACGCTGCCACCCAGGGCTCGAAGATCTCGATCCGGCAGATCGGGCCGTCGTGCCGACCCTGACGCGGCGTTTCCATGCGCGATGTCCAGGGTGTCGAAATGCGGCCGATGAAGGTAAGGCCGGCATCCGAGGCTGCGGGCGGCTCGACAGCCACCTCGTTTTCGCGAATTTCGTTCTCCCGGACCATGAACGCCTTCCTTATCAGAGTGTTACTTCATGCCCTTCAGCAAGGCCGCCAGCTGATCATCGGTCAGATCGACTTGGTAGAACAGCTTATAGAATTCCTTCACATCGTCGGAAAAATCGCTGCGGAAGAGCTTCGGATAGAGCAACTTCTCCATCCAGCGCACGCCGAGCAGCCGATTGACGCCGGGCGGGGAATCGAACCAGCCGAAAGGCAGAGACGGCGGCACGAAGATCTTGCCGTCCTTGACGGCCTTGATGCCGGCCCATTGCGGATCGTTTTTCACCGAGGCGGCAAAGGCAGGGCTCTCGGCGATGATGATATCTGGGTTCCAGCCGGCGACCTGCTGCGGCGTTACCTTGGCGAGGCCACCCTTGCCGGCAGCGGCGGCGACATTCATCGTGCCAACGGCATCGAGGATCTCGAGATTGATCGAGCCGGAAAGCCCGGTTTCGAGGCCATCGGCACCACGGCCATAATAGACGCGTGGTCGTGGATCGTTCGGCAGCGTCGCGAGCTTGTCGTTCAGATCCTTGATTGCTGAATCGGCATAGTCGGCAAGCTTGTTCGCACGGTCCTCGACACCGATCAGTGCGCCGACGTCGCGAAGCGTATCGGCCGTGCGGGCGAAGCTGCCATCCACAAGGATATACGGAATGTGCGTTTCCGATTGCACCTTGTCGGCGAGCGCCTTGTAGGTCGGGTCGACCGTGCCGGCATCGAGAATGATGTCCGGCTTGGCATCGATGACTGCCTGTGCGCTGACCGTGCCGTCCTTGCCCGTCAGGCGCCCGATTGTCGGCAGCGACCGCACCGACGGCATCAGATAGGCCTTGGCGGCATCATCAGGGGCATGAACCCAACCCACCAGTTTTTCGGGCGCCAGCACATAGACCAGCGCGGTTGCCGGCGGGCCGGCCACCAGAATGCGGTTGATCTTATCCGGCACAGACACCGTGCGTCCGGCCGCATCGGTGATGATTCGCGCCTCGGCTGCGACCGGCATCAGGCCGACAACGGCCAGAGCAAGAACCGCAAGAAATTTCATCATGAAAGCTGCTCGTTCTGATCGAGGGGACCTCGGGGCGGCACTATGGCATAGCGCTATATCGGATGGAACATCGCGATGGCACTATTCCAAAATGAAACGCATCCGAACCAATCACGTCGACTTGAGAGCTCATGGACCATGCTTTCATTACATCGCATGTAATTGAGAGCGGCATCCGTCTCGGGGTATCTAACGACCATCTTCTTGCAGGAAGAGCTTTTCAGCCCTTCAACGAAAGAAAGCTTTCCGGGATGACGTCAATGGCCACGACATCATTCCAAAGGCAGGCTTAGGAGAATTCCATGACGACCATGTCATTCACCAAGACGGAAGCCCCGCAATGGCTGCTCGCCTTCTGGCGCGAAATCGACGACAAGACCTTCGGCGAAGGCTTTGATTGTCTCGCGGAAGACGCCACATGCAATCTCGGCATTGCCGACTGGAAGGGACGCGAAACCATTCGCCGGAACTTGCGCGCTTTCATCGACACCGGTTTCACGGCATCGCATGATGTCACCGAATATTGGGACGCCGGATCGCTCAAGGTGTTCCGAGGAACCGTCACAATGAGCCCGAATGATCGCACGCAGGCGGTGGTCAAGCCGGTCATGACGCACTTCTTTTACATGGATGAGGCAGATCCGACGAAAGTGCGCCACTGGTACGGTTCGGTCGGACCTGTTGCCTTCTCATAAGAACTGAGGCTGGCGGGGATGCCGAATACAGCCCCGCCATACCAAACGGACGAAGCGAGGCTTTGCAGGATGAGTTCGTTCCCCGCAGAACTGAGATTGCCAAACGAGTTGGGACCGCAGCTACGGGCATGGCGCGACACGCGTGGCAAGAGCCAGCTCGAGCTTTCGCTCGACACCGGCATTTCGCAGCGCCAGATCAGCTTCATCGAAAGCGGCAGGAGCACGCCCGGCCGCCAGAATGTGTTGCGTCTCGCCGATGCCCTGGAGGTGCCCTTCCGCGAGCGCAACACGCTGCTGCTCGCTGCCGGCTATGCGCCGATCTATTCCGAAGGAAGCTTCGATGATCACGAGATGCAGGGCATTACCCATGCGCTGAAACGCATGCTGCGCCAGCACGAGCCTTTTCCGGCCATCGTGATGGATCGCTACTGGAATGTGCTGATGACTAATGATGCAACGCTTCGCTTCTTCGGCCAGTTCACCGATATGGCTGCACGTCCAAAACCGCGCAATCTCCTGCATCTCATGTTCGACCCCTTGGGCATGCGGCCCTTTATTGCGGATTGGGAGAAGACGGCAGAAAGCCTTTTGGCGCGCGTCTTCCGCGAGTCCGTCGGTCGTGTCATCGACGGACGGACAAAGGAGCTGATCGATAATCTGCTCGCCTACCCCGATGTGAATTCCGAATGGCAAACACCGCCGGCTATCGAGAATGCGCCGCTGATCCCTTTGTCCTTCGTGAAGGACAGGCATGTCCTGAGATTTTTCTCGTTGGTGACGACGGTCGGCACCGCGCAGATGATCACGACGCAGGAGCTGCGGGTCGAATGCATGTTTCCGCTGGATGAGGCCACCGAGGCGCGCTACGCGGAGCTGATGAGTACAATAGCGCCGTGAGCCACAGGCTCGTCGCCTGCGGCTGCAACGTCTTCGATATCAAGCCGCCTTGACGGCGTGATATTCCTTGATCGCGGCCATCTTGATAGCCGGATAACGTTCCGCTTCATAGCGCAGCGAGAAGCCGTCCTGGGCGAGGAAGACCGGATCGCCATCGAGATCGCGGGCGATGTCGCCGCGGCGAGCGGTGACGAACTTTTCGAGGTCGGCGGATTGATCGGCCGAGATCCAGCGGCAGACCGAAAAGCGCGACATTTCGAACGACACCGGCAGGCCGTATTCGGCCATCAGGCGCTCCTTCAGCACATCGAGCTGCAAGGCGCCGACGACGCCGACGATGGCGGGTGAGCCATCTTCGGGCGAGAAGAGCTGCACGACGCCTTCTTCGGCCATCTGCTGCAAGGCTTCCTTGAGCTTCTTTGCCTTCATCGCATCTTCAAGACGAACACGGCGCAGGATTTCCGGCGAGAAGTTCGGCACGCCCTGGAAGACGAGCGATTCGCCTTCGGTCAGCGTATCGCCGATGCGCAGCGTTCCATGGTTCGGAATGCCGACGACATCGCCGGCATAGGCCGTGTCGGCGAGCTGGCGCTGCGAGGCGAAGAAGAATTGCGGCGCAGTGAGGCCCAGCTGCTTACCGGTGCGCGACAGCCGCGCCTTCATGCCACGCTCCAGCTTGCCGGAGCAGATGCGGGCAAAGGCGATGCGGTCGCGGTGGTTCGGGTCCATGTTCGCCTGGATCTTGAAGACGAAGGCCGTCATCTTGTCGTCGGTGGCGTGAACCGTCCTGACATCGGCGACCTGATCGCGCGGCGGCGGCGCGAATGCACCGAGCGCATTGATGAGATCGCGCACGCCGAAATTGCGCAGCGCCGAGCCGAAGAAGACCGGTGTCATGTGGCCTTCGAGGAAGGAGGCCCGGTCGAAGGGACGGCAGGCTTCGATCGCCAGTTCCGTCTCGTCGATAAAGGCCTGGCGCTCGTTTTCCGGCAGCCGGTCGGCGACCGCCTGTGGGCCGTTCACCTTGGTCGCCTCGACCTCGGTATCGGAACCGCGCACCGTATTGTCAGCCAGATGGTAGGAGCCGCAGAAAGTCTTGGAGCGACCGATCGGCCAAGTGACCGGAGCCGTATCCAGCGCCAGCTTCTCTTCGACTTCATCGAGAATTTCGAAGGGATCGCGGCTTTCGCGGTCCATCTTGTTGATGAAGGTGATGATCGGGATGTCGCGCATGCGGCAGACTTCGAACAGCTTCAGCGTTCGCGGCTCGATACCCTTGGCGGCGTCGATGACCATGACCGCGGCGTCGACGGCCGTCAGCGTGCGGTAGGTATCGTCGGCGAAGTCTTCGTGGCCGGGCGTATCGAGAATGTTGAAGACGTTGCCTTCATATTCGAAGGTCATGACTGATGTCACGACCGAGATACCGCGCTCGCGCTCGATCTTCATCCAGTCGGAGCGCGTCTGCATGCGATCCTTCTTCGCCTTGACTTCACCAGCGAGCTGAATGGCACCGCCGAACAGCAGCAGTTTTTCGGTGAGCGTTGTCTTACCCGCGTCCGGGTGAGCGATAATAGCGAATGTGCGGCGGCGGGAAACCGCCTCGGCGAGACTTTCAGCCATGCGTGTGAATCCTGTGAATTGCGGCCGTATCTAGCGACTCAAAGCCCCAAATGCAATTGACCTCCGGCTTTCAAACGCAAACTATTGCCGCATGACCATTCACACCGACATCACTCCGACCCTGAACCTCATCCGCCTGCCGCATGGGGAGGGCCTGGAACTACCCGCCTACGAAACCAAGGGCGCGGCCGGTATGGACCTGCGCGCTGCCATCGACGATGGTGCGACGCTGACGATCGCACCGTGGAATCGGGTTCTCGTCCCAACGGGTTTTGTCTTCGAAGTTCCTGAAGGCTTCGAGGCGCAGATCCGCCCGCGTTCAGGGCTTGCCTTCAAGCATGGGATTACCTGCCTGAACTCGCCCGGCACAGTTGACAGCGACTATCGCGGCGAAGTGAAGGTGCTACTGGCCAACCTTAGCGAGGAGCCGTTCGAGATCACCCGCGGCATGCGCATCGCGCAGATGGTTATAGCGCCAGTCATGCAGGTGCGTATCGCCGAGATTGCGGAGATCAGCGAAACCACGCGCGGCGCAGGCGGTTTCGGCTCGACCGGCGTGTGATGTCGGAGATTGCCCAGACGCATGGCCTGACCTTACGACAGGACTATTTCGGCGATCCAGCTGCGTGGAAGGGTCTTGTCGACCTGCTTGAAGATACGTTCTCCATCGACGTCGGCATTCAAGATCGATTAGGCGGCCCCGATCCCACAAGCATGCCGTTTGGCTATTTCGATGCCGATGGCCGTTGCATCGCCAATTTCACCGCCTTCTCCATGCCGCTGATCGTCAACGGCCGTGCCGTCAGGGCAGCGGGATATCAGTCCGGCGCGGTGCGGCCGGAATGGCGTGGGCGCGGGCTCTATCGCGATCTCATGCAGCGTGCCTTTGCTCGCACCCAGGCGGAGGGCTACGAGCTCGATCTCCTGCTCACCGACAAGCCTGCGCTTTATGCGCGTTACGGCTTTCGCTCTCTACCGCAACATGTCTTCGTCGCGGAGATACCGAAGTTTGGAAAAGCCTGCCCGACTGCCCGACAACTGTCGCTCGAAGCGCCTGATGATCTGCGCCTGATCAAGACGCTGCTGCAGAACCGGCAGCCGGTCTCCGCCCAATTTGCCGTTGTCAGGCAGATGGAGATGTTTCTGCTGAATGCCTCCTTCAACGCCGCGATCCGCCTGACGGCACTCGAAGATGAAATGGTCATCGCATGGACGTTCGACGGCGCGACTCTCTGGCTTCTCGATGTCGTGGCAACGGCCATCCCCTCGCTGGTGACCATCCTGTCCGCGCTTGATATCGAACCCGATCGCATCGAGATCTGCTTTTCACCGGATCGGCTGGATTGCCAGGTATCGCTGCAGTCCTACGAGGGTTACACGACGCTGATGGCGCGCGGCAAAGCGGCGGATGATATCCTCGAGCCGCTCATGCTTTCGCCCATGGCTGAGTTTTAACGGGAAAGCGGCGGCAAGCGACGCTTGACCGGCGTCGCCTTGATCATCGATGTGTTCGTCTCGGCCCGCTCGGTAATCCTGTCCAGGATGCCGTCGAGCTCGCTCATTGACCGCACCACCAGCCTCCCGATGAAGCAATCGTCGCCGGTGACCTTGTCGCATTCGATGAACTCCGGCGTCTCCTGAATGATGCGCTCGACGACATGCAGCTGGCCAGGCAGAGGCCGGATGCGGACGATCGCCTGCAGGGGATAGCCGATTGCTTCTGGCGCGATATCGACGGTGAAGGCCGAGATGACGCCGCGCTCCTCCAGCCGCCGCAGACGTTCCGCCGCACTCGGCGACGACAGGCCGGCCGCTTCCGCCAGTTCCTTCAGCGATATGCGGGCATTGCGCGCCAGCGACTCCAGCATCCGCTGATCGATCTCATCCAGACCCAGGCTTGCATTAGGAACACCCATCATTCACCCTCATTTATTTAGGCATCTGAGCTCTATTGCCTTACTAAACCTATATCACCAGCTCCGATACCGCAATATGATTGGGGTGGATAGACGGGAGCAAAGGCAATGAGCGAAATTAAGCGCGGCACGGTGGAAATGACGGCGGCGATGCTGATTTCAGGCACGATCGGCTGGTTCGTGCTGATGTCCGGGCAAGCCGTGACTGGCGTCGTCTTCTGGCGCTGTTTCTTCGGGGCGCTGACACTGCTCGTTATCTGCGGCGCAATGGGCCTGCTGCGCCCCGGCATCCTCAATCTGAAGACATTCTCCATCGCCGTCGGTGGCGGGATCGCCATCGTGCTCAACTGGCTGCTGCTTTTCGCGGCCTATTCCCACGCCTCCATTTCCATCGCCACGACCGTCTACAACACACAGCCCTTCATGCTGTTGGGGCTCGGCGCTCTGTTCCTCGGCGAGCGGATCACTTTCACCAAGCTCTTCTGGTTAGGCCTCGCCTTTGCCGGCATGGCTGTGATCGTCGAAGGCAAGCCGGCGGAGGCAGCAGGTGGCGGAAGCTATGCGATCGGTATCCTGCTCTCTTTAGGTGCGGCCTTCTTCTATGCGCTGGCGGCGATCGCCGCCAAATGGCTGAAAGGCACGCCGCCACACCTGATCGCGCTCATACAGGTCTCTACTGGCATCCTCATGTTGGCGCCCTTTACCGATTTCTCGGCCGCACCCCAGGATGCCGGGGGATGGTCGATCCTCGTCACCATGGGCGTGGTCCATACCGGGTTGATGTATGTGCTGCTCTATGGCGCCATTCAGAAGCTGCCGACGCATCTGACTGGGGCGCTCTCCTTCGTCTATCCAATCGCTGCCATCATCGTCGATCGCTTCGCCTTCGGCCATGTGCTTGGCCTGGCGCAGGTCCTCGGCGCGGTCATCATTCTCGCGGCTGCTGCCGGCATGAATCTGGGATGGACGATCCCCCTGCCCTGGAATAGAAACCACCATGTTTCCAAGGGAGCCGCCGAATGATCACCTGCTATCTTCGCTACGTTATCGACCCTTACAAGCTTGCCCAGTTCGAGCATTACGCCAAGCTCTGGATTCCGCTGGTCAACCGCATGGGCGGCACGCATCACGGCTATTTCATGCCGCATGAAGGCGCCAGCAACATCGCCTTGGCGCTCTTCAGCTTCCCGAGCCTTGCCGGCTATGAGGAATATCGGCTGAAAATACCCGAGGATGCGGAGTGCCAGGCAGCTCTTGCCTATGGCGAGGAAACGCGCTGCATCCTCAGCTACGAACGCAGCTTCATGCGGCCGGTGTTCTAGGTTTACTTAGCCGGATTCGGACAGACTTCGGAGAGACCGTCGAGGTCTTCCGCCATCTTTTCGAATGTTGCCGCCGATCCCGCCTTGCCTCCGCCGATCCGCAGCACATAGAGGCTGTCGAAATCCTTGCCATGCCATTTCGGCACCGCTTTTTCATCGCCACCATTCTCGCTCATCAGCTGGCGGATGAGATCGACGATCTGCTTGTGCTCCCAGGCGACGAAGATAAGCTTGCCGGCATAGGCAGGCTTCTTCAGTTCGGTTTTCAAATCCTCGATATCCTCATAGCCGAAGCTGGTATCGACAGGCATTCCAAAGGCAATTGCCGTCGGTTCGATAGTCGCGAGCGGCCGGATGTAATCGTAGGAAGTGCCAGAATCGTCCTTTCGCTTCGACGGATCCGGCGCAAAGATCGCAGCAGGCTTGCCGAAGAGCTTGCTTAGCACCGAGGGCAGAGCCAAAGACCGGTTGAGACCTTGGCAGCTCAGTTGGCCGAGACCTGCTTCCGGCTTTTCGCCATGGCGCATGAAGACGATCGTCTGCACGTCCTTCTCCGCTGCCGAGGTAGGCGGCGCGAAGGTTGCTAACATCAGAAGACCGGCGGTGACTGCTGTTGACACAACTCGCATTAGCGCTGAGCCTCAAAAGCCATGCGCACAGCGAGCCCGGCAAGCACAGTGCCCATCAGCCAGCGCTGCACCAGCGCGAAGGATGGACGGCGGGTGAGGAACATCGCGATCCAGCCGGCACTCAGCGCGAAGATAGCATTGAATGTCACGCTGATGATGATCTGTGCAAAGCCGAGAATGATCGACTGGGTGAAGACGCTGCCGGCGCTAGGATCGACGAACTGCGGCAGCAGCGACAAATAAAGGATCGCCACTTTCGGATTGAGGATGCTGGTCACCAGCCCCATCGTGAAGAGCCGGCGCGCGCTATCCTTCGGCAGCTCGCGCACCTGAAAGGCCGAACGGCCACCGGGTTTCAGCGCATTCCAGGCGAGCCATCCAAGATAGGCGGCACCCGCCAGCCTCAGCGCATCATAGGCAAAAGGCACGGCAAAGACGAAAGCGGTAATGCCGAGTGCGGCCGAGAGCATGTAAAAAAGGAAGCCGCAGGCGACACCGCCAAGGGAGATCAAACCAGCCACTGGCCCCTGCGAGATCGATCGCGACACCAGATAGATCATGTTCGGCCCGGGTGTCAGCACCATGCCGAGAGCGATTAGGGCAAAAGTGATCATGCTGGTCAGATGCGGCATGGAGCTCCGGCAGGAAGGGCTTCAGAAGGAGATTTCGGGGGATGCGACCAGCTTGATTTCATGCGGCCCGGCATCGAAACCGTCAAGCAGCATATTGTGATGGGTGACAATCTCTTCGAAGCTCAGTTTGCCCATATCCGCCGTGGTGTGTCCGTCGGAGATCAGCGAGACGTCGAAACCGAGTGAGACGGCGCGCCGCGCGGTCGTATCGACGCAGAACTGCGTCATGCAACCACCGACGATGAGATGAGTGACGCCACGCGCTCGCAGCTTTGCCTCCAGATCCGTCTCGAAGAAGGAATCGCAGCTCGTCTTGTGCACGACGGCATCGCCGGCTTCCGGCGCGACTTCCCGGCGCAGCTGCCAGCCTTCGCTGCGCTTGGCCAAACGATGGGTGGGACCGCCGTCATGCTGGACGATGAAGGTGGGAATGCCGGCGGCACGCGCCTTGTGCTTCAGCGCCGCCAGCCTAGTGACAACCCCCTCCAGTGCGGCATCTATCACGGGCTGACGATCCGGCGTGCCGAGGCCCGTCAGGATGGAGTTCTGAAGATCGATCAGGAGCAATGCGGAAGACATGATATCCTTGTGCAAAGCAGTTGCGACGCGGCGTTAATGCCTTGGTAATATGTTCGCTGCACCGGCGCAATCGCTTGAAAACGCAAAGGTGGTGAGATAGAGCGAATACCATCTCAGGAGGAGAATTCCATGACGCTCGCGGCCTTGTTTGCCTATTGCGGCGCCCTCTTCATCGCCGCTGCGATCCCGGGTCCTGGTATCACGGCAATCGTGGCGCGCGCCCTCGGCTCCGGCTTTCGCGAGACCTTCTTCATGGGCCTCGGCCTTGTGCTCGGCGACACCATCTACCTGACGGCCGTCATCCTCGGGCTTGCCTTTGTCGCGCAGACCTTCACCGAGGTCTTCATCGTCATCAAGATCGCCGGTGCGCTTTATCTCGGCTATATCGCCTGGAAGCTCTGGACAGCGGGCCTGCTTGCGGCCGACATCGCCGCGAAGAAATCGAACAGCGCCGGCATGTCCTTCCTCTCCGGCCTGCTTGTCACGCTCGGCAACCCCAAGACCATGCTTTTCTATGTTGCGCTGGTGCCGACCCTGATCGATATCGGCAGCATCGGGCTGCGCGAATATGCGGCGCTGGTGACGGCGACTTTCATCGTTCTGCTGATCGTTCTGGTGCCCTATATGCTGCTGGCGTCGCGAGCGCGCACCTTTCTCAAGAAGCCGAGGGCGCTGCAGATCCTGAACCGGGTCGCCGCCAGCATCCTCGCCGCGACCGCTGCCTTCATCGCCATGCGCACCGCCTGAAAAAAACATCCTCAAGTAAGACCGTTGTGAGATTCTTTTCTCACGTGCTTTACGCGAGGAACGGCTGCGCACTCTGGTTTCCGCGGGCGTTTGATCCTATTGTCATTGCATAATTCCAATATAGGGAGAGCTACCCATGTCCGACACCCGCAAACCCGGCCGCGGCCGCGTCTATGCCTCGATCACCGAGACCATCGGCGATACGCCGATCGTGCGCCTCGACAAGCTGGCGAAGGAGAAGGGCGTCAAGGCCAACATCCTGGCAAAGCTCGAATTCTTCAATCCAATCGCTTCGGTGAAGGACCGTATCGGCGTCGCTATGATCGAGAGCCTGGAAGCCCAGGGCAAGATCGCTCCCGGCCGGTCCGTGCTGATCGAGCCGACCTCGGGCAACACGGGCATTGCGCTTGCCTTTGCCGCCGCGGCCAAGGGCTATAGGCTGATCCTCACCATGCCGGAAACCATGTCGATCGAGCGCCGCAAGATGCTGGCGCTACTCGGCGCCGAGCTGGTGCTGACCGAGGGACCGAAGGGCATGAAGGGTGCGATCGCCAAGGCCGAAGAGCTGGCCGCGTCGCTGCCGGATGCAATCATCCCGCAGCAGTTCGAAAATCCGGCCAATCCGGAAATCCATCGCAAGACGACGGCCGAAGAAATCTGGAACGACACCGAAGGCAAGGTCGATATCTTCGTTTCCGGTATCGGCACCGGCGGCACGATCACCGGCGTCGGCCAGGTGCTGAAAGCACGCAAGCCCGACATCAAGGTCATCGCGGTCGAGCCGGCGGATTCGCCAGTTCTGTCCGGCGGCAATCCCGGACCCCACAAGATCCAGGGCATCGGCGCCGGCTTCGCACCAAAAGTTCTCGATACGCATGTCTATGACGAGGTAGTGACCGTCAGCAATGACGAGGCGTTCCAGCAGGCGCGGCTCGTCGCCAAGCTCGAAGGCGTGCCAGTCGGCATCTCCTCCGGCGCGGCGCTCACGGCGGCCATCAAGATCGGCCAGCGTCCTGAAAACGAAGGCAAGACCATCGTCGTCGTCATCCCGTCCTTCGCCGAGCGCTATCTCTCGACGGCGCTCTTCGAGGGTCTTGGCGGCTGACAAAGCCATTCGCCATCTTGATTTGGAAAAAGGGGGTGTTTCGGCACCCCTTTTTTCATTTAGGCCGGCTGGAGACGATCAGATGCTGTAGAGCCCGCATTGTCAGGCATGCGCGGTCAGCCGCTCTCCGGCGATGCGATAGGAGATGGCTTCGGCGAGATGGATGCGCCCGACGGTCGGCTTGTCGTCGAGATCGGCGAGAGTGCGCGCCACCTTGAGAATGCGATGATAGCCGCGGGCGGAGAATTTCATCTTCTCGGCCGCATCGCGCAGCAATTGCAGGCCGGCGGCATCCGGCTCGGCGATGGTCTCGATCATCGCCGTCGAGCAGCGGGCATTGGTGCTGACATCCTTCATGCCGGCTCGTTCGAAGCGTTCCCGCTGCCGCTCGCGGGCGCGTGCCACGCGGAGTGCGACATCGGCGCTGCTTTCCGAGGCTGTCGGCCGGATGAGGTCGGCGGCGGAGACCGCCGGCACGTCGATGCGGATATCGATACGATCGAGCAAGGGGCCGGAAATGCGGCCCTGATAATCGGAAGCGCAACGCGGCCCACGGGCGCAGGTATGACCCGGCTCCCCGGCCATGCCGCAGCGGCAGGGGTTCATCGCCGCGACAAGCTGGATGCCGGCCGGATAGGAGACACGGTGGTTTGCTCTGGCGATGACGCATTCGCCGGTTTCCAGTGGCTGGCGGAGCGCATCGAGCGCCTGCGGTGAAAACTCCGGCAGCTCGTCCAGGAACAGAATGCCGTGATGGGCGAGCGAGACTTCGCCCGGCCTGGCGCGCAGGCCGCCACCGACGAGCGCCGCCATGGTGGCGGAATGATGCGGTGCGCGATAGGGCCGCCGGTCCGAGAGCTTGCCGCCTGAAAGCTGGCCGGCGATCGAATGGATCATCGACACTTCCAGCAACTCGTTGGTCGACAAGGGCGGCAGGATCGACGGCAGGCGCGAGGCGAGCATGGATTTGCCGGAGCCGGGAGGCCCGACGAAAAGCAGATTGTGCTACATTAATCCGACATCATGTGATACCGGATTCAGATCATGACGAAAGCATACTCATACATCCGCTTCTCGACCCCGGAACAAGCACAAGGGGACTCACTGCGCCGTCAGACCGCCAAGGCGGAAGCATGGGCGCAGCAGCGTGGCCTTGTCCTCGACAACTCCCTTCGGGACTTGGGCGTTAGTGCATTTCACGGCGCGAACAGGACGACTGGAGCCCTCAAGTCCTTCCTCCAAATGGTCGAGGACGGGAGGATACAGCGTGGCTCTTACCTGATCGTTGAAAGCCTTGACCGCATTTCCCGCGAAGCTGTCATGGACGCAGCCACAAGGCTTTTCGCCCTCATCCAAGCAGGTATCATCGTCGTCACACTCAGCGACGGTCAGGAATATTCGGAGGACCGGCTTCGCACTGACTGGACCCCTCTGATGTTTTCGCTGATCGTCATGGCCCGCGCACATGAAGAGTCTCGGATCAAGTCAGAGCGAGTGGGCGAAGCATGGCGACAAAAGAAAGAGAAAGCCCGTGAGGAAGGTCGGCCGCTCACTCCAAGATGCCCAGAATGGCTTGAGGTGCGCGGCGGTGCATTCGTGGAGCGCCCCGAAAGGGTCGCTATCGTCCGTCGTGTATTCCAAGAGACGATCGATGGGTTCGGACGACGGGAAGTCGTGCGCCGGCTGAATTCGGAAGGCGTTCCGACATTTCGAGGCGGCAAGGGATGGCACACATCCAGCATCGCCAAGATCATCCAAAGCCGTGCCGTTCTCGGAGAGTACCAACCTCACACCGGCACCCATCGCAACCGCAATCGGAAGCCGGACGGAGACCCCATCCCGAACTATTATCCACCGATCATCGACAATGACATCTTCTGGCGAGCGCAGGGCGCAACGCAGGGACGACGACAGAATGCAGGCGGACGCAAGGGCATGTCCGGCTCACATCTATTCCAAGGTCTCGCCCGGTGTGCTCATTGCGCTGGCTCCATGCACATCATCAACAAGGGGAAGCCTCCAAAGGGCGGCATATACCTTGCTTGCTCCACCAACATCCGCAAGGCGGGTTGCGACAACGATCGCCGCTGGCGTGTGGATGTCTTTGAACCTCTCCTCATTGCCGCGATCGATATGATGGATCAAACGGCATTCGACAATGAGAACCAGGAAGTCAGCCAACTTCGGGCAAAGGTCGAGGCGATCAAGATCCAGATAGAGGACTTCGAGCAACGGCAGCGCGGCCTCATTCCTCTTGTCGAAATCGGAGACGACACCGCTACAGCACGATCCGTTGAGCTAGCGAAGTCCATCAAGCGGCTGAAGAAGGACCTCGACGCGACCGACGACGAGGTAGCAATCGCTTCCATGGCGCCGAACCTTGCGGCAGCCATCGCGTCCGCAGCGTCCATATCGGCACGACTAGAAGAGAGTTCTGACCTCGAAGAACGTCGCGAGCTGAGGGTTAGACTGCGAGCAATCATTCGTGGCATCGTCGCGAAGGTCGTATGCCATCAGAGGTTCGGCGCAACCGCCTTCTTCATTCGAAGCCCCTCTCGGATCCGCAAGAGGCAGGATCTCTACGTATTCGACATGGTGCTTGAACATGGCCCACCAAAGATCCTTCTTGATCAGAATGTACCGACTCAGATCCTCGACGAATGGGCAGAATGGTGCATCCAATGAATGCCTCGCCGGGGCCAGTCGATCCCAGTCCCCGCCGTAGCCGGCGGCGCTATGCTGGACTTCCTGCGGCTGCCCTCCATCCGGTCACCGGCATGCGCGAATTCCCGCGTCATCCCCGCAACGGGGCCACTACATTTGCCGCTCCGATATGCTCTCCTTTCCTTGATTCTCGCGGTGGCTTCAGCCCCTTGCCGCGCTTCGCTTGGCCACCCTTACGCTCATTGGCGCGGGCCTAGTCCGGAGCAGGGCATTGCGGCCTCTGGCCTCCTTGTCCAGCTCCGGTTGCGGGAGGATCGGGTCGCTCCGGTCCGTCAATGGAAATAGACGCGCACCGGGTCGCTGACGCTCCCGCACCACTGCGCATCGATTTGCCATTGACCGCCCTCCCGCTCCGCCGGAGCCGTTAACACTTCGATCGCCATCCGATCGCTAGGGACGGAGATCATCTCCGATCGCCCTGGGCTCGATCCCGGAAATTTGCTATAAAATTCATGTTTTCAATGGTTTAGGAGCTTCACG
Organism: Martinezella sp. CNPSo 3890; assembly: GCF_057784455.1. Classification (NCBI taxonomy): domain Bacteria; kingdom Pseudomonadati; phylum Pseudomonadota; class Alphaproteobacteria; order Hyphomicrobiales; family Rhizobiaceae; genus Martinezella; species Martinezella sp. CNPSo 3890. Next base: position 52,563 of record NZ_JBXSOR010000019.1, on the reverse strand, counting down.
AATGAAGACAACCACCACCACGATTCGGGGTCTGGCGCTCGATGTTCTTGTCATCGAGACGACGCACGCAGATGCCGGCGGAGTGCTGTTCTACGTCGCCGAAATCGTGGTGCGTTCCCGAACCACGGGCGCCCAGCGTGTGGTGCGCCGAAGCCGTATTCCGGGAACTGGACAGGAGCTGGCGCGAGCCGTCCAGGAGCGTGGAGTTCGTGCTCTCGAAATTTTCTCGCCGGCCGTCTGAAATATTTTTCCAAGGACTCGTCAAGGACTCGTTTTGCCCCAGCAAGGATTCGATGCCCTTCGAGTCCTTTCCGGCAAGGATTCGCGACCGTTGCGAAGTCAGACCGGACACGCCTCAAGGATATGAAATTCCTCGATTATTCCCGTGAAATTCGCCACGCTCTCCAGCGTCATGAATGAGCGACAGACAGAAAAGGAGACCGTCATGTCACATAATACGAACTGCATCATCGCCCACCACATCGTTGCCGAGTTCAAAGCGTTCAAGGAGACCTACGACCGCTACCTCGACCGGATGGATGACCTCGTATGCTTACTCGATGAGGATAGTGAGATCCGCAAAAAAGCTCGTTTTCTTGCCGTTGGCACCGACCATGTGACGCAGTACGTCCTCAGCGGTAGCAACGTTGTCAGGGCCATCGAGGCAACGTTGAAGAAGGAGGCAGCATGATGCAGGCTCTTCGACTTCTCGGCTGGGAGCGCGACGACACCGTTGCCGACGATACTAACACATGGACGAACCTCCTCATCGTCGGTGACGGCGACGAGGATACCTACGACATGCTGGTAGTTGGCGAGCCGGGCCGTACCGGACCGACGCACTACAGCGTCACAGGCACCCGCAACAGGACCGGCGTGACGTTTGCAGATGGGTGGGCATCATCATGGGAGGAGGCTTGCCGCCTTGCCGTGATCGCAGCCCGCCGAGCGGCGATCAGGCCTATTGAATGAAAGGATGACCATGATCGAGATCACCCACATGACGACGGGTCTCTTCGTCGATGAACTCACGTTCGCGAGGATGACGGCAGCCACAGCTTTCCAGGATGAGCTTGCCGCCGTCCGCTCAAGAACCTCCGACAGCGGCGACCTGCTCGATAAGTGGTACCGCCTATGCGTTGCCGGGCAAGCGGAGGTCGCAGCGCTCGAGAGCAGACTCGAGAAGGCGCGCGCTGCACAGATCGAGAACTCGAATGCGGGCGCCCGGGAGGTAGATATCGCGTTGAGCAATCAGGCCATCGCCGACGCACGACGGGATCGAGAAGCGGAGAGGTAAAGATGCCACCCGGCCCGCCAGAAGCGCTGTACGGGCCATTTAAACGCGTTAGAAAGTGGACTGCGGGGCCGATTGGCCCCGTTTCCATGTCATCAGGCAACGACGATCAGAACTTCGGTCGTCACCGTCGTCCCGGCCGAATCCGTCGCCGAGACCCAGACTTCATAGCTCCCCGCGATCAGCGCCTGTCCGGCGATCCGGCCCGACGCGACGTCGAAAGTCGCCCCAAGCGGCAGCCTGCCAGAATATGAATACGACAGCGAGCCGGATGCCCCGGACACGACCGGACGCAGATCGAGCGCGCCTCCGGCAGCTACAGATTTCGTCCCTCCCATGGACAACGTGAAGCCCGCCGGGGTCTCAGGTGGCAGCGGGTTCATCGGCTCCTCTGGGGGCACCACAACCGGAGCGACGATCACGCCCGTCGTCGACGATCGCAGCACGTACATCCCGGCCGACGCATCGACGTTCCAGAGAGCCGCAAGCGCGGCAATGACGGCGACAGTCTTCTTCATACTTCGCCCTCCGGGAGTTCACACGCCGGGTAGGTCTTCAGCGTCTCGCTGTCGCATGGAGGGCAGACCTCCGGAAAGCCGGCGAAGCCGTTGATCGAGGCACAGGCCTCCGGTGTCTGGATGCTCAGCGGATTCCAAACTTGCTCTCCGCCGCGCCGGATGCGCCATGTCCCGGGAGGGGGTGCGTTCAGAAGGCCGGATTCCAGGAGCCCAGTAAAGACGGCGCCGTCGTCGCCAAGCGACGACACGCGACCGCCGGCCGCCTCGTAGAGATCGAGCGCCGCAGCGACTTGTTGCTGTTGCCCCACCACCGCGACAAGCTCGGCCCGGAGCCGGGATCGCTCGTAGACCGCGCCGCCGTACCAGGCGCCTGCAACGGTCAGCACGCCGAGGATGATGCCCGCGATCACACCGATGACCAGATTATACATGATTTCTCTCCTCCTCGAATTCGTCGTCGTCACCGTCGTCCCATGCCGACCAGTCGAATCCCAGCGGCCCGGCATTCGCGATCAGGTCCGCCGCTTCAAGGACGAGTGACGCGCAGCCGGTCGTGTCCGGGTGGTCGCTTTCAAGCTCCCGGGCAAGCTCCCGGTCGATGGCGATTACCCGGTCACGAGCGGAGGCCGGAAGTCCGACCCGATCGAGGAAGCCGGCGAGGCTGGAACTGGTCATTTCGTCGGTCATGGGTTCGGTCCTTTCTTGTCGTCCGCTGTGTCCTCCGGGGTTTCCGTCTCTGGAGCCGCAGCCTGCTGCCGTTCGACTTCCCACGTCTGGGCCGCCGTCAGCATGGACGCTATGGTTTCGTCGTCAGAGGCGCCGGGCCGAGCGGCCATCCGGAGCCGCCAAAGGTCGCCCGTGCTGATGGAGTCGCGCAGCCACTCGATGACAGCATGCGGCACCCGCGCTTCCAGAAGCTCGCGGGCCTTGCCAGCCTTGCGTGGGCGCGACAGGTCCTTGACAAGCCGCCGGAAGGAAGGTGGCGGACGCATGCGGCTGCTGGCGTAGTTCAGCGGTTCCAGGCCGCGCTCCATCATATAGGCGGTTGGGCCCCTATCCTCGTCGATCGACGAGGAAGGTTGTCGGGCGGGACGGAGGGGAAGCGAGAACGTCGGCATCGGTATGGGGGGCATCATCGCGAGCGCTCCCGATAGCAGCGCGAGCAGTTGGAGCATGAGCTTGCCCGCAGGATCGCCACCCCGGCGCTGCCGTTGGCGTTCAGTGAGATCGCGCCGCAGCCTATCGGCGCAAGTTCGACGACGGCGTTGCCTCTCATTCATCGGAGGCCTCGACATTACCCGGGCGGACCTTTTCCCGCCATCTCTTCGACATCGCCAGAAGTTCGCGCGTGCGATGCCACTCATGTGCTGCCTGAGCGATCTGGTCGGCGGGCCAGCCTTGCTCGCAGACTTCTATCAGCACCCCCTCTGCCAGCCAGTGTGCAGACTGATAGACATGCTCGATACGCTCGTTGACTGCCGACATGCGCGATCCTCCGTTGCCATTGCCTCCTTTCAGGATGCGGTTCAGCGAGGACCGGCGCAAATGCAGAGCGGGCGCCGCGAGTCCCGGAAGAAGGCTTCGACGTCGAAACCAGACAGGTTCGTACCCACCCAGCAGCGCCGAACGCACTGTATGGCCTTCTCTGGCGCTCAATTTCTGGGCAAATCGCGATTCTTGGAGGATTTCGGGTTCCGGAACGAGAAAGGGAGGCCGAAGCCTCCCTCAACAGATCACACTCAACGTCCGGATCAAGCTGCGGCTTCTTTCAGGAGTTCTGCCAGCCGCTGCCTGCGTCCTTCCAGATACCCCATCTGCTCTTCGTAGCCGGCGACGATGATATGGTTAGGGTCTTCCGCTTTGGCGTTCTTGTATCCTTCGGCGCTCAATCGCAGAAAGGTCTCGTGATAATGGATCGCGGCGCGTTGTTCTTCGATCAAGTCATTCAGTTCGTCGGTCACTGGGCATCTCCTATGGCTTGAAAATGATGAGCCCGGTCGTCGGAGCAGGCAAGAGAAAACCAGCGCATTACCGCCGCCGGAGAACGGGCGTCGAAATGCCCGGCGTGCGCTCCGGTTCTGGAGGGCGCAGCGCCGCAAGCTCACGTCTGGCCGTCGCCAGTTCGCGCCCGGTCTCTGCAAGATTCTCCCGCAGGTTCTTCGCCCGTGCTTCCGCCTCCCGCCGTCCGGCATCGGCGGCACTGGCACGCTCGGCGGCATCGGCGGCGGTTCGCCGGAGCGCTTCCATTTCCGCATCGACGGCAGCGCGGATGCGAGTCGCGACCTTCGATTGCCGGAAACCATCCCATATGCCTCGAAGGACACCGGGAAGGTGCTGAAGCCTTGCCGCCTCCTGACGGACGCGCGCCATCATGCTCCTTGCCTTGCGTTGCTCGGCAACGGCCTTATCCTGCGCCGCCAGCGCGGCTTCCGTCGCGGCCTTCGCGGCGGCAAGCTGGTGATCCGCTTCCGCCTTCGCCTTGGCTGCCTCAGCCGCGATCCGGGCGGCCTCTTCCTTCGTGTTGGCGATCATGGATTCACCGCGCGCCTTCACGGCCTTCGCTCTTTCGATCGTCGTCCTCAGAGCTTTGGCCTGGACCTGCTCGGCGTGCCACTGTTCGCGAGTAAGACGGCGACGTTGCGGGCCGAGACGTGTTAAGCCGCAGACGACGGCAACGGTCTCATAGTACGAGTCCTGCCATGCACGCATCGCGGCCCGATATGCTTGGTCCCCACGCTTGTTCAGAGCTTTGGTGTCCTCCCCTTCCAAGGGACCGGCCGCCATCACTGCGGCCTTGGCGCACTGGCCGGGATGCAAGGCCGCCGCACGCATGGCCGGGTCGTCGGGCAAGACGTAGGCATGCAGATGATAGTGGGATTCGTCCTCGTGCCGAACGACGGACAGGAGCTTGTCGCCGTATTCCGAACTAAGCCACGCCACCGTCCGCTTTTCCCACTCTTGCGCCTCACGCCGCTTTTCCGGATCAGTTCGGACTTCTTCCATGGTATGCGGGTGGCTGGCCACGACCGTCATGAGCGTGTGCTGGGACTTCTGAATCCTCCTCGGCTTGCCGCCCTTAGGAGTCGTCGTCGCGACATCGGCGGCGGCATCGTGCAGCCGTTCCACCTCGTCGATCGTCGAGCCATAGACAACCACGGGCGACGAAGGATTCGAGACGTGGACAGAGGCCGCTGGATCGCGTCGGGCTTCATTGAACACGTAGGAAGTCGAGCGGCCCTTTCCATCGCCCTTGCGGCTGTACGCCGTCATATGGATGAACTGGAAAGCCATGAAGCGGACTCAGTGCACCGTCTGATCGAGCGATTTCACCGCCGCTTTGCTTGCGTCCACGTCTACAGCGTAGACGTGAGGGAGATACGAATAGCGAACGCCTTTAAACCGCTCGAATCCTGTAGCGACAAGAAAGAGCAGAGCTTGGACAGTGCGGCTCTTGAACTCTTGTCCGTCGTCACGTCCGAGCACAACGCGCTGCTCGTCATCAGCCGACTTGAGCCAAGCGATGATCTTCCCGGGCTCGGTCTCGATGAGCAGTGACGCAGCGTTTCCGGATTCGAGCTCGACGGCGGTGAAATAAGTGCGATGAGCGGAAATGTGCATCAGACAATCACCTCCTCGTAGTCGAAACTGATGCCCTGCGTGAAGCTGGCGACCAGCCGAACTCGATTGAGGAAATCGTCGTCGTCCAGATGTTCGTGACCGCCGTTCAACTCCGTTCGATCCTGTGAAAACGAAGCGTACCGTTCCGGGCTCTCCCAGATGACGGCGTACCAAGACGTTGGCAGCCGGATGACCTTGAGCCGGGCCAGAGCGATAGGGCCGTGGTTGGTGATGAATATGTCGCGTTCGTATTCCCGCACGTGATCCTCCCGATGATGCAATGCTGGTGGAAGAATCTTCAGCGCCGGCGGAGCCGAGAACAAGTCTTTAGTGACCGACTAATGCCTCTTCCGTTGGTCGAAGCGTCGGCCCTTCGGGGAGGCTTCCGCCGGACTCTCCCGAGGGGCCACTTCATGGAGACCTTGGCGGGGCCTTGTCGCCGTCTGGATGGACGACGAGGCAGTCGACGACTGCCGCTCGGTGACTTCACCACTGGACGTGGCTCGAGGCGTTGCCCTCGACGATGCCGGGATACCCGACATTCCCGCTACGCGGCTTCGTCCAACGTGACACGCCTTGGACGCTCCGTTGTGCGGTGAGCGGTGTAGTTTCGGTATAGCCGGGGCGGGCGGCTACCTTTTTATCTATACACCTATTTTCACCGTCAAGAAGTTGTGGTCACTGCGACTGCACAACTTCATTCCATCGAGCCGTCGCCGTGCGGATGGAAACACCCGCAGCAGAGGCGAGCGCCGACCGCGTCACGCTCTCACCGGAAGCAACAAGCCGTTGGTGGGCTTCTTGCAGCCGCTGGAGCGTGTTCGCGCCCTTGGCCTTGCCCGAATGCCGCCCGCCCGCCGCCTGTCGCTCAGTGACCGTCTTCAGGCCATCCACGACATCGAGCAGCTTGCCACGGTTCACGGCCTTGCCTTCGAGCTTCACCGGATCGAAGTTCGCGACCAGATAGTCGGCGACCTTCGCCGTCACGTAACTGACGGTCTTGTCCTCGTGACCGCTCTTCTCGGCATAGTCTGCAAGCGCCTCATGGAGATGATCGGCCAGAGCGGCACGGCTGCCGCGCATCCGGACATCTGCTCCGAAATGCCATTCGGCCAGGAGCCGCTGGCCTGCCGTGCGTAGCGCGTCGAAGATCGCGTTGGATGCCGTCAGGCCGAGCCCGGATTGCGCCGCCGCCGCCCTCCGAACGAGCACCGCCCGTCCGACGCTGGTGTCCACGTAATCTGTGTATTCCGACAGTGTCGGCCAGATGTCGTCGTTCGGTGTCATCGTGTGCCAGAACGGTGATGTCGGGCATTTCATGCGCCCGGTCATCGTCGGAGCCGCCGGATCGGCGCCGAGATCGAGGAGCGCCGCCGCAAGGCCACGGGCCACAGCATCGAACAGTTGGATCGGCTGCTGCCGGCACCGCTTGTCGTCGCTTCGCCAGACTGCCGAACCTGGAGGAAGTAGCCAGATGAAATGCGGGCGGGAATAGCGACCATCCTTCAGCAGGTCGCCGACGATGATGTGCGGCAGGCACGGAACCCGGCCATCGCGCACCTGTTCCGTCAGTGCGGCAAGACATGCGGCAGGGGTCAGGAATACCCCGTCGCAGTCCACGCGCAGCGCTGCCATAAACTCCCGGTTCAATTCAATGTACGGATAGTCGAGCGTCAGAATCTTTTGCGGGCACTGGTTTTCAAGATGGGCTTTGTCCCACGATGCCCGTGCCCTACTGCCTTTCGGTACGAGGGACACGAAATATTTGAGGACCGTGTTGTCTTCCGATCGCAGGCCCATTTCCCAAACACCACTACGCCACCGGCCGCCGATGTGGCGCTCGCCAGACTGAATATAGCCGCGCCTTAGCCGTTGCCGTACAAGATTGCGCTGTTCTGCCGCCTGGCGTGCGAAGGTCGCAGTGTCGTAGTCCAGAGTGCGTTCGGCGCGCTGGTCGCGCTGTTCCGCTTTCCGGATACGCTCCCGGCGGCTCAGACGCTGGGCCTCTTCATAGCGGGTTTCGAACCCGGCCATGCCATTCGAGAGGTTCGGCCCAAATTGTTGACACTGGAGGGTATGAAAGTCTTGTGAAGCGGCTGGGATATGTCCCAGCCCCCGGCTCACCGAGCCGTTTCAGGGTGCTTTACAAATTTTTCGCCGTCGTTCACAATCATCGAACAATCCATGAAAAGCCGCCGAGGGTTCCAGCCCAGTGACAGCGGCTTTTTTCATGCTCGATCGTCGGCGTGCAAGCGTCAAGGGACATTCCTATCCACGCAAGAACTTAACGTGAACATATGGACACTCCCGTGCAAAGGCGCCATTGTGGCGCCACAACAGATCATTCAACGATTCGGTGAGTAGCTTGGACAGAATCAACCTCCGCCTTTCACCCCAGACCTTCGACGCAATCGATGTCGCCCGCAGCGGGCGCCCTGGAAGCGTTTCCAGAAACACATGGATAGCCGAGGCGATTGAGGAGAAGCTTGCCCGGGAAGCTATGCCGGTCCCGTCAATCAACCTGAAGCAGGCCGCAAATGCCTAGCTACTACGAGTTCTTCGCTGGCGGCGGAATGGCGCGCGCTGGTCTCGGTTCAGGATGGACGTGCCTGTTCGCCAACGACTTCGACCACAAGAAGGGCCTAGCCTATCAGGCGAACTGGGGCACGGGTGGCGAGCTGAAGGTCGGGGATGTCAACGACGTGAAGGCGGACAAGCTTCCCGGCTGTGCCGATCTCGTCTGGGGGTCTTTCCCATGCCAAGACCTATCTCTCGCCGGAGCCGGCGCGGGCTTGAGGGGCGAGCGATCGGGAACCTTCTATCCATTCTGGCGAGTCATCACTGACCTCATCGAAAAAGGCAGGGCGCCGAAGGTCATCGCGCTCGAAAACGTGCTCGGAACTTTGACTTCGCATGGAGGAAAGGACTTCGAGGCGATCTGCGAGACGTTTGCCAATTCAGGCTACAGATATGGTGCCCTCATCATCAATGCGGCTCTATTCGTACCGCAGTCGCGGCCGCGACTGTTCATGATTGGTGTTCGTGAGGATGTGGAAATCGATTCGGCACTACTGTCCCCCGAACCATTGGGACCTTTCCATTCAAAGGGCCTCTGCAAGGCTGTTGAGGGTATCTCTGGTAGCGCTCGCGAGAACCTCGTGTGGTGGAACATTCCGACTCCTCCACATCGAAATTCCACGTTCGCAGATCTGGTAGAGGAGAACCCCACCGGGGTTTCATGGCACTCGCCATCGGAGACGAAAAAGCTTCTCGCGATGATGTCGACCACGAATCTCGCGAAGGTCAACGCGGCGATGCGATCCGAGCGCCGTATGGTTGGCGGCGTGTACAAGAGGACGCGTCTGGACGAGAACGGCGTGAAGGTTCAACGCGCCGAAGTTCGCTTCGACGACATCGCAGGTTGCCTGCGGACACCTGCCGGAGGATCGAGCAGACAAACAATCGTCGTCGTCGACGGCGACAGGATTCGGTCTCGTCTGATCTCCACCCGGGAGACCGCTCGCCTCATGGGATTGTCTGACGATTACAAGCTTCCGAAGAACTACAACGAGGCCTATCACCTCACTGGCGACGGCGTAGCCGTTCCCGTCGTCCGGCACTTGGCGCACCACATATTTGAGCCTGTGCTTGGTATCTCCACCTCCGAACGTCAGGCAGCAGCATGAGCGTTGTCCCTTGCGAGCAGAACAAGGGCCTACGGGAACAGATCGAGCGGTTTGCCGAAGTCTTGAAGACCGAGGCGCACACACTCGGCAACCACGGCCTCGACGAACGCGAATTCTATAACTCTGGGCTGTTCCGAGGTGCCGTTGAACGTATCCGGGGCCAGTTCTCGGCGACCATGCGGGGCAAGCGGGAGTTCGCGCAGCATGCTTTGAACCACATGGAAGATGGGGGCTTCATTGCAGGTTGGGACCTGACGGAGGACGCAAATCGGAACGACTACATCGTTCGTCTGAACAGCGGCCGGACGGCTGTCATCGATCTGAAGGGGTGCTTGGACGGCAACAACACCAACATTTTTGAGAGGCCACCGGCGGCGGATGAGTTCGTCATCTGGAGCATCTGTTCGAATCCGGGAGCCGATCCGCGTCGAAACGCTTGGTCCGGCATTCACACGCGCTTGAGCGCCGAGATGATTTCACGGAACCAGCGGGTCGACGGCGTTGTCGTCTGGGATATGGTATGTGGCACGATCGGCCGCCCCTGTCCGAAGCTATCGTCTCCGGAAAGGGCCTCTGAGTTCGGCCCTTTCCGGACACCACCGCCATGCATCTATACCTTCCCGGCAGGCATTCCGTCGGTGCAGAACCCTGTGGCGGTCGCGCAGCGTCTTGAGGATGTGGAACTGCTCGGCGCCTTCCACGCTTGTTTCCAAGGACGCGACGAAGAAGTCCATCAAGTGGACTTCAGCATCTCCCACGCCGGAGGTGACTTGATGCGCCAGACTACCATCCGGCGCAACGGCACCATCCAGCAAACCTCAGACATGACCGCAATCCGCCGAGTATAGAGGCAAGATGACCACTCCCCAGAGACAGGCATTGAAGGCCTTCGATGCGCAACACATTGGCCTGTCCAAAGGCTCCTTGTCGCTCGTGCTGATCCTGACCAGGAATGCGAAGTCAAAGAGCTTTCCCATGGACAAGGCCGAATTCGTGACCGCCAAAGGTGGCCAAGTTGTCGGACTTGGAGGGGCCGCGGTCAAGAAGATCCTTGCGGAGCATGGAGTGGAGCGAATCCTATCGACCGAGGGCGGCCGAACGAGCCGAGGCAATATGGAGCGCATGGGCGCTTACATCGATGTCTTGAATGACCTGTTCGTCGCAGGCGCGCTTGATCTGGAAGACGCAGAACGATACTGGGTCGAACGTACTCAGGCCTACTTCGACGCTCTTCCCTTCACCTTCAAGCTGGACCCAAGCCGATCCCTTCGCGCCTGTATTCGCGATCTCCTCTCGCAGGCCATCGCCCGACAGCGGGAAGTTCGAGGAACGATGTATGCCGGCGCCGTGATGCAGCACCTCGTGGGAGCAAAGCTCGACTACATCACGAAGGGCGCCATGGTCCATCATGGTTTCTCGGTCGCAGACGCTCCCTCCAATCGCTCCGGCGACTTCTTGCTCGGAGACGTAGCAATCCATGTCACGACAGCCCCCGGGGAGGCTCTGGTTAGGAAATGCCAAGGCAACCTTTCAACTGGACTCCGCCCTCTCATCATCACGACCGAAGACGGTGTTGGCGGGGCGAAGGCGCTTTCCAAGCAAGCCGGGGTGGACGATCGGTTGGATGTCATCGAGATTGAACAGTTCATCGCAACGAACATCTACGAATGGAGCGCCTTCGAACGCGATGCACGGCCGACAACTGTTCAGGACATAATTGAGCGCTACAATCGCATCGTCGCTGACGCTGAGAGCGACCCGAGTTTGAGGATCGAGTTTGAAGGATGACGATCGACGAGACTCGATCGAGGACCATGCGCGCGGTCCGATCGAAGGACACCAAGCCTGAACTGATTGTGAGGCGCTTGGTCCATTCCTTGGGATTCCGGTTCCGCCTCCATAGGCGGGATTTGCCCGGCTCTCCGGACCTTGTTTTTCCCGGGCGCCACAAAGTGATTTTTGTACATGGCTGCTTTTGGCATGGCCACGATTGTGCACGGGGAAATCGGAAGCCAGTGGCGAACGCCGACTACTGGCATGCCAAAATCCGACGGAATGTGGAGCGCGACGTCCGCAACGAGGCCGCTCTACGAGGGGACGGATGGGACGTTCTGTCAATCTGGGAATGTGAGACTAAGATCAGAGACAGGGAGGCAATGATCCGTCGCGTGAAGACTTTCCTCAGCGGGGAACTATAGCCCGCTGGTACATCTTCGAGACAGGATGCGCCGCAGAAGACTTTCTCAGATTGCAGGGTTCGCACAATAACTGCAAATTTGTGACATCGTTCGCTCCGAAGCGCGCCAACGGAACGATGTGGTCGTAACGTTCGGTCTCTAGTTGAGTGATGGTCGCAGCGAGGCTCCGCTTGCACTCGCGACATTCACCCTTGTCGCGATGGTATATCGCGTGCTGAGCCCATGCCGGGATGGCGGTTCGCTTAAGCTGCCCCGTCTTGTTACGGAGCTCGGCGCCGAATCCCGAGAGCTCAATATAATCTGCACAGAGAACGTTGAATGCCTGCAGGAAACCCACGTCGTTGAACAGGACATGGAAAACTTCATCCCCGAGTTCTTCCAGCGCGTCGTGATATCGCTGGCACTCTGAGGTGAAGTCATAGAAAGATTCTTCATCCTTCAGGTGGTGTGCAGAGAATGGCACGCTGTAAGTTGAAAGGAATTGCCGCAAAAATCGCGGCTGTTCGTCCTCTAGCTGGTCGACCTCTTCTTCAACTATTTCGCGGACGATCGCATCCAAGAAATGGTGCAGGTTCGTGAAGCGATGGAAGGGGCGCATCAGAACTTTAGTCTGCATGTCGCCAAGGATCTCTTCTATCCCGCGCAGGTAGGAACCGGCGTTCGTTACGATGTTGAAGGCGGCGTTCGCAAAGTAGTAGACGCTGAACCCTCTCGCCTCGTAGTAATGCCTCTGCTTATTCGGCACTTGCCCCTCATCCGTTAGACCGCTCTTCGACCATACTCCGCAAGGTGGAGCCTTGTCGAAATAATCGCAACCGCCTTTTCGCTCTATGGAAAGCGGGTAATTCCCGGTAAATAATGTATCACAACATCAGCAGATTATGGCCACCGGCGGCCGCCACTTCCAGCGCGCGCTTGGCGCTTTCCTGGCCCTTGATATCGGCAAGATCGGGTAGATTGGCGGCATTGGCGCGAACGGATGGCTCCGGCCGCGAGAGAACCTGCGTACCGCGGAAATGATTGGCGAGCGCAATCAGGCTGCGCGGCGCCAGAATATCGATCTCCTTGCTGGCCCAGGCCGCTTCCGGTCCGCTTTCGGCCGGGCAGATCAGCCCCTTGCCCATGGCATTGGCGGCGATCGCGGCGGGAAGAGCGCCGGCAACGGGCGCGATCGTGCCGTCGAGATTGAGTTCGCCGATGACGGTGTAGGAGGACAGGGCATCGGCTGGGATCGCACCGAGCGCCGCCATCAGACCAAGCGCGATGGCAAGATCGAAGTGACTGCCCTCTTTGGGCAGATCTGCCGGTGCGAGATTGACGGTGACTTTCTTCGGCGGCAAGGCAAGACCAGAGGCGTGTAGTGCTGCCTGAACCCTCTCACGGCTCTCCGCGACAGCCTTGTCCGGCAGACCGACGATATGCATCAGCACCTTGCCCGGCGCGATCATCACTTGCACTTCGACGGGTACGCCCTCAATGCCCTGAAATGCCACCGTACTGACGCGCGCTACCATTCCCTATCCCCTGTCGCCGAACCCGTTTGCCGTTACGTGCCTCGATCAGCAAACTTCGGGTTGCAATCTGGCATAAGACAAAGAATGAAACAAGAACAATAAACGAACAAAAATTTCACCCCGCATATCGAAATCAACGACATGCGGGGTGACTAGATCGTTCAGCCGAAAGCGTGGCGGGGAACTGCCGATCAGGCTCGCTTGGCCTCGATCGCGTCCCAGAGCAGGCTGGCGATATCGGCGCCACCGAAGCGCTTGACTTCGCGGATGCCGGTCGGCGACGTCACGTTGATCTCGGTCATGTAGTCGCCAATGACGTCGATGCCGACGAGCAGGAAGCCGCGTTCCTTAAGTGCCGGTCCAATGCGCTTGCAGATTTCCTGTTCGCGCGCTGTCAGCTCGGTGGCTTCGGCGCGGCCGCCGACATGCATGTTGGAGCGGGCGTCATGCTCTGCCGGCACGCGGTTGATCGCGCCCACAGCTTCGCCATCGACGAGGATGATGCGCTTGTCGCCCTTGCGCACGTCGGGCAGATATTGCTGGGCGATGAAGGGCTCGCGGAAGAGCTGGCCGAACATTTCGAGCAGCGACGAGAGATTGCGGTCGTCGCGGGTCGAGTGGAAGACGCCGGCGCCGCCATTGCCGTAGAGCGGCTTCAGGATGATATCGCCCATCTCATCGCGGAAGCGGCGGATTTCAGCCGGATCGCGCGTAATCAGCGTCTTCGGCATGAGATCGGCGAATTCGGTGACGAAGATCTTTTCCGGCGAATTGCGCACCCAGGCCGGGTCGTTGACGACGAGCGTCTTCGGGTGGATGCGCTCCAAGAGATGCGTCGAGGTAATATAAGCCATGTCGAAGGGCGGGTCCTGGCGCAGCAGCACCACGTCCATGGTGGAAAGATCGACGCGCTCCGGCTCACCGAGTTCGAAGTGATCGCCCTTGACGTCGCGCAGGATCATCGGCTCGACGGAGGCATAGATCTTGCCGTCGCGCATGCTCAGCCGCTCCGGCGTATAGTGGAAGAGCCTGTAGCCCCGGTTCTGCGCCTCGAGGCTCATGGCGAAGGTGGAGTCACCCGCAATGTTGATGCTTTTCACATGGTCCATCTGGACCGCAACATTCTTGATACCAGCCATAGTCAGCCCTCGCTCGGATTTGCGGACAGATGTAGGTCGGCCTGCATCCAAACGCAACGGCTATTCAATGGCTTCCCTCAAGTGGCCGCTTAGGCAGCAAGGCCTTGTGCGCCGCCCTGGCGGACGAAGTTGCGCAGGCGATAAGCCATGGTCAGAGGCTTCGGGAACGGCTTGCGCAGAAAGGCAACCTTGCGCAGGTAGCGATCGATGCGCCATGTCGCCCAGGTGCCACCGGCAAAATAAGCGACATCGCCGGCGCTGAGCGTCCGCTCGACGCCATCTTCCGTGGTGATATGCACCTCGCCCTCAAGGATCATCACCGTTTCGTCCCAGCCGAAATACCAGCGGAACTCGCCCGCGGTGCAATCCCACAGCGCCGTCATTGCGGCATCGTCCTGCCCCCGCGAGTGCTCGGCGATACGGGCGACCGGATTCCCCGACAAAACCCAGGAGGGTTCGATCGGCGATGGCTTCATTTCCATTTCGTTGCTGGCGCCCGCCACGAAGCTTTTCGACTGCGGCATCGCGAGCACAACCGGCGCGGCACGGGTGGCAAAGGCCGCCATGCTCGCCAACATCAGTTTCAAGACCATGCAATCCCCCAAAATTCCATGTGCGTCTGCGATCTCATCGCATGGAACGGGTAAGGGGAAAGTTCATGAAACCGAGCGCATTTTAACGATTGCAGCGATCAGGCGGAAAAACCCTCGATTGTGCAGACGACCATATCGTGGTCGGAGAGCGGCTTGCCTTCTCCGTTCAGGGAGGAAACAAGGTGGCTTTCGCCGACCTTCAAGCTGCGGGTGATGAACCAGTCGAGCTTCATGGTGCGATCGGGAAAGCGCGTGATCAGGCTCGGGCGCGTGCTTGTCTGATCGAGCGGTCCGCCATGGCACTCGAAGCCTCGGCCTTCGGCCATGGCGAACAGCGTATCGGTGGAGAAATCGCCGCCCGTGTGATTGCCGGTGTTGAGATCGCCGCCGATCAAGATCGGCAGATCGGGTGCGAAGGCCTCGACTTCATCGATCAACGCCGCCAACTGCCGCTCGCGATAGGCAGCGGTTGCGACACTTTCGAGATGAACGGAAACGGCGATCATGGGACCAGCTTCTGTCTCAACAATGGCGCCGACAGCGCAGCGGTCGCCGATGCGCGGCTGCTCGTTGCTGTCGTTGAACCAGACGGCTTCGCCGGGTAAGCGGATCATGAAGGCATCCTTTAGGGCGACGGAGGCCATCAGCGCATTGCCGTGAAAGCCCTTCTCATTGAAATCGTCCTTGCAGTAGGAGCGTTCGATTTCCGAACCGAGACTGAGTTCGAGGAACTCGACACCATAGGCGTAGTTCATGCCGAGTTCGCCGGCGATGATCGCCGTCGGGTCGCGCTGCTCGGTGCGGGCCATGCCCAGATCCATTTCCGACAGCAGGATCAGCGGCGCGCTGGTCTCCCGCAGCTTGGCGGCACTTTCCTCGGGAAAGAGGCAGCGCTCGAGATTCCAGGCCGCGACCGTAAACGGAAAGGACAGAGCTTCGATCTTGGCATCCGCTCCGCCGATGCGCACCGTATTCAGGCAGGCGAGCGATGCAAGCTTCTCGGCGTGAACGCCCGCGGTCCTTTCGAGTGAAATAAAGCTCTCGCGCTCTTCCTGCGAGGGAACGATGAATGCGGAAACGATGTTGCGGATCATATTGAAGCCTGTCGAAATAGCATTGTGAGCGCGGCGGAAGTCGCAAACGCTTATCGGTCCGGCAATAGGCTGATTTTATGACGGTCCTGTAACGCCGTGTTCAAAACGCATCCGGAAAATGCTGCGGCCAGCGGCCGGGCAGCATGGCGACGATGTCATAGCGTTGCGACAGGCGGGCAAAATCCGGCTGTCGGGCAAGCCAGAGATCGCTCGCGGCACGGATGCGATTTTGCGACGAGAAGGAAACGGCGTCGATCGCCTCCTGCGCCCCTCGCCTCGATTTGACCTCCACGAAGACTGCGAGATCGCCCTTGCGGGCGACGATATCGATTTCGCCGAGCTTGGTGCGGTGGCGGATCGCCAGGATACGATAGCCCTTGAGCATCAGGAAGGCAGCCGCGAGATATTCGGCCACATGGCCGCGACGCCAGGCTTGTTGTCGCTTAAGCTTCTCGCCGGCCCCGGGCTTCGTATCAGCCATGGCGCTCCTTCATGTCGAGCAGGCGCTGGTACAGCTCCTTTCGCGGCAGGCCGGTGAGGCGCGCAGCCTCGGTCGCGGCCTTGGTTGTCGGCATCGTCCCGGAGAGATCGGCGAGGATGGCATCGACATCGGCCTCCGCGGCAACGCTTTCCGCTGGCGGTCCCACAAGCCAGACGATCTCGCCCTTCACATTGTCGACCGCGTCATAGAATGACGCGAGTTCGGACAATGTGCCGCGCCGGAATTCCTCGAAGGTCTTCGTCAGCTCGCGGCAGACGGCGCCCGCGCGCTCACCGCCAAGCACATCGGCGGCGGCGGCAAGGGTGGCGGCAATGCGATGCGGCGATTCAAAGAAGATGAGGGTCGCCGGCACCGCTGCCAGTTCGGCCAGACGGTCGCGGCGGCCCTTGTCCTTGGCAGGCAGGAAACCGGCGAAGAAGAAGGCATCGTTCGGCAGGCCGGAGCCGACCAGAGCCGCCAGCGGTGCGGAGGCGCCGGGAATGGGCACGACCTTGTATCCCGCCTCGATCGCCTGCACTGCAAGACGGTAACCGGGATCGGAGACGAGCGGCGTGCCGGCATCGGAGACCAATGCAACAGATCGGCCGGCTTCCAGAGATTGCAGCAGCCGCGGACCGGCCTCATCGGCATTGTATTCGTGATAGGCATAGGGCTTGTTCTGGATGCCATAGCGATCGAGCAGGACGCGCGTCACGCGCGTATCCTCGCAGGCCAGCACATCGGCACCGGCCAACGTTTCCAGCGCCCTCAGCGTGATGTCGCCGAGATTGCCAATCGGGGTGGCGACCAGATAGAGCGCCGGTTCGAGAGGGCGGGCCGGGATCTGATTGTTGTGCAGGCGGAAACTGCGCGCTCCGCTGCCTGATTGATCTTCGCTCATGCCGGTCCTGAATTCACTTGGGATAAGCAGCCTTTATGGGCGAGGTACGCACAGACGGCAAGAGCGGTGCAATTCCTGTGGAGCATTGCCATCGAAATGGCGAATTGGCGCTAGGCAAAACGTCTATGCCTCTTGCATTCAGATGGAGAAGTCTGCCAAGTTGCCTGTCCAATCTTTCGGGCCTTGTCCGAAAACATGTCGCTCGGGCGCCTCGGGCCGCCCGGCTAGTCACGGTCGAAAGCGGTAGCATCCATGCGTATTACAATTGAGCGGTCGAACCTCCTGAAGTCGCTGAACCACGTGCATCGCGTGGTCGAGCGTCGCAACACGATCCCGATCCTGTCCAACGTGCTGCTCAAGGCCGATGGCACGAACCTCGACATGAAGGCGACCGACCTTGACCTCGAAATCACCGAGGCAACGCCCGCCAATGTTGAACAGGCAGGCGCTACCACGGTTCCCGCGCATCTGCTCTATGATATCGTGCGCAAGCTCCCCGACGGCTCGGAAGTGCTTCTCGCCACCAACACCGATGGCAGCTCGATGACGGTTGCCTCCGGCCGCTCGAAGTTCTCGCTGCAATGCCTGCCGGAATCCGATTTCCCGGATCTCACTGCCGGCAGCTTCAGCCATTCCTTCAAGCTGAAGGCGAGCGATCTGAAGATGCTCATCGACCGCACGCAGTTTGCGATCTCCACGGAGGAGACGCGCTACTATCTCAACGGCATCTTCTTCCACACGATCGAAAGCGGCGGCGACCTGAAGCTCAGGGCCGTCGCCACGGACGGCCATCGCTTGGCACGCGCCGATGTCAGCGCTCCCTCCGGCTCCGAAGGCATGCCCGGGATCATCATCCCGCGCAAGACGGTGGGTGAACTGCAGAAGCTCGTGGACACGCCGGATGCGATCGTGACCGTCGAAGTCTCCGACGCGAAGATCCGCCTGACCATCGGCTCCATCGTCATGACCTCGAAGCTGATCGACGGCACCTTCCCGGACTATCAGCGCGTTATTCCGGCCAACAATGACAAGGAAATGCGGGTCGATTGCCAGACCTTCGCCCAGGCCGTCGACCGCGTGTCGACGATCTCTTCGGAGCGCGGCCGGGCTGTGAAGCTAGCCCTGTCTGACGGCCAGCTGCTGCTGACCGTCAACAATCCGGATTCGGGCAGCGCGACCGAGGAGGTTGCCGTCGGTTACGAGATGGACCCGATGGAAATCGGCTTCAACGCCAAATACCTGCTCGACATTACCGCGCAGCTTTCCGGCGACGCGGCCATATTCCTGCTGGCCGATGCCGGTTCGCCGACGCTCATCCGCGACACGGCCGGGGACGACGCGCTTTATGTGCTGATGCCGATGCGGGTGTAGCGAAACTAAAGCGCCCTTCATGCGTTTAACCTACGCAAGGGCGCTTTTATTTGGTCCTTTGTCGATTGCGACATTTTCTCTTGTTATTGCGTCATTCCGTTGCAAGATCCTAGAGAAGCAATATGTAAGTCGCGACGGTAACATCTATGGGGGGAGAGCATGGCGCTGCGTCTCAAGGAACGGCTAGGCAAGAAATTCGACGAGGAGATCCGCTTCTTCAAGGGCATGATGCAAGGCCCCAAGACCGTCGGCTCGATCGTTCCTACGTCGTCGATCACGGCCCGCAAGATGGCTGGTGTCATCAACCCGCAATCCGGCCTGCCTGTGCTGGAGCTTGGGCCGGGAACCGGCGCGATCACCAAAGCGATCCTCGAACGCGGCGTGGAGCCGCAAAATCTCGTCGCCATCGAATATTCCACGGACTTCTACAATCATCTTGTCCGCCGTTATCCCGGCGTCAATTTCATCAATGGCGACGCCTTCGATCTCGACACGACGCTCGGCGTACTGCGCGGGCAGACCTTCGATTCCGTCGTCTCGGGCATTCCTCTCCTCAATTTCCCGATGAAGGCGCGCGTCGCGTTGCTGGAAAGCCTGCTGGATCGCATGCCGGCCGGCCGGCCGGTGGTGCAGATCTCCTACGGCCCGGTCTCGCCGATCATCGCCAAGCCGGATCGCTATCATATCCGCCACTACGATTTCATCGTCCGCAATATTCCGCCGGCCCAGCTATGGGTCTATAGCCGCGGCTGAGGCAATCGCTGAGAGATCCATGTACGCTCTTTATGTTACGCATCCGCAGGTGCGCATCGACGCGAATGTGCCGGTGCCGCAATGGGGCTTGTCCGACATTGGCGCCGAGCGGGCGCGCCTGGCGGCGAGCCGGCCTTGGGCGGGCAAGCTGAGCCTCATCGTCTCCAGCGGCGAACGCAAGGCGATCGAAACGGCCGAGGCTCTGGCGACGGCAAGCGGTGCGCCGATCGACATCATCGAGGCCATGCATGAAAACGACCGCAGCGCCACGGGCTGTCTGGCGCCGCCGGAGTTCGAAAAAGCAGCGGACTGGTTCTTCGCCAACCCGCATGAAAGCTTCAAGGGCTGGGAGCGCGCCATCGATGCGCAGGCGAGGATCGTTTCCAATGTCGAGGCCGTTCTTGCGCGGCACGATCCGAAGGTGCCGATCGCCTTCGTCGGCCATGGCGGCGTCGGCACGCTGCTGAAATGTCATCTGGAGGGAAAGCCGATCGCGCGGCAGGGGGATCAACCGCCAGGGGGCGGCAATCTTTTCTGTTTCGATCTTGCGAAGCGCGCCGTCTCATGCGACTGGACACCCATGGAAGATTGGATGGGATGGGCTTGATATGACCGCACGCGACCGCTTGATCGTTGGACTGGATGTTCCAAACCTTC
The DNA here is from genome assembly GCF_057784455.1 of Martinezella sp. CNPSo 3890. Classification (NCBI taxonomy): domain Bacteria; kingdom Pseudomonadati; phylum Pseudomonadota; class Alphaproteobacteria; order Hyphomicrobiales; family Rhizobiaceae; genus Martinezella; species Martinezella sp. CNPSo 3890. The sequence continues at coordinate 32,746 of NZ_JBXSOR010000019.1, read as the reverse complement.
AGGAGGCCGAAAAAGTGGTCGGCGCCCTCGGCGACGATATTCTCTATTACAAGATCGGCTATCAGCTCGCCTTTGCCGGCGGCCTGGAATTCGCGCGCGACCTTGCCGCCAGCGGCAAGAAGATCTTCCTCGATATGAAGCTGCTCGACATCGACAATACTGTCGCCTCCGGCGTGGAGAACATCGTCAAGATGGGCATGTCGATGCTGACGCTGCACGCCTATCCGAAAGCCATGAAGGCGGCTGTCGAAGCCGCCAAGGGCTCCGATCTCTGCCTGCTTGGCGTCACCGTGCTGACCTCGATGGACGAAGGCGATCTCATCGCCGCCGGTTACGAATATGACCCGCATACGCTGGTGCTGCGCCGGGCCGAACAGGCCCATCTGGCCGGCATGGGCGGCATCGTCTGCTCGGCCGAAGAGTCCGCCGCCGTCCGCAAGATCATCGGGCCGGATATGGCGCTGGTGACCCCCGGCATCCGGCCGGCCGGCAGCGACAAGGGCGACCAGAAGCGGGTGATGACGCCAGCCGATGCCATCAAGGCCGGCTCCAGCCATCTGGTCGTCGCGCGGCCGATCGTCAAGGCGGCCGATCCGAAAGAGGCCGCCCGCACCATCCTCGCCGAGATGGACGCCGCGCTCTAAACTACGACGACAATCAGGGAGGTAGATATGGCAAAGGGATATTGGATCGCGCGCGTGGATGTCCGCGACCCCGAGCGCTACAAGGATTATGTCGCAGCCGCGAAACCCGCTTTCGAGAAGTACGGCGCGAATTTCCTAGCGCGCGGCGGCGCCTTCACGCCGCTTGAGGGACAGGCGCGCGGCCGCAACGTTGTGATCGAGTTTCCGTCGCTGCAGCACGCCGTCGATTGCTATAATTCGCCGGAATACCAGATCGCGGCCAAAATCCGGCAGCAGGTGGCAGACGCGGAAATGGTGGTCGTCGAAGGGGTTTAAACCCTTTGAAAAGCGGCCGCTGCAATGCAGCGCGATAGCACTTCACCTCGGCGCGCGGATCGGCTAAGACGAAACCAGATAAGCCCAATCAAAGCCTTTCGAGGAGCCTGCCATGACCCTGTCCAACCTCCCGCCGCTCGTCACCGTGTTCGGAGGATCAGGTTTCATCGGGCGACACACCGTGCGTGCGCTTGCCAAGCGCGGCTATCGCATCCGTGTCGCTGTTCGCCGCCCCGATCTTGCCGGTTTCCTGCAGCCGCTCGGCAATCTCGGCCAGATTTCGATCGTCCAGGCCAATGTGCGCTACCGCAATTCCATCGACCGTGCCGTTGAAGGCGCTCAGCATGTCGTCAACTGCGTCGGCATTCTCGCCGAAAGCGGCCGCAACACGTTCGACGCGGTACAGGAATTCGGTGCCAAGGCGATTGCGGAAGCCGCCCGCAATGCCGGCGCTTCGCTGACGCATATTTCCTCCCTCAGCGCCGATGCCAATTCGCCCTCGGCCTATGCCCGAACCAAGGCACGCGCCGAAGCCGCCATCCTATCGATCAAGCCGGATGCAATCATCCTGCGTCCTTCGATCGTGTTCGGACCGGAAGACGAATTCTTCAACAAGTTCGCCGACATGTCGCGCACCGCGCCCTTCCTGCCGCTGATCGGCGGCGGCAAGACCAAATTCCAGCCGGTCTACGTTCAGGACATCGCGGAAACCGTCGCCCGCAGCGTCGACGGCAAACTGAAGGCCGGCACGACCTATGAGCTCGGCGGTCCGGAAGTGCTGTCCTTCCGCGAATGTCTCGAGACCACGCTTGCCGTCATCAACCGGAAGAAGTCGCTCGTCTCCATTCCGTTCGGCCTGGCTTCACTGATCGGCTCGGTCGCCTCGCTGGTGCCGCTCATCAAGCCGCCGATCACCGCCGATCAGGTAACGCTGTTGAAGAGCGACAATGTCGTTTCCAAGCAGGCGGAAGCGGAAGGACGCACCCTGAAGGGCATCGGCCTGCTGCCGACATTGCTCGTCTCCGTGCTGCCGTCCTATCTGGTGCGTTACCGTCCGCAGGGCCAGTTCACCGGCTCGGGCAAAGCCGCCTGACGATTCAGCCATCTCATGAAGTTCAAGCGCCGCACGGTTCTGCCGGGCGGCGTTTTTTGCTGCTCCGCGAAGGCAGGATCGTACTTTACGACGCTGGCGGAGCCGCGCCATTCACAGCTCAGCGTTGCTTAAAAGACGCAGTGCGGAAATAGTAGCATTAACGTCAAATTTAATATGAACATTTATTGCTATTGCTCATTCCACTGACTAACACAGCCGCGCGTCTCAGGCTTGGACAATGAACCGGTTCGCGGCGCGCTTCACACTTCTGCGGAAAGGCATTCTTCGATGGGCAAGTCTATCGCGCTTCTGTTTGCGTGCGCGGCACTGGTGATTCTCGCAGGCTCCTTCGTGGCTCGCGGCAGCATCGCCTCGATCAAGGGCGAATGTGCGCCAACCTATGGCGTCGACCCCTGCACGACGGGTTCCATCGACGCGTCCTCCCGAAACTGATCGGGTATGAAAAAGGCCGGTTTTGACCGGCCTTCACTTTTTCCAGGATATCAGCCCGACGATCGGTCTCAGCCGAAATAGAGACCGATGAGACCGATTGCGCCGACTGCAATGCGCCACCATGCGAAGGGTGCGTAACCACGGCGGGATACGAAGTCGAGCAGCGCGCGCACCACGAACAGCGCCGAAATAAAGGCCATGAAGAAGCCGATGACGATCAGCTGACCATCGGCGAAGCTGAGATCGTGGCGGCTCTTCCACAAATCCAGCGTGAAGGCGCCGACCATTGTCGGCATGGCGAGGAAGAAGGAAAACTCGGCGGCCGAACGCTTATCGGCACCGAGCAACAGGGCACCGACGATGGTGGAACCGGAGCGTGACGTTCCAGGGATCATAGCCAGGCACTGGAAGAAGCCGATCTTGACCGCCATGGGCCAGGAAAATTCATAGGCGCTGGTGTATTTCGGCTTGAACTCGATCCTGTCGATGACGAGCAGGACGATGCCGCCGAGGATCAGCGAGATACAGATGACCTTCGGCGAATCGAACAGCACGGTCTTGATGAAATCATGCGCCAGTGCGCCGATGACGGCGGCGGGCAGGAAGCCGAAAAGGACAGCGAGCACGAAGTGACGAGCCTTGGCGCTGACGGGGAGCGCCTTGGCGATCTGGACGAGGCGATTGAAATAGACAAGCAGAATGGCGAGAATCGCGCCGAGCTGGATCAAAACTTCAAAAGTACCGGCCGATTTGAAACCGAGAAAATGTCCAAGCAGTATCAGATGGCCTGTCGAGGAGACCGGAATGAACTCCGTAAGCCCCTCTACAAGGCCTAAAACCAACGCGATAACAATTTGTTCAGCCATATCGTGTCCTTTGTCTAACGGCAGGGCGGCCCGATTCGCTTGTGCAAACTAGGCCAAGATCCTATAGCTTCAACCGATGACAAATGACTAGGGCCGCAGGATCGCGACCGAAAAGACTTCCGTAGCATCAATCAGAAACACCCGAGTACCAATGCCGACGCTGTATCATCACCCAATGTCATCTTCCTCCCGGTTCGTTCGTCTGATCCTGACGGAATATGGCTATCAGACGGAGCTGATCGAGGAACAGACCTGGGAAAAGCGCCGCGATTTCCTGGCGCTGAACCCGGCTGGCACCCTGCCTGTCTACGTCGATGACAGCATGCGGGCGCTCTGCGGTGCTTCGGTCATCTCCGAATATCTCGACGAGACACACGGCGTTCTGAAGCGCGATCGCCGGCTTCTGGCCGAAGATCCGTTCCAGCGCGCCGAAATCCGCCGGCTGACGGAATGGTTCATGCAGAAGATGGAGCAGGATGTGACGCGGCCGCTGACGCGCGAGCGCGTCTTCAAGCTGCAGATGACCGCCGAACAGGGCGGCGGCGCGCCGGATTCCAAGGTCATGCGCATGGCGCGCGGCAATATCCGCCAGCATATGAAGTATCTTTCCTGGCTCGCAGGTTCGCGGCAGTGGCTGGCCGGCGAGCGGCTGAGCTACGCCGATCTCGCCGCCGCGGCCTCGGTTTCCGTGCTAGATTATCTGGGCGAGATCGACTGGACGGAATCGCCTGTTGCCAAGGAATGGTATCAGCGGCTGAAGTCGCGCCCTTCCTTCAGGCCGATCCTGGCGGAGCGTGTGCGCGGTGTCACCCCGGTCTCACATTACGCCGATCTGGATTTCTAGAGCGTTTTTCACGCAATTCCGAACGGAAAACCGCTAACGCACCTTATCCTGGAATTGCTATGACGAGGGCTCGATATGCCCGATGATCGCGAAACGGAAAAAGCGGACAAGCGCAGAAGCACGCTGACGGCTTTCGTGCGAGAGGAAGCGCGTGCTCAGGGTTTCGATCTCTGTCGCATCACCAGGCCGGATGCCATTCCGGAAGCGGCCGTCCGGCTCAGCCAGTTTCTCGACAAGGGCTATCACGGCACCATGAGCTGGATGGAGGAGACCCGCGACCGCCGAGGCGATCCGCGCGTACTCTGGAGCGAGACGCGGTCCATCGTCGTCTTCGGCCTCAATTACGGCCCGGAGGAAGACCCGCGCGACATCCTGGAGAAGAGGGATAAGGCGGCAATATCGGTCTACGCCCGGAACCGTGACTACCACGATGTCATAAAAGGACGGCTGAAGGAGATCGCCACCCGCTTCGCGGCGCGCTCGAAAGAGGACGTCAAGGTCTTCGTCGATACGGCGCCGGTCATGGAGAAGCCTCTGGCAGCGGCTGCCGGCCTCGGCTGGCAGGGCAAGCACACGAATCTGGTCAGCCGTGGCTTTGGCTCCTGGCTCTTTCTCGGCTCGATGTTCACCACGGCCGATCTCGAGCCCGATGAGCCGGAGATTGACCATTGCGGCTCCTGCCGGGCCTGCCTCGACGCCTGCCCGACCGCTGCCTTCCCGGCCCCCTATCAGCTCGATGCGCGTCGCTGCATTTCCTATCTGACCATTGAGCACAGGGGTCCGATCGATCCTGAGCTTCGGCCGTTGATCGGCAACCGCATCTACGGCTGCGACGACTGTCTTGCCGCCTGCCCCTGGAACAAGTTCGCCAGTGCCGCCTCGGAAATGAAGCTGGTGGCTCGGGACGATCTCAAGGAACCGTCCATCGCCTTCCTGCTCGATCTGGATGATGCAAGCTTCCGCACATTCTTCAGCGGTTCGCCGGTCAAGCGTATCGGTCGCGACCGCTTCATCCGCAATGTGCTGATCGCTGCCGGCAATTCGCGCGATCGCTTCCTTATAGAGAGATGTCGCCAACTGGCTGGAGACCCATCGCCAGTCGTGCGCGGCATGGCGGTCTGGGCGCTGTCCCGGCTGATGACGGCTGGCGAATTCCACGCGTTTGCGGCAGAAAGAAATGACGAGGCGGACGAAGAAGTCCGCGCCGAATGGAAACTGGCAGGGGTATCGTGATGCATGTGATGATTTTCGGCTGCGGCTATTCCGGAACGGCCATCGCCAAGGCCTTCGCCGGCTCCGGCATTCGCATCACGGGCACCAACCGCTCCGCCGACAAGGCCAAGCAGCTGACGAAAGATGGCATCGAGGCCTTCGTCTTCGATGGCGAGGCCCTCGACCTGGCTCTTGCCGAGGCGATGCAAAGCGCCACGCATCTGGTGCAATCGATCGCACCGGGCAAATCAGGCGATCCGCTGCTGCGGCTGGCGCAGCTCAATCTCAAGGCCTTGATGCCGAAGCTGGAATGGATCTGCTATCTCTCGACCGTCGGGGTCTATGGCGACCATAAGGGCGCTTGGGTCAGCGAGCAAACATCACTGCATCCAATCGCCGATCGCTCCGTCGAGCGGGTCGAGGCAGAAGACGGCTGGCTGCGCGCAGGCGTCCGGCTTGACCTTCCCGTCGCGGTGCTGCGGCTCTCTGGCATTTACGGCCCGGGCCGCAATGCCTTCTGCAATCTGGAAAAGGGAACCGCCCGGCGGCTCATCAAGGCGAACCAGGTGTTCAATCGCATCCGCGTCGAGGATATCGGCGCATGTGCCCGCTTCCTGTCCGATCGCAAGCTCGGCGGCATATATAATGTCACCGACGACGAACCTGCACCGCCGCAGGATGTCGTTGCCGAGGCCGCCCGCCTGATGGGCGTCGAACCGCCACCGGAACAGCCTTTCGAAACGGCTGAGCTGACGCCGATGGCACGCTCCTTCTATGGCGAGAACAAGCGCGTTTCGAACGCGAAACTGCGTGCGCTCGGCTTCCAGCTCCGCTACCCAGAGTATCGCATGTCGCTTGCCGAACTCTGGTCCTCTGGAGCATGGCGCGGCTGAGAAATTGCTCCCGATATCCCCGCTATATCGCATGAAAATTCCTACTTAGCCGGCTGCCTTAGTTCAATTTGCTCCGCATTTATGGTTAATGACCTCTAAAATTGCACAAATGCGGCAGCGATTATGGCAAAGCCGGAAAATTATTTTTCCGATTTTTGTGATGCCTGGCATCGGTCGATGCTTACGAGAAAATTCGTTCTATTTTTAACTGATTTTATTGGGTTTTTTCCACAATTAAGCAAATCCGCTGAATAGTCCTAGTATTCCCTCAGCATCACAAATGTTACAGATTGTAACATTCCGTGATCGATGGTGGCACTTTTTCGCCATTTTTGGCCTGATTTAAGCCCCGCCGCCTACCCAGGGCGCAAGTTCAATAGCTTGAGGGAAAAATCGGTTTGAAGAAAATCGCACGTTCTTTGGCAATCGCCGCAACTATATCCGCCTCCATTGCTGTCGTTTCGACTCCGGCATTTGCATCCGCTGGCTGCGGAGGCGCTTCATGGTACGGGGGAAGCTCCCGAACTGCTTCCGGGGAACGTATGAGTTCCAGAAATCTTACTGCAGCCCACCGCTCGCTCGCATTCGGCACGCGTCTCAGGGTCACCAACAAGCACAATGGCCGTAGCGTCGTCGTTCGCATCAACGACCGTGGGCCTTTCATTCGCGGACGTGTTCTCGATCTCTCCCGCGCTGCCGCACAGAACATCGGCATGGTCGCTTCGGGTACCGCGAAAGTCTGTTACGAGGTCGTCGCCTCGAAGTAATCGCGGCAAGCCGGAACCATCCGGCAAATCGGCATGACGCTTGCTCTCTCGGCCAATCGCGGCTACCACGCGATTGAGACGTCTCAAAATCCGCCGCCTTGGGCACTATTTACGCGGATTGGCGAGCCGTCAGCGATTTTGGTAGGGCGCAGAGTCCCAAGATGAGCTCCAACGGGTTCCGGGTCACGCGCGAGCAGGAGAGTGTGAATGCGTCTGGGCGGCCGATTGCAGGGGGCCATCGAAGTTCTTGCCGATATCGAAGCGCGCAAGCGACCGGTGGCCGATGCCCTGAAAGATTGGGGCCTGGCCCATCGCTTCGCCGGCTCCGGCGACAGGGCCGCGATCGGCAACATCGTCTATGACGCCCTGCGCATGCGGCTTTCGCATGCCTGGCTGATGGGAGACGACAGCGCGTCCGCGCTTGCCCATGCCGTACTCTTCCGCCAATGGGGCCTGACGCCGGAGGCGCTGGCTGCCGAGCTGGACGGCGATAAATTCGCACCCGAGGCGCCGAGCGCCGAAACATTGGCCGCCTTTGCGGCCCGCAAGCTCGAAGATGCGCCTCGTCACGTCCAGGGTGATATTCCCGAATGGGTCGAGCCCTCCTTCAGCCAAGCCTTCGGCGATGGCTGGCTTGCCGAAGCCAAGGCCCTTGCCGAGCGCCCGACGCTCGACCTTCGCGCCAATGCGCTGAAGGCCGACCGCGCCAAAGTCGTGAAGGCCCTGGAGCGCGCCGGTGGGCAGCCATCGAACATCGCCCGTTTCGGCATCCGTATTCCCGCCGGAGAAGGCGCATCCCGCCTGCCGAACGTCACGGCCGAACTTTCGTTCCAGAAGGGCTGGTTCGAGGTGCAGGATGAAGGCTCGCAGATCGTCGCCGATCTGGTCCTGCCTGATGAAGGCGACCAGGTGCTTGATTATTGCGCCGGCGGTGGCGGCAAGACGCTCGCCATGTCGGCCGCGATGCACAACAAGGGCCAGGTCCATGCCTATGACAGCGACCGGCGGCGGCTGGCACCGATCATCGAGCGGCTGAAGCGGGCCGGCACCCGCAACGTTCAAGTCCACGATGACCGCAACGGCCTGCTCCAACTGCGCGGCAAGTTCGACAAGGTGTTGGTCGATGCTCCCTGCACCGGCACCGGCACCTGGCGGCGGCGTCCCGATACCAAATGGCGGCTGACACAGAAAAACCTCGACGAACGCACCAGCCAGCAACAGGAAGCCTTGGCGCAAGCCGGCGAATTCGTCCGCCCCGGCGGCGCTCTGCTCTATGTCACCTGCTCGGTGCTGCCGGAGGAGAATGAGGCACAGGTGAACCGTTTCGCCGCCCAGAATCCGGATTTCGAAGTGGTGGAAACCCTGAGCTCCTGGGAGACGCTGTTCGGCAAGGATGTCGCAAAGCCGCGCTCCTCCGACGGCAAGACCATTACCCTGACACCGGCCTCTACCGATACCGACGGCTTCTTCTTCAGCCGCCTGCAGCGGAAGATGTGAGCTGGCGGCGATCGAGCCGGCTTCCACGCCTTGCTGACGCAATATCCAAACGGCCTATAGCTGCGCATTCACAAGCGAATCCATTTCGCTTGTGGCGTTAAACCCTTGGTCTCTCGCCTTAAAATCGTTCTAAACTAGAGCGTTTGACACAAGTTTGTTTTTCATACATGACACAAATTGCCAAGTTTTGACGGTGCCCCCGCTGTCACAGGAGAGGAACATGAAACTGAAAAACAGAATTGGCGCCGCGCTCGCGGTGGCCGTGGTCACGACCGCCGCATTCAGCCTGCCGGCTCTCGCAGCCGCTCCCGAGCCGGCCGCCGTTCTCAAGCACTATGCGGACCTGGCACATGCCAAATATGAGGATGCGCTGACGACAGCGAAAGCACTCGACAAGGCGATCGATGCTCTGCTCGCCAACCCCAGCGACAAGACGCTGAAGGCGGCACGTGCGGCCTGGATCAAGGCCCGTGTTCCCTATGCGCAGACGGAAGTCTACCGCTTCGGCAACCCGATCGTCGACGATTGGGAAGGCAAGGTCAATTCCTGGCCGCTGGACGAGGGACTGATCGATTATGTCGACGCCTCCTACGGCACGGAAAGCGATGAGAACGCGCTCTATGTCGCGAACGTCATCGCCAACAAGACGATCAAGATCAACGGCAAGGATGTCGACGCCTCGCATCTGACGCCGGAATTCCTCTCGGGTACGCTGCATCAGGCCGGCGGCGTTGAGGCCAATGTCGCGACGGGTTATCACGCCATCGAGTTCCTATTGTGGGGACAGGACCTGCACGGCACGGGTGCCGGCGCCGGCGAACGTCCCGCCACCGATTACGATCTGAAGAATTGCACGCACGGCAATTGCGACCGCCGCGCCGAATATCTGAAATCGGCCTCGACGCTGCTGGTTTCGGATTTGCAGGAGATGACCGACAAGTGGGCGGCGGACGGCGAAGCCACCAAGCATGTGGAAGCCGATCCGAAGGCCGGCCTGACCACCATCCTGACCGGCATGGGCTCGCTTTCCTACGGTGAACTTGCCGGCGAGCGCATGAAGCTCGGCTTGCTGCTGCACGATCCGGAAGAAGAGCAGGATTGCTTCTCCGACAATACCTATAACGAGCACAATGGCGACGCCATCGGCATCGCGTCTGCCTATACCGGCAATTACACCCGCGTCGACGGCACCAAGCTGAAGGGCCCGTCGCTGCACGATCTGGTCAAGGCCAAGGATCCGTCGCTCGACAAGGAAATGGAAGGCAAGCTCGACGCGACGCTTGCCGCCATGAAGGCGATGGTGCATCGCGGCGAGACGGTCGAGAAATACGACCAGATGATTGGCGAGGGCAACAAGGAAGGCAACGCCACCGTGCAGAAGGCCATCGACGGCCTGCTCGACCAGACGAAGAGCATCCAGCGGGTCATCGCCGCTCTCGATCTCGGCACGATCAAGCTCGAAGGTTCGGACAGCCTGGACAACCCGAACGCCGTCTTCACCAAGAAGTAATAAGGGATGGCGGCAGCGCGACAAGGCGTTGCCGCCCCGACACCCATGACACGCATCCCGGCCAATCGTGCCCTTTTGCCCGCCCTCGCTGCGGGTTTTTTGGTTTTTTCCATCACGCTGGCAGCCGCCGATATTCTCGATTTTCCGAGCACGCGTAGCGATCTCTCTACGGAAGAGCTGAAGCGCGTGCGCGACGTGACTCGCGCAACTAGCAACTTCGTCAAGGCCGAACCCTATGAAACGATGCAGGGTGGTGGTCTGACCTCGATCGACAAGATCACGCGCGATATTTTCTCCCAGCCTTCGGCCAAGCTAAACCAGGAACAGGGCCAGGACTTTCATCTCGGCAATGCACTCTTCCGCAAGCTTTGGGTCTCCGCCCCCTCCTCCACGCAAGCATCCGACGGCCTGGGGCCGCTGTTCAATGCCCGCTCCTGCCAGAGCTGCCATATTCGCGACGGGCGCGGCCATCCGCCCGAGGAAGCGGGCGCTGCCGCGACCTCGATGGTCTTGCGCCTTGCGCGGCCCGCCGTGACGCCGGAGGAAGAGCAGGCCGTCAAGGATTTTCACGCACTCAATTTTCCGGATTCGACATACGGGGCACAGCTGCAGGATCTAGCCGTCCCCGGCCTTGCGGCCGAAGGCAAGGTGACCGTCAACTATAGCGAGGAGACGGTGACGCTTGCCGGCGGGGAAACCGTGACCTTGCGCAAGCCGCATTACGGCGTCAGCGATCTCGCCTACGGTCCGCTGGATGCAAGCACCACCCTTTCGCCGCGCATAGCGCCGCCGATGATCGGGCTCGGGCTGATCGAAGCCATTCCGGATGCCGATATTCTCGCCAATGCCGACCCGGACGACAGGAAAGGCACCGGCATACGCGGCCGCCCCGCCATCGTCCGCGATCATCGCACTGGTAAGATCGCGCTCGGCCGATTCGGCTGGAAAGCACAGAACGCGACCGTGCGCGACCAGGTGGCCGACGCCTTTTCCGCCGATATCGGCATTTCGACGCCCGACCGGCCAAACCCCTATGGCGACTGCACGCCCAAGGAAGCCCACTGCCTGACAATGCCGACTGGCGTGCAGAAGCGGATGGGCGACACGGAAGCGCCGGACCCCGTGCTGCCCCTCGTCACCTTTTATTCCGAAAATCTCGCCGTGCCGGCCCGACGCGCGACGAGCCAGTCCGCCGTATTGCACGGCAAGGAGATGTTTTACCGCTCCGGCTGTGCGGCCTGCCACACACCGAAATTCGTGACGCGGGACGGCTTGAAGAGCAGCGACGCCAAGGATTCGCCGCAGGCTTTCCAGCTGATCTGGCCGTATTCCGATTTCCTGCTGCACGACATGGGCGAAGGTCTTTCGGATGGGCAGCAGGTGGGCGTGGCATCCGGTCGCGATTGGCGCACGCCGCCGCTCTGGGGTATAGGCCTGACACAGACGGTGAGCGGCCGGCAGGCCTATCTGCATGACGGCCGCGCCCGTACGCTGACCGAAGCCATCCTCTGGCATGGAGGAGAGGCGGAAAAAGCCCGCAACGCATTCGCCGGTCTTTCGAAGGACGATCGGCAAGTCCTCATCAACTTTCTGGAGTCCCTCTGATGCGCCAATGGAAATGCCTTGCATTCGGCCTGCTGCTTACCGTTGCGGCCCTGCCTGCCCATGCCGAGGATGCGACGACCGCTGGTACGGGCTTGAATGAGGCAGCGGTGCCAGCCACTCTGCAGAAGGCGGTGGATGACGTGATTCGTCCCGGCTACCGCGCCATGCACGACTCCGCCTCGAAACTGACTGCCGCGATGAAGACGCTTTGCGCCGATCCTACGGACGCCACCCTTTCCGGCGCCAAATCGGCTTTCGGCGACACCGTGAAGAGCTGGTCGCGCATCGAGATCGTCGATACCGGCCCGATCATCGAACAGAACCGCTTCGAGCATATCCTCTTCTATCCCGACCGTAAGGGCGTCGGCCTCAAGCAGGTGCAGGCGCTGATCGCTAAGGCCGACGAGCAGGATACGACCGTTGAAGCCGTCGCCGGCAAGAGCGTGGCGCTGATGAGCATGACGGCGCTGGAATATGTGCTCTTCGGCAACGGCTCCGATGTCCTCGGCAAGGAGAAGCAGAGCTTCCGCTGCCGCTATGGCGCGGCGGTTGCCGGCAACATCGAAAACACCGCCAAGGAAATCGCCGACGAATGGGACGCGCCCGACGGCGTGCAGAAATCCTGGAAATTCCCGGGCAAGACCAGCGACGATTTCATGGACAACAAGGAGGCCGTCACCGCACTGCTCGGCATCCTCGTGCACAGCGCTGCCAATATGCGCGACCAGCGGCTGGAAACCTTCTACAAGGGCGATCCGGCGGCGGCGCGGCCGAAGATGGCGATCTATTGGCGCTCGGGCAACACCTGGACGTCGTTCACCGGCAATGTCGAGGGCATCAAGACGCTGTGGGAAAAGACCGACATGGCAAGCCTGCTGCCATCAGACAAGCGTGATGTCGCTATCAAGATCGACGGGCTGCTGAACGAACTCGCGACCACCGCGCCAACAATCAACCCGGATATCGAAGCCGCCATCGGCAACGACGCGGAACGCGCCAAGATCGACAAGCTGCTTTCCATCAGCCGCGATCTCGCTACCGGCTTCAGCGACCAGTATGGCGGCGCCATCGGTCTTTCGGCCGGCTTCTCCTTCGCCGACGGGGACTGAGCGCGATGCGCAGCGGCCTGATCGATCGGAGAACTTTTGTCAAAGCCGCGGGGCTGACCTTCCTGGCGGCCCTGAAGCCCGGTGCCTTGATGGCGCTGGAGCGGGCCGATGCGGTCTATGCTTCCGGCATTCGAAGTGCCGATGGTTCCTTTGCCGTGGCGACCGTGACAGAACAGGGCTACATCGTCGACCAGGTGGCGCTGCCCGCCCGCGCCCATGGCATGGCCTTCTCAAAGGCGACCGGCAAGACCGTCGCCTTCGCGCGCCGGCCCGGCACCTATGCGATGATCTTCGATCCCTGGAACAAGGCCGAGCCGATCGTCATTTCCGCTAGAGAAGGCCGGCATTTCTACGGGCACGGCACGTTTTCGCCGGATGGCAGGCTGCTCTATGCCAGCGAGAACGATTTCGACTATAATCGCGGCATCATCGGGCTCTACGACAGCAGCAACCGTTTTGCCCGCATCGGCGAATACGACACCTATGGCGTCGGCCCGCACGACATGACGGTTTCAGACGATGGCAGATTCCTGATCGTCGCCAATGGCGGCATCGAGACCCATCCGGATTTCGGCCGCACCAAGCTCAACCTCGATCACATGGAACCGTCGCTGACGCTGATCGACGCCGCGAGCGGCCAGCTGATCGAAAAACATACGCTGCCGGCGCAATACGCGCAGGTCTCGACCCGGCATGTCGATATCGACGCCAGTGGCCGCGTCTGGTTCGCTTGCCAATATGAAGGGCATCGCAACGACCTGCCGCCGCTTGTCGGCCATTTCGCGAGAGGCGAGGACCTGAGTTTCGTCACCCTGCCCGACGAGACCACGCGGGCACTTGGCAATTACGTCGGCGCCATCGCCGTCAATCGCGCCGAAAATCTGGTCGGTGTGACATCACCGATCGAAGGAACTTCGGTTACGCTGGATGCGACGACGGGCAAGGTGCTGAAGGTGGAGAGCATCGCCGATGCGGCCGGCATCGCGCCGGCACGGCACGGTTTTGCCGTCTCATCCTACGACGGCAATTTCCTCGGTGCGCACAGCGATGTCGCCTGGGATCAGCATATCGTGCGGATCGCCCGCGGCTGAGCCGGACTTTGGCTGCAATGCTCAGGTAAGCTTGCTGCCTCGATAAAGTGCCGCAATGCCGTCGCGGCATTCAGCATATGTCTCCACATGGGCCGCGACGCCATTTCCCCATCCTCTTCTGCTATAGCCTGCACGATGGTTTCGGGCTGTGAATACGCTCCGACAGCAACTCGCGATCTTCAACAGCGTCGCCCACCATCGCTCCTACCTCGGCAAGGTCAACCAAGGCTGTATGCAAAAGCATATCACCTCATTGTGTTCGCATACATATAACCCATCACGCAACCGTTACGCATCCAATCATTGACCAAATCCGCCACTTCGAATACACAAACAATCAACAGCCTCCGCTTTGCATACACAAGGCAAGCTCGACGCTGAACAGGAATACAGGATCGGCCATATTTGATCCGCGCGTTTGATCATATGCCGCTCCGAGACATACAGAATTTCAGAAGCTTTGCCGCTCCGACATTCGGCGCGGACGGCTTTCTGGCGCCTATTAATCCTCCAACCATAAGGATCACGATCATGATGTTGACCAGACGGAGTTTCTCGACCGCCATTATCGCCGGCGCCGCGGCCTCCCTCGTTTCCGCGCGCGGCGTGGCCGCCAGCAATGCGACACCCGCATCCGGAGCGGTTAAGTCTGCGCCATTGAAGGCACGCAATGTCGTCCTGGCCCACGGACTTTTCGCAGACGGCTCCTGCTGGACGGAGGTTATCGCCCGGCTGCAGTCCAGGGGGCTGAACTGCACGGCGGTACAAAATCCGTTGACGACACTTCCGGAAGCGGTGGGGGCCGCGCAGCGGGTTCTCGATCGTCAGGACGGCCCGACTGTCCTCGTCGGCCATTCCTTCTCCGGCATGATCGTCACCGAAGCCGGTGTGCATCCGAAGGTTTCCGCGCTCGTCTATGTCGCCGCCCGCGCGCCGGATGCCGGCGAAGACTATACGGCGCTCGCCAAGACATATCCGACACCGCCGGCATCAGCCGGCATCGTCTTTGATGGCGACGAAGGACGGCTGACCGAGGAAGCGTTCCTGCGCGACTTCGCCGGCGACTTGCCTAAGGCCAAGGCCGAGGTGCTCTATGCCGTGCAGCAGCCCTTCCAGAAGGCGCTTCTGTCCGGCAAGACCACGCAGGCCGCCTGGCGCAGCAAGCCCAGCTGGTATGCGGTCTCCACCGAAGACAGGACGATCAATCCGGATCTGGAGCGCTTCATGGCCAAGCGGATGGGCGCGACGACGATCGAGGTGAAGGCCAGCCATCTCTCGCTGATCTCGCATCCCGATACAATCGCCCATCTGATCCTGGAAGCTGCTGGGCATTGACCGGTTCGCCGGCCTTAGCCTCTTCCCGCAAATTCCGCCTGCTCCGCCGTGACCGCTGCGGCCGCCGCCTTGACGGCCACACGCAGCCAATCGGCATTGCGCGCATCGAGATCGGCCAGAATACCGGGAACGAGCGAAGCATCGTTGGCGTGGCAATTGGCGATTTCAAACCCCATCAGATCGAGCATGTCAGGCGACAGCAGCACCTCGGCATCACCGTCGACTTCGATCTTGCGGCTGTTGGGCGAGAGCCGGCGCACCAGCAAGCCTCCGTCCACCTGATAGCGCGGATCGGGTGAGCGCGCCCGCCCGCCGGCGATAATACCCGTCCGGATCGTACTGTCCGACGGATCGTGCTTCAGCGACCAGCCGGATTGCAGAAGCGCCTTGACCTCGCGCAATACCGGGCCGCCGCGCCATTCGACATAGGCGATGAAGCGCGGACGGCCCAGGCTGCCGGTGCCGGCCAGACGCGGTTTCGGCTCGAATGTCGTCGCTGGTTCGGGCAACGCCTTGCGCAGTGCCTTGAGGTAGCGGTCCGCCACGGGATCCGTCGCCGGCGGCAGGTTGCGGTATTTCTCCCAAAAGGCTTTGCGCTCGGCATTCGGCAGCAAGACGGCATTGCGCAGCCATTTGTAATCGCGCTCGAGAATGGCGGGAGACGGCTCGCGCAGTCCGCGGCGATAGCCGGCGAGGATGCTGTCGGCAACAACACGCAGCGTCGGGCCGTCCTCGCCGCGCGCCAGCATGGCACTCGTGGCAAGGCGCACGAGATCGAGCGCGTAGGGCATGACGGCCGCCTCGTCGAAATCATTGGCGCCCCAGACGAGGCGGCCTTCTTCATCGCGCCAGGTGCCGAAATTTTCCAGATGCGTATCGCCGATCGCCAGCAATTGCGGCGCACTCTTGAGCTCGGGGCAGACGTCGAGGATGGTTTCCGCCCAGCGCCAATAGGTACCGCGCAGGAAGGAGAAGCTGTCGGCCTTCATCAGCTTGTGCTTCTTTGCCAGACCCGCCTCGACCAGATCGGCGCCGAGCTGCGCCCGCATCCAGGTCTCGTAGGCATCCACCGATTGCCGGATCGTCGTCATCTGCGCCCTCGCCACAAGCATCATCGCTTCGGATAGCATGACTATCCGATCGTGGAAATTCGATGTCCGGAGTGGAGGCTGGAACGCCTCCGCTTTTCCACCGGATAACCCTTGTCCAAACCGCCTCCCCGTGCCAATTTCGCACCCGCGAAAGGGGACGGCATGACAGGGGCAGACGATACGGGGACCAGCGGCGATTTTCGGAGCCGTATCAGGACCAGCTTCGAGCGGCAGGCCGCCATGGCGACGATCGGCGCAGAGCTGACGCGCGTCGAGCACGGAACGGTCGAGATCGAGCTGCCCTTCGATATCAAGCTGACGCAGCAGCATGGCATATTGCACGCCGGCATCATTGCCGCGGCGCTGGATTCGGCCTGCGGCTTTGCCGCCTATAGCGTCATCGACCCTTCCGCATCGATCCTCACGATCGAATTCAAGATCAATCTGATGTCGCCGGGGCGCGGCGAGCGCTTCCTGTTTCGCGGCGATGTCACCAAGCCCGGCACGACGATCATCGTCGCCGACGGACGCGGCTATGCCATCGGCGATGGGCCAGCCAAGCTGATCGCCTCGATGACGGGAACGATGATGGTCATCCGGGGCAGAGAGGGAATTAGCGGATGAAATTCGAACTGAAGCGGGTATCGGGCAAATCGATCCTGTTCGTCATGGCCGCCGAGGCGGAATATGGGCCCTTCCTGCGCTCGCGCATCGATCCGCTGATGACGGGCGTCGGCCCGGTCGAGGCGGCCATCGCGCTGACCCGCGCCTTCGCACAGCTCGAAGCCCAGGGCGATCTTCCCGATCTCGTGGTGTCGCTCGGCTCGGCGGGCTCCGCCAGGCTGGAACAGACGGAAGTCTATCAGGTCACCTCGGTTTCCTACCGCGACATGGATGCCTCGCCGCTCGGCTTCGAAAAGGGCCGTACGCCCTTTCTCGATCTGCCCGCGACGATCGAACTGCCGCTGCGCATCCCGACCATTGCCGAGGGCAGCCTTTCGACCGGCGCCAATATCGTCTCCGGCGCGGAGGCCTATGAGCGCATTGGCACCGACATGGTCGACATGGAAACCTTCGCGGTGCTGCGCGCCTGCCAGACCTATGGCCTGCCGCTGATCGGCCTGCGGGGCATTTCCGACGGGAAGGTCGATCTGCAGCACATTTCCGACTGGACGGAATATCTGCATGTGATCGACCGCAAACTCTCCTATGCCGTCGACGGCCTGTTTACGGCGCTGGAAGACGGCGTATTCTGGTTCTGAGGGGCCAGAAACTAAGCAAAGTAAGGACAATCGGGACAATAAAATCGGCTCTCACGTGATTTGCCCGATTGCCAGGGAAAGCGCTTTTCATTAAAGGCTCGCCATGACCCAGACAGCACATCCAGACACCGTTCTCATCGTCGATTTTGGCAGCCAGGTGACGCAGCTCATCGCGCGGCGTGTGCGCGAAGCGGGCGTCTACTGCGAAATCGTTCCCTTCCAATCCGCCGAAGCCGGCTTCAAGCGGCTGCAGCCGAAGGCCGTGATCCTCTCCGGCAGCCCGGCCTCGACCGTGGACGAAGGCTCGCCGCGAGCGCCGCAGATCATCTTCGACAGCGGCATCCCGGTCTTCGGCATCTGCTACGGCCAGCAGACCATGTGCATGCAGCTCGGCGGCAAGGTCGAGAGCGGCCATCACCGTGAATTCGGCCGCGCTTTCCTGGAAGTTGACAAGGATTGCGCTCTCTTCGAAGGATTGTGGTCCAACGGTTCGCGCCATCAGGTCTGGATGAGCCACGGCGACCGCGTCACCGCGCTGCCAGAAGGCTTCGAAGTGGTCGCGACGTCCTCGAACGCACCTTACGCCTTCATCGCCGACGAGAAGCGCAAATATTACGGCGTGCAGTTCCATCCGGAAGTCGTGCATACGCCCGATGGCGCCAAGCTGATCGGCAACTTCATCCACAACATCGCCGGCATCAAGGGCGACTGGTCGATGTCGGCCTACCGCGCCAAGGCGGTGCAGGCGATCCGCGATCAGGTGGGCGACAAGCGCGTCATCTGCGCTCTTTCCGGCGGCGTCGATTCCTCCGTTGCCGCCCTGCTGATCCACGAGGCAGTCGGCGATCAGCTGACCTGCATCCTCGTCGACCACGGCCTGATGCGCAAGGACGAGGCGGCAAACGTCGTCGCCATGTTCCGCGAGCACTACAACCTGCATTTGATCCATGTCGATGCTTCCGACCGCTTCATCGGCGAGCTCGAGGGTGTTTCCGACCCCGAAACCAAGCGCAAGATCATCGGCCGCCTCTTCATCGAGACCTTCGAGGATGAGGCCAAGAAGCTCGGCGGTGCCGATTTCCTTGGCCAGGGCACGCTCTATCCCGACGTCATCGAGAGCGTTTCCTTCACCGGCGGTCCCTCGGTCACCATCAAGTCGCACCACAATGTGGGCGGCCTGCCGGAGCGCATGAAGATGCAGCTCGTCGAGCCGCTGCGCGAACTCTTCAAGGACGAAGTGCGCGTGCTCGGCAAAGAGCTTGGCCTGCCCGACAGCTTCATCGGCCGCCATCCCTTCCCCGGTCCCGGCCTCGCGATCCGTTGCCCGGGCGGCATCACGCGCGAGAAGTTGGAAATCCTGCGCGAAGCCGATGCCATCTATCTCGACGAAATCCGCAAGGCCGGCCTTTACGACGCGATCTGGCAGGCCTTCGCGGTACTGCTGCCGGTCCAAACCGTCGGCGTCATGGGCGACGGCCGCACCTACGAATTCGTCTGCGCGCTGCGCGCCGTCACCTCCGTCGACGGCATGACGGCGGATTTCTATCACTACGACATGGAATTCCTCGGCCGCGCCGCGACCCGCATCATCAACGAAGTCCGCGGCATCAACCGCGTGGTCTACGACGTCACTTCGAAGCCGCCCGGCACGATCGAGTGGGAGTGACGGGGGATACAGCCAGATAGTTTTGGATATTGTAGTGTAAGTTGCTCCGTCGATAGCACGGAATAGCAATTGAACGACAGCCGGGGCCCTTCGCTAACCTTTTGACGCAGGCGCGCACCGGCTGGATTTCTCCTCAACGTTATAATTGCGCCGGCTACGTTTGGGACCTTGGAGGTCAATCGGCTTCTGGCTGTGAGCGACGAGTAAGCTGCCAATCGTCCGAGTTACCGGCAGCCTCAGTGATCCTCACTTCGCACCAGCCCGTGGAAGGCTAGCTTTAGCAGGCGCTCGCTGCGTGCTGTGCCTTCTGCTGTAGGCGGTAGTTGGGTGAGCAAGGCGAGCAACTGCAGAAAGTCCTCGGGGTCGACCGGCTTCGAAACTTCGCCCGCATCGACGCAAGCGTCCATCAGAAGCCTGACGGCGTCGACCATGGGCCAATAGGTTTCCCGGAAGTCCTGGTCGGTCATGGCAGCCCGCAGCATATCCGCGACACCGTGCTTCTTGCGGCCGTAATCGACGAACCGCTCCGCCCATCTTCGGAAGGCTTCGAGTGGCTTGAACGCCTCGAGGAGCGATGGTGCGAGGCTCACCAGCTCGTCGATACTATCGCGATAGATGCCGAGGACGAGCGATTCCCGGGTCGGGAAGTGGCGGTACAGCGTGCCCTGCCCCACGCCCGCGGCCTTGGCGATGGAATGCAGCGAGGCCGCTGGATCGATTGCAAGAGCATCTCGTGCGACAGCCAGGATGCGGTCGCGATTGGTGCGGGCGTCGGCGCGACGCTTATGGGTTTCGGTCATGAGCCTTGACTAAACGGACAATTGTCCATATCTATATCGAGAAATCGGACATATGTCCGTTTCTATACGGTGGAGGCGTTTATGCAATATGTAAAGCTCGGCAATTCGGGACTCGACGTGTCGCCCGTCTGCATCGGTTGCATGGGGTTCGGCGATCCGGCCAAGGGCCATCCGGCCTGGTCAGTGGAAGAAAGCTCGAGCCGGGAGTTGATCCATCACGCCCTCAGGACCGGGATCAACTTCTTCGACACAGCCAACATGTACTCTACCGGCACAAGCGAGGAATTCCTCGGGCGCGCGATCAAGGATTTCGGGAACCGGGATGCCGTCGTCATCGCCACCAAGGTTGCGGGCGCGACACGCAACGGCCCCAATGCGATCGGGCTATCGCGCAAGGCCATCATGGCTGAACTTGATCACAGCCTGCGGCGGCTCGGCACGGACTATATCGATCTCTACCAGATACACCGCCGCGACCAGCTGACCCCGTGGGAGGAAACGCTCGAAGCGCTTCACGACGCCGTGAAAGCGGGCAAGGTACGCTATCTCGGTGCCTCGTCGATGAAGGCGTGGGAGTTTGCCAAAGCGTTGCACATCCAGAAGTCCAACGGCTGGATGCGCTTCATCTCTATGCAGCACAATTACAATCTGGTCGCGCGCGAAGAAGAACGCGAGATGATCCCGCTCTGTGCCGATGAGGGTGTGTCGACCCTGATCTACAGTCCGCTCGCGCGCGGGAAATTGGCCCGCCCATGGGGGATGACGACGACGCGAACGGAGACCGAACCGTCCGGCGCCCAGCAAAACCCGGATACGGCGGCCAGCGATCGGGCAATCGTCGAGGCGGTAAACGCCATCGCCGCGGAACGTGATGTGGGCGCCGCCGAGATTTCCCTGGCGTGGTTACGTCGAAATCGCGTGGTCGCCGCGCCGATCGTGGGCGCACTGAAGACCAAGCACATCGACGATGCCGTGGCTTCGCTGTCGGTCGTGTTGAGCGACGAGGAGGCGGAGCGACTCGAGAAGGCTTACACGCCCCGCCTGGATCAACAGGGAGTATCTATCCCGGCTTTGTTGCATCGCTCCATCGAAGCATCGACTGGCTTCAAAAGGGATGCTCCTCTCGTTTAGGTCTGTCCGCTCCCGGTCCCCTGTATTAGGGCGCGATGCCGAAAAGTATGAGGGGATTTCGAACGACATCACGCTCTACTTCTTTGGTTCCGGAACGGATTTCAGATTTTAGGTCGGCTCGACCTAAAATCATCCGGCTCTAGGCGCGCGTGCGCCTGGAACGGTGGCTGGCTCGGGACAATTGCTATTGAGGGCACATGTTCACGACGGGGCTTGGTGCTCCCGCGCGGCGAACGTCTTGGGCGAGACGCCGACAAATCGGGTGAAGGCGGTGCTAAAGGCGCTTGGTGACAGGAAGCCTATGGCGAGCCCGATCTCGCCAATAGTTTTGTCACCGCGACGCAACGCATCCTTCGCAACGGCCATGCGCCAGTGCTGAAGATAGCCGATCGGCGCCATGCCGACCACGCTGCGGAACCGGCTCGAAAGGCTGGATCGGGAAACACCGCAGAGCCGCGCCAAGTCTGCCAGCGTCCAGTCTTTCGCGGCGTCTTCGTGCAGTGCCGTCAGCGCCCGGGCTGTCACGGGATCATTCAATCCGGCGAGCAAGCCCCTGTGCTCCCGGGTTGCGTCAGGGACGGCGCCGCGAAGAATCTCGACAAATGTCAATTCCATCAAGCGCGTAATGACGAAGTCGCTACCGGCTCTCGGTTGCGATGACTCCGACAGGTTCAAACTCAGCAAACTGCGAACACGCCAAGAGGAGACGTCATCACGCATGACATGGACAAAGGATGGCATTAGCCAGGTGAGGAGGCCCTCGTTCGCGGTGTCGAAGACGAACCGCCCGCCACGTAATACCACAGGCGCTTCCGAGCCTGCACCCATCCTCAGAAGCGTTTTACCTGTGGTTGCGACCATCGCCTCGCTGTCCCGAGCAACAGCTTGCGCGTCCGAGGCAAGGACAAAGCTCTTGTCGGTTCTGATAAGGACGAAGTCGCCTTCCTGCAGCAGGAGCGGTTCCTTGTCAGCTCGGATCAACTGGCAGGCGCCGCGCTCCAGCCAGCAGAACAGCAGGTCGTCCCGTTTGCGGAACGACACGGCCCATCGGCCATAGCCCTCGATCCCGCCCCAGAGCGTGGCGCGTGGGCGAAGCAGGTGGATGAGGTCGAGAAAAGGATCCAAATTTCGGCCGATTGATAAATTAATATGGTAGATACATTATCGCTCGAATGATTAGATCGAAGTAGTCTTTCCTTCAAGAGGCGGGCCGCACTCAACGGATAACCCATCCGCATCTGCGAAAGGAAAAGTCATGTTGCATAACAAGCGGGTCGCGATCCTTGGCGGATCTCGTGGTATCGGCTTTGCGGTGGCTCAAGGAGCCGTCCATGAAGGGGCTCATGTTATCATCGCTTCCAGCCAACAAGAGAATGTCGCGGGCGCCATCACGCGTTTACCGGAAGGAACCGCCACAGGTGCGGTCGTCGATGTAAGGTCGATGGAGTCCCTCTCGGCATTCTTCACGACGCTCGGCGCGTTCGATCACCTGGTCTTCACTGCCGGCGAGCCTTTGCCGTTCGGCAAGCCCGTCGCCGAAATCGATCTGGCGACCGCACGCAGCTTTTTTGAATTGCGCTATTGGGGTGCGGTCGCTGCCGTGAAGGCGGCACAGCCACACATGCGCGATGGCGGGTCCATCGTGTTGACGAGCGGAACCTCGGCCCGGCGGCCGCCGGCAGGTTTTGCCTTCGCGGCAAGCATTTGCGGCGCAATCGAATCCCTGACCCGCGCGCTTGCCCTCGATCTCGCGCCTCTGCGCGTCAATGTTGTGACGCCCGGGATGGTTGCCACCGATCTGTGGTCCGGTATCCCATCCGAGGCACGGGACCAGATCTTCCGCTCGGTGGGCGGGAAGCTGCCCGTGGGACGTGTCGGCGAGCCGTCGGATATCGCTGAAGCGTACCTGTCGTTCATGCGCAATGCCTATGTCACCGGCCAATCCGTAATCGTGGATGGCGGTGCCGTGCTCGTCTAGAGCCTTTTGTTTTTAGCAATACCGGGAGCAGCAATCGTTCTCCCCGTGCCAGCACGACAACGTCATCGAGGCCCTTTCCAATGACCAGCGCAATACTGGTGCCAGCGGGCTGGCTTGATACTTCGTCAAGGATGGCGGCTATACGACATCTCGCGCCGACGGAGAAGCTGTTCATCGCGCGCTTCAAGGGCATGGAAAGAAGGAGGAAACCATACCTTCTCCTGAAAAGCCCGAACGCTAATTCCGCCGATCGGGCTCTTCTGCACCATGGGCTTGGACTGGTGACCTTACTTCACGGTGATGCTCAGGCCACTGAGATCGGCGTTGACCTGCAGGCCGACCTGCCTGCCTGTCAGTTCGAGCTGGGCGCCCTTGTCATTGGTCATGACGATCATCTGAGCACCCTTGCCGATCGCGCCGCCGCCGCCGGCGGCACCGTAGACACCGCCTACATCGCGGGCGCGGCGAATATTGCGCACTGTGCCCTGGAAATAGGTCTTGGAGGCACCAAAGGCGAGGCCGCCCGAGATGCCGCCGATCGAGATGGGATATTTGCGGCCATGGAAGGTCAGTGTGCCCTCGCCTCCGGAGCCGCCGACGAAGAAAGCCGCCTTATAGACAGAAAAGCGGATCGTGCCGCTATCGGCATGCGCGACGCCGGCAAAGCCGATCCCCGCAGCAGCAATAGCGGCAACCGCAACCGAACGAAATCCAGATGAAATCCTCATATTAAGACACTCCTCAAAAGCGCCGCTTACCCAGCCGGCCGGTCACGACGTCAGCGCCGTGTCAAAGTCAGAGATAAACGGTCTCGCACGACCTTTAGTTCCAAAACACATTAAAACAAAGCGTTAGAATACATCCAGACAACCGAATGGAAATGAGGAGATGGTAGCGCCGAATGAAACAGATCAGCGCGGCGTATCAGATGCAATGGCGCCCTTGCAACCGCAGTCGAGACCTCGCATCCTGGCCCGCAGCACCTGGTAACTTCAATACAATCCGGTCAACGCCTCCGACATCAGCGCTTTTTCGGCTCGCGTGGTCGTTTGTCATCGATGCGTCTTTGTGTTTTGCTGATAGCGCCCGAATGGCTTTTTACGTGATCAATAAAAGCACGCAGCTTCGGCATCATTTGATGGCGGTTGGGATAGTATAGAAACACTCCCGGCGCCAACGGCGCGAATGACTCCAGAACCTGCACGAGCTTGCCTGCTTTCATCAGGCTGAGGGCAATCGGCTCAGGCACTTGTGCAAGTCCCATATCCTCCCCGGCCGCACCAAGAATGGTGGGAAAATCACGAGCGATCAGCGGGCCTGAGACGATTGCCTCGATCGGCCTGTTGCCATCGACAAAGGACCATGGTGCGATTGACGCGTCCGAGCGGCGCATGCGCAAACAGGCGTGCTGGCGCAGATCATCGATACGTTCGGGCCTTCCCCGCCGGCGAAGATACTCGGGGGTACCAACGACCACCAGCGGAAAGGGCGGGGTAAGCCGAACCGCAACCATGTCAGCGGCAATGAACTGCCCCAGCCGGATGCCGGCGTCAAATCCCTCGGCAGCGATATCGACCAGATCTGCGCTTGCGGCGATCTCCACCTCGACCTGAGGATAAGCTTGGCAGAAGGATGCGATCAGCGGCTCCAGCAGGATTGGCATCACTGCCCGCGGTACGGTGAGGCGCAGCAGTCCCGCAGGCCGCTGCCCAAGGTCACGCGCGACCTCGCTTGCCGCGACAAGCTCCTCGAAAGCAGGCTTTGCGCGCAAGTGAAATCGTTCGCCGGCTTCGCTCAGGCTGACACTGCGCGTCGTGCGAATAAAAAGTGCGGCGCCGACGCGCGCCTCAAGTGAGCGTACCGCCTGGCTGATTGCCGATGGCGTTACCCCAAGTTCGGCCGCTGCTTTGCGAAAACTGCAATGCTGGGCGACGCTCAGAAAGGCCTCCACGCCATCGAGTGCACCCTGTCTGACTGTGAAGTTCTGCTTCATAACTCGTCGACATTATCGAGAATAGTCGCTCATGGAAAGTGGCCTTATACGTGAGTTGCAAATCGGGAGCATCGCAAACGCCAAGCCCGAACGTTTGTGACGTCCCGGCTCTGCAACCTCTTCCTGGTCTTTACTCTCACAGGAGCTACTTCCATGAACGATCACGCAACCCCTGCTCAAGCGCAAGCCGTCTCACCCGTAGTCACCGGAGTGATGGTCATCCTCACCGTGAAGGCGGGCGTCACACGCGAGCGGGTGATGGCTATCATGCCAGATGAAATCCGGCGGACCGCGCAGCTCTATCTCGATGGAAAAATACGCGAATGGTATTCACGAGGCGATGGCCGGGGAGCCGTGTTCCTGCTGGATTCGAGAGATGTCGCCGACGCTCACGCAATCATGGAAGGCTTGCCGTTGGCCAAGCAAAATCTCATGGATCACGAATATATCGCGATCGGTCCGCTTTTGCCGCTCCGCCTGCTCTTGGCCAATGCCTAAACGCCCGAAGGCAGCGAAATACACTTATTGATTTCGATGCCGTCAGACCAGAAAGATAAACACGAAGGAAACCGAGATGCCACCGGAACTCAATCTCCCATTCGTTCTAAGTGTCGCCGGCGCCTTCCTGACAAGTTCGGTGATAGCCTATGTCTATGTCTGGCCAGCGCTTCGCACAATGCGGCGTTATGAGGCTCTAAGACTTCTTGCTGCTTTCCATGCGTTCCGGTTCTTGGGGATGAATTTTCTGGTATCCGGATTCGTATCTCCGCAGTTGAGCTCGGATTTTGCCAACAAGGTCGGATGGGGCGATCTCATCTCGGCCATACTCGCGCTCGCTTCCATGGCCGCCCTTTCCTGGCGGTCGCCGATCGCCATTCCGGTTGTCTGGATATTCAACATCTGGGGAACTCTGGATCTTCTGAATGCCTATTACATGGGCGTAACGAAAATCGGAAATCCCGGTCTCTTCGGCGCAGGCATTTATATACCGACGCTTTACGTGCCGCTGCTCCTTGTGAGTCAC
Source organism: Martinezella sp. CNPSo 3890 (assembly GCF_057784455.1). NCBI lineage: Bacteria > Pseudomonadati > Pseudomonadota > Alphaproteobacteria > Hyphomicrobiales > Rhizobiaceae > Martinezella > Martinezella sp. CNPSo 3890. Next base: position 6,567 of record NZ_JBXSOR010000019.1, on the reverse strand, counting down.
GTTCTCGCCTTCATCGTCCTATTGCGGACGAGATCATCAGATCAAGTGATATGACGCAGCGGCGATAACGCCTTAGGCTAGGCTTTGGCTCCGATCTCCGAAAAAGAATTGCGGATATCAATGAAGCATAAGGATGGTGACTGACGCCTTGAAACCACTATCAACTTAGAGCAACAACAAACAACCTTTCCCTCGATGGAATGCAAAGTCGAACCAGCATGTACATAGTCAAAGAATTCTCCGGCCGAAGAGTCGTTATCGGCGATAACAACGGTCCGCTCCTCGCCAGCGAAAGGGACGTGAATGACTGGATCAGCGCTGCATGGGACGCTGAAGCCCGGCTGGTGGTCGTTCCGACATCACGGCTGAGCCAGGAGTTTTTCCGGCTCTCAACCCGCATTGCCGGCGCAATCATCCAGAAATTCGTCAACTATCGTTCGCAGCTCGTCATTCTCGGCGACGTCTCCGGATGGATCGCGGACAGTAATGCCCTGCGCGATTTCGTCTATGAATCCAATAGGGGTCGCGAGGTCTGGTTTCTGCCCGATCTGGATGCGCTTGCGGAGCGCCTGCAGCAGAATGCCCAAAGCTAAATCAAAGGTCTGCCTTTATGGAAGTAACGCTTTCTCCGCCGCGACTGGAAACCGAACGGCTTATCCTGACGGGACATACGCTCGATGATTTCGAGCCGCTTGCGGGCATGTGGAGCGATCCTCTGGTCGTGAGGCATATTTTCGGCAATGTGGTCTCCACTTCCAGGGAGTCATGGATGCGGATGCTGTCCTATCATGGTCTGTGGCCGCTGCTCGGGCATGGCTATTGGGCAATCCGCGAAAAATCCTCCGGCCGCTATGTCGGCGATCTCGGCTTTGCCGACTTTCACAGGGTGATGGAACCGCCAATCAGGGGTATTCCGGAGGCCGGCTGGGCACTGGCCGCGTGGGCGCATGGCAAAGGCTTTGCGACGGAAGCCCTGGCAGCCGCCGTCGCCTGGCTCGACCAACAGCCGCGATTTGATCGCAGCGTCTGCCTGATCTCGCCCGACAATGCGGCCTCGATCCGTGTTGCCGAAAAAGCCGGCTATGGCGATCCGAAGCCAATGCGCCTCAATGACAAGCAGACACTGTTGTTCTCCCGCGCCCGTCAGCCGAAGGAATAGGGGGCGGGCAGCTTTAGCCGCACACCCGGATCGACTGGCTCAAAACGCCAGCGACTGCTGCACCGGCTTCGGCGACGCCAGCTGAACGCCTTCCAGCTCCAGCATGCGAGCCTTGGAGTTGGAGCCGCCCGGCGCGGAAAAGCCGCCGATCTTGCCGCCTGCGGCTAGAACGCGGTGGCAAGGAATGATCAGCGCCACCGGATTCTTCGCCATGGCCTGCCCGACATCGCGCGCGGCTTCCGGCCCTGCGCCAAGCTGCTTGGCCAATGTGCCGTAGGTCGTCGTATGGCCCCAAGCGACCTGTCGCGCGGCATCGTAGATCTGCCTGAAGAAGGCGTCCTGCTCGCCGAGATCGAGCGTGACGTCGGAAAAGTCGATCTCCTCACCGGCAAAATAGCGTTTCACCTTGGCGACCACTCCCGCAATCTCCGTGCTCGGCGCGCCGGGCTGCGCGTTCGGCAAACGCCGCAGAAGCAGGCGTTCGGTCGCGCCCGCATCCTTGGTCGGCAATTGAAAGCGCAGCACGCCGACCTCGTTCCAGGCGATGCCGCAAAAGCCGCCAGCGGTTTCGAAGATCAGGTAATTCTGCCTTGTCTCGTTCATGACGAAAGCTCCCGTGTTTCCACTTGTCATGAAAATCGTCCTCGGGAGCCTCGAATTCAACCCGATTCTTGCAAGGAGCGAGAATTGCCACCGTTTTGACGGCCGCCGAACGGATTCAGGGCGATTGACAGAACGGGATCAATATCCGCCGCCAGTCGGAGGCGCGTTCAGCGTCATGCCGCCGCCGGAATTGTGATCTCCCGACGTAGAGCAAGCGGAAGTGCCGAGCCCGATGAGGACGAGAAATACGGCTGAAAAGATGGCCCTGGTAAACATGGACGGTCATTCCTTGTTGGAGAGAATAGAGAGCAAGCCTCGCTTGGAATGAACAGATCAGACGGGCCTTTTATTCGATCGCATTTTTGAAACGAGGATGTCGGTATTCTGATTTATGAATCTGCCATTTGTTCTCGTTTTGTTCTTGAAATCCTTGTCGTTGAGTCATATGCTTTAGAGATCAGGGAAAAAGGAGGCAAAGCCAAGCCGGTTTTGAATGAAGCCATGCAACACATCGATCAATTATCATTTGATCTCGGCAAACCGCCAATTAATCGCAAGGGCAAAAGCCCGCCAAAACGTCGGCAAGCTCTCTACTTTGCGGCGTTGCCGGACCCGGAAATCGCTAAATTGGCTGCAGAAATGACCGTCGACCAAAGTCGGCGAAATGGATTGATGCGCACAGCCAGAAAGCATGATCTCTACCATGCCACCATCTATCCCATCGACATTGTCTCTCGCTCCCAGGAGGAAGCCACCTTCGCTGCGTTAGAGGCCGGGTCAACCATCTGCTTAAAATCGTTTCCCCTGACATTCGATCGGGCAGGCACATTCGGCAACGGCAACAACCGTCAATATGTACTCTGGTGTAGGGAGGGAAACGAGGGGCTAACGACACTCCGTCGGGAATTGGATACTGCAATGCAAAGTATGGGCTTTGAAAGCGGCATATCCACTTCGTTCCAACCCCACATGACGCTGTTTTATTGCAACCACATTCTTCCCGAAGTGATTTTGGAAGAGCCGATTGCTTGGACAGTCAAAACGTTCACGCTGGTCAACAGCTTTCAGGGCGACGGCGAGCATGGCCATGTCTGGCACTGGCCATTGCTCTGAATCTGGCGCTTACGGTTTCGGAACAGGTTCAACTGCCGCCATCACCGCGGCCACGGCATCATCGACGCTGAAGCTGCAGCGCTTGTCGACGTCGACCATGCCCGCGACCGTCATGAGATCGCGAACGCGGTCATGTACGCGGGCGAACTGGACGCGGAGGCCAGCTCGCTGCATCGCGCTGTCGAACTCCATCAAGGCGTCCATCGCCGTACTGTCGATATCGGAGCTTTCTTCCAGGCTGAGAATAGCTGCCTGCAACCCGGCTTCGTTGCGACTGCCGGACAATATCTCGCCGAAGATCGTATCGGCATTGCCGAAAAACAGGGTTTCGCCGGGGCGCCAGATGGCAATGCCCGGTATCTCGGACGCATCGTCATGCCTGCTGACATCGACGAAGTCATGGCTGTTGTTGAGCCGTCCCAATCGGGCGATATACGGGGATGCCAGGCGATGCATCATGGCGGCAAGCGAGAGCGCGATCGCCAGCAGCATGCCATTGAGAACGCCGAAGGCGAGCACGCCGACAGCGGCACCCACTGCCACGTAGAAATCGCGATGCAGACGGCGCAGGCGCAGAATGGGGCTGGGATCGAGCGCATGGGTCAGAGCCGCGATCACGACGGCGGCGAGCACCGGTTCCGGCAGAAGCGCCACCAGCTGTCCCGCACAGGCAATCAAGATCGCCAGGCCGATTGCAGCGAAAACGGTCGTCGCCCGCGTCTTCGCGCCAGCCGCCTCACTGGCGAAGCCTGCGGAAAAACCGGCGCCGACTGGCATGCCCTGAACGACGGCGCTGGCGATATTGGCAGCACCCAACGCTCCAAGCTCGCGATTGACCTCCAGCGTCTCGCCATAACGCAGGGCGAGTGCTCGCATGGTTCCCCAGGACTCAGCAAAGAGGATGAGGACCAGAGGCACGGTGAACTGTACCAGCCGCGAATAGGCGGTCCAGTTAGCGTCCGGCAGCGACGGCCATTGCGGCAGGATCTCGATGGGGCCGACCAGCTTGACGCCATGGCCTTCCAAGCCGAACAGATAGGAGGTGAAGATGCCGGCGACGAGCACGAGGAAAGCGCCGGGAATGCCCGGCAATCGCTTCAAGAGCAGCAATGCCGCCAACGCGACGATGCCGACTATGACGCTGATCGGATTCCACTGCAGAATAGCGCCGAAGAGTGCCGCCGCGTAGCTCAGGATATTCGAGCCCTGCACGGGCACGCCCACCAGAATCGGCAGCTGATGCAGGATGATGGTGATCGCCAGCCCGAGCGCGAAGCCCCGCAGGACCGGCCGCGAGATGAAACCGGTGATGCCGCCCAGGCGCAAGGCACCGGCGATGACGAAGAGAATGCCGGCGAGCGCGACGGCGACCGTGGCAAGCCCCGCCTTGATCGTGGCATCGCCCGGCACCACCGCCAAGGTGGCTGCGAGAATGGCTGCGGACGAGGATGTGGGAGAGACGATGGCAAAGCGGCTGCGGCCGAATATGGCATAGACGAGACATCCGGCGATGCCGGCGAGGATTGCACGATGCGGCGGCAGGCCGGCAATGCCTGCGTAAGCGACCGCTTCCGGCAGCATCAGTCCGGCAACCGATATGCCCGCGACCAGATCCGCCCTGTCCACCACGAACCAGCTGCTCAGCTTCGTCATCAATCACCGACCATAGGGATGGCGCATCCGTTTATGGATAGAGATTCGCGTCTGGTCTGCAACAGGAAAATGATAAGCAAAACCAGTGTGTCACGCTGCGGCGTCGCTGCCGTTACGCAACGGACAGCTTCGCTCGATGGTATCGGCGACGAAATCCATGACGGCGCGGATCGCCGGAGAGCGGCGCAGATCCGGATATGTCACGAGCCAGAGGTCGCGCGCAGGCGACGGCACCGCCACCGGCAGGCGTACCAATGCCGGCTCGCCATCGCCCAGAAAGGCGGGAAGCGCCACGACGCCGAGGCCGGTTCGGGCAGCCTCCAGCTGGCCGAAGACATCGGTGGCGCGGAACACGATCGGGCGGCCTTCCAATAGGCTGCGCAGCCAGGTCTGCTGCGTCAGATGCTCCATCGCCGCATCGTAACCGATGAACACCCAATCCTTCTCCGGCACCTGCGCCACGCTCGGAATGGCGTAGAGGCCGAAGCGCATGACGCCGATGCGGCGCACCAGGAGGTCACTTTCCTCCGGCCTGGTCATGCGAACGGCGATATCTGCCTCGCCGTAATTGAGCGCGGCGCGACGGGTGACACCGGCAATGGTCAGCGTGATATCCGGGTGCTCTTCACGAAAAAGCGTCGCCTTCGGAGCGAGAAGGTGGGCAGCGATCGATGGCGGCGCACTGACCTTGACCGCGGCGGAAAGGCCGGCGACGGCGCTCTTCGAATAGCGCCTGATGGCCTCGACATTTTCCTCCATCCCCGCCGCCAGTTCCGCGATGGCACGGCCGTCGGCGGTCAATGGCGAGGTGCGCGGCCGACGGTCGATGAGGCGCAGATCGAGCGACCTTTCCAGGGCCGCAATGCGCCTTCCGACGGTTGCGTGATCGACGCCCAGCTCCCGCGCGGCAGCCGAAAGCGAGCCGGTTCTCGCCAGAGCGGCGAAGTGAAGAAGATCCTGCCAATCAATCATCGGTGCATTATTGCACAGATATTGTGAGTTCATACCGAATTTATTCAGGTCGACGCTTATGGTCAAAGATCTCCCGAAAGGAGACTTGCCTATGCCCCTAGCGATTGCCATTACCGGTCCCGGCGGACCCGAAGCCATGAAAGCCGTCGATCTACCAGTCACTGAACCCGGCCCCGGCCAGGCGCGGATCCGCCAGAGCATTTCCGGCGTCAATTTCGTCGACATCTATGTCCGTTCCGGGCTTTATCCGCTCCCACCCGGCCAGAGCGTGCTCGGCTTCGAAGGCGCCGGCATCATCGAGGCGATCGGTCCGGAAGTCGAAGGGCTCAAGGTCGGCGACCGCGTCGCCTATATCGGCCATCCCCTCGGCAGCTATGCCGAGGTGCGCACTCTTTCCGCCGCTCGGCTGGTGAAATTGCCAGACGGCGTCAGCGAGCGGGCTGCCGGCAGCACGATGCTGCGCGGGCTGACGGCGCAAATGGTGCTGCAGAAGGTCTATCCCGTGAAAGCAGGCGAATGGGTGCTGGTGCATGCCGGCGCCGGCGGCCTCGGCCAGCTCCTCATCCGCCTTGCCAAGCGGATCGGAGCAAACGTCATCGCCACGGTCGGTTCCGAAGCCAAGACCGGCTTTGCCCATGAGGCCGGAGCCGACGTGGTTCTCCTCCATACATCTGAGGATTGGGGGCAGGAAACACGCCGCATAGCCGATCGCCGCGGCGTACATCTTGCCGTCGACGGGATCGGCGGCACCATGCTCTCGCAAACGCTTGCGGTCGTCCGCCCCTTCGGCATGGTCGCAAGCCTCGGCCAGCCGGCCGGCCCTATTCCCCCGATCCAGATAGAGGAGCTGACCGCGCCTCGCGCCATCGGCCTGTCGCGCCCGAGCGTATTGACCTATGCCAGCGATCCGGATCTCTACCGCCAGGGCACAACGGCGCTGATGGCGGCGCTGCAGGACGGGCTCGTCAACCCGATTGGCGCCGAATACAAGCTGAAGGATGCCGCCCAAGCTCATGCCGACCTCGAAGCGGGCCGAACGACGGCCAGCGTCGTCCTGACGATGTGAC
>NZ_JBXSOR010000018.1:0-125422 GCF_057784455.1 Martinezella sp. CNPSo 3890 | reverse complement strand
TACAAATATCAGATAAGATAGATTATGGAACTAAAGCGGGTATCGATATGGCGATGGTGCAGACGCTTTTGGCTTTTATTCCAGATGGTTGGCCAGATTTTCGAGCGTCGATTTCAATCCCTCGTCATGATCTTCTCTGCGAATGCCGTGCGGCACGTCCTCACAAATTATGGTGACCCTTGTGCCGGTTGGAACCTCTGTCAAGGACCAGGTCATGGTCATCGTTCCGCCGAATGCGGCGTCATCGGATTCGAAATCTACCGCCTGAACGATGCGTTCATCCGCCATGATCTCGAGGAATCGACCGGAAACAATGTCGGTATGCTCGGAAGATTTTCCAGGCGTTGGATGATCCAGTGCGTCATAGGATAGCGCCATTCGATAACGGCCGCCTTTATGCGGTTCGAAGACGTGGATGCTGCATGTCATGCCTTTCGGCGGAAGCCATGAGGCCAATGCTTCGGGATCGAGGAATGCTTTGAAGATCGCGTGTGGCGTCGAGCGAATTATCCGGGAAGCCGTATCGATCCTTCTGCTGTCTGAAGCCTTGCTCATCGCATCCTCCCTGTCACACCGTGGGGGATCCCATGCAATCTCTGCCGGCGCCGGCTGCATTCGCTATTCTTAGCTCGCCTTGATGCGGATCACCTTGGCCGCAATCTTCTCGGCCAGCGTCGTTGGATTGCAGGAGAAAATGCTGTCCGGGCGCCCGGCTGCGCACCAGACCTGATCGTAAGCCAAAAGGCTTTCGTCGATGAAAACAGGCAGATCGACCAGATGGCCGATTGGCGCGACGCCGCCGATAGCGAAACCGGTCTCATCGCGCACGCGATCGATATCGGCACGCTTCAATCGAATTCCATAAGCTGTTGCAATATATGCCGTATCGGCGTTATGGGCGCCTGAAACCAGAAGCAGCGTCAGCGCGTGCGTATCGGCATTGACGAAGACCAGCGATTTGACGATCTGACCAACGGCGCATCCTGCAGCCTTGGCAGCCTCTTCGGCGGTTCGTGTCGATTGCTCCATGCGCTTGATCGAGATGTCGAGCCCCAGCGCGCGCGCCGCAAGTTCGACGCGCTCCAGGCTGGAAAGCTTCTTGATATCTTCGCTCATAGCTCGTCATCCTCCACGTCGAGTTCGATCTGCATTTGATCGTAGGCCGGCTCGACATGATCGGGCGTTTCAGCCAGCACGGTTTCATAATCGAGCGGCGTATGCATGTGGGTCAAGATGGCATGTTTCGGCGCCAGGCGTTCGATCCATTCGAGCGACTGTTCCAACGACAGATGACTTGGATGAGGCCGATACTGCAACGCGTCGATGATCAGGATGTCTAGGTTTTGAACTTTTTCTATCGATTCCGGCGGGAAATCACTGATATCGCTGCAATAAGCGAGTTTACCGATACGGAAGCCCAGCGAATGGATATCACCATGTATCTGCTTGTGCGGCCAGAAGCGGATCGGACCGCCTGCCCCATCGATCACGAAACTTTTCTCGAGATTTTCGATCAGCACCGGCCGCACGATCGGCGGATAGCTGCTGCCGGGTGGTGTTTCCAGGCAGTAGCGAAAGCCTTCGCGAATGCGATCCATGGTCGGCGGATCGGCATAGATCGGGATGCGCTCGTTTGAAATATGGAAGTAGCCGCGCAGATCGTCGATGCCGTGAATATGGTCGGCATGGGCGTGGGTATAGAGCACGGCGTCGATGAAGCTGACGCCGGCATGGATCATCTGCTCTCGGAAATCCGGACCGGTATCGATGACGACCGTGGTGATGCCGCCATCCGGCGCGATCTGCTCGATGAGAAAGGCGGCACGTGTCCGTCGATTCTTTGCATTTTTCGGATCGCAGGCACCCCAGTCGCCGGTAATACGCGGAACGCCCGGCGACGATGAACAGCCCAAAATGGTGAAGCGCCGCCGGTATGTCACGACGTCAGACCCTCGTCATTTTGGAAAAGCAGCGGAAAGCGTTCGCCGTGGTGATCTCGGCGATTTCATCCATGCTGACGCCGATCGTATCAGCCAGCACTTCCGCTGTGTTGACGACATAGGATGGCTCATTGCGGTTGCCGCGCCAGCGCTTCGGCGCGAGATAAGGCGCGTCGGTCTCGACCAGCAGCCGGTCGTGCGGGATCGTTTTGGCAATCTCGCGCAACTCTTCCGATTTCGGGAAGGTCAGGATGCCGGAGAAGGAGATATAGCCGCCAAGCTCCACGCCGGTCTGGGCAAGGGCAGGGCCGGCGGAGAAGCAGTGGAGGATAAAGGGGAAAGCCCCCTTCCCTGTTTCCTCCGTCAGGATCGCGGCCATGTCCTCATCGGCGCTGCGGCTGTGAATGACGAGCGGCAGCTGTGTTTCGCGAGCGGCAGCGATATGGCGCAGGAAGCCGGTCTTCTGGTCTTCCGGCTTGACGGTATCGTAGAAGTAATCGAGACCCGCCTCACCGATCGCCACGATCTTCTCGTGCTGATTTGCTAGCCGCACGAGGTCTTCCGTCTGGATGTCCAACTCCTGGTCGGCGCTGTTCGGATGGGTGCCGACGGAGCAAAAAACCGACGGATAACGCTCGGTGAGCGCAAGCAATCCGTCGAGCTTCCTGACCTTCGTCGAAATGGTGACCATCTGCTTGACGCCAACCTCGTGAGCGCGGGCAACGATCGCGTCGCGCTCCTCTTCGAAATCGGCAAAATCCAGATGGCAATGCGTATCGATCAGCATGGAGAACCTTATTCGGCGGTCGGCGCGACATAGCGCGGGAAGACCGGTTTCGGGGCTTCCAGCGGCGTTCCGGCAACGAGGCGGCCCGCCTCGCCGAGCGCCGCGAAATCACGCTTGTCAGATGGGATGGCAATGAGATCCAGGAGCTTGCCCGAGGATTCCGGCATGAAGGGTTGCAGCAGAATGCTGATCTGGCGCACGACGTCGGCCGTGACGTAGAGCACGGTCGCCATGCGGGCAGGATCGGTCTTCTTCAGCGCCCAGGGCTCCTGGCTCGCGAAATAGCGGTCCGTCTCGGAAACGACAGCGATGATGGACGCAAGGGCACGATGAATGAGCTGCTTGCCCATGTCTTCGCGGGTCGAAGCGAGCAAGGCGTCGGCCTGTGCGAGCAGTGCCTTGTCTTCATCCGTCAACGGTCCGCATTCCGGGATCTTGCCGTCGCAGTTCTTGACGATCATCGACAGAGAACGGCTGGCAAGGTTGCCGATGCCGTTGGCAAGGTCCGAATTGATGCGGGTGCCGATCGCCTCTTCGCTGTAGCTGCCGTCCTGGCCGAAGGAGACTTCGCGCAGGAAGAAGTAGCGCACCTGGTCGAGGCCGAAATGGTTCACGAGATTGACCGGATCGACGACGTTGCCGAGCGACTTCGACATCTTCTCGCCCTTGTTGAGCAGGAAGCCGTGGGCATAAACGCGCTTCGGCAGCGGCAGCTTCGCCGACATCAGGAAAGCCGGCCAATAGACGGCGTGGAAGCGAATGATGTCCTTGCCGATGACATGCAGGTCGGCCGGCCAGTATTTCGCCCGCGGATTGTTCCGATCTTCGATATAGCCGGTCGCCGTGATGTAGTTCGTCAAGGCGTCGACCCAGACATACATGACGTGCGACGGGTCGTTCGGCACCTTGATGCCCCAGTCGAAGGTCGTGCGCGAGATCGACAGATCCTTGAGGCCGGATTTGACGAAGGAAATGACTTCGTTGCGGCGCTCGGCCGGACCGATGAAATCCGGATTTTCCTCATAGTGCTTCAGCAGCCGGTCTTGGTATTCGGAGAGCTTGAAGAAGTAGCTTGCCTCCTCCACCCACTCGACTGGCGTGCCCTGCGGTCCGTAGCGCACGCCGTCGGCGCGCAGCTCCGTTTCGTTTTCCTGGTAATAGGCTTCGTCGCGCACGGAATACCAGCCGGCATAGGAATCCTTGTAGATGTCGCCGGCATCGGCCATCAGGTTCCAGATGTTCTGCGATGTCTCATGGTGGCGCGGCTGCGTCGTGCGAATGAAGTCGTCGTTCGACGCGTTCAACAGCTTCCCCATCGCCTGGAATTCATCGGAATTGCGGTTGGCGAGCTGCTGCGGGTCCATGCCTTCGGCCCGCGCCGTCTGCTGCATCTTCTGGCCATGCTCGTCCGTACCCGTCAGGAAGAAGACGTCACGGCCATCGAGGCGCTGGAATCGCGCCAGCGCGTCGGTGGCGATCAGCTCATAGGCATGGCCGATATGTGGCTTGCCGTTGGGATAGGCGATCGCGGTGGTGATGTAGAACGGAGTTTTTTCGGTCATGTGAGGCAATGGCCCGCTTTTACTGTTACGTCGCTGTTATTCTTGCTCCGCTCGCTTTAGCGCATGTTTGTCATGAGCGAAACACCAAGTTTCGCGCCCGCAGCATTCGAAACTTCGGGATGGCGCCTTGCTTGACTCGGCTCCGCCTCGCCTTTACCCCTTCCGAAGAGTAGAGCGCAGGACAGAAGTGGCCGTGGATTTCATCGTTTTATGTATTGGTCTGCCTAACGGCTTCAAGAGGCCGTGATATTGAGTTTGATTGATTCCTTTCAGCCGCTCTATTCCTTTTCCGGCTTTTTCGTCGGCATGCTTGTAGGCATTACAGGGGTCGGCGGCGGTTCGCTGATGACTCCCCTCCTCGTGCTTCTCTTTGGCGTTCATCCGGCAACAGCGGTCGGCACCGACCTCCTTTACGCGGCAATCACCAAGACGGCGGGAACGGCCGTGCACGGCATGCACGGGCGGGTCAATTGGAAGGTCGTGAGCCTTCTGGCGTCAGGCAGCGTGCCGGCGGCGCTCGCCATGCTCTGGATCATGGCCGGCGTCAACCGCGAGAGCCCCGCCGTTGCTCATACCATCACGCTGTCCTTGGGCTGCCTGCTGCTTTTGACGGCTCTGATGCTGATTTTTCGTGGCCAGATCATTGAGGCCATCCGTAAATGGCGCGGCGAACGCGGAACGATATCACCACGCAATATCGCTCTGTTGACCGTCATACTCGGCCTTATACTTGGCATTCTCGTCACCATGACCTCGGTCGGCGCGGGTGCGCTCGGTGTCACAGTCCTGCTGGTGCTCTATCCCCAGACGGACGTGCGCGAAATCGTCGGCTCCGATATCGTCCACGCAGTGCCGCTGACCCTGATCGGCGGCATGGGATATTGGCTTATCGGCGAGATCAACTGGACGATGCTGTTCGCCCTTCTGATAGGGTCGATCCCGGGCATCGTCGCAGGCAGTCTGCTGGCGCCGCGCCTGCATGAGCGGTCCGTGCGCATCATCCTTGCCGTCACGCTGGCGGTTGTCGCCTGGAAGCTGATCTTTCCCTGACACGATTCACAGGAAACTTCGCGGTGGCTTTCGCAGGGAATTACGATCTGTCTATGCCGAAAGCTGCTGCTTGAGTTCGCCGAGAATGGTGATAAGCGTCTGCTTGCGGTCAAGATTGTACGCTTGGTACACGTTCAATCGCTCAGTGGTCTCGGAGTGCAACCGAGCCAGCCTCTCGGCCGTGGAAATGGAGCCGCCAAGCGCGGCAGCGCGAGCCCGATCGATGATGTCATCGCCGATATGCGAGAGGAAGAAGCCAAAGATCGTGTCGCTGTCCTTGCCGGAAAGCGCATCGGCGAGGCGGTGCATCGCCTTGCGAGCCGCCGGCCCATCCGCCGAAAGCACTTGCCTGTAGGCCTCGATAATCTCGCCGCCGCCATAATTCAGGAGCTTGAGTGCCTCGCTGACGCTGCCTTTGGCAGCGGAGAGCAATTCACTCCCCTGCCCGGCCGGCACGCCAAGATTTTCGAGTGCCTTGCGCAAGGCATCATTGCCGAGCGGCGCAAGTTTCAAAGGCAGGCAGCGTGAGCGGATCGTTGGCAGAAGCCGGCCCGGTGCATGCGAAAGCACCAGGAACAAAGCGCGCTTCGGCGGTTCCTCGAGGATCTTCAGGATGGCATTGGCCGCACTGCGGTTAAGATCGTCGGCGGGATCGATGATGACGATGCGCCAGTTGCCGGTGCCAGAGGTTTGCGAAAAGAATTTTCCGGCGCGGCGCACTTCGTCGACGGTGATCGCGGATTTCATCTTGCCGGTCTTGTCGTCGACCGGCCGGCTCAAATGCAGCAGATTGTGCGATGCTCCGCCGGAAATCTGCCTGGAGACGACCGATGCCGGATCGGGATCGCCGATCGTCTCCGGCGCTGACGCCGGATCGGGATGGGAGAGGACATGATTGGCGAAACGGAAGGCGAGCGTCGCCTTGCCGATGCCCTCAGGCCCTTCGATCAGCATGGCGTGGTGGCCCTTGCCGGAGCGATAGGATTGCGCGAGGAAAGTTTCCGCCTCTTCATGGCCGAAGAGCTTCGCATTGTCTTGCGGAGGAATAGCGCCGTCGAGGACGCCCGGACGTTCATCGCTCATTGCGCCGCTTCCGATCCTGCGGCGATATTCACTGCACCGAGCCGCTTGTCGACGATCTCGGCGATTTCAGCGGCGATCTCATCTTCCGACCTCTGAGCATCGATGACGTGACAACGCTCGGGCTCGCGGGCGGCGATATCGAGGAACGCCTCGCGGCGCTTCTCGTGGGTCTGCATCTCTTCCTTCTCGAAGCGATCGGGTGCGGTTACGGCGGAGGCGCGCTTGCGCGCGCGCGCCAGACCGACTTCGGCGGGAATGTCGAGAATCAGCGTGCAATGCGGAATGACGCCGTTGACGGCAACCCTCTGCAGAGCCTCGATATAGTCAGGCTCGAGATTGCCCGTTACGCCCTGATAGACGCGCGAGGAATCCATGAACCGATCGCAAAGGACGATGGTGCCGCGCGAAAGTGCCGGGCGAATGACGTCCTCGACATGATCGTTGCGGGCAGCAGCGAACAGAATCGCCTCCATGCGCGTGCCGAACATTTCCGCAGCACCTGAAAGCAGGACGTGCCGCACCGCTTCCGCTCCGGGCGAGCCCCCGGGTTCGCGCGTTACCAGGACCTCATGGCCACGCTCGCGCAACCGTTCAGCCAGGCGGCGAATCTGGGTGGACTTGCCGGCCCCCTCGCCGCCTTCGAAGCTTACGAATAATCCGTTTGCATCAGCCAATGATCATGTCCTGCACTTTTCGCATGCCATGCGTGCGGCGTGCGATACGCATCCTGTTTAACCCAAGACATGTCCAGGTGGAACCGTGCATGTCCCGGTCTCCGCCACTCTATATGGGGTGTGAACAGAGATTTCGCGAGCCTTGCGGCCCACTCAGGTCGGCAAAGGCTTGTCCCACAGCCAGGAGAACAGCAGTGATTCCGTCAGTTCCATGAGGGCATCGAAGGCGCGGCGACCCAATGTGCCCTGCCCGACCGATTCTTTCGTGTAGAGTGGCAGCTCCCGCACCAAACGCGCACCCAGGAACACGCGAAGGGTGCCGGCTTCGTAACCCGCGGCCACCGGCGCTGTCAGAGGCCAGCGATAGACGATACGCGCCGAAAGCCGATCCGGTGTCTCGATCGGCACATAGACGTCGACGGGTATTTTCGCCTGCAGGCCGACGGTGGAAGCAGCGCCGCCATAGACGCTGGCGTTGCCGATCACTTCGCCATCGGCGAAGATGCGTTGGCTCTTGAAATTGCTGAGTCCCCATTCGAGGACGCGTCGCGTCTCCTCGATGCGTTCCTTGTCGCTCTTCAGCCCGCCGAGTGCCAGGAACAGCCTGCGTCCATCGCGTTGAATGGAGGCGACGATCGAAAAGCCCTCACTCTCGGCAAAACCCAGCCCCAGGCCATCTACACCGATATTGAGCACAAGCATCGGGTTCTTGTTGCGCTGGTAGATCTTATTCCAGGTGAAGTCGGCCTGCCCGAAATATTTGTAAAGATCCGGGTGCTTCTCCTGCAGGTCCTGCGCCAGCATGACCATCTCCCGCGCCGAGACCCTGCCGCCGCCATTGGGGTCGTTGGCATCGGGCAGTCCGGTCGAATTGGTAAAGGTCGACCGCGACATGCCGATCTCGCGGGCACGCGCCGTCATGCGCCGCGCGAATTCGCGTTCGCTGATCGACATACCCTCGGCCAGAACGATGCAGGCGTCGTTCGCCTGCTGTACGGCTATACCCTGGATCAGATCGCCGACGCGGATACGCGATTTCAGGGCTGCGAACATTGTCGATGCACGTGAGGGAGCGCCGCCGGTGCGCCAGGCATTTTCCGAGACGGGATATTCCGTGTCGAGGTTGATCTCCCCTCGCCCGATCGCGTCGAAAACGACATCCAGCGTCATCAGTTTCGCAAGCGACGCCGGCGAAATCAGCTGATCCTCGTTCTTGGCAAGCAGGATAGTGCCGGTCGACGCCTCGATCATGAATGCCTGCGCGGCTTTCGTGTCGAAAGCGCCCGGTGCGGCCGGCTGCGCGACGGCCGTGACATTCGCGAAACCGAGGAGAAAAAGGAACAAAAGAATCAAGCGCTTTGGCATATCGTCCCCTTCATCCGACCACCGGCACGATTATTTTAGTGACGGGTTAAGATTCAGGCAATGACGCCGATCAATCGACCTGCGTCGTACCCTGATGTTGGCGGCGATAGGACGAGAGAATCGATTCCTGCGTGAGACCGTCGTTGCGAACCATGACGGCATCGAAAGCGAGGTCGACATAAACTGTTTTGACCGGCGCTTCCTGATAGCCGGCAACCATGGAGCCAAGGGACCGGTCCTTCTGGCTTGCCAGACGCGGAGAGAAATCCGGCCGCTCGCGGGGGATCGGGCCGATCCGCGGAAGCACGATCATGGTCGGGTCCGCCGCTTCCGCCGCAGGCATCGCTCCGCCATTCCACGTCATCGGCGGCGGGTCGTTGCGCTTGGTGGCGTTGTAACCGCCATCCGGGGTGGAGTCGGCGAAGGCCGTTGCTGAATAGGGCGACTGGCGCGGGACGGGTGCAATCGCCGGCGCGGCATCAAAGCTGCGCACCTCGCGGCTGGCGCGCGTCGGTGTTGGGGTATATGAATCCGGCAGCTGATCGGCAGTCATCCGGCCGGCAGAGGCCACCATCACGCCGGTTGCGATCTGGCCGCCTGGGTTGATGCCCGGCAGACGCGAACCCTTCGGAATATAGGAAGCCATGAGATAGGGTTCGTCATGACCGTCCATGCGGGCGCGGCCGACATATTGCACGCGCACATTGCCCGTGCCGCTATGCTGAAGATCGAGCATCTGTGCCGTCTTGTTCGAAAGATCGATGATGCGGCCGGGATGGTAGGGGCCGCGATCGTTGACGCGAACGATGATGGAGGAGCCGGTCTCGACGTTGGTGACGCGGGCATAGCTTGGCAGCGGGAAAGTCGGATGGGCGGCAGTCAGCGACTGCTGGTCGTAGACTTCACCGTTGGCGGTGAGACGACCGTGAAAAGCCGAGCCGTACCATGAAGCGATGCCGACCTTGTTATAGCCGAAATCTTCCTTGGGGTAATACCACTTGCCCTTCACCTGATAGGGATTGCCGACCATGAAGCGGCCGCCGCCCTTCGGCACCGGTCCGTTATTCACGACGCGAGGGCTCGCCTTCACGCCATATTCCTTCTCGGAGAAATATTCCTTGCCGTGCTTGCGTGTCGAAGCAACCTTCTGAGACGTCCCGCAGGCCGTAATGGTTGCGCACATCAGTGAGAGAGCAAACCAACGCATGGCCGTTGTGTATGTCACCGCCCGATTTTCGAATGTCATCTGTCCCAAGCCGCTACTCATTACTTTGACGGAGGTCTGCTACCGGTAATCCCTCGCTCCGGTATCCTGCTACGCTCCAATCACCTAACGGTGCTTTAATCATGATTGCACTTTGTCCATTTTGCGATGCAAATTGAGCGCACCGAAGAATTTCCGAAGATCATGGTTAATGCTCAGTAAAGCACTGCCGGCCGCAAGTCGTGTCGATCACATCCATCCCGCTACGGTAACGGTCTGCTTTCTGTGCGCCACCAGTCGTGCCGAACTGCGACAGATGCACTCGGCTTGTCATTGCGCTGGGATTGCGAAGGAGAGATTTGGCGCAGTTTTCTCAGGCTGCTGTATCAAGACGCATCAGTATTTCATCATGATAGATATCGCCGACTTTTAGCGCATCCGTATCGACCGCCCAGGCCTTGAAGCCAAGGGATTCATAGAGACGAATGGCTGCCGCGTTGGAAGATGCGACGTTGAGCCGGATCGATCGGCATGTTTGTCTCGCCTCGTCGATCGCTGCGATCATCAGGGAACGCGATAGGCCGGTGCCTCGCCCTTGCGGGCGTACATACACCCCCCAGATCATGGCGATATGGCGCATTTTCGCGCTCTTTGATCGTGCGACCGCGGCGACGCCAACCAGCGTTCCGTCATCCGCAAAGCCGCCAAATACGGCATTGTTTTCAATCCTGTCGCCAATCTGCGTCAGCGAATAAATCAGTTCTTCTTCGTGGGATGCGCCAAATGCTTCTGGGTGGCGTGCCAGTCCTTCCAGGCGGATTTCCCTGAATATCGAAGCGTCATCACGATATAGACGGCGTATGCTGAAGCGCTGCATGCCCATCCTCTTTGCCGAAGCGCCATAGCGACGCGAAGAAGATGAGGGTTTCGCATCTGGCTCTTCGTGCCGTCAACCATCAATGCGGTAAGGCGCCGATAATGTGCTGCAGTTTGTCCGGGTTGCGGGTGCAATAGATGGCGACGATTTTTTCCCGTTCGACCTGCAGCGCGGTCGTCTGCACGACACTGTCGCCTTCTATTGTCACGAAGCCCGGCAAGCCATCGATGACGGCATAGTGGATCAGTTGCGAGGGATGCGCGCGGAAAATTCGCGCCAGTCGCTCATGAAGCCGCATGGTGGCAGAAAGCCCGATGTGTGGTCGCTGCGATGTCGGCACCTTGCCGCCGCCGTCGGCATAGACAACGACATCCTCTGAAAGCAGAGCTTGAAGGGAGGCCATGTCTCCCGTTCTCGATGCCGTGAAGAAAGCCTCGGCAAGCTTGAGCCCTTCTTCCTTGCCGACGGCGAAGCGCGGCCGGGCCTCGGTGACATGTGCCCTCGCCCGGCTGGCAAGCTTGCGACAGGCGGCCGCCTCACGACCAATTGCCGACGAGATTTCATCAAAACTCATGCCGAACACGTCATGCAGAAGAAAGGCGGCTCGCTCCAGCGGCGAAAGACGCTCCAAGGCCAGCATCAGCGGCATGGTTATATCGTCAGCGGCATCGCCGTCTTCCGGATCGAAAATCGGCTCGGGCAGCCAGGAGCCCACATAGGATTCCCGGCGACGACGGGCCGATTTCAGCTCGTTCAGACAAAGCCGGGTGACGACTGTCCGCAGGAATGCCGCCGGTTCGCGAACGGAAGCGCGATCGGTCGCCAGCCAGCGCAGCCAGCTATCCTGCACGATATCCTCGGCATCCGTGACCGATCCGAGCATTCTGTAGGCAAGCCTGACAAGGCGCGGACGCAGCTCAGCGAAGATCGGATCGGACGGCGCCTCACTCATTGGCTGCGAACTCGCGCGCAAATGGATTGACCTCGCGGCCACGAGCGAACTGCAGCGCCGTGAGCGCTACCCGACGGCCAAGATGGCGTGCGGTCGCGAGATCGGATGCCGGTGGCGCCGTCTCCGGGCCTTCGTCCGTATTGGCCTGCGCCGCTGCACCAAGCCAGAAGCCGAGGCGGTTCATGTCTTCTTCCGAACCTGTCGAAGAGCAGTTGGCCGGCGGCAGATCGAGACCGACCCAATGCATTCCGTGCTGGGCGGCGAAGATCACCATCTGCAGCAGCGTCGAAAGCTTGTCGCCGGATCGTGACCCGGAGGTGGTGAAACCGGCGGCGATCTTGTCCCTCCACAAATAGCCCCTCGCAAGAACTGTCTTCGACGTCGCCTCCTGGAATGTTTTGAATGGTGCAGAAACTGCGCCCATGTAAGTCGGCGAGCCGAAGATGATCGCATGCGCCGCATTGAGATCACTCCAGTGGCGCTCCACCCCATCTACGGTCAACAGCATAGCCTCCGCGCCATCAACCTCTTCGACCCCCGCCCTGACGGCCTCGGCTTGTCGGCCGGTATGTCCGTAGCCGCTATGATACACGATTGCGATGCTCTGCCGGATCATTGTCATCTCCTTCGAAATTGGTGTTGTGAAGGGCATGACAAGGCAGGGATTCTTAATGTGACACGTCGCGCTTCATTTTCGATGGCAATCTGCGTGACTAAGAATATCAAGAATGGCTAATATGGTGCGTATGGGATGGGAGGGCCATCGGCCATAAAATCTAATGATTTCATATGGATATGGCGGAAGAGGTGGGATTCGAACCCACGGTACGGTTTCCCGCACGCCGGTTTTCAAGACCGGTTCCTTAAACCACTCGGACACTCTTCCCAAGCAACTGAAAAGGCCTGAAAAATCCATATAGTGTTGATTTTTCGAAACCGGGTGTGGTTACCGGTTTTTTGCCAATCACTCGACGGCTGGCTTTTTATCAGCTTTGGTCGCCGCGTCAACTTGTTCCGCCGAGCTCCTTCGCATTCTCGATATCGGCTGGAACGGCGATTGAGGAATATTCATCGAGCCGGGTGGCGCTGCGGGAACTTCATGTCGTCAGCGCGCTAAAAACAAGGTGGCCCGGCCGCTGGAAAGGGCCGGGCCACCTTCGCCAGGTCAGGGGTCAAATCTGACTGAAGCAAGCTATTAATAAGAGATACTTAGCTTTTGTCAATTATCAGTACGCCGGACCAAGCACTTGATGGTCGGCGCCGTGTTGATGGCTTCGGCTATCCGGGATAATTTCCTTCCATGGCTTCTGACGATCATTCCCTGTCTCTTGGTATCAGCCCCCTCGCCGGCCCTGCCCTTACCGCTTTTTTCAGTCGGGACGCCGTCGTGGTCGCATCCGATCTGATCGGGATGCGCTTCACTGTTGCGGAGGTGGGCGGTCGAATCGTCGAAACGGAGGCCTATCGACCGGATGATGCGGCATCTCACGCCTATAACGGGCCGACGTCGCGCAATGCGGCCATGTTCGGACCGGCCGGCCATGTCTATGTCTACCGCTCCTACGGCATTCACTGGTGTCTGAATTTCGTTTGCACCAAAGGGAGCGCCGTGCTCATCCGGGCGCTCGAGCCGGAAAACGGCATCGCGCACATGATCCAGCGGCGGGGGCTGGCCGACATCGTCTCGCTTTGCAACGGGCCGGGTAAGCTCTCGCAGGCCCTGGCCGTCGATATCGATCTCAATGGCCGTTCATTGGATGCGGCGCCGTTTTCGCTTTCGCTTGCCGAACCGGTGCCGATCGTGGCCGGCAAGCGCATCGGCATCACGAAGAACATCGATCCCCTTTGGCGTTTCGGTGCTGCCGGCTCACGCTTTGTCAGCCGCCGTTTTCCATGATCGAACAAAAACGGCCGCCGGGGTGGTGCCCGGCAGCCGTTGAGCCACGCAGTGAAACTGGAAAGGCTGCGTAGCTATTCCATCGCGACGCTGTGATCGACCGCCGGCGGTGCCTTCGGCTTGCGCAAGAGCACCAGCAGCGGCATGGCGAAGATCGACATCAGCATCAGCAGCTTGAAATCGTCCATATAGGCGATGATGGTCGCCTGCGTCGTGATCATCCCATCGAGCGTCGCACGACCGACTGCCGTCATCGGGCTCACCCCTTGCGCGGCCGTGAGGTCGAAATACCGATTGAATGGCGTGACATAGGCGGCGATATTGGCATGGTTGACCTGCGTATTCTCGGTAATCAGCATCGAGACGACCGAAATGCCGACACTGGAGCCGATATTACGCGAGAGGTTGTAGAGGCCGGTCCCTTCGCCGCGCATCTGCGCCGGCAGCGTCGCGAAGGCAATGGTTGTCAGCGGCACGAAGAGGAAGCCGAGGCCAGCACCCTGGACGAAGCCGACCGAAATCAGCGTCCATTGCGAAACATCCGGCGTCCAGCCTGTCATGTCGTACATGGCCCAGGCCGTCAGCGCGAGGCCGATGAACAATAGCCAGCGCGTGTCCACCTTGCCGATCAAGCGTCCGACCAGAAACATGCAGAACATGGTGCCGAGGCCGCGCGGCCCCATGACGATACCGGCTGTGACGACCGGATAGCCCATCAGCGTCTGCAGATAAGGCGTCATCAGCGCCAGCGAAGCCAGATAGGTTACGCCGACGATGAAGATGAACAGGATGCTGACGGCAAAGTTCTGGTCCATGAAGAGCCGCGGATTGACGAAGCTTCGCTCGGCCGTGAACATGTGCACCAGAAAGAGATAGAAGGCGCTGACGCAGACGAGCGCCTCGACGATGATCTCGCTCGAATAGAACCAGTCGAGCTGCTCGCCGCGATCGAGGAACAGCTGCAAGCCGGCGATCGCGATCGAAAGCATGCCGAAGCCGAACCAGTCGAGCTTGGCGAGTGCGTCGAGCTTGGTTTCCGTCACGTAGACGACGATGCCGAAGAAGGCGAGCGCACCGATCGGTACGTTGATGTAGAATACCCAGCGCCAGCTGATATTGTCGGTCAGCCAGCCGCCGATGACGGGACCCAGCACCGGCCCGACCATGACCGAAACGCCGAATAGCGCCATGGCACGGCCGCGCTCCTCGACATTGTAGATATCGAGCAGGATGCCCTGTGACAGCGGTACGAGCGAAGCGCCGAACAGACCCTGCAGCAGGCGGAAGCCGACAATCTGTATCAGCGATTCCGACAGGCCGCACAGCACCGAGGCAACGACAAAGCCGGCGATTGCCACCAGCAAGACCCGCTTGCGGCCGAATTTTGCCGAGAGGAAGCCGGAGGGCGGCGTCATGATCGCCGCAGCGACGATATAGGACGTCAGGACCCAGTTGATCTGGTCGGCGCTGGCGGAAACGTCGCCCTGGATATGCGGCAGGGCGACATTGGCGATGGTGGTATCCAGCGCCTGCATGATGACGGATAGGATGACGCAGGCGGTGATCGCGCCACGATTGGCAACGGGCGCCGCGGGAGAAGCGGTGGCGGTATTACTCATGATCCTGACCGCGGGAATGACCCAGCAGGTTGGTAACGAAATCAGGCAGGCCGCGGGCATGGCCGGTGTCGACATCGGCAACGACGCTCATTCCGACGCGCAGCGGAGGCTTGCCCGCCGTGTCGTCGATATTGATGATCATCGGTATGCGTTGGACGACCTTCACCCAGTTGCCGGTCGTGTTCTGCGCCGGCAGAAGCGAGAAGCTGGAACCGGATGCCGGCGCTATGCTTGCGACGGTGCCTTTCCAGGTCACACCCGGATAGGCGTCGACCGAAATATCGACCTTCTGGCCGGGCCGGACATAGGTGAGTTCGGTTTCCTTCGGGCTGGCGTTGATCCATAGATGCGTGGTGGAAACCAGCGAGAATCCTGGCTGGGAAGCCGTCAGATAAGCGCCGACCTGCAGCGAGGGTACGTTTGCGGTCACGCCGTCGAAGGGGGCTTTGACGACGGTGTCGTCAAGTTCGCGTTGCGCATTGTCAACCGCAGCCTTCGCCTGCAGATAGAGCGGGTTCTGCTCCGGAGGCAGATCGGCAGTGCCTTCGCCGCCCAACTGGGCGAGAGTCGCGGCGGCTGTGGCCTTTGCGACCAATACCTTCTGCTGCGCGGCTTCGAGATTGTGTCTGGCCTGGTCGAGAGCCGCCTTGGAAGCGACCGAATTGGTGATCAGGTTCTGCTGGCGGTCCAATTCCGTCTGATAGTACGGGATGTCGGCCTGTGCCTGGGCAATTTCCGCTAGCGACTGTTTGTAGCTCGCCTGCAGGTTCAGGATCTGGTTCCTGGCATTGCCGAGCTGCGCTTTCGCGCCGTCGAGTGCGATCCGGAACGAATCGGGCTTCAAGCGGAAGAGCACCTGCCCTTTCTTCACCACCTCGTTTTCATGCACGTCGACCGAGATTACCGTGCCGGAAACGTCGGTGGAAACACCGACCATATCGGCCTGAATGTAGGCATTGTCCGTGGACATGATCTGCCCGCCGGTGACGTAGTAGTAGCCACCGATGACAAGCGCGACCGGAAGCAGCGCAAACAGGACTGGTCGCGTCATGCCACGGCGCTTGCGCGGCGCCTCCGGGGGCGCTGCCGGTGCGGCCGGCGCAGTCGTGGAAGGCTGGGGCGCCGGGTTTGAGGATGGAGCCTCGGCGACGGGAGCTTGATTTTGTTCGGAGGAGTTTGCGTTCGCGGGTACGCGAAGTGGGGAGGATGCTTCAGCCATGTTGTAACTCTTTATCGACTGCTTTTGAACGGCAGGCGCTAACCAGGTTCGATTTCATAAGGGTAAGCAATTCATAGAGGCGCTCTTGATCTTCCTGAGAGGCGCCCTCGAGCGCTTCCTTGCGCGACTGTTCGCCAATGCTGCGCATGGCGTCCATCAACGGCCGGGCCTCTTCGCGCATATAGAGTAGCCAGCTGCGCCGATCATTCGGATGCTGCCGGCGCTCCACCAGCCCCCGTTCGCTGAGCTTGTCCAGAATACGCACCAGCGTGATCGGCTCGATTTCGAGAATTTCGGCCAGTCCGGCCTGATGGATACCTTCATTGTTTGCAAGGTAGGCAAGGGTTTGCCACTGCGAGCGCGTCAGGCCCAAATCCTTCGCACGCTGCTCGAATCTCTTCCGAAGGAGTCGCGCAACGTCATGGAGGAGAAAACCAACGGTGGGGGTCGAAATCATTGTATGGGGAGCCTGCTATTCATAAGCAACCTTATAATTGTTGTTACGTATAGTAAGCGCCCACGTGATACAAGAGGGTGCGCGTTCAACAAATGGCGATGGTCAACATGCCGCAGGGAGTGTCACAAAGATGTCGCAGCAGGCTTCGGTTGTGGTGCAATGCATATATTCTGCAATTCTTGCATACGGGCGTTTGCGGTTACCAATTGAAAAGGCGCGGACGAATCGTCCGCGCCTTTTTCGGCGGTTTCGCAGCTGCGGTCGCTCGGAGTGGCTCGTCCACCCGTCGAGAGCTCGTCCTGACTAGCGTCGGCTCAGAAGGCCGATCAGATAACCGATGCCTGCTGCGGCAGCGACCATGAAAATCGGCTCTTCTCGAACTCTCTCGCGCAACTGCTCCGTGATCTCCTGGGCTTCCTCCGCGACGACAGATTTCGCTCCCTGCCCCACAGCCGCCACGCTTTGTGACAGCTTTGCCAGATCTTCGCGTAAGGCTGCGACCTGGGCGGCAAGATCCTCCATTGCCGTTTCCGTTTGTGCTCGCGCCGAAGACGACTGAGTAGAGGCTGATTTGGTCTCTGCCATCGTGTGCTCCTTATGTTTCCGCATTGCTAGAACGCTGTCGCTTCTCAAAGGTTCCGGCATGGCTGCACCTCATCAGGCGATTTCCCCACTGGCTCTTCAATTCCGGTTCGGATTGTTCTAAGGAACTCCGATTGTTTCGCCTGCGGGCGAAGACTTGATGATGACGAGGTTTGCTTTCCGATGTTCGACGTGCTGAGAAAAATCGCCCAGACCTGGGTTGCCAAAGGTTTGTTGCTTCTTCTTGCGGCGGCCTTCGGCGTGTGGGGCGTCGAGCGGTCCCTTATCACGGGCGGTGGCAGCAATACCGTTGTCACAGTCGGCGATCAGCACATCGATACCAATGAGTTCCGCCTTGCCTATCGCCGCCAGATCCAGGCGATCAGCCAGCAGCTGCGCATGCAGATCACACCGGAGCAGGCTCGCGCCTTCGGCATCGGGCAACAGACGGTGGCGCAGCTCGTCGCTGGCGCTTCGCTCGATCAGCTCGCCGCTGACATGAACCTCGGCCTCTCGCAAGACCGCCTTGCCAAGCTCATCGGCGACGATCCGGCCTTCAAGGCTGCGAACGGTGCCTTTGACCGCCAAAAGTTCGATATGCTTCTGCGCAACAGCAACATATCGCCCGATGATTATATCAAGGAGCGCAGCAAAGTCGCGATCCGCAGCCAAATCGTCGAAGCTGTGTCCAACGGCTTTGTCGCACCGGCGGTTCTTGCCGATGCGGTCAAGCAGTATCACGACGAGACCCGCAGCATCGATTATCTGTTGCTGACCAATGCCAATATCGATCCCGTCAAGGCGCCGGCCGACGACGTGTTGCAGAAATGGTTCGATGGCGTGAAGTCGAAATATCGTGCGCCTGAATACCGCAAGTTCGCCTATGTGAAGTTGCAGGCCGAGGATATTGCCGATGTGGCAAGTGTCACGGATGACGAAGTGCGGGCGCAGTTCGACAAGCGCAAGGACAGCTTCACCACGCCGGCAACGCGCACCATCGAGCAGCTGACCTTCGCTAACAAGGATCTCGCCAATGCCGCAGCCGATGCGCTGAAGACGGGAACCACCTTCGATCAGCTCGTCTCCGATCAGGGCAAGAAGCCGTCCGACGTGCTGCTCGGCACCTTCACCAAGGATCAGGTTCCGGACAAGACCGTTGCCGAAGCGGCGTTTGCCGTCTCCAAGGAAGGCGGCACCACGCCCGTCGTGGACGGTTCATTCGGTCCGGTCATCCTGCGTGTAACCAATGTGAAGAACGAAACGGCCAAGAATTTCGACGACGTCAAGGAAGATATCCGCAAGCAGATTGCGCTCGGCAACGCTGCCAATGAAATCACCAGCGTCCACGACAAGTTCGAAGACCTGCGCGGCTCCGGCGCATCGCTTCAGGATGCGGCATCGCAACTCAAGCTGAAGCTCGTTACCATCGATGCGATCGACCAGACCGGCCTCGATCAGAATGGCAATGAGATCAAGGATCTGCCGGCCCGCCAGCAGCTGATCTCGGAGGTCTTCAAGGCCGATCAGGGTGGCAACCCTGCTCCCCTGACGGTCGGCAATGATGGCTACATCTGGTATGATGTCATGAACGTCACGCCCGATCATGATCGCCCGCTTTCCGAAGTCCGTGAAAAGGCAGTTGCCGACTGGACCGCCGAGCAGCAGAAGGTCGCGCTTGCCGCCAAGGCCGCCGAGCTGAAGCAGGAAGCGCAGAAAGGCAAGTCGCTCGCCGATATCGCCGCGCCGCTTGGCATCGCTGTTGAAAGCAAGACCGGCATCACGCGCTCGACGGATGATCCGGTTCTGGGTCGCGGCGGTATCGCTGCCGCCTTCTCCGGTCCGGTCGATACGGCCGCCAACGCTGTCGGCGCCGATGACACGACGCAGATCCTGCTCAAAGTCACCGATGTCAACGACAATCCGACGACCGATGCGCTGAGCAATGACGATCAGCAAGTGGCCCAGATCGCCAATGCTGCCGGCGACGACATCCTCGACCAGATAGTCGGCCAGCTGCAGTCCAAATACGCCGTAACGGTCAACCAGAGCCTCGCCGAACAGGCGATGTCCCGCTAGACCCATACGGGAGGATGGATCATCAATGACAGAATTGAAGCCTTTCCTCGCCAAGGTGGCCAATCGTGAGGCGCTGACGCGGGACGAAGCCCGACAGGCATTCGAAATCCTGATGTCGGGCGAGGCCACGCCGTCGCAGATCGGTGCATTTCTCATGGCGCTGCGCGTTCGCGGCGAGACGGTGGATGAAATCGTCGGCGCCGTGACGACCATGCGCGCCAAGATGCTGCCGGTGGAAGCGCCTGCCGATGCGATCGATATCGTCGGCACCGGCGGCGATGGCTTTGGCACATACAATATCTCGACGCTGGCGGCATTCATCGTCGCCGGCGCGGGTGTGCCCGTCGCCAAGCACGGCAATCGTGCCCAAAGCTCCAAGGCCGGCACCGCCGACACGCAATCCGTATTGGGTATCAAGCTCGATATCGGACCTGAGACGATTGCCCGCTGCATTCGGGAAGCCGGTATCGGCTTCATGTTCGCGCAGCTGCATCATTCTTCCATGCGCCATGTCGGCCCCTCGCGTGTCGAACTCGGCACGCGCACGATTTTCAATCTCCTTGGTCCGTTGTCCAATCCTGCCGGCGCTCGTCGTCAGCTGCTGGGCGTCTTCGCGCCACAATGGGTATTGCCGCTGGCCGAGGTGCTGAAGGATCTCAACGCGGAGAGCGTCTGGGTCGTGCACGGCGACGGCTTGGACGAGATCACTACGACGGGCAAGACCTCCGTAGCGGCCCTGGAAAACGGCAGGATTCGTAGCTTCGAACTGACACCGGCCGATTTCGGCCTGCAACATGCTGACCTTGCCGATCTCAAGGGTGGTGACGGCGTTGCCAATGCCGCAGCCCTTCGCGCAGTGCTCGCCGGCGAAAAGAACGCCTATCGCGACATCGCCCTTGCCAATGCGGCGGCCTCGCTGGTCATTGCCGGCAAGGCGGAAACGCTGCATGATGGCATGAAGCTCGCGGCTCATTCGCTCGATAGCGGCGCCACCGCCGTTGCACTGGAAAAGCTCATTGCCGTTTCCAATGAAGAAGGACAGGACTAGGACATCATGAGCGATATCCTTAGAAAGATCGAGGCCTACAAGCGCGAGGAAATCGCCGCTGCCAAGGCCAAGCTTTCCCTTGCCGATCTCAAGGCCATGCAGGCTGACCAGTCCGCGCCGCGCGGCTTTCACAAGGCGCTGCTTGCCAGGCAGGAATCCAGTGTTTTCGGCCTGATTGCCGAAATCAAGAAGGCAAGCCCGTCCAAGGGCCTGATACGCCCCGATTTCGACCCGCCTGCCCTCGCCAAGGCCTACGAGGCCGGCGGTGCGGCTTGCCTTTCGGTGCTGACGGATACACCGAGTTTCCAGGGTGCTCCGGAATTCCTGACGGCTGCCCGCGCGGCCTGCTCGCTGCCGGCACTGCGCAAGGATTTCATGTTCGACACGTACCAGGTCCAGGAAGCCCGTGCTTGGGGTGCAGACTGCATCTTGCTGATCATGGCATCGCTTTCGGACGATGACGCCGAGCGTCTTCAGGACGAGGCCTTCGGCCTCGGCATGGATGTGCTGGTGGAGGTCCACGACGCCGAAGAGATGGATCGTGCACTAAAACTCTCCTCGCCGCTGGTCGGCATCAACAACCGCAATCTGCGCACGTTCGAAGTAAGCTTGACGGTCAGCGAGAATCTGGCGCCCATGGTACCGAAGGATAGGCTGCTGGTCGGCGAAAGCGGCGTCTTCACACACGCCGACTGCAAGCGTCTCGAGGCCGTCGGTATCAGCACCTTCCTCGTCGGCGAAAGCCTCATGCGCAAGGATGATGTGACGGCGGCAACCAAACTGCTGCTGAACGGTGAAACCGGCATTCTGGCGGCCGAGTGAGATGAGCAGCGAGAAGGCCGGTCTTACGCATATCGACGCTTCGGGCGAAGCCCATATGGTCGACGTCGGCGATAAGGCCGAGACGGCGCGCAGCGCCACCGCGGCCGGTTACGTCAAGATGAAACCCGAGACTTTGGCGCTGATTCGCGACGGCAACGCTAAGAAGGGCGATGTGATCGGCACGGCGCGGCTTGCCGGCATCATGGCTGCCAAGCAGACCAGCAATCTCATCCCGCTCTGCCATCCCCTCATGTTGACGAAGGTTTCCGTCGATATCGCAGAAGATGCCGCCCTGCCCGGTCTCCGGGTCACCGCGACAGCAAAGCTGACCGGCCGCACCGGCGTCGAGATGGAAGCGCTGACGGCGGTTTCCGTCGCCTGCCTGACGATCTACGACATGGCCAAGGCCGCCGATCGCGGCATGGAAATCGGCGGAATCACTCTATTGGAGAAATCCGGCGGCAAATCGGGGGATTTCCGCCATCCGAGGGCCTGATATATGAGCCTGC
The DNA here is from genome assembly GCF_057784455.1 of Martinezella sp. CNPSo 3890. Classification (NCBI taxonomy): domain Bacteria; kingdom Pseudomonadati; phylum Pseudomonadota; class Alphaproteobacteria; order Hyphomicrobiales; family Rhizobiaceae; genus Martinezella; species Martinezella sp. CNPSo 3890. Next base: position 103,699 of record NZ_JBXSOR010000018.1, on the reverse strand, counting down.
TACCCGTTGTCGAAGCGCAAGCGCGCTTGTTGGATAGTGCCGCGCCGATCCACCGTGTTGAAGGCGTTCCGCTCGATATGGCCGAAGGCAGGGTTCTGGCCAAAGATTTGACGGCCCGCCTGACACAGCCGCCTTTCGATGCCTCGGCGATGGATGGCTACGCGCTGCGCTTCGAGGATGCGGCACTGCCTGGTTCTGAGCTGCAGGTTATCGGCGCCTCGGCTGCCGGCCATGCCTTCGAAGGAACCGTCGGCAAGGGCAAAGCGGTTCGCATTTTCACCGGCGCGCCCGTTCCGGCCGGTGCCGATTCGGTGCTTTTGCAGGAGGACGCCGAGCGCTTGGAGGGCGATCGCATCCGCACGACCTATCCCTTGCGCAAGGGGCAGCATATTCGCCCGCGCGGACAGGATTTCCTGGAAGGCGAAGCCGTGCTTCCCGCCGGCACGGTGATGGACTTTTCGAGGCTTACCGTCGCCGCGGCCATGAACCATCCGGCCTTGGATGTCTACCGGAGGCCGCTGGTGGCGATTCTCGCGACCGGCGATGAACTCGTGGCTCCCGGCAATGAACCGGGTCCCTCGCAGATCATCGCATCCAACACGTTCGGCATCGCTGCACTGGCCCGCAATGCAGGCGCGCATGTGCTTGATCTCGGCATCGTCGCCGACGACAGCGACGATATCACCGCCGCCATAGGCCGTGCGCAGGTGGCCAAGGCCGACATCATCGTCACGCTCGGCGGCGCTTCTGTCGGTGATCACGATCTGGTGCAGGCGACAATGGTGGCTGCGGGAATGAAGCTGGATTTCTGGCGTATTGCCATGCGCCCCGGCAAGCCGCTGATGGTCGGCAGCCTCGGCGACATGCATGTCCTTGGCCTTCCCGGCAATCCCGTCTCCAGCCTCGTCTGCGGCCTGCTCTTTCTCGAGCCATTGATAAGAAAGCTCGCATCCCTGCCGCCGATAAAGCGCGAAGGCTTTGCACGCGCCGCCGTCTCCTTTGCAGCGAACGATCAGCGACAGGATTACGTCCGCGCAACGCTGACGAAAGCTGCCGACGGCGGCCGGCTCGCCGAGCCGTTTTCGAAGCAGGATTCGTCGATGATGAAGATCTTTTCGCGCGCCGACTGCCTGGTCGTCCGCCCGCCACATGCACCGCAGCTAGAAGTCGGTTCGCCCACTCCGGTCATATTCCTGCGGCCCGATCTGCTGGGCTGAAGGTCCACCAGGAAAAGTGCATGGCGGTTTCCGGCTCGACGTATCGGGATAATAAAAGCGGACAAGAAAAAGCCGGGAGGTTTGACCCACCCGGCTCGCTATCATCAGATCGATAGACCAACCAATTACTTCGCCGGCTTCTCATGGTGGCCGCCGAAGCCGGCGCGCATGGCAGAGAGAACCTTGTTGGCGTAGTCGTCATTGCCGCGCGAAGCGAAACGGCCGTAAAGCGCAGCGCTCAGCACCGGCGTTGGAACGCCTTCGTCGATCGCGGCCGAGATCGTCCAGCGGCCTTCGCCGGAGTCGGAAACGCGGCCGGCATATTGCGAAAGCGCTGCATCGCCGTGCAGGGCATCGGCCGTGAGGTCGAGCAGCCAGGAGGTGATCACGCTGCCGCGGCGCCAGACTTCCGAGATTTCGGCGATGTCGAGATCATACTGGTAATACTGCGGGTGGGAGAGCGGCGCGGTTTCGGCGTCCTTCTCCGCGTCTTGCTTGCCGATATTGGCATGGCGCAGAACGTTGAAGCCTTCGGCATAGGCAGCCATCAGGCCATATTCGATGCCGTTATGGACCATCTTGACGAAATGGCCGGCGCCGGATGGGCCGCAATGGAGATAGCCCTGCTCTGCCGTGCTGTTCTTGGCAGCCTCTTCCGAGCGCATTGCCGACGGAGCGACGTCACCGACACCGGGGGCAAGTGTCGCGAAGATCGGCGATAGATGCTGGACGGTTTCCTTTTCGCCGCCGATCATCAGGCAATAGCCGCGCTCCAGACCGAAAACGCCACCGCTGGTGCCGACGTCGACGTAATGGATGCCCTTCGGCTTCAGCTCTTCGGCACGGCGGATATCGTCGTGATAATAGGAATTGCCGCCATCGATGACGATGTCGCCCTCTTCCAGCAGCGGGACGATCGCCGCCAATTCCTGATCGACGATTGCCGCCGGCAACATCAGCCAGACAACGCGCGGCTTAGCGAGCTTCGATACGAAATCCGCGAGAGACTTGCTGCCGGTGGCGCCGAGCTGCTCAAGCCCGGCGATGCTTTCCGGACGCGCATCGAAAACAACCGCACTGTGACCGCCTCTCATCAGGCGCTGCACCATGTTGTTGCCCATACGGCCAAGGCCAATCATTCCGATTTGCATATGTCAGTCTCCTAGGACGGTTTTAATCGTTTGAATGTTCAATAGAGACATTTCGCAGCATTTTCCAATGAACAAATGACGGGCGAGCTATGCATAAGCCGGTCAGCGAAGGAAAATTCGCCCGTTCACGCATCTGTGATGTCGCCTGGTCTGACCTCCCGCTTTTCGCCATGATCGCGCTTTGCCGGTTTCGAGGAAAGCTGTATTTTGCGCTTCATTCATGTTGATGGATTTAGCATCGATCTCGGGTTCTTTGCATCATTCTCTTTAGGGTGGCGCTCACATAGAGCGTCAAAGGGGGCATATGGCTGCGTCTTTGAAACTACCGCTGGTTCCAGCTTCGTTTTTCGGCATGATTCTTGGGCTTTCCGGTCTCGCCAATGCCTGGCGCGTGGGTGCCCGCATCTGGCATCTGCCAGTACTGATCGGTGAATTTCTGACCTTTATTGCGCTGGCCGTCTGGCTGGTGCTGATCGTGCTCTACGCTTTGAAGTGGATGGTGGCGCGCGAGGAGGCATTCAAGGAAGTGGCGCACCCTGTCCAATGCTGCTTTATCGGCCTTGTCGGTGTCGCAACCATGCTGGTCGCCGGTGGCCTGCTGCCCTATTCGCGTATCGGCGCCGAAACAATATTCCTGATCGGCGCCGTCTATACCCTGGCGTTCTCCGTCTGGCGAACCGGAGGGCTCTGGCAGGGCGAACGCGATATTGCCACGACGACAGCCGTGCTCTATCTGCCAAGCGTCGCCGGCAGTTTCGTGACTGCTATTGTCGGCGCCGCACTCGGCTTTCCGCAATGGGCGCAGCTTTTCTTCGGCGCCGGCTTCTTCACCTGGCTTGCTATCGAATCCGCCCTGCTGCATCGCCTGCTGACGGGGCCGGCGTTGGCCGCGCCGGTGCGGCCGACCCTCGGAATTCAACTGGCTCCGCCGGCTGTCGGTGCGTTAGCCTATATCAGCGCCACACAAAGCCCTCCCGACATGCTCGTCCACGCAATGATCGGCTACGGCTTGCTGCAGGCCCTGATCATGTTGCGCCTCCTGCCCTGGATCATGAAAGAAGGCTTCAGCCCCGCTTATTGGGCCTTCACCTTCGGCGCGACCGCACTGGCAACCGCCCCCATGCGCCTTGTCGAACGTGGCGATGTTGGTCCAGTGACGCAACTTGCTCCCATTCTCTTCGTCGCTGCCAATATCGTCGTCGGTTTGGTCGCGCTGGCAACGATCTGGCTGATTGCCAACCGCAAACTTGTCATTGGTTGGGTCGAGCTTGCCGACCGCGACGCTGGCGCCGTTGGTCAGCGTTAATGGAGTTCAATCTCACTTTTGGAGGGTGATGTGCTGGATCATGTGACGATCGGGGTTCGCGATATCGAGCGATCGAAGATCTTCTACGACACACTACTACGCTCCATAGGCATAGAACGCCTTTATGCCGAAGGCGAAAGATTTGCGGGTTACGGTATTGGCCAGAAGGCTTTCTTCTGGATCGGTCAGCGCGATGCTTTGCAAACAGGCACCCATATCGCCTTTGCCGCCCGAAACAGGGAGCTCGTCGATGACTTTTCCATCGGGTCGGGATAATCGCCGGCGGCACCGATAACGGTGCCCCAGGTCTGCGCCCTCATTATCATCCGAACTACTATGGCGCTTTCATTCTCGATCCTGATGGCCACAATATCGAAGCTGTTTGTCACCTTCCGGTGAGTTGAGAAGAAAACGCCCTATGTCCGGTAAGAATGAGATCATGGTACAGGCGGACCTACATAGCGCGCACGCGGCCGAATGAGCCTGCCGCTGGTCGCCTGTTCCATGGCATGCGCAAGCCATCCGACCGTCCGTGCCAGCGCGAAGATGATTAGCGGCGCATTCTCCGGGAGATGATAGGCATGGGTCATCGCCGTCAGCGCGAAGTCAACATTGACGCGTTCTCCGACCAGTTGCTCGCCGACATCGCGAACTCTGGCGAAGAGCGGCGGCAGCGTGAAGCAGCCAAGCAACGCCTCTCCCCGGATATCGGCATCAGGATAAAGCTGATGGCCAAAAGCCGGCAATGGCCGTCCTTCCGCGAGATAGCTGCGGACCGCCTCATCCACCCCCGTCGTGGCTGCCCGCGCGATCAGCGTACGCACGCTCTGCCATGCACCGCCATGCAGCGGACCTGTCAGTGTGGAGAGGCCGGATAGAGTGGCGGCGGATAGCGTGGCGCCTGCGGATGCCGTGATCCTTGCGGTGAAGGTCGAAGCGTTCAGCTCGTGATCGGCAAGCAAGACGAAACTGCGGCGGATCATATCGGCGGCATCAGGGCGGTCCCAGGCAATCGCGAGACGGCGATGCAGTGGTTGATCCCACGCGCCCGGGGCCAGGGCCTCAGCCACCGTACCAAACACGCTTTCGGCTTCATTTTGCAGTGGCGGAAGCGAACGCCCGAGTGATGGCAGATCGCTTGTTATGCGCTCGGCAAGCGCGGAGAAAGCACTATCCAAGGAAGGCGGCTTCCGCCACGCCTCGCTTGGATCGAATCGCAACGGCCGCTTCATGTCCCAAAGCAGCCGCGCGATATCTTCGAGGCTTGCGCTTTCGGCAAGCATCGCCACGTCCTTGCCGCGATAGAAAAGCCTTCCGTTCGAAACCGTCGACAGTGCCGATGGCAATACCGGATCGCCCCATTGAATGGCCTCGGCGGCCACCGTCTCGGTCTTGCGCCGTCCGGCGTGGCGGGTGGCCAATCGCTTGACGTCATCGGCAAAATAGAGGCTGCGCCGCGTATCCGTGGGATCGGCTTTCGCACGAATGCGCCCGCGGCTGACATTGGCGTAGAGCGTCTGTGATTTCGTTCCCAGCAGGTTCAGCGCCTGCTCTGCCGTCAGCCAGCTCATCGGTCCTCATATTGATCAATTGCGTCAAGATTGACGTCAATAGGAATAGATCCGATCTAATCGGATAGTCAAAGGAGAACCGTAATGAAAAGTGGTCTTGAAGATGTCATTGCCGCAGAAACCAAGCTGTCCGATGTCGACGGCGCTGCCGGTCGCTTGATTATCCGCGGCGTGTCGCTCGATGATCTGGTGGCAACCAGCCGCTTCGAGGATGTTGCGGCGCTGCTGCTGGATGGCCTGTTTGACGAACATATCGACGCAGCTTCCATCCGAACTCAACTCGGCGCGGCTCGTGTTGCGCTTTTCCCGCATGTGAAGACCGCCGATGCCGCTCTGCTCGCGCTACCACCCGTGGATGCCGTGCGGGCCTTGCTGGCGCGCGTGGCCGACGGTGAGGATTTCGCCACCGCGATCCGCCTGATGGCGGCACCGGCCGTTTTCCTGCCGGCCATCTTGCGATTGCAGAAAGGCGAAGCACCGATAAAGCCGGATGCATCCTTGTCCCAATCCGGTGATATCCTGCGCATGCTGACGGGTCGAAGCCCGACCGCAGAGCAGACCGCAGGCCTCGATGCCTATCTGGTGACGATTTCCGATCACGGCTTGAATGCGTCCACATTTGCCTCCCGCGTCATCGCCTCGACTCATGCCGGTCTGACCTCCTCGGTGCTCGCCGCAATCAGCGCCCTTAAAGGTCCGTTGCATGGCGGCGCCCCCGGCCCTGTCCTCGACATGTTTGACGGCGTCGGCAAACCGGAAAATGCCCGGGCATGGTTGTCTGACGCGCTCGATCGTGGCGAGCGGCTAATGGGTTTCGGTCACCGCATCTATCGCGTCCGCGATCCGCGCGCCGATGCGCTGAAGACTGCATTAAAGCCGATCTTTGCGAGCGGCCAGGCAGATGCTGGACGTATCGCGCTGGCGGAAGCCATTGAGGCGGCGGCGCTGGCGTTGCTGAAGGAGCGCAAACCGGATCGGCCCTTGGACGTCAACGTCGAATACTACACCGCCCTGCTGCTCGATGCTCTCGGCTTTCCTCGCAGTTCGTTTACCGGCGTCTTCGCGATCGGCCGCACGGTCGGCTGGATCGCCCATGCCCGCGAGCAGACGCTCGATGGGCGTCTGATCCGGCCGCAGTCGCGCTATGTCGGTCCGCTGCCGAAGGCGGCATAGGCGGTTTTATCAAGGAGACGGAATTTAGGCGGCCGCGGATTGGCGCGGCCGCATCATGCCCTCGCGGATATGGCGGGCAAGCTCCAGCGCCTGCGGTGTTGCGCCGCCCTTCGGCAAATGCAGGTTGATTGAGAAGACCGGCAGCTCGGGCAGACCCTGCTCGCCGGTGAGGATATCGAGATCGGTGGGAACGGTCGAAGCGAGCCAGGCGGTGATAGCCAGATCCGTGCGCACCGTCGCCGTGGTCGCTTCGATATTGCCATTCTCAAAGACCGTCCGCCAGCGCAACCCATCCTTGCTGAGCGCGGCAAAGACCGACGATCGGAAGGCACAGGTATCGGCGACCATCGAAATCGGCAGCGGTACCTTGCGATGGGCATTGCCTGCCTTCGCTCCGACCCAGACGAGCCGCTCCACAGTAAGGCATTCGCCCTGCGACGTGCCGTATGGTTCCTCCACCACACAGAGGTCGACGGTTCCCTTCCCCAACTCTTCCAGCAGTTCCGGCGACGATGCGCAGACCAGCGAAATCTCCACCTGCGGATGGCGTTCGGCATAGGATTTCAGCACGGGCGCTAGCGTCGCGCCCACAAGATCATAGGGAACGCCGAGCCGGACGCCGCCGCGAACGGTGCTTTCCGTCATATCGTCCCAGATCTCGTCATTCAACGCCAATAGGCGGCGAGCATTGCCGCGCAGGCGTTCACCGGCCTCCGTCAGCCGCAATCCGCGCCTGTTCCGTTCGAACAGAGCGCAGCCGAGCATATCCTCCAGCCGCTTGATCTGCTGGCTGACGGCGCCCTGGGTCATATGCAGCATATTGGCTGATATCGTCATGCTGCCCTGGTCGGCAACGGTGGCGAAGGTTCTGATGAGGGTAATATCGAAGTTTCGGATCATCTGGGCATTATAATTGCTAATGCCTTGATCCTTCAATATTCGATTTCATAATGCGGGAGCTGCGCCTATGCCTTTTTCGATTAGAGAAGGGCTGGATATGACAATCGAACCTCTGCTGCCGCTGATACTCTTCGCATTGGTTTCCACCATAACGCCGGGCGGTGCGACCACGCTCGCGACTGCGTCCGGCGCGCATTTCGGCTTCCGTCGCTCCATACCCGTCATGGGCGGTTTTGCCTTCGGCTTGGGCTCCATGGCCTGCGCTGCGGCTGCGGGGCTCGGCAGCGTGTTGATGGCCCTGCCGATGCTGCAGATCGCCATGAAGACGCTGGGGTCCCTCTATCTGCTCTGGCTCGCCGTTCGGATCGGCAGAAGCGGCCAGCCGCACGAGGTGGGGCAGATGGCGAGACCGACAGGCTTCCTCGCCGGCGTATGGATGCTCTGGCACAATCCCAAGGGCTGGGCCATGACGATGGGGGCTGCTGCTTCTTTCGCTGCGTTGGCAGAAAGTCCCGTTAGACTTGGTATATTGCTCGGTGTGACTTTCTGCCTTATCGCAGCCTTCTCGCTCGCCGTATGGTGCCTTCTCGGGCAGATGCTCGGGCGTCTGCTGAAAGCGGCATGGCAGTGGCGCGCGGTCAATATCTCTCTTGCGTGCCTCCTGGTGATTTCAATCATTCCGATGTGGGGAGAATGAAACCAGGCAGATGGAGGCTGGTTTGATCACGGCCGGTTGCGCCAAAGCCATATGGTCAAGGTCCCGGCGCGACCACGCAAGCCTGTTTCGATCGGGCCATCGAGGCTGCCCTCATTGAAAGGCGCGCTGTCCCGACCGACGGAAAGCAATAGCTCATGGCTGATGGCGATTTCGGCGCGATTGCTGGCGGCGACCTCCATCAGCCGGCTTGCGACGTTAACGGTGTCGCCGGTTGCGGTGATCTGCTGTCGTCCTCCACCACCCAGCCGGGAGGCGACGATGATGCCGCAATGCGCACCGATCTTGAAGCCGATGCGGGAAGCGACCGTCTCCGGCAGTGCTGAGAGCCAGCCCTTCATCCGCGCGGCGAGACGAATGCAGCAGCGCGCCGCATTGGCGGGATCGCTCGGCTTCGGCTGCGGCAGGCCGAAAAGGATCATAGCTCCGTCACCCATGAAGCTGATGATGGCGCCGCCGGATGCGGTTACCTCTTCATCGACGAGATTGTAGAAGCCGTTCAGCAGTTCCCGAACCGCTGCTGGGCCAATGGCCTCGCTAAGACCTGTGAAGCCGTTGATGTCGATGAAGACGACGGCCGCTTCCTGTTGCACAGGGCTTGCGAGAAAATCGGGATCGCGGGCAAGATATTCGGCAAGACCGGGCGCCTCGATGCGCTGCAGGAGCTCGCTTTGCTCGGCAAATCGCGTCGCTCGCCTGCGGTCGAGCCAAAGTTGCGTGGCGCCATATAGCAGCATCGGTGGTACGGTCGCAGCAATCGGCAGTGCTGCGCTCAGCCATATTCCATGCTTGAATGCGCTGACGTTGACTGCGAACCAGACAAGCATGACGCCGAGTACTGTTATCGGGCCGATGGTGCTGCGCCGCCAGGAGAGAAGGGCAATGACGAGCAGCGGCAGGCCGACGGCGAAATAAAGGTCGATAAAACGGACGTTGCGGTCGCGTACCAGCCCGTCTCCGGCAATCAGATGTGTGATCGAGGTCGCGATAACCTCGACCCCAGGCAGAACGGGATCGAAGGGTGTTGGAAAGACATCGCCGCCGCCGGTAACGGTCGCGCCGATAACGACGATATGATCCCTGATCGCAGCCTCCGGCAAGTGCCCATTGAGCGCAGCACCGGCGCTGACGGTGCGGATCGTTCCGCGCGGACCGTAGAACGAGAGCGGCATGAGATAGCCGGTATCGGTCTGGATGGACCTGTCACCGATCTTGATATGATCGGAGATGACGGTTGTCTGCTCGTTGGTTGCGGTGGAAACGACACGCAGCGAAAAAGATGGTTCGATCCGCTCGCCGCTGCGAAACAGCAAAGGCACGAAACGCGGCGTGCCCGCCTTGTCGGTCTGCACATTGACGATACCATAGCTTGCGACGTCGGCGAACCGCTGCTGCGGTTCGAGGAATTGCAGCGCACTGGGCACGCGAGCGAGAGGTTCCTTGCTATCTTCTGTGACGCGTTGGCGGCTTTCGGGAAAGATGCCGGCTGCGGCCAGCACAACCTTGGTCCGTTTGAGCGATTGTTCCAATGCTGCATCGTTGGCCTCGTCGCCGGCATCGACCAGAAGCAGATCGAGCGCGACGGCTTTCGGCCCCAATGCGGCGATGGCATCGATCACTTTGGCGAGCGTGGCGCGCGGCAAAGGATAGTGTCCCGCCATACGCGACGTCTCATCGTCTATGGCAATGATCGTGACGAGATCGGGTGGCTGGAAGCTGCCGCCGAGCGTATTGCGGAGGTTCGTGAGCGTCGCTTCGGCGCCGTCGACAAAGGGAATGTCACCGCGCAGATGCGCGACGCCCAGGCCCATCCCCCAGACGGCAGTCAAGAAAAGCGCAATCAGCGTCTGCAGCGGCGGTCTGCGCATGATGTTGGAATCTCACTGGCCGAGGCGCGCCATCAAAGCATTTATGCGCGGCTGTCCCCATTGGGTGACACGCAATGCGGCGCGCCCCCGGTCGGCGTCGACGCCTTGTCCTTGGCCTAGCGTAAGCCCCTGCCCGGTCGATACCTTATTGACCGCGACCCGGCCGCGCAGGACAAGCACGGAGGTATTGCCCCGTTTCACGTCGACGGCCCAGCGCGTGCCGCGCACGGCGGCGATCGCCTGCGGCGTCACCACTTCGAATCCGCCCCTAACACGGTTGCGATCGACATCAACCAGTGCTGCCTTGCTGTCGAGTACGAGAGCATCCGCCCGACCATCATGGTTTCGGTCTGCAAACCGGTAGTGAGCGCCACGCTCGACGGTGACGCTAAGCCCAGCTTCGCAATTCAAGACCTGGCGCGTCGTGCTGACGGCAGGCTGCAATGGGCAATTTGCGACGGCTTGTGCAGAAGCCGTGCCGGCGCTGACGATGCATAGACTGCCTGCTGCCAGCGCTAGGCTGCGAACATTGCTTGCGTGGATCATGATTGTGGCCCCTCATCACATGCGACTGGAGCCGCGGACGGCGATTTCCAGTCACGGTATGCCCGATCCTCGGGGCGATGATGCGTCATGAGCGATTGATCTGCAAGTTGTCGTAGCCTCTGGCTTTGTAGAGCACGGTCGAAACCAGCCAGCTCAGCAAGAAGATGCCGACGACGGCGAAGCCGAAATTGGCAAGGTTGTCGTTGAGTTCGCCGACGAAGCTCCAGAAGCTGCCTTCGAGGCCGAGTTTGTCAGCGATGAGCCCCAAAGCCTCGATACCACCGATGAAGACGGCGACGACAACTGAAGCCGCAGTGATGGTCAGATTGTACCAGAGCTTGCGAACCGGCTTGACGAAGGCCCAGCCATAGGCACCCGTCATCAGCGTACTGTCCAGCGTATCCATCAGCGACATGCCGGCGGTGAACAGCGCCGGGAAGACGAGTATGGTCCAGAAGGACATGCCCTGCGCGGCTTGAGCGGCCGAAATGCCGAGAAGCCCGATCTCAGTTGCGGTATCGAAGCCGAGGCCGAAAAGGAAGCCGATCGGATACATATGCCAGGAGCGTGTCACGACCTTGAACATAGGACGGAAAATGCGCGCCAGGACGCCGCTGCCGGCAAGCAGCGTGTCGAGATCTTCTTCTGAGATCCGCTCACCCCTCTGCGCCCTTCTGAAAGCGGACCAGACGCCTTTTAGGACGAAGAGATTGGCAATGCCGATCAGCAGCAGAAAGACCGCTGAAACCGTCGTGCCGACGACGCCGCCGATATCGTGGAAGGAATCGAGCTGGCTTTGCATGGCGGCAGCCGTTGCGGCAATCAGGATCGAGGCGATCACAACGATCGAGGAATGACCGAGCGAGAAGAAGAAGCCGACGGCATAAGGCTGCTTCTTTTCCTGAATGAGCTTGCGCACGACATTGTCGATCGCGGCGATGTGATCGGCATCGAAGGCGTGGCGCAGGCCGAACATATAGGCAAGAAGCGCAATACCAAGCAAAGACGGACGGTCTGCAAAAGCGACCCAAGCCCAGATCCAGGCGGCAATATTGAAAACGATCAGCAGCGCGAAGGTGAAGGCGATCTTCGCCCTCGGCCTTTCCGCGCGATCATCAAATGGATTGAGAATCATACTTTTGTTCCCGTTATGCTTACCCGCACAATGTCACGGAAACGAAAGCAGCGCGACAGTCAAATGACGTAGATGCCGAAGTTTTTCGCAGTGTCGCAAAAATGGGCAGACCCGTCTATGCCGGCTCTGCCCTTTGCGCTCAATCCTTCTCGAACGGATACCCCTCATCGGCCCAGCCGGTCATGCCGCCGATCATGACCTTCACGCGCTTACCGAGTGTGCCCAGACGCCAGGCCGCCTTGTCTGTGCCGTTACAATGCGGTCCGGCGCAATAGACGACGAAGAGTGTATCGTCTGGCCATTCCGCCATCTTCCTCGCGGTCATCTTGCCATGCGGCAGGTTGATCGCACCCGGGATATGCTTCTCCTGGAACATGGCCGGGCCGCGGACATCGAACAGGACGAAATCGACATTGCCCGATGTCATGGATTGGTAGACGTCGGAGCAATCGGTTTCGAAGCCAAGCCTCTTGGCATAGTGCTCAGCGACGAGACTGGGGTCTGCAACGGGGATTTCACTGACGAGGGACATGGAACGCTCCTTATTTGGTTCGGTGCATTCATGCCTGAGCGATCCCATGATTGAAATTGGCCGAAATGCCATATAACGTCAAAATCATGCCAAACTCAGATCACCCCAATCTCCGCGGCCCCCATGTCGTCACCCTTGTCTATGACGGGCTGTGCACCTTCGAATTCGGGGTCGCCTATGAGATCTTTGGCCTGTCGCGTCCGGAAATGGGCGAGGACTGGTATCGCTTTTCCGCCTGCGCTATCGAGCATGGCCCTCTGCGCGCCGCCGGCGGGCTGACGATACAGGTCGACCACGGTCTTGAAGTCCTTGCCGATGCCGACCTCATCATCGTGCCCGGCTGGCGCGGTATCGGAACGCCGGTCCCTGCCCTGCTGATTGCCGAACTCCAAGCGGCCAGCCGCCGTGGTGTCCGCATCATGTCCCTCTGCTCTGGCGTCGCAGTCCTTGCCGCGGCCAGTCTACTCGCCGGCCGCAAGGCGACCACACATTGGCGCTACGTCGATTCCATTGCTACGCGCTATCCGGATATATTAGTCGATGCCGATGTTCTCTATGTCGATGAAGACAAGGTGCTGACCGCCGCCGGCAGTGCCGCCGCCATCGATCTCTGTCTGCATGTCGTGCGCCGCGATTACGGACCGGATATTGCCAACAGCGTCGCCCGCCGTCTTGTGGTTCCACCCCATCGCGAGGGCGGCCAGGCGCAATATATCGAAACGCCGGTTTTGAGACAGCGTGAGGGAGCTCGTTTAGGCCCGCTGCTTGAATGGATGCGCGAGCGTTTGCAGGAAGATCAGCCCATTGCGGCACTTGCAGCGCGGGCCGGCATGAGTGTGCGGACCTTCCAGCGCCGTTTCGAGGCGACCACCGGCATGACGCCGGGGGAATGGCTGCTCAGCGAGCGGCTGCGGCGCGCCCGCGATCTGCTTGAAAAGCAAACGGCCATTTCATTGGACGATGTAGCCGCGGCGAGCGGGTTTGGATCGCTCGCCACCATGCGCCATCATTTTCGGGAGAGGCTTGCGGTGAGCCCGAGCGACTACCGCAAGCGATTTTCAAATCTTAAACCAGCCGGCTCTGTTCCGTCGCCGCTTCGATAAAGCTCGAGAACAGCGGATGCGGCTCCAGCGGACGGGACTTCAGTTCCGGGTGATACTGGACGCCGATGAACCACGGATGATCCGCATATTCGATCGTTTCAGGCAGAACGCCGTCCGGTGACATGCCGGAGAAGGTCAAGCCGCATTCTTCCAGCCTGTCCTTGTAGTCGACATTGACCTCATAGCGATGGCGATGACGCTCCGAAATATCTGTGGAGCCGTAGATCTCGGAAATCTTCGTGCCCTTCTTCAGGGCCGCCTTGTAAGCGCCAAGGCGCATCGTGCCGCCGAGATCGCCGGATGCCGTGCGCTTCTGCAGCTCATTGCCCTTCAACCATTCGGTCATCAGGCCAACGACAGGTTCCTTGGTCGGGCCGAACTCGGTCGACGAGGCATGTTCGACACCGGCCAGATTGCGGGCCGCTTCGATGACGGCCATCTGCATGCCGAAGCAGATGCCGAAATACGGCACCTTGCGTTCGCGTGCGAAGCGGGCTGCCAGGATCTTGCCCTCCGAACCGCGCTCGCCAAAGCCGCCGGGGACGAGAATGCCGTGAACTTTCTCAAGATACGGCGCCGGATCTTCCTTTTCGAAGACCTCGGATTCGATCCATTCGAGCTTGACCTTGACCCGGTTGGCGATGCCGCCGTGATGCAGTGCTTCGATCAGCGACTTATACGCATCCTTGAGCCCGGTATATTTGCCGACGATGGCAATCGTCACCTCGCCTTCCGGCGTGCGGATGCGATTGCAGACCTCTTCCCACTGCTCCAGGCGCGGCTTCGGGGCCGGCTCGATGCCGAAAGCAGCCAGAACTTCGTTGTCGAGGCCTTCCTTGTGGTAGGCCATCGGCACGTCATAGATGTTGGCGACATCGAGCGCCTGAATGACGGCAGATTCCCGCACGTTGCAGAACAGCGAAAGCTTGCGACGCTCAGCTTCGGGGATTTCCCGATCGGCGCGTACAAGCAGAATGTCAGGATGAATGCCGAGTGCCTGCAGTTCCTTGACCGAATGCTGCGTCGGCTTGGTCTTCAGCTCGCCGGCAGCGGGGATATAGGGCATCAGCGTCAGATGGACGTAAACAGCCGTACCGCGCGGCAGATCGTTGCCGAGCTGGCGGATCGCTTCCATGAAAGGCATGGCTTCGATATCGCCGACCGTGCCGCCGATTTCGCAGATGACGAAATCATAGTCGTCATTGCCTTCGGTGACGAAATCCTTGATCTCGTTGGTAACGTGCGGAATGACCTGAACAGTCGCGCCGAGATAGTCGCCGCGGCGTTCCTTGTCGATGATGTTCTTGTAGATGCGACCGGTGGTGATGTTGTCGGTCTTGGTGGCCGAGCGGCCGGTGAAGCGCTCGTAGTGGCCGAGATCGAGGTCGGTTTCAGCACCGTCGTCGGTGACGAAGACCTCGCCGTGCTGGGTCGGGCTCATAGTGCCCGGATCCACGTTCAGATAGGGGTCGAGTTTGCGCAGGCGGACTCGATAACCACGAGCCTGCAACAACGCTCCGAGAGCCGCAGCCGCAATTCCTTTTCCGAGGGAAGAAACCACGCCGCCAGTGATGAATACATATCGCGCCATGGGAGTCACCGGATACCTTTTCACAAATGATTCCGCTAGCCCTAAAATTCGTTTCCGGAATTTTGGCTACAGAACGCGGAATATGGACAAAACAAAACCGGCAGATCCGAGGACCTGCCGGGGATGATCTTCGACGACCGGAATTACTTACCGGTCGGGACGCCGCCGTTGTCGGCTGGCGCGGGAGTGGTCGTCGCCGGCG
The DNA here is from genome assembly GCF_057784455.1 of Martinezella sp. CNPSo 3890. Taxonomy (NCBI): domain Bacteria; kingdom Pseudomonadati; phylum Pseudomonadota; class Alphaproteobacteria; order Hyphomicrobiales; family Rhizobiaceae; genus Martinezella; species Martinezella sp. CNPSo 3890. The sequence goes on along the minus strand of NZ_JBXSOR010000018.1, from coordinate 88,689 downwards.
CGGTCTGTTGACCGGTCGCGGCCGGAGCCTGCTGGGCAGGAGCTGCCTGATTCGTCGTGGCAGGCGGTGTTGCCTGCGACTGCGGAGCGACGGCACCGCTGTTCGGAACACCGCTATTATCGGCGGGCTTCGGCTGGGTGTTTGCCGGAGCAGCACCCTTCTGGCCGCCAAGCGAATCGAGAATGCCGTTGCCCTGACCCGCCGTGCTCGGAATGCGGTTGAGAATGTCGGTCGGGCGAGCCTCGAAGCGGGACAGCACGTTCATGCCGAGGGCAAGCGCGAAGAACAGCGTTGCCAGAATGGCCGTTGTGCGCGTCAGCGCATTGGCCGTACCGCGCGCAGACATGAAGCCCGAGCCGCCCCCGATGCCAAGGCCGCCACCTTCGGAGCGCTGAATCAGCACCACGCCGATAAGGGCGACGACAACCATGAGATAGATGACAAGCAGTACGGTTTGCATAGATCCAGTCCTGCCCGGTGCGGGCATCAAAAATAAAAGCTCGCGGCTCTTTACATGAGGCTCTCGCCTATTCCAAGCCCTTTTAAGGCTGGAATTCCGGGCAAGTGGTTGCTTCAGGCGAACTGCCGTTCGAATGCGGCATAAATGGCGAGGAAGTCGACCGCTTTCAAGCTCTGTCCGCCGACAAGCACACCGTTGACATGCGGAACATCCAGAAGGTCGCGCGCATTGGCGCCGCTGACCGATCCGCCATAGAGGATTCGCATATTCGCCCCCTCCTTGCCGAAGCGCTCGATGAGTTCGGCGCGGATGAAGGCATGTGCCTCCTCGACGTTTTCCTGGGTTGGAACCACGCCGGTGCCGATCGCCCAGACTGGCTCGTAAGCGATCACGGTCGTCTGTGCCGTGGAGCCATCCGGAATGGAGCCCACGAGCTCCCGCTTCAGCACCTCGAGCGTTTGGCCACTATTGCGCTCGTAAGCCGTTTCGCCGATGCAGATGATGGCGATCAGCCCGGAATCATGCGCTGCCTGCGCCTTGGCGCGCACCAGCATGTCGCTTTCCGCGTGATTCCTGCGGCGTTCTGAATGGCCGACGATGACGTGAGTGCCGAAGCAGTCGGCGATCATCTCGGCTGAAATATCGCCGGTATGGGCGCCGCTGACCTGCTGGTGACAATCCTGGGCGCCGATGGCGAGCGGACTGTCGTCGCAAAGTGCGGTCGCGACATAGAGCAAGGTGGCTGGGGGGCAGAGCAGCGTATCGATCTTCTCCGACAGCGGCGCCTTGACGCCGTCCGCGATCGCCTTGATCTGATCCAGGCTCGCGCGTGTGCCGTTCATCTTCCAGTTTCCGGCCAGAAGCGGCCGTATGGTCTTCGTCATTCCGATATTCTCCCCCTTGATCCAGCTTCGGACTAACAAAAAGGAAAGGGAAAAGAAAGTTATCGAATGCGGCCGAAACCAGCTCAAATCGTTTGAAAAATGCTTATCCGGAAAATAAGTCGGATTGCGCGAGCGTTTATGACGCTTGCGGATCAACGATCCAGTTGAGCACTTTGCGCCAATCGGTCATGCGCACCGGCGTTCCATGATTGCCGGTCTCGAAAAGCGTGAAGCGTGTCGGATAATGCGTCTCGTAAAGTTTTTCAAACAAGGCCTGCTGGTCCGCAGCCGCATAGACCGGATCCTTGCTGCCATGCGTGAACCAGAGCGGCAGCTTTGCCTTGTAAAAGGCGCTCTTGGTAAAATCAGGATCGGTGACGCCGCTCAGGATCGCCATGCCCTTCATGCGCTTGACGCTCTCGGCATCGCGGGTAATGCCCCAGCAGATGAAGCTGCCCATGGAGGCGCAGGTCAGGATGACGGGCTTGCCGCCCGACTGTTCATAAGAGTAGCGGATCAGCGCGGCGATATCCGCAACCCCGTTGCTGTCGAAGCCCTTGACGCTCGGGGCGTAATAGGTGCCGCCGTTGCGATAGGCGAGGTTCTTCAGCCGGTTGAAATTGCCGCCGAACGTATAGTCGTTGGAGCCGAGCCGGCGGTCGCCGCCGCGGCCATGGATGAAGATCACGGTAAATGCCTGTTGCGATGCGGGACCTATGCGGGTGACATCGACCTTGCGGCCGCTGATCTCAAGCGTTTCGTCTTCCTGGGCTTTCCAGCGCACGCCGGTATCGACATAGGCCGGCTTGACGCGCTTTTCCGGAATCTGGTCGCGGCCATTGATATCTCGCATTTCCTGGTAATCGATCGTCTGGAACGCGCCGTTGTCGTGGCTTTCGATGACCGTCTGATTGGAAAACAGCTCATCCTTGAACGGCTTCAACATATCTGCAGAGGCGGTCTGCCCCGTCGCCAGAAGCAAAATGGCCGAGATTGCGGGCAGGATAGGCAAATGAGCTGTGGACATTCGCATGCGGATACTTCCTCAAATCAGCCATCGGGGTTGCCATTCGTCACTCGGCAACGCAAATCTCATTCATGAATCTTCCCCGTCACGGGGCGCCATCGCTCTTGTGCGCCGTTTCTGGCAGAATCACGATGATTCGCGAATAGCGGCGACAAATGCGATATTAAAGGGGTTTGGCCCCTCCAGGACAAATCTAGCAGCTCGAAGTTCTATGGATAACAGCAACGATCTCTTCTCCGGCCTCCCCCGCTCGCCGAAACCGGAAGCAGCGGAAAAGTCGGCCGCAAAGCCGGAAAAGTCAGCCGCCGCGCCCGCACAGCGCCCGGCTCCGACGACTTCGTCGTCAGAGGAATATGGCGCAAGCTCCATCCGAGTTCTCGAGGGGCTCGAGCCCGTCCGCATGCGTCCCGGCATGTATATCGGCGGCACGGACGAGAAGGCGCTGCACCACCTCTTCGCCGAAGTCATCGACAATTCCATGGACGAGGCGGTGGCCGGCCACGCCAATTTCATTGAGGTCTATCTCGATCGGGAAGGTTATCTGACCGTCACGGATAACGGGCGCGGCATTCCCGTGGAAAACCATCCGCAGGTGCCTGGCAAGTCGACGCTCGAAGTCATCATGACCAAGCTGCATGCCGGCGGCAAATTCGACGGCAAGGCCTATGAGACCTCGGGCGGTCTGCATGGCGTCGGCGTGTCCGTCGTCAATGCGCTGTCGGATGATCTGGAAGTCGAAGTCGCCCGCAACCGCAAGCTCTATCGCCAGCGCTTCTCGCGCGGCCTGCCGATTGGCGGTTTGGAAGAACTGGGTGACGTGCATAATCGCCGCGGCACGCGCGTCCGCTTCCATCCCGATCCGCAGATCTTCGGCGATCACGCCCGCTTCGATCCGGCCCGCGTTTTCCGCATGGCCCGTTCCAAGGCCTATCTGTTCGGCGGCGTCGAAATCCGCTGGGGCTGCGATCCCGAGCTGGCGCCGGAAGGCGCCGATGTTCCGGAAAAGGCGGTCTTCCATTTCCCGGGCGGCCTTAAGGATTATCTTAAGGCGACGATGGGCAACGAGTTCACTGTCACCCGCGAGATCTTTGCCGGCAAGTCGGAAAAGGAAAGCGGCCACGGCTCGCTCGAATGGGCGATCACATGGTATGGCGGCGACCCGCAGATCCATTCCTATTGTAATACGATTCCGACTCCTGAAGGCGGCACCCATGAGGCAGGCCTCCGCATTGCCTTGACCAAGGGCCTGAAGAGCTACGCCGATCTCACCCAAAACAAGCGTGCGGCCAATATCACGACGGATGACGTGATGATTTCCGGCGTCGGCATGCTGTCGATCTTCATCCGCGAGCCGGAATTCGTCGGCCAGACGAAGGACAAGCTCGCGACGGTCGAAGCCCAGCGCATCGTCGAAAACGCACTGCGCGACCCTTTCGATCACTATCTTGCCGACAATCCGGCCGAAGCTGAAAAGCTGCTGGAATGGGTGATCGAGCGCTCCGAGGAGCGCCTGCGGCGGCGCAAGGAAAAGGAAGTCAACCGCAAGACGGCCGTGCGCAAGCTGCGCCTTCCGGGCAAGCTGGCGGATTGCTCGCAGAGCGCAGCGGAAGGTGCCGAACTTTTCCTCGTGGAGGGCGATTCGGCAGGCGGCTCGGCCAAGCAGGCACGAAACCGCACCAACCAGGCAATCCTGCCGCTACGCGGCAAGATTCTGAACGTCGCCAGCGCCGGCCGGGAGAAGCTTTCTGCCAATCAGCAGATTACCGACCTCGTGCAGGCGCTCGGTTGCGGCACACGCACGAAATACCGTGAGGAAGACCTTCGCTATCAGCGCATCGTCGTGATGACCGATGCCGACGTCGACGGCGCCCACATCGCTTCGCTGCTGATCACCTTCTTCTATCAGGAGATGCCGGAGCTGATCCGTCAGGGCCACCTCTTTCTGGCCGTCCCGCCGCTCTACAAGATCACCCAGGGCTCGAAATCCATCTATGCCCGCGACGACGCCCACCGGCAGGAGCTGATGGCCACGGAATTCAAGGGCAAAGGCAAGGTTGAGATCAGCCGCTTCAAAGGTCTGGGCGAAATGCTGCCGGCCCAGCTCAAGGAGACCACGATGGATCCGGCTAAGCGCACGCTGCTGCGCGTCGAGATCGATGAAGTGGATTTCGAAGGCACCCGCGACGCCGTCGACAATCTGATGGGCACCAAGGCCGACGCCCGTTTCCGCTTCATTCAGGAGCGCGCTGCCTTTGCCGAGGATCTGGATATCTGACAGCAGACCAACCGCCGAAACGGATTTGTTGATCCTCCTCGCTGATAAAAGTTTCAAATTCGACACAAAAACTCAGTCTTCTGCGTTCAAGATGCTTCTTCGCCTCTCGATAACTTAATTACGGCGCGCAGGACGGTCGTGCTATTGTCATGACGGCTGAATAAGAAGCTTAAAGCCGTTGCTCTTGAAACGGCCTAGATCATACCCCATAACCGGATGATCTAGTAAAGAGGGGCGAAGTAAGACCGGTGGGTGTATTTGAACGTCATAAGCCGAGGGAGCATCGGTGGCTGGGACCGAGTGCGCATGCGCGCATGCCTTTGATCCCATCCATTTCCGCAGCGCGCTGGCTGCTGATTCTGATTGCCATTGCCGGCATTTATTTCTTCTATGGCTTTCTCGTTCCGGTTCTGGCCGCCGCGGTGATCGGCTTTGCCACTTGGCCGCTTTACAGTGATATCGTGCGGCGAACGGGCGGGAATACGACAGTTGCCGCCACCATCGCTATTGCATTCATCGTGACCTTTCTGGTTCTCCCGATCGTTCTTTCCGCCCTCTATATGGCTGGAGAAGTACGCGACTGGTTCGGCTGGGCAATCCATGTAAACCGTGACGGTGCGCCGCCACCGCAATGGATTCTGGCTTTGCCGGTCGTCGGTGCGTGGCTCGGCGAGCAATGGACGCAATATGTCGGCAGCCCGGGCTCGCTCGGTGAGCTGGCGCAGCTCGTCAGCGGCGCCCATATCGGCAATATCTACAGGGCAGTGCTCGCAGCAGGCGGTGGCGCCTTCCACGTCGTCTTGACCTTGCTCTTCATGCTGATTGCATTGTTCTTCATCTATCGCGACGGCTCGACCTTCGTTCGTCAGGTCGATCTGCTCGGCGAACGTATTCTTCCCAATCGTTGGGAACGGATTTCGCGGGTCGTACCCGCGACGATCAGTTCGACCGTCATGGGCATGACGCTAATCGCCATCGGCGAAGGCATCGTCCTCGGCGTGGCCTACTGGATCGCCGGCGCTCCGTCCGCAATCACGCTCGGCGTACTGACGGGCGTGATGGCTCTCGTGCCGGGCGGTGCACCGCTTTCCATGTCGCTTGTGTCGATCTATCTCGTCGCCAGCGGCTCGCTTTGGGCGGGTATCGCCCTCTTTCTCTGGGGCACGATCGAGCTTTTCATTGTCGATAAAACGCTCCGTCCCAAGCTTGTCGGCGGTCCGATCAAGCTGCCGTTCCTCCCCACCTTCTTCGGTCTGGTGGGCGGGGTGAAGACCATGGGTTTCCTCGGGCTGTTCATCGGCCCGGTCCTAATGGCCATTATCGTTGCCATCTGGCGCGAATGGATTCGTGAGGCTGAATTGACCGAGGAACAGCATGCGCAGGAACCCGAACTGCAGCTGCATGTTCGGGACGCTGCCGAAGGCTGATTGCTCAGCTGGTTTGTTCCAGCCGTTTTTCCATGAACAGGCTGAGCGGGTCGGGCTGATAGCTGCCGAATGCGGGAATTTCGAGATATCCGAATTTCCGGTATAGGCCGATCGCTTCCGGCTGATATATGCCGGTTTCAAGCCGCACCGCGGAAAGGCCTTTTTCGAGCGCTGCCGCTTCGAGCGTCTCCATTAGCTTGCGCGCGACACTGCGGCCTCTGGCGATCGGATCGACGAACATGCGCTTGATCTCCGCTGTACCGTCGCCGGCTTCCACCAAGGCGCAACATCCGACGATCGCGCCCTCTACCCTGGCAACCCAGAAGGTCACCTCGGCCTTCTCCAGGGAAGAGAGATCGAGCATGTGGTTACTCTCCACCGGATAGAGCGATTCCGCATAGGCGCTCGACATGTCGAGAAGGCGGATAACCCCCTCCTGACGCGGGGATTCGATAGCAATCGTCAGTGACAAGATGAACCTCTGAGAGATAGAATGTCCGCTGGATATCACGCGGCGGCGAGCGTCGCCAGTGCGGCAAAGCTCCGCGCAGTCTGCCGTTTCTCGGCATTGGCAAGCTTCTCGACCATGTCGAGCAACTGCGTTGCCGCGGCGGGGGCTTGCTCCGCAAGGCGGAACTTGCGCATCAATCGCGAAGACACATCTTCCAGCATCGCACTGCCGTTCTTGCGGGAGGATTCGCGCCATATCATCGTCGCTTCGACGAAGATCGTGCTGATATCCCGAGGCAGTCCGGCGCTTTCGTAAAGCGCCCGCAGGGCATGGGCGCGCCCCCTGGAAACGATCGAGCGCACGCGCCGTTCATCGCATCCGGAAAGATTGGTGATCGCGCAGGCAAAGAAATCGACCTTGCCGGAACATAGCGCATGCATCAGGAACGCCGGCGTCAGCCAGCCGCCCTGCCTGAGATGCTCGACCAAATCGGGCAATTGCTCGTGCTGTGCCGTTCCCGCAATCGTGACGGTTGCGGATTCGGTCGCTTCACGCGTTACCTGCTGTAGTCTGGATCTGTCGATAAAACTCTGGACGAGGGGCGATTCCAAAAGCGCGTTGCTGACCTGGCGCATCAGCAGGTGCCTGATATCTGAGGACAAGATGTCTCGTGAAAGAAGCAGTCCGCGTATGTCGGCGCAGTCACCCATTCGCTCGGCGATGCGTTTGAGCGAGGCCTGCGAAAGCAAGGCACCATCGTTCTCGAGCAGACACAGAATTTCAGCCTCGCCGCCGATCTCGGCAAGTGCAGCGCAGACCGCACGTGGCACCTCGCCGCGAGACGCGATCAACACCCGCGTCACATCGCTACCCCGCAATGCGAGATCGACGAGGTCGGCATCGGTGAACACGGGCGAAAATAGGATGATCTGCCCGGCGATTTCAGGCTGATCCTCGGCTAAAGACAGGATGACGTTCCGCGGGGCGGTGGCCGAATGCGCGACCGCCTCAGCAAGCGCCAGCCGCACGCGGGGAGACGGGTCGTCGAGCAGATAGGTCATTGCCATCTCGGCAGCCGCGCGCTCGTCCTTCGGCATCTCCGACTGCAGATAGGCCCTGCCGAGCGCATTGGCCGCTCGGGTCCTGCTTTCTGCCTTGGCGGTCTCAGCCCAGCGAAGGAATGCTTCTATGATCACGTAACGCCCCGATATCAACGAGGCGATTCTTGCCCCGCAAATTCATATGCTTCACGTTATCGGGCAAAGGTTTACGGGACGTTTACCTTGCTTATTAACCTTTCGCCTACCAGCACGAGTGGCACCCATCAGGGCGCCTTTGGCCTGATCATCTCGAAGACGTCACTGCCCTCGCTATAATCCATGTAGCCCATGCGGGCGATGGGACGCGCCAGCGCCATGTCCAGCCTGCCGTCGCGAATGATCGTCTCGTCGATATGGATACCGACGACCTGGCCGATGACCATGATATTTTCCGATACCTCGCCATTGAGACCCTTGGGCTGCAGGATTTCAGTTACCCGGCATTCAAGCACGGCAAAGGCTTCGGCAACATAGGGCGCATCGATCAGCTCGCCAGGTTTTGCGGTCAGTCCGGCAAGTTCGAATTCATTGACGCCATAGGGAACGGCAACGGAAGAATGGTTCATCTTCTCAACGATATGGCGACTGACGAGGTTGGCCGTAAAGACGCCGGTTTCCTCGACATTGCGCACGCTGTCCTTTCTGCCGGCAGAGGAGAACATCACCAGCTTCGGCCGGTCGCTGACGGCGTTGAAAAAGGAATAAGGCGACAAATTCAGCGAACCATCCCTGCCCTTGCTGCCGATCCAGCCGATCGGCCGCGGCGCCACGATCGCCTTGAACGGATCATGCGCCAGCCCATGACGATTGGTATCCGTCGTATAGAACATCACGCGTCCTCGCCGCCGACCCATGTTACCGTTTCGGCAAGTTCCGGGCGTGGGCGTTCGACCGGAGGAAAGCTTGTCGAGCCGATATGGATGAAGCCGGCGACCTTTTCGCCAGGCTGGACGCCGAGCAACGGATAGGCGCGCTCGTCGAAGGCGAACCATTCGGTCAGCCAATTGGAGACCCAACCATGAGCATTGGCTGAAATCAGCAGGTTCATGCAAAGCGCGCCCGCCGACATCAGCTGTTCCCATTCCGGGATCTTGAAATGCGGCGCCGCCTTGCTGACGACGGCGATGACCACCGGGGCACGAGTGAAGCGGGTGCGCTCCACCTGGATCATTTCCTCCGATAGGTCAGGCTTAGCTTCCAGCGCAAGCTTCAGCAGCTCTTCACCGATGCGAGCGCGTTCCTCGCCGCGATAGACGATGAAGCGCCACGGTGCGAGCTTGCCGTGGTCCGGCACACGCGAGGCCAACCGGAGAATCTCCTCGATCTCAGCCTTGTCCGGTCCCGGCTCCGACATCTGGAACGCAGGGATGGATCGGCGCACCGCGAGATAGTCGACCAGCTTGATATCGGTTTTCATTGAGGAACTGCCTTCATTTTGGCTTGTGGTATGATGAGGTCTTGAATTTGCCACCGCATTGGTTTTGAAGTGGCGTGTGTTTTATCGGAAGTCAATCGGTTGGTATCCATGTCAGGCATTTCATCCGCTCGCCGATTGAGCGCGGCTTTCGCAATGCTTGCGAGCATGAGTACCGCCGCCTCGGCACAGGATGCCTTCAAGGAATTCAAGCAGCTCGACGGCAGCGTCAAGATGCCGAAGCTCAATGCTTTCGTGGCCCCGAATGGCGAGAATTCGCCTGCGCGCGCATTGCGCGACGTTTCCCTCGAAGCCAAACTCACGCCCCAGAGCAGCCCGCAGCAGCAGGGCCTTGCCTGGTACGTCTTCAGCCCGATAGCGGGAGCAGACGGCAAACTGCCGCTGGTTGCCAGCTCGCGGGGAGGCTCGGCTTCCTTTCACCTTTTGCCGGGCGATTACTTCGTCAATGTCTCTTTCGGCCGCGCCGGTGTCACCAAGCGGCTGAGCGTGCCTGAAAGCGGCGAGACCCAGAAGCAGACGATGGTTCTCGACGCCGGCGGCATGGTCTTGAATGCCGTATCCGGCCCCGATGTCCGTATCCCTCCGAACGAGCTGAGTTTCTCGATCTATTCGAGCGAGACCAAGGAAGACGGCGAACGCGGCCTCGTCATGGACGACGTCAAGCCGAACACGCTGGTCGGCCTCAGTGCCGGCACCTATCACGTCGTCTCCGAATATGGCGAGGTCAATGCCGTCATCCGTGCCGATATCCAGGTGGAAGCCGGCAAGGTGACGGAGGCAACCATCCAGCACAGAGCGGCAAAGCTCACGTTCAAGCTGGTCTCGGATGCCGGCGGCGAGGCGATCGCCGATACGGCTTGGTCGATCCTCACATCTGCGGGCGATATCGTCGGGGAAAGCGTCAGTGCGTTCCCGACCATGGTCCTTGCGGAAGGCCGCTATACGGCTGTTGCCCGCAACAAGGACAAGATCTATCAGCGCGATTTCACGGTCGCCGCCGGGATGAATACGGATGTGGAAGTGCTGATGAAGCAGCAGCAGCCGCAGGATGCCGATACCGAACAGTCGGCCCGGCAGCTGCCGATCCAGATGCCGCCGATGCGCCAGAGCCAGACGCCGCCGGCCACGACCAACCAGCAACCGCTGCCCACTTATGAACAATTGGCGCCTTCCGCTGGTGGCGACGACGGCGATAGCATGGATTGACAGCGGAGCCCCGGGTTTGATCGCCGGCTGGCGCTATCAGTGCAGTCACCGTTCGGTGATGAGAAGCTCGAACCCTTTCCGCTCACCCGGCCTTACGCCGCAGCATCTTTCTAGGGGGTGCCATGGAGAAGACCGCTCCATAGAGCTTCGTCAGCAGGTCCTTGCGGTCACTGCCCTCGCTGAGGGCCTCCCAGCTCCTGGGAGCACCGATATGCGCTGTTATGGTGCTGCCGGAGAGACGCCGGAATTCACGGATCAGCAGCGAGATCCGCAGGGTCATCGAGATGCGGCTCGCCAGATGGAACAGCCGGCCGTTCTGTCCTTCGAAATAGATGGGAATGACGCTCGCACGCGCGGCCTGGATGAGTTTTGCCGGGAATATCTTCCAAGGCAGATCCTCCGCCCGGCCGAAACCCTTCTTGGCGGTTGCAACGCCACCGGCCGGAAAGACGATGATCGTTGTGCCTTCCTTTAAGAGGCGAACAGCCTCATGCCGGGTCTTCATATTGATCGCCATCGCTTCCTTGGTCTCCTCGAAGGAGACCGGCAGCGAATAGTCGTGCATCTCAGGCACCTTCAGCAATTCGTTATTGATCAGAACCTTGAAGGGCCGCCCCAGTTGCTCGGCAAGCGCCAGCACCGCAATGCCGTCGCCGATGCCGTAGGGGTGATTGGCGACGATGACGATCGGCGCCTCGGGGATCTGGTTCGGCGGCCACTCGCCTTTGATGAGCAGGCGCACATTGATGAGATCAAGCATCTTGCCGAAAACCCGCTCGCTCTTGCCGACGATATCCGTGCGCCAGATATCGTAGAGCCGGGCGTAACGATCTCGGCCGGAAAGGCCTTCGATGGAGCGGATGAACCAGCGCTTGATCCGCGTGTCCCGTTCGTTGGCGTAGGATAATTCTTTGAATTCCAAGTGCGCGACGGGGCTGCCCCGCTCCTATGGTCTCAGTTGCGTCACATGCTGCAGCCACAGCAACGCGTTGATTCATCAATTATATGAAAGTCGTATGTCAGTTCTCTGACGGCACCCTGAAGGTGCCGCCAGATACAGAAGCGTCAAGCCGCCTTGACGCGCCGTGCTTCGCGCTTGCGCAGAATGTCCGGCGGCGTTGCTTCGAGAGCAAGCGACGCGATCGCTTCGTCCAGTGACATCGAGGTCTGCGATTGGCTGCCGAGGCGGCGGATGTTGACCGAACGTTCCTCGGCTTCCTTCTTGCCGCAGACGATGATGACCGGAACCTTCGTCACCGAATGCTCGCGGATCTTGTAGTTGATCTTCTCGTTGCGGAAGTCGGTCTCGACATCGAGGCCGGCGTCGCGCAACGCTTCCGCTACTTCTTCGCCGTAGGCATCGGCTTCCGAGGTAATCGTCGCCACGACGACCTGCAGCGGCGAAACCCACAGCGGCATATGGCCGGCAAAGTTCTCGATCAAGATGCCCAGGAAGCGCTCCATCGAGCCGCAGATGGCACGATGGATCATGACCGGCTGCGTCTTTTCGGAGTGCTGGTCGATGTAAAAGGCACCGAAACGCTCCGGCAGGTTGAAGTCGACCTGCGTCGTGCCGCATTGCCATTCACGGCCGATGGCATCCTTGAGCGTATATTCGAACTTCGGGCCGTAGAAAGCGCCCTCGCCCGGCAGAATGCCGGTCTTGATGCGGCCTTCGGACTGCGCCTCGATCGTCTTCAGCACGTCCATCATCACGCTTTCGGCGCGATCCCAGAGCTCGTCCGAACCGACGCGCTTGTCGGGGCGAGTCGAAAGCTTGACGACGATCTCCTTGAAGCCGAAGTCCTCATAGACCGACAGGATAAGATCGTTGATCTTCAGGCACTCAGCCGCCATCTGCTCGTCGGTGCAGAAGATGTGTGCATCGTCCTGCGTGAAGCCGCGCACGCGCATCAAACCATGGAGCGCGCCCGAAGGCTCGTAGCGATGCACGGCCCCGAATTCCGCAAGGCGGATCGGCAGTTCGCGATAAGACTTCAAGCCATGCTTGAAGATCTGGATGTGGCCGGGGCAGTTCATCGGCTTCAACGCAAAGACGCGATCGTCATCTGTATCGTCGCCGGCAACGGTGACCTTGAACATGTTGTCACGGTACCAGCCCCAGTGACCCGAGGTCTCCCAAAGCGACTTGTCGAGCACCTGCGGCGCGTTGACTTCCTGATAATCGCCCTGCAGTCGCCGGCGCATATAGGACACGAGCGTCTGGAACATGCGCCAGCCCTTGCCGTGCCAGAAGACGACGCCAGGGCCTTCTTCCTGGAAATGGAACAGGTCCATTTCGCGGCCGAGACGGCGATGGTCGCGCTTTTCGGCTTCGGCAAGAATGTGCAGATAGTTGTCAAGATCCGTCTGCTCGGCAAACGCCGTGCCATAGATGCGGGTCAGCATCGGATTGTTGCTGTCGCCACGCCAATAGGCGCCGGCAACCTTCATCAGCTTGAAGGCATTGCCGATCTGGCCGGTCGAGGCCATGTGCGGACCTCGGCAGAGATCGAACCAATCACCCTGGTAATAGATCTTCAGATCCTGACCTTCGGGGATGGCATCGACCAGTTCCACCTTGTAGCGCTCGCCCTTGGCGGCAAAGACTTCCCTCGCCTTCTCGCGCGACCATATTTCCTTGGTGAACGGCTTGTTGCGCTGGATGATCTCGCGCATCCGCTTCTCGATGACCGGGAGGTCATCGGGTGTGAAGGGCTCGTTCTTGGCGAAGTCGTAGTAGAAGCCGTTTTCGATGACCGGACCGATCGTCACCTGCGTTCCCGGCCAGAGCTCCTGAACGGCTTCGGCGAGAACGTGAGCAGTGTCATGGCGGATCAGTTCCAGCGCGCGGTCGTCCGAGCGGGTAATGATCTCGATCCTGCCGTCGGTCACCGGATCGGAAAGGTCGCGCACGGTGCCGTCTATAGCGATTGCGACAGCCTTCTTGGCCAGCGACTTGGAAATGGATTCGGCAACATCGCGCCCGGTCGTGCCGGCAGCGAAGCTGCGCACGGAATCATCGGGAAATGTCAGGGAAACGGATTGGGACATCGATATTCTCCTTGTCCAGTCCCGCCAACGAATGCGGGTGGTTTCGAAAGATAGGGACCAAGTAAATGCGTAACTTAAGTCCGCGCGCCTGATAGCTGTATTTCGCATTCTAGTAAAGGAAAAGCCGCGTTAGCTGCCGATCATCTCGGCTAAACCACGCACGGTGTTCCAGTTTCGCATCGTTCCGATGCCGAGCCGTTTTGTTGTCAAAGCCGGTAGCATTTTCGTCTCGCTGGCCTTGAGGCCGAAATCGATCCATAAATCGCCATCGACAACGGCCATGCGCTCGTCCTGCCGGTATTTCGCAAGCACATCGAGAATTTCGGGTTCGAGTGGCTGCCGCATCACCCGTACGATGACCTCGCTGCCGATCCCGTCGAGAAAGGGATTGCCGTCGGCGAGCCTCAGCCATGTATCGGCATCGCGGACGATGATATCGACATGCTTGCCGAAAGCCGTAGCAAAACCTGTCTCAAGCTGTGCCTCGACCGATGCGATTGATTGCGGCTCAGCTTCGAAAACAAGATTGCCAGTCGCAACAAGCGTTCGGGCATTGCGAAAGCCCAAACTCTCCGCCATGGCCTTGAGATCGGACATGATAACTCTGCGGCCTGGGCCAAGGACTATGCTGTAGAGCAGCGCGACATAAACTGCCAACGGTCAGGCAGCCTTTTGCCCAAGGCGGAAATAGCGCCAGGGCGTCCACCAATGATAGCGGCGCTCCAGCTCGCCGGGCACCGGATCGAGCCCGCTCGTCCCACCCGGTCCGCAGCGGGCGACGCGAAACAACGTCATCCAGCCGCCAGCCCAAAGCCCATGGCGCGCTACTGCCTCATAGCCATATTCCGAGCAGGTCGGGATGTGGCGGCAGGAGTTGCCGATGAAGCCGGAAAGCGTCAGTTGATAAAGGCGAATGAGGCCCATGCCGAGGAGCCGGTCCGGTGTTTTGCGGAAAGGTCCGGCATAATTGCGCGACTTCATCGCCATGTCGCCGCCTAGTGATGCATCGCGCCGCGCGCGCTTGGAGGGTGCAGCACCGCCCTCGTCTTCATCGTCGTCCTGCATGAGACAGAATTGGCACATGGTCAGCGCCCGCTCAGACGGCTTCAGCCGTTTTGGCATTTCCGCCTTGACGCGCCGCCTCGATCTGCCCGATCGCGTCCACAACGGCATCGAATGTCAGCATGGTCGAAGCGTGACGGGCCTTGTAATCCCTGACCGGCTTTAGATAGCGCATGTCTTCGAAACGCCCCTCAGGCCCCTCGCCGTCGGCCTTGAGCATGGCGAGCATATCCTCGCGGGCCTTGCGTACTTCGTCTGCAGTAGCGCCGACCACATGGCGCGCCATGATCGAAGATGACGCCTGGCCGAGCGCACAGGCCTTGACGTCATGGGCAAAATCGGTCACCACATCGCCGTCCATTTTCAGCCAGATTTTTACGCGAGAACCGCACAGTCTGGAATGGGCCTGGGCACTGGCATCGGCGTCAGGAAGACTGCCGATGCGGCCGATATTGCCGGCAAACTCTAGGATTTTGCTGTTGTAGATGTCGTCCATCACAGATTTTGCTCCGATGCACCTGTTCGTGTTTCGTAACAAAAAACACAGCGTGTCCGTTTAGGACACTTTCACAGGGACAATGCCATACTATATGTATGTCGTTCGAAGACCATCGAAATGCAATGGTCTTCTGTAAGTTTGATGGGAAACCGTGCAGGACGGCAGGCTTGTCCGCCAGCCAGAACGCCCCGGAGCCCGCCAAAGGTACAAAATCTCCGTACCTCGGGGAATGCCAGTGGCGAGTCCGACAAGATGATATCCGCACAGCGGATCAGGAGAACCACAGGTAATGGACGCCATTGTAAAGAACTTTCCGCAAGTCACTGATTCCGAACGCCCGTCGCAGCAGGAAGCTGAAGACGCAATCCGCGTTCTCCTTCGCTGGGCCGGCGATGATCCGCGTCGCGAAGGCCTGCTCGATACGCCTGCGCGCGTTGCCAAGGCCTATCGCGAGCTGTTCGGCGGCTACGAGCTGAATCCCGAGGATGTGCTCGGCCGCACTTTTGAAGAAGTCTCGGGCTACGACGATATCGTTCTTGAGCGGGACGTCCCGTTCTATTCGCATTGCGAACATCATATGGTGCCGATCATCGGCAAGGCGCACGTCGCCTATCTGCCGAGCGGTCGTGTCCTCGGCCTGTCGAAAATCGCCCGTGTCGTCGATATTTTTGCGCGCCGACTGCAGACGCAGGAAGCCATGACGGCCCAGATCGCCAATGCGATCGACGAGTCCCTGCGTCCGCGCGGCGTCGCCGTGATGATCGACGCCGAACATATGTGCATGTCCATGCGCGGCATAAAGAAGCAGGGTTCCTCGACGCTGACGATGACCTTCACGGGTGCCTTCAAGGCCGATCCGGCCGAGCAGGCTCGTTTCATGTCCTTGGTCCGGGGTCGCTGACCGGGCTTCAACGAAAGAGCCGGAAATGAACCTGATTTTCAATGCTCCTTCCGAAGATAAAGCCGAGTTGGAGGATGCAGGCGATTTCACGCCCCGTTTCGACGATCGCGGCCTGATCACCGCGATCGTGACGGATGTACATGATGGTGAATTGCTGATGGTCGCGCACATGAATGCCGAGGCGCTCGCGCTGACGATCAAGACCGGCACGGCGCATTATTTCAGCCGCTCGCGCGGTAAGATCTGGAAAAAAGGTGAAACCTCCGGAAACCTTCAGACGGTGAAGGAAATCCGAACGGATTGCGATCAGGATGCAATCTGGCTGAAAGTGGAGGTCGCCGGACATGATGCGACGTGCCATACTGGCCGCCGTTCCTGCTTCTACCGAACAGTTGAGCTCGAAGATGGGAAGCCGGTGCTGAGCGTGGTCGACGATCACCTGCATTTCAATCCGGAAGAAGTCTACAAGCAGTAGACCTATCGGTGATGGTGTTTCAACAAGCCACAACCAGTATACGATTTGGAAACGAAAAAGGGACAGTATTTTAGCCGAGGCACACGGAGCCTCGGAGGAGGCGTAAAAATGCTGAATTGGGGGTTGAATCGTCACATCGGCGGACAGAGCTCGACCGGTTCAGGCCTTACGCAGGATACGTCTACCCCGCTTCTCCCTCCCGCCCCTCCAAAAAAAGTAAAGATTGCCTTGGCGCTTGGCGGTGGTGCTGCGCGTGGCTGGGCGCATATCGGTGTTTTGCGCGCACTCGACGAAGCCGGCATTGCAGTCGGCATGATTGCCGGTACGTCGATCGGCGCCCTCGTTGGTGGCTGCTATCTTGCAGGTAAGCTTGACGAGCTCGAGGCCTTCGCGCGTTCGCTGACCATGCGGCGCATCGCCAGCCTGCTCGACCTCACCATCGGCGGAAGCGGATTGTTCGGCGGCATGCGGCTCACCAAGCGCATGCAGGAACATCTGGAAGGATTATCCATCGAAGATCTCGACCGCCCCTTCGTGGCCGTCGCGTCGGAGTTGAACACAGGCCATGAAGTCTGGATTGCCAACGGCTCTCTCATCACTGCGCTCAGGGCATCATATGCCCTGCCCGGCATCTTCGAGCCGGTACGCTCCAACGGCCGTACGCTGGTCGATGGCGCCCTGGTCAATCCGGTGCCGGTTTCGGTCTGCCGAACTTATGAACAGACGTTGGTGGTTGCGGTAAACCTTCACTACGATCTCTATGGCCGGTCCGCGGTGGTCAAGCACAATGTCGGCTCGCCCAACGGCGATCTGCTGCGCCGCGAGGATGCGCCCGCCATGAAACTTGGCATGACGGGTGTCATGGTGCAGGCTTTCAACATAATACAGGACAGAATTGCGCGTGCGCGCCTTGCCGGCGATCCGCCCGATCTGGCGTTGCATCCGCGCCTCAGCGATATCGGCCTTTCGGAATTTCATCGTGCTGGCGAAGCAATAGAACGCGGCTATGAGGAAGCATCGGCAAGATTGACCGAGATCCGGCGCATGCAAGAAGCCTACGCGCGTTAAGCCTTGAAAAACGCAATCGGCGCTTTGCTGGGAATTCAGGCCGTTGCTTACCGCAGGCGATCCACCGCGCCGATTGCTTCGGTCACGCCGAACCGCTTCTTACCCGGCGATATAGGCCTTGATCTGCTCGGCCTCGAGTTCGATCTCACGGATGCGCCATTTGACGACGTCGCCTATGGAGATGATGCCGGAAAGCTTGCCTTTCTCCTCAACGGGAACGTGACGGAAGCGGCGCATCGTCATCAGTTCCATCAATTCGTCGGTCGTCGTATCTTCCTTGCAGCGATGCACCTTGGCCGTCATCATCGATGCGATCGGCTTGTCGAGGCATTCCTGCCCCTGCTTGGCAACGGCATTGACCACATCCCGTTCGGTGAAGATACCGGAAATCTTGCCGCCCGGTCCGACGACCACGATGGCGCCGATGCGATTCTCATTGAGAATCTTCGCGGCCTCGGCAACGGTCGTATTACCGCCCGTCGTCACGACGTCGCGGCCCTTGGCTTCAAGTATGGCCTTTACGGAAACTGACATTCGATCCTCCCATCTCGAAAGCATGATGAACACCTGAAGCGTCCGATATGTTCCGAAATTACCCCCGGAGCTCAAACCGGCGCCTCGCCCGTCGGTCGGTCGATCTCCTCATCCAACGATCGACGGATAGCAATGGTGCGCCTGTGTCAGTCAGAAAGCAACAGCTCATTCATCGAGTGGTAAAGCTTCCTGAGCTTCCACGGGCGGCTGCCGGTCGAAGGGTGCAAAAAGCAGGAATCCGAACAGGAATCCGCCAATATGAGCATCCCAGGCCACCGGCTGCGAGCTGTCGCCCGCAAGATTGATGCCGAAGGCGACGAGTGCATTACCGGCGACCCACATGACGATATAGGCGACGACGGTACGGCTTCGAAGCGACTCCAAGATGCTGAGTCGCGGATTGAGATGCGCCTGCCGCATGGAAACTCTGCGACCGTCCATGGCCGGAAACGCAAAGCGGCAAGCTGCCCCCATCAGCGCCGAGACGACTCCGGATGCACCGATCAAAAGCGTCTGGTCTCCCCAATAAAGCGCTGCATGCAGGAAGGCGGAAGCGGCGGACGAAAAAATCCAGAAAATCACATAGCGCAGCGCGCCGATGCGTCGCGCCACGGGCGCGGCAAAGACCATCAGCCAGAGACTGTTGAAGACGATATGCTCGATCCCGCCATGCAGTAGCGAATAGGTGACCGGCGTCCAAAGCCATTCCAGCCCCTGCTGCGACAAGGGGAAGGCATAACGGGCCGGGATGAAGCTGAAGGTGAAATAAATCCAGTTCAACGTATCGTCCGACCACGAGGGCAGGTTCATGACCGCGAAGATGACGATCAGAACAGCAAGACTCGCCAGAATCGCGGGAGGCAGATTGAAGGCGGGCACATGCTGCTGCGGCCGCGGATTTTCCGGCTCTGGGCGCGGCAGCTGTTCATCGTCCATGTCTTGCTCGGCTTATCAATAGAGGTCTTCGACACATACCGCAGCAAAAATCAAAAAAAAAGCCGCCCGCAGTATGGGGCGGCGCGCCGGGATGCTCCTCTCCGGCTTGGACCACGCTGGTCCATCCGGCGCCCGGGAAATTCGTGCTGAAGGTCACTTGGTGAAGTGATGAACAAAGCCTTACACCGACCATCGGGCGGAGCAAGCGAAACCCCTTGTTAACCCTAATGGCCCGGTTCTGGCATGGAATTCGCAACGGTGGAGTCGAGGGCAATGAATGCCTTTGTATTTGAAATGAAATGGGACACGGACGCATTATGCGCCAGAAGACGAGCATCGATATATTTACCTATTGGGAGCATATACGCGGCAACGCTGATGCCCCCTTGCGCAATTTGATACAGCCATCGGCGATCGGACATATTCTTCCCGAGCTGTTCATCCTGGAAAACACGGCCGACGACAATCCCCGCTTCCGTCTGGCCGGTACGGCGATCTGCAACCTCATGGGGCGCGAGATTCGCGGCGAGAATTTCGCGGCGCTCTGGGCTGGCAGCCAGCAGGACGATCCGGTGCACATCGCCGCCGGCGTGATGAGGCACGTGGTTCCCGCATCGATCCATGCAACGGGATATTGCATCAGTGGCCGCAGCATGACCTTCGAGCTGATATTGCTGCCAATTCGAACATCGAGCGACACTTGCGACAGACTGCTCGGCTGCCTCACGCCCACCGTTTACACGACATGGCTCGGCAATGAGCGCCTGGAATTTCTGGCGCTGGACCGCAGCCGCCTGCTTCGCGACCGCCCCGTCCGGCTCGTGAATGCGCCGCCGCATCCCGATCCGACAGATCTTCTGCCGCATCAGCGAAGCACCAGCCTGGGCGAATGGATGCGCCGAAAGTTAATTCAAGCAAAAAATGGGCGCGAGAGAGCTGGAATTGACCCAGCTCGGAACAAAATCGACGATCATCTCTAAGCCATGCCTTGGGAAAGACAACCTTACTTTAAGGAGTTGCGGCTAATAGTTGGAAGAGACGCAATAGGGTTCAAGACGCTTCATGCACTCATTCCAGCCGGCCCATGCGACGCGGCCCAACCAAATGCCAGGCAATGCTGTTCGCAATGATCAGCGGACCTTTCAACGGGTTCCGATCAATATGCAGGGTCGCCTGATGCTGGCTAATTATGAGGAGTTCGAGTGCCTGGTCACCGAGATGTCGCCGGGCGACCTTCATGTCACCTGCCTGGGACGTCCGCGCGCCGACGAGCGCGTTGTCGCCTATATCGATCACCTTGGCCGCGTTGAAGGCAATGTCGTTGCCGTCGATGGCCGCGGTTTCACCATGTCGATCAATGCGACCGAACGGAAACGCGAAAAGCTTGCCGCCCAATTGACCTGGCTTGCCAACAAGCACGAACTCGGCCTGCCGGAAGATCGCCGCCATGATCGCCTGACGCCGCGCAACACCCGCTGCGAGCTTACGCTCGACGACGGTACGCAATATGTCTGCCGCATCATGGACCTCTCGCTCTCGGGTGCCGCGGTCGATGTCGAAATACGCCCTACGATCGGGACGCCGGTGCGCCTCGGCAATATGCGTGGCCGCGTCGTCCGCCATTTCATGGAAGGCGTGGCGATCGAATTCCTTTCGCTGCAGTCGCGCGAGACCTTGCGCGAATTTCTCTGATATTGTCATCCTCCTGTCACGCGGCGTCGCGAAACAGCGATGCCTGTCTTCTTCTCAACGCGTGACGGCGAATGCTTTACCCGGATACAATTCCTTTTGACGAAGGCCTGCTTGAGGTCGGTGACGGCCAGCGGATTCATTGGACGCAATCAGGCAACCGGCCAGGCAGGCCTGTCCTTATCCTGCACGGCGGTCCGGGTTCAGGAAGTTCGGCCGGAACGCGGCGTTATTTTGACCCGCATTACTATCGAATCATTCAGTTCGACCAGCGCGGCTGCGGCGGCAGCCTTCCGCATGCGTCGGAACCGGCGATCGATCTCTCGGCCAACACCACATGGCATACGATTGCCGATATCGAGCAATTGCGGTTGCGTCTCGGCGTTGAAAGCTGGATCGTCTTCGGCAATTCCTGGGGCTGCACGCTTGCGCTCGTCTATGCCGAAACCCATGCGCAACGGGTGGAAAGCTTGCTCCTCGTCGGCATTACCATGACGAGACAATCAGAAATCGATTGGCTCTATCAAGGTCTTGGCCGGTTCTTTCCGGAGCAATGGGCACGCTTTCGCGCTGCCGTGCATGAAGAGGATCGCGACGGTGATCTCGTCGCTGCCTATTATCGCCTCCTGCTTAACCCAGATCCCGCAATCCACGTGAGAGCCGCAAGAGACTGGCACGAATGGGAGGGCGCCTCGATCCTGATCGATCCGCGCGAGACCCTCCCATCTCGGTGGTCCGATGCTCGCTATCTGACGGCCCGTGCCCGGATCATCACCCACTACTTCCACCATCTGGGCTGGCTCGAGGAACGGCAGATCCTGCGCGACATCCAT
This sequence comes from Martinezella sp. CNPSo 3890, assembly GCF_057784455.1. NCBI lineage: Bacteria > Pseudomonadati > Pseudomonadota > Alphaproteobacteria > Hyphomicrobiales > Rhizobiaceae > Martinezella > Martinezella sp. CNPSo 3890. The sequence continues at coordinate 67,373 of NZ_JBXSOR010000018.1, read as the reverse complement.
CGGCTCGCCGGTATCCCCTGCACGATGATCCAGGGGCGGATGGATCTCGAGGCGCCGCTGGTAACAGCCTGGGAATTGTCGCAAGCATGGCCAGAGGCGGAACTGGTGATCGTTGCGAACGCGGCCCACTCGCCGGCCGTCGCGGAGATGGCTGCCGCGATCATTCGCACAACCGACGGGCCTCGCCCCAACGGCCGACAATAAAAATCAAAAATATTTTTTGAGCCGGCTTTCCCAAAATGGGACAGATCGAGGTTCTTGCGGTCATTTCCGGCACTCGGCAGGCCTATCGCAAGGTGGGCTCTGTATCAATACAACACGGTTGGTGCCCAAATCTGCACCCGGACGTTAACGATCCTCATTGTTGAAAACCGTTCCGAAACAGCCGGATACCAAACTCTCGCTTTGCTGCACTTCATACCAAAATTCCTCAAATTTTAATCGAATTTGCCGCAAACTTGAATCAAGTTTTCTGCGTGTTTTATGAGAATTTTCTCCAGATTTGATTCAACTAAACCATTAATTTAACTGCGCAATTTTGCGTCAGATAAAATCACGCGTGTCATTCTGATCCCAATAAAACAGGGACAGGGACATGAACTTTCAAATCGCACTTCGCGGCCTTGCCGCTCTGGCGCTTTCCGCTCTTGGCTTCTTCGGTGCGGCCCAGGCGGCACCCGCCAACATGACGATAACAGGCGACGCTGCTCCTCCGATCGGCCATTACGAATTCTGCAAGGAAAATCCGCGGGAATGCGCCTATTCCGGTGGCGATGCAGGGCCGATGATCCTCAATGAGGATAGCTGGAAGACGATTCTGAAGGTCAATTACACGGTCAATACCACCATCAAGCCGATGACCGATATGGAGCTTTACGGCGTTGAGGAAAAGTGGGCGATCCCGACCACCGCCGGTGACTGCGAGGATTTCGCGCTCCTGAAGCGCAAGCAGCTCATCGATGCCGGCTTCTCGCCTTCCGATCTGCTCATGACCGTCGTGCTGCAGCCGAACGGTGAAGGCCATGCCGTTTTGACCGTCCGCACGGATCGCGGCGATTTCATTCTCGATAACATGCGCAACAAGGTGAAGCTCTGGTCCGAAACCGAGTATACCTTCCTCAAGCGCCAGTCCGCCGACCACCCGGCTCGCTGGGTCAAGATCCAGGATGGCCGCGCCGTCGCAGTCGGCAGCTTGAAATAAGCGTTCTTCACACAGGATCATCGGCGACCTAGCGTCGATGGTCAAAGTCAGAGGCCCGGTCTCGTCCCCTGATTTCTGTCCAGGCCGGTGCCTCTGAGCCGTTCCCACTGTCCCAGGGAACGGCTCTTTTTCGTTTGATGAGTGGGCCTAAAGCTAAGGCTGAAAATACCCGAAGAATTTAAGTGCGCCATTAGCATGGCTTGCGACACATATTTAACCGTCGGTTAACCATCGTGGCGCCAATCATCATTTCCAACGAGACTCAAAAAAGTCAGGCGCCGCGAGGCTTTGCCGTCGATGATGGCGACCTGAGCGGAAGGAAATGAAGGCAAGAGTATGGCTCCTCCTCTGTCATCCGCCGCAATGATCGAAGAAAGACCGCTGATATCGAGCGGCTTTGTCTATGGGCTCACGGCCGGTGTCGCCGTTCTGGCAGCCTTGACCGTAGCCATATCCGTTGGTGGACACTGGCTTGGTGAGAAAATTTCGCTGGCAGGGCATACGACGGATACCAAGCCCATCTCTGTCACGATCGGCGACGACACAATGCGTCTGGCTGCAAACACCATTCGCTTTCCGAGCGAGCGTTCGGACGGTATGGCCGAACGTGTCGATCTCTATCTGACCTGGCCGCAGATGCAGGGCTATAGCGAAGCCGATCGCATGCGTTTCGACGATATCTCGCAATCGTCCTCACTGATCTTCCTGCAAATCAGCCAGAGCACGATGTCCCATGACATGTCCGGCCGGCTCGGTCCGATCTATTCGCAACTGATGGATGGGGCGGCCTATGCCGGCCCCTTCGGCCTGACCGCACATCGGCTTCGTGCGGATGCCGGCTACAACGACGAAATCCTTCTGACGGCGCCGCGGCCTGACGAGACCGATTATGTCGTGCGCTGTCTCCTGCCCTCCTCGCCCACGCTGACAACCAGCGGCGATTGCCAGAGGGACATCAAGGTCGGTAAGGATTTGAGCGTTCTCTACCGCTTTTCCAGCAATCAGCTGGGTGACTGGCGCGCCATGGATGCCGCGGTCCAGAACTTCGTCAAAACGCGTCTTGTGGATAATGCCGTACCTGCGACGACAGCTGTGGGCGGCCGCTAAAATGGCGCAGAAACCTGAAACCAACTGTTCATCATAAACCGATTGGTAACGCTAAGCCTCTACTGTCGAACGGAATGGCCGTTCATGGAGGCGGCGGCCGGATAATCGAGAATGTAAATGCAAGCAGAGAGTGATTTAGTGTCCAGATCCATTCTTTCCGTTTCGTCGTCTCAAACCGGTAAGATTCTGGCGAGAGCGCTTGTTGGTTTTTCGATCGCAACGGCGACAGTCACGGTGACTGTCATTGACGCGAGCGCGGCCGGTCCGAAATATGCCGGTATCGTCATCGATGCCAATACCGGCAACGTTCTCTACAGTGAAAACGCCGACACGCTGCACTACCCGGCCTCGCTGACCAAGATGATGACGGTCTATCTGACCTTCGAAGCACTCGAAGCCGGCCGCATCACCCTCGACACCCCCGTCGTGTTTTCGAAGAACGCTGCAGCACAGGCTCCGACCAAGCTCGGTATTGGAGCCGGCCGCTCCGTGACTGTTCGCGAGGCAATCCTCGGCATCGTCACCAAATCTGCCAATGATGCAGCAATGGCGCTTGGCGAAATGCTTGGCGGTTCGGAGGAAGGCTTTGCCCGGATGATGAACGATAAGGCGCGGGCGCTCGGCATGACGCGCACGACCTATCGCAACCCGAACGGCCTGCCGAACACGGCGCAGATGACGACGGCGCGCGATCAGGCCCGCCTTGGCATCGCCTTGCGCGAGCATTTCCCGGAATATTACGGTTTCTTCTCCGAAACGAGCTTCCGGCTGGGCAATCGCACGATCCTCGGTCACAATCGCCTGGTTGGCTCCGTGCGCGGCGTCGACGGCATCAAGACTGGTTACACGCGTGCCGCCGGCTATAATCTCGCAACCTCCGTGAAAGTCGATGGTCGCTCCATCGTTGGTGTCGTCCTTGGCGGCGCTTCGACGCCGGCTCGTGACAACCAGATGCGCAAGCTGATCGCTGACTATCTGCCTAAAGCATCGACAAAGCATATTGATTCCAATGTGATCGCACAGGTCCCGGCCGCAACGCCCAATGTGCAGGCAGCCAGCGCACGCATGGCGGATATCAGCCGCGCGAAGATCAAGAATGGCGGAACGACCGAAGTCGCCGATTCCAACCCTTCCAGTGCGGCGGCCTTCGCAGCGGTAACGCCGCAGTCTTCCTCCTCCAATCCACTGCTTTCGGCGAAACCGGAGCCCGTGAAGCGGCCAGCCTATGACGAAACGGCCTCCGCCGGATCGTCGGACGATGCCGATGAGGATGAGATCGATACCGTAACGACCGCATCAACCTCCAAGAGCGATACGAATCTCGCGAAGCTGCAGCGGACCGAAAAGACAGAGAAGGTTGCAAAAGCAGCCAAAGGCGAGCGCGGGCCGACTGGCTGGGTCGTGCAGATCGGCATTTCCTCCAGTAAGGATGGCGCAACCGACCTGCTTGATACGGCTAAGACCAAGGGTGGCAAGGCGTTGCGTTCGGCAAAGCCCTATACAGTCGCCTTCGATGGCGGTTACCGCGCCCGTTTTGGTGGTTTCGAAGATCAGAGCGAAGCGGTGAATGCCTGCAAGGCGCTCAAGCGAGCCGGCGTCAAGTGCTGGGCGAGCACGGAATAGGAATGTGGCCGGTGTTTTCGCGCCGCATGATTTGAAGATTGGTCGGGCCTTCTGTTGCGCCCGATCCTCCGGTTCCGAATGTCAAACGGGCCGGCCCTGAGTTTGTAACGTGTACGGGGTTTTGAAATGGCAATGAACGAGAACTTTCCCGGTTTCTCGCTCGACGGCGGGGGCAAGATGAAACCGAAGGGCTTTGCTCTTCATCCGCTGCATGAGGCGGCGATGCGGCTAGCGGACCTAGGTCTCAGCCGTTCGCGTTCGCGCAACAAGACGAAAGACCTGATCGGCATCCTGCTTTGCCATGGCGCACGCGCCTGGCGTTATTCGCAGCCGGAAGCGCATATTCATCTGCACATCACCGCCCCGACCGGCCGTGCGCCGATCATGATGCGACTGCGTTAAAGCAATCCGAGTTCGGAAAGTTCCCGCCGTAGATCGGCGGGCAATTCGGCTGCCGCGCCGAGACTGTCGAGATCGCGCGGCACGTCGTCCTGCGGCAGGTACCGCCAGCCCTGAAATGGCCGCTTCGGCTGCCCTGTCGTCTCGACAACGCTCGGGTCGAGAATAAGCCGGCAGCGCTGAATGCCGTCCGCGTCGGTGAAGGTCTCGATGCCAAGCAATTTCTGCCGCGCCTGCACCTGCCCTTTGATCACCCAATAAAGCGAACCGCCGTCCAACAGCTCGTCTACCCGTTTCGGCACCATGCGCGTCGTGTGGGTTGTATGCGGCTCGAGCCCAGCAGCAATGGCGTTCATTGCTCGCTCGGAAACCCATTCGCGCAGATCATCCAGCGAATCCGCGCCCACGCACAATTTAATGAGATGCAAAGCCATAATGCCGTTGAAGTCCTTTTGACCGGCAGCGTCAAGCTTTCCACTGCGGACATCCACAGAGTGGGTAACATCACCTGAAAGCGCAAGAGGTGATTCTCGGAGGCGATTATGGGCGGTGCATCGGATTACCCGGCCAATGAGTGGACAACAGTGGATGATCCAGGCCAGTTCGGCTGGTCCAGTACTGCGCTCGCGAACGCCTACCGTTATGCGCAGTCGATCGGATCGTCCGCGATCATGATCGTGCAAGATGGCTTGATTATGAGCTCGTGGGGTAAGATTGCCGACGTGACCGGCATCGCCTCCATGCGCAAAAGCCTGTTGAATGCATTGATTGGCACGCATGAGATCGAGGGCACGATCGATTTGGCAATGACTCTGGCCGAACTGGATATCGATGATTGCGAACCAGCGCTGACACCGAAAGAGAAGCAGGCGACGATCGCTGATCTTCTGATGTCGAGGTCGGGTGTTTATCATGCTGCCGCCGATCAGGACCCGGCACTTTTGCCTGCCCGAGGTATCCATGCTGTCGGAGAGCAATGGTTTTACAATAATTGGAGCTTCAATGTCCTGGGCGTCATCCTCCAGCAACTGAGTGGCGTTCCGATTGCCGAGGATTTTTTCCGTCGTATTGCGATCCCGCTTCAGATGCAGGATTTGCGGCCGGAACACTTCTATTTCAAGACGATTCCTCAATCGCTACATCCTGCCTATAAGATCAGAATGTCCGCGCGTGACCTGGCGCGCCTGGGCGTGCTTCTGGCGAATGACGGCCGATGGCGCGATGCGCAAATCATTCCGGCGGAATGGATCAGCAGAAGCATCGCGCCTTATACGGATCTCGGGCGAGGTGCAGGTTTCGGCTATAGCTGGTGGATCGGGCGATACGCATTGCAGCCGCCAGCCGCATCCGACTGCGAAGTTGTCAAAGACAAGCCATTCTACTGGGCATCCGGCATGGGAAACCAATATCTCATGGTGTTTCCGGACTTAGCGACGGTCCTGGTTCACAGAGTAAGCGACACCAATAATGGGCCGAGCAGCGCTCAAATCGAGCAATTGCAAACCATGCTTTTGGGAAGCCGCGTGGCCGGCATCCCCCTCACCACGCCTATAAGCAAATGATCTACTCCCAAGATCGCGCTTCGACCTTGGGCCACATCAGCATTCCACGACATTGACGGCGAGGCCGCCAGTCGAAGTTTCCTTGTATTTCTCGCTCATGTCGTGACCCGTCTGGCGCATGGTTTCGATGCAGGCGTCGAGTGGTACGAAATGCTGGCCGTCGCCCTTGATCGCAAGCGAAGCGGCAGTGACCGCCTTGACCGCACCAAGCGCGTTACGCTCGATGCAAGGCACCTGCACCAGGCCGGCGATTGGGTCGCAGGTCATGCCGAGGTGATGTTCAAGCGCGATTTCCGCGGCATTCTCGATCTGCTCCGGCGTCGCCCCCATGACAGCGGCAAGTCCCGCAGCCGCCATCGCGGCCGCCGAGCCCACCTCGCCCTGACAGCCGACTTCGGCGCCTGAGATCGAGGCGTTGTGCTTGATGATGCCGCCGACGGCGGCGGCGGTCAGAAGATAGTTGCGAATGCCGTCCTGATCCCAATCCTCGTGGAAATGCTGATAATAGCGGATCGTTGCCGGAATGACGCCGGCCGCTCCGTTGGTCGGCGCTGTGACCACGCGGCCGCCGGCCGCATTCTCTTCATTGACGGCCATGGCGTAGACGCTGAGCCAGTCATTGGCGAGCAGCGGATTGATGCGGTTGCTACGCCATTCTTCCTGCAATTTATCATGGATGGCACGCGCACGCCGGCGCACCTTCAGGCCACCAGGCATGATGCCATCGACCTTGAGGCCACGATCGATGCAGCTGCTCATGGCCGCCCAGATGCGGTCGAGGCCGGCATCCAGCTCTTCGGCGCTCATATGCGTCTCTTCATTGGCGCGCTTCATTTGCGCAATCGAAAGGCCGGAACGCTCGGACATTTCGAGCATCTGCTTGGCGCTGGCGAAGGGGAACGGAACACGCTCGCCGGCTGGGGCAGGCTTTTTCCGGTCGGCCTTCATCTGCTCCAATTCTGTATCGGTGACGACGAAGCCGCCGCCGACGGAATAATAGATGCGCTTGACCAGTAGGCGCTCGTCCTTGTCGAAGGCAGAGAAGCTCATGCCGTTGGCATGACCGGGCAGCGGCACCTTCTTGTCGAAGATGAGATCTGTCTTGGGCTGGAATCGATAGACCGGATGGCCTGGCGGCGTGATGCGCCCGCTACGCTCCACTTCGTCGATAATGGCATCCATATGATCGGGATCGACACTATCAGGCTTTTCGCCCATCAGGCCGAGAATAACCGCCCTGCCCGTGCCGTGGCCAATGCCCGTGTGGGCGAGCGAGCCATGCAAGCTGACCTTGATCGACTCGATATGCACATTCGAAGACGGACGCGGCCATTCGTTCGAAAGAACGAGGTCGAGGAAGCGATTCGCGGCCGACATCGGCCCCATCGTGTGCGAGCTGGACGGTCCCACACCGATCTTGAACACATCAAAAACTGAGAGAAACATGGACCTTTGGTGCCTCCAGGCAAATCGATTTCCGGCAAGGCTACGCTATCGGGGCAAGCTTGCACGGCGATTGGCCGACATCGGATTTCATGGCAGCGACATTACATATAGGCATTCGGGGAAGCAAACAGAAGGCCATTGCACGCAGCCCGCGCTGCGCTACAGTCCACATCGGATTGATCTGGAGAATCTCCCTTTATGACGACTGCCGACTATGTCGCCCTCGCCCTCTTCATCCTTCTCTGGGTCGCGCTGAACTGGATCGTCAGCAGCGCCAGCTTCTTCAATCGTACAAGCCTGACGCTGGCGATGAACGAGCGTCGCCGCGAATGGATCTACAACTCCCTTCGCCGCGACCTGAAGATGATCGACACGCAGATCCTCTCAGGCCTGCAGAACGGCACCGGCTTCTTCGCCTCCACCTCGATCTTCGCCATCGGCAGCTGCTTTGCGTTGCTCGGCGCCACCGACAAGATCAATGCCTTCTTCTCCGACATGCCCTTCATCTTCAACGGCGGCCGGACAGCTTTCGAAATCAAGGTGGCCGGGCTTGCCTGTCTCTTTGGCTATGCCTTTTTCAAGTTCGGCTGGGCCTATCGCCTATTCAATTACTGCACCATTCTCTTCGGCTCCCTGCCGATGCTGGAAGATGCCATTCGTGATCCCGTGCGTGCCGAACGCGCCGCCGAGCGGGTCATCCGCATGAACATCATCGCGGCCCGGAATTTTAACTCCGGCCTGCGAGCCATTTTCCTGTCGATTGGCTATCTCGGCTGGTTTCTGAGCCCTTACGTTTTCATGGTCACGACCATGTTCATCATCATCGTGCTGGTCCGCCGGCAGTTTTTTTCCGATGCCCGTCTGGCCATTATGGATAGCGATGTGCCATGACATGCTCGCGCCGTCTCAAGCGGCGCTCGTGATCTGAGTTCATGCCTGGAAGGACCCGCCAATGGTCGCTATCGCCGAGAGTGCCGATGCACCGCAAAAGACGCCCCGCATCGGCATTCTGGACACGGCGCGCGGCGTCGCACTCCTGGCCATGGCAAGCTATCACTGCACCTGGGATTTCGAGTTCTTCGGCTATCTCGATTCCGGCACGGCGGAAACAGGCTGGCTGAAGCTTTACGCCCGCGCGATCGCCAGCACCTTCCTGTTTCTGGCAGGATTCAGCCTTGTGCTTGCCAATACGCCGGAGATTCGCTGGCGCTCCTACTGGCGACGACTGGGCATGATCGTGGCGGCCGCCGCTGCCATTTCCCTCGTCACCTTCATCGGCATGCGCGACGAGTGGATATTCTTCGGCATCCTGCACAGCATCGCGGCGGCAAGTCTCATTGGGCTCCTATTCTTGCGTCTGCCGGCACTTGCCACGCTTCTCGTCGCAATCGTGCTTGCCGTCGGTATTGTCGTCGACAATGTCATTGCGCCTCTATCGCTGCATTCGACATTTTTCGACGTGCCCTGGCTCTGGTGGGTGGGGCTTTCGGAAAACATCCGGCGCTCGAATGACTATGTGCCGCTTTTCCCATGGCTGACGCCATTCCTGTTCGGCGTCGGCGTGGCGCAATTGGCGACATCTCTTGGCTGGCTTAGATGGTTGGCAAAATTCGGCCCCGGCCGCAATCTCATTGCCCGGGCCGGTCGGCACAGTCTGATCTTCTATCTGCTGCACCAGCCGGTGCTGTTCGGCCTCGTCTACCTTTTGTCACTGGTCGCACCGGCTCCGCCTCAGGACGCGACCGTCGGCTATATCAGGCAATGCGTGGCCTCCTGCACCCGGTCGGGCAGCGAATCCATGTGCCGCAGCTTCTGCCAATGCACACTCGATAAATTACAAGCCCAGAATCTTTTCAAACCATTGGAATCCGGGGCGATCAAAGCAGATAGCGATGAACGTGTAAGCCGAATCGCGATACAATGTACGGATGAAGCGCAATGACAGGGTTATTCTATGAATGCCTATCGTTCGAAGTCGCTGAGTTTTCCGTGGCCGCCGCTGCTCTATAGCCTCGCCGTCATGGCAGCGCTGTATCTGCAGCGGGTGTATCCCTTGCCGTTGCCCTTTGTCTGGGCGCTTGTTTCTTGGATGTTTGGCGCGCTTCTGACCGCCTTCGCCGTGACGCTGAACGTCTGGGCCGTCAAGACGCTCCTAGAGCGCCGCACGACCGTTCTGACGCAGCGCTGTACGGCGCATCTGGTGACGACTGGCCCCTTTCGCTTCACCCGCAACCCGACCTATCTCGGCTATACCTTGCTGACCGCGGGCCTCGGCATGCTGATCGGCAATCTCTGGTTCCTGGCGATGGCGGCCCTGGCGGCTGCCTTGACGACATTGCTCGTCATCCGTTGCGAAGAGATGCATCTCCTCTCGCGATTCGGCTGTGAGTTCGAATTCTATTGCAAGCGGACGCGCCGCTGGCTTTGACAAGCTGAAGGCCTGGTCGCGATCACGTCCCGACGCCAATTTCGGCGAGACGTCCAAGGCAAGCTTCTTCGACATTGTCGAGTTCGCTCAGCGTATCGTCGATATCCTTGCGCTTTTGGCGCAGCTCATCGCGCTTCTCATCGACGCGCTTCATCAGCAGCTTGAGCTGACCGATTTCGCCCGGAGGCTCTTTATAGACCTGAATGATCTCGCGAATCTCGGCAATGGTGAAGCCGATGCGGCGGCCGCGCAGGATTTCCATGATCAGACGCCGGTCAGCCGGACGGAACAGGCGCGTACGGCCCCTGCGCTCAGGGTGGATGAGACCCTCGTCCTCATAGAACCTCAAGGTCCGAGTCGAAACCCCGAATTCCCGAGTAAGCTCCGTTATGCTATAGTATCCGTCGACCAAGAATCCGCCCCTATCTGCTGTCCATGATAATATTGACTTTTACGTAATAGTCAATTTTCGCGGGTTGCAGTCAGTTCCCGACCCACCAGTGCCGCCCAAAACCACAGGCTCGCAAGCCCCGAGAGGGCAAAATTCCTCGTAAATTCGATGGGAACGGTCATAAAAGCAGAGGACGCCTCAGCCATTCGATGCACGAATCATGCGATGGAGGTTCGAATGGCGGAATGCGGTGATTGCATCTTCAGCAATGGCAGACGTCATTCGGCTAGAAGGCCTCCGGCTCGCCCGACGTCCCTTATGGGGCTCGATTGAAATCGATGTAAAACAAGTGGATGATGGAAAAAGCTCATAGGGAAAGCGCAGCCATCGGGACGGTGGCATTGCAACCACCTTCCCCTTATTCTGGCAGCCTCCTGCCTATGTCTTCCATCCGTAGAGGGTCCCATGCCGGTTCGCCCCATCATCCGCTTTCCCGATCCGCTACTACGAACCGCCTGCGCTGCTGTCACCGCCTTCGACGACGATCTGCGAGCGCTCGTCCACGACCTGCTGGATACGATGCGGGCTGCGCCCGGCGTTGGCATCACAGGCCCGCATATCGGCGTCCTCAAGCGAGTCGTCGTGATTGAACTCAGCCGCGAGGATGGCGTGCGCACCTATATCAATCCGGAAATCCTATGGTCGTCGCCGGAAACCATGCGGCATACGGAGGGCAGCGTTTCCATGCCCGGAGTGACGGAAGAGATCGTCAGGCCGAAATCGATCCGCTTTCGCTATTGGGATGTCGCCGGCGAGGTCCATGAAGCGGAGGCGCACGACTTTCTGGCCATCTGCCTCCAGCACGAGATCGACCAGCTGGACGGCATTTTCTGGCTGCAGCAGCTTTCCAAGCTCAAGCGCGACCGGCTTGTCAAAAAATGGGAAAAGATGCGGGCTTGATCTCCATAAAAGGAAACGGGCGCCCAAAGGCGCCCGCTCCGTAATCGCTTGGCTTCTCAATCAGCCCTTGAGCTTGGAATTGCAAAGGCTGTAGTAGCCGCCGCCCTTCTGAATCCACTTCAGACCGCCGAGCGAATTGCTGGTCTTGGCGGCGTTGTATGCATCGACGCAGGTGTGGAAGCGGGCTTTGCCGGGCGTCTCGGTAGCATATTTGGGGTCGACCTTTGCCGGGAAGGTTACGCCAGCTGGCGCAGCCGTCGTCGGCTTTGCCGGTTCGGCTGCCGGCGGCTTCGTCGCGTCGGGCTCGCTGGCATCGACCTTGGCAGCCGCAGTGGTCTTCGCCGGCTTGGCAGGCGTCGTAGCCGCTGGTGTGGTGGCTGCGGGAGCGGTGGTCGTAGTGGCGCTGGCGTCCGCACTGCACTGCGTTGCGCGGAAGTCATTCCACTTCTGGCCGTTCAAGGTACCAGCGGTCTTGGCCGCTTGGTATTTGGCGCTGCACTCTTTCATGGTAAGCGCAGAAGCCGAAGAAGCGAGGCCCATCGAGCCTACAACTGTGAGAGACGCAAGAGACATCAACAGGATGGCACGACTTGTCATTGGCATATCCTCCGCTCTATGACGAATGTCGAAACTATTAATCGTATCGTCCATATCGATTGTCAATCGACGCGCGATCTGGGGGCGACGGAAGACACCATATGCGGACGAACATGAACGCAAACTGTACAAAAATAGCCATCGAAAAGAGTGGCTTGGCTGGGCTGACAATCCTTGATGGCGGTTCGCCGGCGCGCTGAGTGCAGCTGGAGGTAGAAAGAGACCGCAACCCCGATCTGGCACATTGATCGGCATGATTCTGCTATTCGCAGGTCAGCGATGCGCTTGGGCTGCAATAGCACTCATAACGGGGAGCCGGGCAGGTTGCGGTCGCGAGGCTGAAATCCTGGCAATTGCATTGGACGTGAAACTGTTGATCTGCCGTTGCGGATGTCGCGCTGTAGATCGAAAAGCCGGTGCCGATATCGGCCGGACGAGACCCGACGCTGAAGGAATAGGTCGAAGCTGCGCTTTGCGGCGGCGAGTTATTCTGCTGACCCCACGCCATCAATGGAAGGCAGAGCACACCGAAGATGGCAAGCAATAGCCTTGACGACGATTTGGCCATATCTCGCGCCCACCTTTCCTACTGGCACATCAGATAAGCGTGCGGAACGCAGGTGCATGCGTAAGATTGGGTCGGGCACGTCATGTCCTGCAATGTCCGGTCGTCGCAATTGCACGTTACGAAATAGGATGAATTGTTCGGCATCTTCAGAATGCTCGAGGTGGAATAGCCGCTGCCAAGATCCGCGCGCCGATAGCTGAAGCTTGAAGCCGAATTCTGGGCATTCTGGTTGCCGCCGGCGGTCTGAGCCATGACCGGCAAGACGGACACGGTAAGGAGGAGTAGCGCCTTGAAGCCTGTCTTCCAATAACGGGTCACGCCAAAAACGGCTCTCATTGTCCTTACTCCATTCTGCAGTTTTGCTTGGGAATGAACTCTAATTTCGGAATGTTTCTTCCGTTTCTCCGTCTGTTGCGAAACCTTTCTGTCCGCAATTTTCAGCCATGAGATGAACGGAACGTCGCCGGTGCCGCGTCTCGGCACAATGGTTGGGAAAACCCCTGTGGCTTACGTCCGACCCCTTGCCGACAATATCACCACCGCGCAGAGGGAAAAAGTCGTTAGGACCCTATCAAAGGCTGACGGCGATCACGGTTTCGCGAGGAATAGGAGCGATTGTGGGAGGGATACAACCTATCCTGAAACTTGGACCTTGAAGTGCAGACGCATCGCCCTAATTTCATTAGTGCAGTTCCCCTCTCTGTGCCCTGGATGCTCTCCCTTCCAGGGCATTTTTCTTTTGTGGCACTTTTCTTGTCGAGCCGGGCATGCGGTGAAAACGGACCATCGCACCAAATGATTCGCAACGGCTCCCAAATGGGCGTAAGCTGTCCTCACCGTTGGCTACCGAACCCGTAGGCGCCATCGGCTGAGAGAGACGACGCGCTCTCGCCTGCAGAGGTCAAGGAGTTACCCGCATGACCTCGCATGATAATCACGACAATATCTTGAGCGATCAGAAACTGCATGATCTTCTCAGGGCAGAAGACAAAATAGATCTTTTGGAAAAATCGAAACGGCGCGCTTTGGATGAATGGGAAGTGCCCGTGCCAGAAGATGCCGAACAGTTTTCCCTGTGAGGGATGGCGGCTTTTTCGCAGTAGATCGGACAGGTCGTTTGACCTGTCCTGCTTAGCGCTGGAATTCCGCGCAGCATCCTGGATCGCCTTCCGGCGATCACCGATTGGCTTCAAGCGTCATTGATCGTTTCGCCGAAGACTTGTTCGAACGCCTCGCGGAGACGGATATCGACATCCGCCATCATGACCGGCAGGCCAAGATCGACGAGGCTGGTGACGCCATAAGCCGAGATTCCGCAAGGAATGATGCCGGTGAAGTGCCCGAGATCGGGGTCGACGTTCAGCGAAAGGCCGTGAAATGTCACCCATTTGCGCACACGGATACCGAGGGCTGCAATTTTGTCCTCCGCCAAGGTACCGTCTGCAAGAATCGGCTTCTCCGGGCGCCTGACCCATACGCCGACCCGATCTTCTCGCCGCTCGCCACGTACATTCATCGAATCAAGCGTGCGAATGATGACCTCCTCGAGCGCGCCGACGAAGGCGCGGATATCCTGCCGCCGACACTTCAGGTCCAGCATGACATAGGCCACGCGCTGACCTGGCCCGTGATAGGTATATTCTCCGCCGCGTCCGGTCGCAAAGACCGGGAAACGATCCGGCTCGATCAGATCGGCGGCATTGGCGCTGGTGCCTGCCGTATAGAGTGGCGGATGTTCGACCAGCCAGACGAGCTCCGGCACCCGTCCCTCGGCAATCGCGGCCACTTCCGCCTCCATCGTGGCTACGGCCTCCTCATATGGCACGAGGCCGTCGCTGATCCGCCAGCGGACGGGCGGCGTGCCTTGAACGGGAAACATTTGGTGAGAAAGTTCGGTGCGAAGCATATGGCAGTCCTTTGCGCGCCGCGCCGGCCGCATATGTGGAAAACTTGCGTGCCGACGGGTTGTCCACATATGGCGCTATTCGGGCGGGAATTCAAACATGTAAGGCGTTTCCGCCGCATCCGGACCAGCTCGATCGGGCGAGCTGTGAAGGAATTTAAAAAAACTGACATATCGCTCTTGTGCCCCCCGAATGCTTTTGCTACATGCAGCCGCGCCGGAGCAATCTGGCCTACCACGATGCGGTCGTGGCGGAATTGGTAGACGCGCAGCGTTGAGGTCGCTGTGGGGCAACCCGTGGAAGTTCGAGTCTTCTCGACCGCACCAGTAACGAAAAAGCCTAAGTCATTGATTTGACTTGGGCTTTTCGCTTTTCTGGACCTTGCCATATTGACGATGCTCGTAATTTTGTGCCACAAATTGTGCTACACCCACGGGACGGAGGTTATGTGTTGTCGCCTCGCAAAATCATTCATGCAGCGCCTGAACCGCTTCGCTATCTCAAAGCGCGCGGCAAGAAATGGCACTATGTTCGGCGCGTGCCGGGCCATGTTTCCCACTTCGACAATAGAGGGACAATCCGCGTCTCACTAAAAACGTCATCGCTTGACGTGGCGAAATTACGCCGCGATGCTCTTGAGCGTGCTGACGATTTGTTTTGGCAAGGTCTCGTCATGGACGATCCGCAAAAGTCCGCCCACGCTCAATATGCGGCGGCTAAGGCGCGCGCGGTCGCACTCGGTTTTGAATACAAGGGACCGGTGCAAATCGCCGAAACATCATCAATCGAAGAAATCGTGAAGCGTATCGCAGCGGCCAAGGAATCGCCACGGGATGAGGTTGCCGCGCTCGGGGCAGTGGATGAACCGAAGCTTTCGGTTAAGAAGGCAATGGAGCTCTACACCGAAGAGCTTGCCGCCGACGAACTGAAGGGCATGAGTGAGGGGCAAATAGAGTCGTGGAAGAAAGTTAAGCTGATATCGTCGGCGATGTTTGTTGAAGTTATCGGCGATAAGGCTTTGCTCGATATTACCCGTGCCGACGCGACTAAATTCCAGGCACATTTCCGTGAGCGCATGAAGAAAGAAGGGATTTCCGGCAACACGGCAAATCGGCGTTTCGGGAATATGCGAAAGCTCTTCCGGGTATATGCCAATCATTTGCAGCTTGACATTAAGAACCCCTTCGACGGTCTATCCTTCAGCGATAAGAAGACGCTTCGCAAAAAGATATTGCCGTTTGAAGCGAGCTATATGGAGATGAAGTTTCTCAACTTTGAGCAGGACCCCGAAACAGGCGAGCATAAATACGCTTTGGCTACCCTGAATCGTGAGGCTCGATTGATCTTTCTGGCAATGATCGAAACCGGCTGCCGTCCTTCTGAGATAGCCAATCTCAAGCCCGAGAATATCCATCTGAAAGCGAACGTGCCCTTTATTTCGGTCACATTCACAGACGATCGCGGCTTAAAGACGGAAAACAGCGTGCGCGATATCCCGTTAGTCGGCGTCTCGCTGGAGGCTATGCGTCTCGCGCCAAACGGTTTCCCACGCTATGCAGACAAGGAAACCAATTTATCAGCCGCCATCATGAGGCATTTGAAAGTATTCAAACTTTTGCCGTCGAAGAATCATCGTGCGTATTCTATCCGCCACGCCTATGAGAAGCGAATGTTAGAAGCCGAGTTTGACGACGAATTCCGTCGCCGCACGCTAGGCCACGACACGGACCGCCCCGAATATGGCGACGGCGGCTCACTCGCCTGGAGACAGGAAAAGATGGCGTCGATAGCGCTAAAGTTCGATCAACGGATTTTTGACTAGATCGCCCGCATAGCTGGCGCGACGTAACCTTGCGCCACGTCATAGGGAATCGACGTGCCGGGGCGTGCATAGAGCGTCGGGCGCGTGTTGCCTTCCTGAAGGATTGTAGTCGTCGCCTTCCCCGTGGACACATAGCCGAGCGATTCACAGATCGCGGCAATCTTACGCGGCGCACGGCGGATATTGTTGCTTTGGAGCAAGTTCGTAACCGCCCATGTCGAAAGCCAGCCGTTGCGGAAGCCTGGCACGTCACTTTCAATTGCGTCGATAACGTATTGTTCCGCCACACCATAACTATTCGCGACGGCTTCCGGAGTGCTCGACGTACGCGGCGCGAGCGTGCATGTGGCAGCCGGGTTGAATTCGTCGGCAATTTTATAATTCAAGAGGTAGTGACGCATGATCGCGAAGCCGTCGGCGCGCAACCAATCCCACAGGCGCGGAAAGTAATTGTCACTTAGCATCCCGTCGCGCTCCATATCCTCACGCGATTGTTGCGCGGTGTAGAAAATGGCAAAGCGGCGGTCGTCGCGTTCCTTGATAATCGCGTCTTTGTGGTTTGTGCAGAAAAACCAGTTGGCGCAATAGTCCCGATTCATGCCGGCGTCGACGCCTTTCTTTTCGATCTCGACGCCTTCGGCGGTGATGTAGTTTTTCAGCTTCTCCAGCATTTCGAGCTTTTCGAACATGTGGATTTCTTCGACGTTGATAAACGTCCGATTCACGAGGAACGGGTTGAATTGCTTCGTGATCGACTCGGCTTCCGGCGTCCAGGAATACCGATCGCCCATGGAATATGTCAGCACCTTAGCGATAAGGCTCTTGCCGTTGCCCTTCGTCCCCTGAAGCACTGGCGACCACAGGAATTTCTTGCCGGGGAACTGCACGAGCGCGGCCATCCAACAGAGCAAGATTTCACGGTCACGCGGATCCGGCAGCATTCGACGCAGCAAGTCCAGGAACGGCGACGCATCGCCTTCGACGGTCCGAATCTCTTCACAGAAGTAGATATTGACGGCGTCGTTTATGATGACGCCTGAAGGAACTGCCGGCTTGAAGCAAGTCCGGTGCACCTTGGGGAATTTGACGGCGCGATTGACGGTGAAGGCTTCCCACGCCGAATAGGTCGGTTTGCTGCCGTCGAACGACATGGCGAACTGATGACCGCCGTACATGATGTCGAATTGCGTTCGCTTCAGGAGTCGACCACCCGGCACTACAATACGATCGTCAAGCTCGACATAAACACAGCCTTTGAAGTGGTCGGCTAGCTCTCCGATGCCGACGAATTCGCGTCCGTCTCCAGCGACGGCAACGGGCGCTGTTCCGGTATCGCCGACGGCAGCGGCTGGAATTGTGAGCTGTCGTGGTCGAGCGTAGACGTTGCGAGTGCCGCGAACAGCCTTTGATATTGATTCAGCACGGTAGTCAGGTCGTCGGTCATATTTTTCCCGCATAAGTGCGGAACGGCGAAACAAGCGGTCAATTCGCGCCGTGTTCTTTCCTGTATAGAATGCAAGGTGGTTAAGCAGGGCCTGGTCGGCGCTGGAGTGATCGAAATCACCTCCAGTGGTTGAGGGATAGATTTTTCCGAGAACATCAACGCGCCCTTCCCATAAGTCCGCCACCGTGGCGACGTCGCCAAAGTTCGCGGCGATACTGCCCTTAGCGGCAAGCATAATTTTAATAAGTTCATCGTCATCGGCTGGACCGTTCCATTGCGGGTCGGCAGCATCCACGAACGGCACGGCGTCGGCGGGGTCGCTCGATACCGGCACGAGCGCGGCAAGCGCCGTCGTCCAGTCGAGATTGATGTTACCTTGCATCCCCTGCCCGAGCGCAACAAAACGCTTCGTGCTGTAGTATTCCAGCCAATTGCCGGGGCGCTCTGTCGTGCCGAACTTGTGCTTACGCGGGCCGAGTGCCAGAGCATCGCACACACCCATGATATGCAAGCCGGTCCCGTTCACGGACACTTCCATGCAAGCGCCGGGGAACATGTTCGCGATGCGCAGCGCTTCCGGGTGCCATTGTCCCGTAGCCGGGTCGCGGCAGTCGTCCAGGTCGAACAAGAAATAAGGGTCGTTGTCGGTTAGCACTATGCCGACGGGAAGTCCCGTGGCGTTCGCTTGCTCCCACGTCATCCACTGTGTCGGGTCGTGCGGGTCGATTGCATAACCGGTATGCGGGTCGGTCGGCACCTTGCGCGGCTTCGTCGCGGGCGGTATCGGCGGCTGAACGGTCCAGTTGATGAAATTGAATGTCATGCCCCTAGCGCACCCGGTATTCTATAATTCTGCCGTAGTCCGAAATGTCTTCCGGGTACGGTCCCCATTGCCACAGAAACGCGGGACGATTTTCGAACACCTCACCATCGGCAAAGCGGATATCGACTCTCGTGTTCCGGCTTACCGGTAAGCCTTTTCCGTCGTGTGGGCGGAACGGCTCGTCATTTTTCATCAGTGCACCGGAACCCGGCTTTTCCCACGATCAGCCGTTGTTCATCGGTTGCCGGGACGAAAGTCGGAAAGTAACGAAACACCCGGTTGCCGTCTTTGTCCGTCGCCGCGCCAAGCTCGACGCAATAACGAATGCCACGTGCCGGGGTTTTTGCGATGTTCGCGTGAGCCGCTTTGTTTGTCTTGAAGTTCTTAAATTTCGTGCGCGTCATCGGAGTGTTTTTCCCGCCTTAGGATCGGCTTCCTGAAGATGAAAGAGCATGGAATCGAACATCGGGCCGACAGGCACGAGCATTTCAATCCCTGTGTCAAAGCGAACCTGAATGAAGCCTTTCTTCACCCGCGTATCAAACGCAAGGGCAAGACCGAGTTCTTTCGTGTCGATATGTGACGAGTGTTTCATATGGCCGGCTTTCGTAACGGTGCGTTGGAAAATGGCACGTTATCGCCCCAAACGCACCACTGACAATCCATTGTGGCGTTGCCTCCACCGGTAAAATCGACACGCCACGTTAACGGATGGCACGCCTTCGGCGGGTATTTCTCATGTAAGATGTAACGCTTGTCTGCATTCCAAAACGTCTGTTTCAGATAGAACGCCATGAACGCAAACCCGAGCTTGTGGGCATGCTCGATAAACTCGGCAGCGAGGAAGAACGGCGGATTCGTGATCAGCGCCATGCGACGAAACGCCGGGATAGGCGGCACTTTTAAAAAGTCGATACCGCCCAGGCCAAAGCCCCTGTGAATGAGGTCCGTCGACAGGACAGTCTTGCCGTGACGCGCGATGACTTTTGACATTGCCCCGTTGCCGCACGCAGGTTCAACCACAATGTCCGGAATGATGTCAATGTAATGTTGTAGCATTACAATAGTCGGCTCTGGGGGCGTCGGATAGAAGTGATGCGCGTTCGAAACCTTGCCACCGCCCGCCACGGCTACGCCGAAATTGTTCATTTGCGTCTCGCTTTTAACAATCGATGGAGTCGGCAAAGGCTTCGATGAACGCTTTTGTTTGATACGCGTTGATTGCGTTGCCATAACCGCGCAATCGTCCCACTCGGGCGGCAGCCCCATGAGCCAACGGGAATGTGCCGGGTTCAACTGCCCTCCACCGCTCATCCCGGCAGAAGAGCCAATCAGCATCGCTCCAGAAACCGTTAGTCGGGCCGGTTGATCCGTGGTCGACAACTCGACAGTTCGAGGCGAACTGTCGTTGTTCCCCGCCGCGTTGTTGCCGTTCTGTGAAGGCGTCCCGGCCATTGGAGTCGGCCACGCTGCCAGTTGATGAACTTGTTCGTTCAACGGTTTGCCCCTGGGGTGAGCTGCACGTTTCGAGTGAAATTCGTCGCTTGCACTGTTGCTGCGATAATCGTGCGTCGTGGGCAACTCCCACGACGCCAAATGAGAGGCTGTCGTCATCGAATGACCGCGATTGCCCCGCTCCAGAGAGCCTTTCCCTCCCGCCGCTTCCGAATCTTGAAATGTCGGTGTCGGCCAAGAGGTACGCTCCGAAGAACTGCCGATGTCTTTCGTGCGGTGCGCCGTAGCCCGCAGAAGGGGAAACGACCGCCCCGCAGGCGTAGTCCATTCCTTCCAAGTCAGCTTGTACAAGGTCGAGCCAAGCATATCCGTCTTTTGACGCAACTTGTTCGCCAACGATTTTTGAAGGTTTGCACTCGTGGATGAGATGTTGCCAAGACGGCCAAAGGTGCCGCTCGTCATCAAAGCCGCCTCTTTTGCCTGACGCGGAGAAAGGTTGGCAGGGGCAAGAACCTGTCCAAATAGGACGGTCGTCACTCCAGCCGGCAAGCCTAAGCCCGTAGCTCCAGACGCCGATACCGGCAAAGAAGTGGCACTGAGTATATCCTGCAATCTCGGAAGGTTTGACATCAACTATGCTCCGTCTATCAACCACGCCTGGCGCAATATGACCTTGGGAAATCAGCGCTTCTAACCAGTCGGCGGCGAACGGATCGATTTCGTTATACCAAGCCGTCATTCTTCGTCATCCAATATCGCCGTGACCAATCCGGAGTCGTAGACGGTTGACAAAATCTTTGCGTCAAGTTCGCGCGGCGTCATGCGACGCTTGTGCGCTTCGTGCCATCGCGGCGGCTTTATTCCGAGTAATTTCTTTTGCATCGAAACGGCGGCTTTCGTGCATTTAAGCTTTTTCGCAACGTCGATTGTGCGCGATTTAGGATGATCCATCAGATAAGAGCGGATTGCCGCCGCCTGTTCGCCTCGCGGATGATCGCTCATACCCGATACCCCATGCGATCGCCGACAAAGCGCGGATCTGCAATGATGCTGTTCCAAAGCTCACTGTAGCGCGGGAAATATGCTCGGACGGTACGGTCCGCTGTCTCGGCTTCGCATTCGTTGGCAACCGAATTCCAGGTTACGCGCAACAGCCCGTCGCGGTTAGCGACGCGAATTGCCGCGTCAAGGATGATCGTCCGACGAGCTTTTGCGGGTAGCTTCATCCTAGTCGCACCGCTGTAAGATGGTCACGGTATTGCCTCTCATGCGTTACAAACATGCCGATGCCGCCAAGCTGGCAAACGGTTGCTAGAAAAGCCTCTTGCGCTCTGTCGCGGTCGTTCTCGGGTTTCTTCCAGCCGGGTTTCTTGACTTCCACAGCTGTAAAAATCCCCATCGTGTAACCGACGTGACGCGGCGTGATGACGATCGGTGTTGGTCCGATCAGGTCTGACGACTTCCATTCGTCGTCCAACTTCGCACTGTCATTCCCCAGGCCGAAGCGCACCCATCGCCCCGGAGACATTTCGTGTGCACCGCGATTATTTCGCCAAAGGGCCGCGCCAAGTTTCGGAGCTTCGACTCGTAGCCGCGACTGCGTGGATGCTTCGGACGTTCCCGCATCTGTCGACGTCGGGATATAGATCGACCGAAGCTCTTCAAGCGCGGCGGCGGGTATGCCCCATTTCGCGGCCCATTCGGCGAACATCATTACGAAGCCGCCATTTCCGCGAGTTGCGTCATCAACTTCTTGACGCGTTCGAGGCAGATCGTTTCAACAACGTCGCGATTCAGGTGCTCGGCAGCCCTGACGTCGGCGTCGAGCACCGTCAGCTTGTCCTTAAACCCCTTGTTGATGATCGTTGCCGCGTCGACATGCGTTGTGCAGATTTCATCAATCCGCCGCGCCACGTCATCCAACGTAAGTTTCTCGGTCATGCGAATTTTCCTATCTGGAGATTGATGATGACGATTTTCATTTCCGCCGTGATGTCGGAGCGGAGCGCCGTCATGCGAATGAATTGAATGAGATCGTTACGCGCTTTGATGTATTCCCGCGCTTGCGCCTTGTGATAAAGTGCGTAACCTTCCGGTGCGTGCGCTGCCGCGTGGGCGAGACTGTCGAACGTGGGAATGCCGATTGTCATTGCGACAACTCGCCAAGTTTGATGTTTGCAGCAACAAGCATCCGGTGCGCCTGGACATAATAGCGATCGGCAATTGCCATCTTATCGGGGTCGCCCGAGATCCGAGCTTCCTCAAGTTCGACGGTTGCCATTTCCGCCTGCAACGCGCGTTCAGTGGCGATACGTCTCCAGCGTGCGAGAGCGTTAGACATTGACGGAAGCCTTGATATCCGCACACGAAAGACGCGAGACGGCGTTCATTGCGGAAATGCGAAGCGTTGACGGCTGCGATTCCGATTTGCGAGCTGCGCGCTTCTTGCGATCGTTCAACACACGGGTTCTCTCGCCACGCTTGACGACGGCGCGGAAATCGGCGCGTTGCACCTGCCGGCTTTCGATCGTCGGGACGAAAAATAAGCCAGCCACTGCGTTCGATGCAACCACGCGGCGAGCACGTTTCGCGTCGGCGCGTGAAATATAGAAAATCTTCGACTCGACCGTCTGAGCGCGCGGCTTCATGCGCTTCCATCCGAGAACTACGGCTTCGGCAAAATCTTGTGTGCTAAGCATTCAAATTCCCTCCGTTAGAGTTGGGCGGCTCTTGCGGCGAGTCCGCCCGGTTGTTGCGACGGATGGCGCGCCCCGCGCTGCGGTTTTACATTTGCCACCCCCTTACGTTACATGCGTTACATATCGTGTAACGTTTTGATGGCACATTATGTCAGATCATGTCAACACGTAACGTTACATTAAATGAAGCTTTGGCGAATTTTGCCGGCAAGCGCTGTCATCTCGGCACCCGTCAAGGTTTGTGCCGTCATCGCATCCACACCGAAGCCGTGATAAAAACGCCGGTATGCTTCGCTTTCGGAGCGCCCTAGCCCGTAGATTTGTATCCCGGCCCAATAGTTCATGGTCTCGCGAAGCTGCTGTAACGCCTCCAGGCGTGCCGCATGGTTTCGTTGTCGCACGACGTCGGCGGCGGATTGCGGCTTTTTGGTCCACTCGTGATCATTCATTTCGCCACGCAGGCGAGCAAGCAACTCGGGGGAAAACTCGGTTAGATCACCGTCGACGGTATCGGGTGACGACCTGACACCGGGCGCGGGGACGTCGACATAGCCGCAATACGGGCATTTCTTCGTGACGGCCTCGTATGCTCTAAAGCATTTAATGCACGCACGGACCGGCAACACACCTTCGTCAAGATCGCGCTTCTTTGAGCCGCGATAATCGATATCGAGCGTCCAGTTACGCGGTGCGTCGGGCAACCCGTGACGGACAACGTTGCCCACGTGGTCGATATAAATCCCGTAGGTTTTGCCCTCAAACAGACGCAACATGCGCCCGAAACGTTGTGCAAAATTTGCAAAGGATTCCGTGGGCGCGCCATCGATAACAACTTCAACGGCGGGAACGTCGAACCCCTCCCCGAATAGTCCGACATTGACGAGAACAAGCGTCTTGCCTTGCTCAAATCGTTCGACAGCCTTCTGACGTATCGTATCGTTCGTCGTGCCGCTAACGGCTTCGGCGGGAATGCCGGCAGCCATGAATCGAGCGGCAACCTCTTTAGCCGTCTCGACGTCAACCACGAATACGATTGCCCGTTTGCCATGGGCAATCTTAGAATATTGGTCGACCATATCGCCGACGATTTGCGATTTATGCGACGCCTCACGAACGGATGCTTCCGTGAAATCGCCAGTGCTCTCGCTAATTTTGAGCATAGAACGGGCGATGGATGCGGGCGGCGCGAAGATCCTGTATTCGGAAAGGTAGCCTTGATTGATCAGTTCCCGCATTGTTGGGCCGATCACCATATGATCAAACAGACCGCCGAATTTGCGCCCGAGCGGTTGATTGTCACAACGTCGTGGCGTCGCTGTTACGCCAAGGCCGATCGCCCGTGGAAACAGTGCGAAGCCTTTGCCCCATTTATTGTTCGCAAGCACGTGATGCGCTTCGTCCATCATGCACAAGCGAATGCCAGTGAATAATTGTTGCAGCGAACTTTGACGCTTAGGCGAAAGTAACGTGTCTATGCCGCCGACGTGTGCCGGTGCCCGTGGGTGATGATAATTGCGTCCGAACTTTTCTACGTGCTGACTGATGCAAAATTTTATCACCGGGTCGGGCGCAATTATGTTGTGATAGATACCTTCCGCCGCCAAAGCTTTCGATAGCTGTCCGACAAGCTCTTGTCGGTGCGCGATTGCTATCTCAGGCTCTTGATTATCCATGAAAATCGAAGCGGTGAATTTCGTCTTCCCCATCCCCGTAGGACCGACGGCTAGGACATTCTTTTTTCCAGCCCTCCACGCCTCGTACGTTTCATTTTTCATGCCGCTTTGATATGGACGTAACATATTTTATAAAATTATCCCGCTTGACACGTAACGGATGATGACATTTAGTGTCAGATATTGTCAACGCCGTAACGCGAAAGGTATTACGAGACAATGCCGAAAATTACACTCACCCTTGATGTAACAGACGAGCAACATGCTCAACTCGTGCAGCGCTTCATTGAGACGGCAAATGCCGTTTCCGGTGGGGATGATGACGAAGGCGGCATTCAGAGCGACCCGAACGGCTCGAAGGTCGACAGTAACGGCGTCGTTTGGGATGCCCGTTTTCACGGTGCCAAGATGACGAAAAATCAGGATGGTACCTGGCGGCGTCTCAAGAATCTCACCGCACAACAGAAGGCCGACGCCGACGCGTACGAAGCCGGTTGCCGTGGTGCCCCGACCGCCGTTGCGCAAGCCGCTGCCGGCGTTCCGGTAACGCAGGAAGCCTCGCCCGTGCCGGCGTTCCTTCAGACCGGCAGCTTTGCGCAGCCTGCCGCCCCGGCAGCGTTACCCGGTGCTCCTATGATGGCAATGCCGGGTATGCCTGCCGCCGCCCCCGTCGCGCCGCCCCCGCCCGCACCGGTCACATACCCGGATCTGATCGCGGCGTTTCAGGCGACGATTGCCCGCGTCGGTCAACCCGCCGTGGATGCCAGCCTTGCGCAGATTTACGCCGCTGCCGGCGTTACCGAACTATCGCAGCTCGAAACCGACGAAGCGAAACGTCGCTCCGTCAAAACCTTCCTGGAACAACTCAACGGCTAAGCCTCCCAAGGGCGGACCGCAGGCGGGTGCACGAATGAACGAGGCGTGCACCCGCCAAATCTAACGGAGATTGATCATGCTTAAAGTTATGCTCGTCGCGGCTTCCACGGTGGCAACGCAACCCGTCACGCCGCAATGCGAATATTCTCGCTACATGTCCGCTGCCACATGGTCCGCTCTCGATGACGCGGAACGCAACGGAGCGTCGAAGTTCGCCGTCAAGAATATCGAGTCGACCTTGCGCGATATCGTCGCGATGGAACGCAGGGTGTGCAGCAAATGAACTTCCGGCTTCCCCCGTCAAGCTCGCATCGCTGGACCAATTGCGCAATGTTCATGCAGGCGGCGCAAAATTATCCAGAGTCACCGGAAGGTGACGAGGCGCGAGAGGGCACATGTGCGGCGTGGGTTGCACAGCTCGTCTTGACGGGGCAAGTGCCGAATTGCGCAACGATGATCGGCACGCCTCATACCAACGGCTGGAGCGTCACGCGCGAAATGGCCGTCGACGTTCAAGGCTATGTCGACATGGTGAAACGGCGCGGCGGCACAACCACATGCGAGCAATCTGTCCAGCTATGCGACTATCCGAACATCGCCGGCACGCTCGACTTGAGCGCGACGTTTGCGAACGGCGACACTCTTTATATCGATGATCTGAAATACGGTCGAAAGATCGTGGAAGTTCGCGACAACACTCAAGTCGTCATCTATGGCGGCTCAATCATTCGCCAGTATGCACCCGGAACGTTCCGTCTTGTGCAGTTCGGCATTTATCAGCCGCGTGCATTTCATCGTCACGGCACCTATCGCAAATGGGTAATTTCCGTTCCCGAGCTTGAACAACTCGTGGAAGATATCAAGGAAGCCGGTCGCGCCGCCTATGCGCCGAATCCTTCCGCGACGCCGGGGTCATGGTGCGAATACTGCCCCGTCGCGACACGATGCGAAGCGCTGGCACACACGAATTATGCGCGGATCTCGCTTGTTAAATCACAGTCGCACCGCGACATGACGCCTGACGAATTGCGACGCGAGCTTGATTTCCTGGAGGAAGCTGAAGCGACGATGAAAGCGCGGCGGAAAGCCGTCGTTGCCGAAGCCGAAGCGCGCGCCCGGAAAGAAATCATTCCCGGCTATACGCTCCAGAAAAGCAAGGGGAAGCGACGTTTCAACGTTCCCGGCCCGGTCATCAAAATGGTGACGGGAGTCGACCCTTATACGGCACCTGATTTGTGCACGCCTGCCGAATTGATCCGGCGCGGTGCATCGGAGTTTGCCACCCACTCCTTATCGATCGTCCCCGAGCGGGGCTTTGAACTGGTCAAGACGGATAGCGTCGATATCGCGGCGTTGTTCAATGGAGGCGGAAAATGATCCCTGAAATACCCACGAGCGACGGCAAACCCCGCCCAAACGATACGGTCGAGAACGTAGCAGCGGCAGAGCTTCGCCAGTTTATCGAACGTGTCGAGCGCCTGGAGGAAGAGAAAGCTGCCATCGGTGCCGATATCAAAGACGTATATGGCGAAGCCAAGGGGCGCGGCTACGACACGAAAGCCATCCGAAAAATCATCCGGATACGTAAGCAGGACGCCAACGAGCGGGCCGAAGAGCAATCCATTCTTTCAACCTACCTGATCGCTTTGGGCATGGCACCCGAAGACTACGTATAACTCTGGAGGCGTAACACCGTGGATGACATCGTTAAAATCGAGAACATT
The DNA here is from genome assembly GCF_057784455.1 of Martinezella sp. CNPSo 3890. Classification (NCBI taxonomy): domain Bacteria; kingdom Pseudomonadati; phylum Pseudomonadota; class Alphaproteobacteria; order Hyphomicrobiales; family Rhizobiaceae; genus Martinezella; species Martinezella sp. CNPSo 3890. The sequence continues at coordinate 40,671 of NZ_JBXSOR010000018.1, read as the reverse complement.
CGCAAGGTGGATATCGGCGAAAATGACGTGATCGTCATCCACACGCCCTACCGAATTTCGGATGAAACCGCGAAGCGCGTCAAAGATTACATGCGCGAACTGCTTCCCGAAAACAAATGCATCGTTCTCGACAATGGCGCGACGTTAAGCGTGCTCACTCGTGACGAGCTGAATTCGCTCAAAGGAGAGTAAAGCAATGCCACAGTCATCAATTCTCAATACCGCCGTCGGTCGATGGGTTAGCGGCTCGTTGACGGAAAAGCGCACCGAAGACATGGACGGTCGTCCGATTCCGGAAGATAAACAGCAATACGAAATCGGTGTCGCGTACCGCAAAGACGACCCCTGGTTGCCCGTCGGCTTCCATGCTATTGCCGGTCATGCATACACGGAATTTGCGCGTGACGGTGCTGCACAACAGAAGATTGCACAAGCGGCGCAATACTTTCCGCAATATCCGCAGGCGCTGGACGGCTTTTCGTGGAAGATTTCGGACGGCGACAAGCCAAACCGCAAGGGACAGGTGAGCGAGCATACGCGCGGTCATTACGTCTTCTATTTCAAGTCGTTGTACCCCATCCGTTGCGCCAATCAGCAGAATGCGGAAATTCCGGCCGATCAACTGAAGCGCGGCTATTTCGTTGATATTTCGTTCACATGTGCCGGCAACGGCGAAGCGGGCGACCGCGCCGGAATATATCTCAACCCGCAGTTCGTGCGGATGATCGCCTATGGTGAAGAAATTCGCGGCGGTGTGAGCGCAGCCGAAGCGTTTGCGAACGCGCCCGTTCCGACACAGTTGCCGCCTGGCGCGTCCGCTATGCCGATCGCGGGTAATCCCGCCGCGATGCCGGGTGGTCAACCACAAGGCATGCCGCAGGCGCAACAGCCGGGTTTTCCTCCGAACGGTGCACCCATGGGCATGCCTGCGTCATCGGTCCCGGCAGGTATGCCGGCAAATGGCATGCCCATGTCAAACAATGGCCTTCCTGCACAGACGAGTGCATTCCCTTCTAGTCAGCCGGGTTTTCCGGGTGCCCCTGCCGGGAACGTCCCGCAGGCCGGTGCGCCCGCTGCGTTTCCTGGTGGGAACGCGCAACAACCGACTGGATTCCCTGGTAACGTTCAACCGCACCCGACCTTTGCCAGCGGTCCAGCAATGGGCGGCGTCGGTTATCCCGGCACGTAACACGATCGGGCGGCGCGAAGCCGCCCATCACTTCGGGGCGCATCATGGCATTCTGTTTCTATTGCAAACGCACGCTCAATGAGGGCCGCGTATCGAAGCGTGGCGACCGTCATAAAGGGCTTGATTTCACGATTGATCACAAAACGCCCCTGTCTCGTGGCGGACCGAACACCCGTGAAAATCGCGTGCCGTGCTGTCTCCGATGCAACGGTCTCAAGGGCAGCATGACCGCCCGCGAATTCTTCAGATACATCGAACGTTACGGCTTTGAGCAACAGCCGCGTCTCATCCGTGAGGGCTTTAAATATGAATGCAAATGACACTTATATTCGCCCGCAGGATCGACGGTTTAACCCGACAGTGTGGGAAAAGAACGCTGTTAAAATTCCTTGGATCAGCACCGACGAAATCGCTCGTGCTCAAGTCGAAGCTGGTACGTGGGCGGTGTTTTATTTCGTTGGTGCGGATAAATACGGGTATCCGACATCGTGACAGATTTCAGCCCGCTTGACATCGCCAAACCTAAGCCGTTTCGCTGGAAGCTCCCCGACGGGTCCGATATCCCGGCGAAAGACTACGTATTCGACATCGAATCCTATCCAAACGTCTTCACGTGCACCATAATTCACCCCCGCACGGGCGCATCGTGGCAATTCGAGATTTCCGATCGCCGCAACGACTCTGGCGCTTTCGTCACATTCCTATTCGATCTCCAGCGCCACGGCTGCCGGCTATTCGGCTTCAACAACTATTTCTATGACTACCCGGTTATTCATCATCTTGTCACCGTCTGGAGACAATGCGGCTATTTCCTTGCGCAGAACGCGTGGGAGAAAACCGACCAGATCATCAATCACACGCATTTCAACGACAAATACAAGCACACGGTGCGCGATTGGGAGGTGATCGTTCCGCAGGGCGATTTGATGCTCATCCATCATTTCGACAACAAGGCGAAGACGACAGGTCTGAAGGCGCTCGAATTCAACATGCGTGCCGACAATATCGGCGACTTGCCATTTCCTCCAGGGACAATTCTAACGTCGGAACAGATTGACAGCTTGTTACGTTATAACATGCACGACGTCAAAGAGACGACGCACTTTTATATCCATAGCCTGGAGGCGATCACCTTCCGTGACAATCTTGCCCAAACAACGGGGATGGATTGTCTCAATTATAACGACACGAAGATAGGCAAGGAATTCTTTCGGCGTGAGCTTGAAAGCTCTCTCGGCATGCCGATCGGAAAGCAGAATCGGACCGAACGCCCGAGCATCGCGCTTAACGACGTCATTTTGCCATACGTCGGTTTCCAGTCGGCTGAATTCAATGGCGCGCTTGATTATCTGCGTCGGACGGTCATCACCAACACGAACAAGCCCCCCGAGCTTGAATCGCTATCGGTGACGTTCGGAGGATTTCAATTCGACTTCGGAGCGGGTGGCATCCACGGGTCTGTGCATCGGCAGCGTGTCGCGCCAAACCAATATGAAAAACTCATAGACTTGGACGTATCGAGCTATTACCCGAATCTCGCCATCGCCAACGATCTTTTCCCGCACCATCTGTCGTCAGCATTCTGCGCAATCTACAAGGCGCTTTACGATCGGCGGCAAGGCATTCCCAAATCGGATCCTGTGAACGGCATGCTGAAGCTCGCTTTGAATGGCGTCTATGGCGACAGCAACAACGAGCATTCGAAGGGCTTCTTTGACCCGCAATATACGATGGCTATCACCGTCAACGGGCAGCTCTTGCTTTGCATGCTTGCCGAATGGTTGATCACCTATGCCGGCTGCCGTCTCGTACAGATCAACACCGACGGCATGACGCTACTCGTGCCCGACAGCCATCACGCGACGTTCCGCGATCTATGCGCCCGGTGGCAGGCAATGACGAAGCTCATGCTTGAAGACGTCGAATATTCGCAAATGATCGTTCGCGACGTGAACAACTACATCGCTGTGGATGCTGCCGGCAAAGTCAAAAAGCGTAAGGGTGCATATCAATGGAAGACGGACAAGCCGACAAACCTTTCCGAATCGCTCGTATGGCATCAGGATTGGAGTGCTCTAATTGTCCCCATGGCGGCAGAGATGCAAATGGTACAAAATGTATCTGTTCGCGATTTCATCCACGATCACGACGACGCTTTTGACTTTATGCTGAAGGCGAAAGCACCTAAGGGTAAAGGGCATCTGGAGCTAGACGACGGTACGCGCCTGCAGAAGGTGACGCGATATCATATCGCTCATGGTGGACGCGGAATGCGAGCCGTGCACCCTCCCCTAACGAAGAACCCCGACAAGGTGCGGAACATCTCGATTCAAGCCGGCTACGGCGTCCAGGTGTGCGACGACGTGCGAGACTTCGACCCGAGACGGTTGAATCGAGACTGGTATATCAAGGAAGCGGAGAAGCTGATTATATGAAGATCGAACGCAATGAATGGAGATACGTGTTTTACGGATCGGCAGATATGAGCACTATCGAACAAGTGTCATACGGTGACAATGACGGTCACACGAGCGCCCGAGAACGAGGCTTGCAGGAAATAGACGAGGTCGACTACTGGTTAGCAAAGTGCCGGCAAGAACGTGACGAGAGAGAACGGGAACGCGTGGAAGATACGCTAAAGCTCGCAAATGCCAACGGTTACGCCTTTCTGTTTCTATGAACCGTCACTTAGTCGCTGAAAACCACCCGATGATTTTCACGACGTTGTCGTGCAATGCGGTGACGGTAACCACGATCGCAAGACCGCCAAGTACCAGCCAGCGAATGAACTTCGCGACGGTGCGGACAGATCGAACAAGGTTCATCCCCTCTTCCATCGTCTCAATATCACCGTCGCGAAGCTGTGAAAGAAACTGCTGCGTCCGTTCCGGCAATTCGTTGAACCGATTTGCGGTTTCGGCGTTCGGGTCCATGGGCGTCATCTCGTGTTGTTTCCTAGATCGACTGCCATGCTAGCCAAATGATACACGCTAAGACGATTTGGCACGTTACAGCACTTGTTAATAGACACAACTGACGTAACGCCGTTCGATCAATACCGCAACAATATGTCCAGACTTTGCACAGCATGTTAGGATAGAACCACCACGCCGCGATGGGACGTTGTGAAGGCACCAGCGCTTGTAACGACGCGAACGTGAACCTGGTTCCCCTTCGCGACATTGACGCTACCGGTTACATCGATCGAAAAAGAGCTGCCGCCCGAGATAGTTCCGGTCAATGCCGTCGCGCTGCCGTTGACCATCACCGTATAAGTAAAAGTTTGTGACGCACCCGGAGCGTCCGAAACCTGAGCGACAAGCTCAGTCAAAATGCCATCTCGTTCACAAACAAACCCGCCTCCCGCAGCCGACGAGTTGTTGCCCAAGACGCCGAGATACGTTGTCGTTCCGGGTCCAAGCGTGGCGCTGGAAACAATGTACATCGGTGAGAACGCAGACAATGCGGCGCGCCCTGCTACGTTGTCGGCTGCCGCCGCAAGCGTTCTTCCGAATGAGGTAAAATCCGCAAGCGCCCACGTTCCGGCACCCGTAGCGTAAGGTAGCTTGTTGGCGGAAGTTGCGAGCGCGGCGATCGCTGTTAGATCCGCGTCCAGTGGCTGCTTTTCGCTATCTAGCTCATTCAAGGCAGCCTGGACGGTAGTAGCTGCGATATTCCCTGACGGTGTGTTTGTGATCTGGCCGGCATTATAATCGCCGTTTGTTGCTACGACAGTGCCGGTCCGACCGAAAACGGTTGAAATTGCACCGCTTGGATTCAGAATCTGTTTCCAGTCAGCGAGCGTGGAAGGGCTATCGCTTGACAGAATGTAAGTTGTTGTTGTGTCTGTCCGAATTGCAACGTCGCCGCGCTGCGCGGTCAATGCAAGCATTGCTGCTTGCGACGCGACCGTGAAAACGTCATTGATCGCAAGCGGCGGCAGTTGCGACGTAAGCACCTTGCCGGAACTGTCCAAGGTAGCAAGACCATTGTTGACACCGGCACGCGCAGTAAATTCGCCTTGTACGAATGCGGTCGTTGCACCTTTGGTGGAATTGTCGCCTGCCGTTGCAGTTGGAAATGTGGGGATGCTCGCAAAGGCTGCAACCCCCGTTGACCAATTGAAACTTATAGGAATATCAACCTGTGTGCCACCGCTGTTGTAGCGTATCAGCGATGCATTATCCCCTGCGTCAGCAAGGATAAAATCCCATCGGATAGCGCCGTTATTTTGGCCGCGGATGTAAGACCAATTGCCGGCAGTTCCCTTATTCAAGATCAGGTTTGCTGCGGCGGCCGAAATAGTAAGGTTTCCCGTCAGCGTGCCGCCCGTCAGCGCAAGCTTCCCGGCAACCGTCGTCGTCAAGTCGGTAATCTGCTTTTGCAACTTCCCGAGCGCCGAAAGCACGGTATCAGACGCCGTAATAACCGCGTTTGTAGCGGTCGACAGGCCGGCAAGCGCGGACGCGAGAACACGCGCCGCCGTAAAATAAAGGTTTGCCGATCCTTCCGGCACACTATCGGTTGATCCAGGCGATGGCGAGATTTCGACATATGCGCTTCCCGACCAGCGATAAATTTTGCCAGTATCATCGGCGACGTAAATGACACCGGTACTTCCAGTACCAGGAAACGCTGCCAAGTTGGCATATTCCAGCACGTCATCCACATACGACGGTAATTGCACAGCCGGAACTTTGCCGCCTGCGTCAAGAGAGGCGTAACCATTCGCCACGCCTTTGTTCGTGGTCTTTTCAGCGTCCGTGATGCCATAACCTGCAACCGTCGTCGGTTTACCTGTTATGCCGCTCCATGCCGTTGTTCCCGGCGCGCCCGGATCCCCTTTCGGACCTAGCGGGCCGCGCGGACCTGGAACAAGAACTTCAACGACATTCGTCTCTTTTACGTTGACTATAACGCCCATCACGCCGCCTCAAATGGATTGCTGAAAATGTTCAAGGAACCGACAAGAATCGACTCCTTGCAGCCTGCCGGGTCGACCAGACGAACTTGATATCGGCCTTGCCAAGTGGTCGGAAGAGCTTCGGTTTCGGCTGCGGTCATGTGGAATTCAATCGTGCCGTTAGCCGGTGTGGCAATTTCGCCTGCCATGATCACATATCCGGAAATCTGCTTTTTTGTCGTAGTGCCGATTTGATATGACCATGCGACAACCATCTCTGCCGTATAACCGGTCAAATTCGTGGGGCCATCATCACCGCTATAAGTCAACGAGAAATCAAAACAGTCGCCGCGATTGATAAATGTATCGTAAGTCGCGCGTTGGTTACTCATTGGAGCGCCTTTGCAACGTTGTCATAATTATCGGCGCACCGGACAACGCGAGCGTTCGCACGATCGGTAACGGCACGCTCTCGCTTCAATACGGAAACAGGATCGGCACCCACAACCACGGCGGCGTGCGGCTCGCGCTTGCGGCAATCTTCCGGCAACGGCGGCATGTGGACGCGTACGGCGGCAATTCCGGCCTGTTTTGCCGACCTATCGAGCGTCAAGCAAGAATTTAACATCGGCGTCATCAAGAGCGCCGCAACGACCGTTAGCCTTGCGGAGAGCTTCGTTTTCGGAAATCCGTGCTTCAAGATCATTTGCGGCAGCCTCTTCCTTTGCGCGGGCGTTCTTCAATTGGACCTGATACGCATCGATTACGATCTGTCCCGCCGACAGTTGCCGTTTCAGTTCGTCGCGTTCGGCTTCCGCCGACGTCGCGCGATATTCATCAACTTTGCCTTTTGCCGCGTCCAGACGCTCCAAAGGAACGACAACGAGATACATAATCGCAGCCGCGATAAGACCGCCGATCGCCATCCGTGCCGCACCGCTGATGCCACCGATAAGCTCCCACATGGTCAAACTCCCGAGCGGCAAAGTTCGCCTTCGCCAATCCGAGTCGCATCACCCATGCCGCGCCGAAGCGACAAGCCGATTATGAATTTGCCATTCGATTTGTTGAACACCGTTGCGGCTTGGCAGGAGGCAATATAATCAGGCTTCACGCCTTCCTTTACCGCATTGCCTACGATACGCGCCGCTGTCGAGCTGCACGCCGCTTGCGGGCCGATATTCCAGGCAAGCGAAATCATCATGCCGCGCCACGCCAGCGGCTGCTTATCCCAATCGGGAATATTGTAACAAGACGCCAATACGGGGCGGAAGCGCTTTTCCATTTTCTTTGCGATGCGCGCGTCACACTCTTCCGGCGTCGCTATCTGTCGCGGCTTGACGTCGTCGGTATCGCCTTCACAGATCGTCCAACGCGGCGGATTCGGCAACTTGTCGAGATATGCGACAAGCGCTCGGCCTTCCCAGGGTGCGGCAACCTCAATCGCAAGCGCGACGTCGTCGTGAACCTTCGGCTGCCCTGGAAAGATCGTGACATACCCGCCGACACTAAGTGCCGCAATCGATGCGATCAGAGCGCTTGCACGCGACGTTGCGCGGAGCTTAGTTGCCATTGTTGCCACCCATGTTTTCCTGAACGACGATGCGCGCGACAAAGCCGCCAGCGATGACAAAAAACGTCAGAGCGGAAAACAGACGCGGCGGAATATCAAGAAAGCTCGGAAGACTGGGTAATACGGCTTCGGCACCCGTTAGCAACGCCGCAATAACTATAAAGCGGACACTCCAGGCGCGTTTCAGTATGTGATGCCAATCGTCAGCGAGTTTCATGTAACGTCAATAGCATGACGTTACATGACGCAACAAGCGTTACGCTGGCTTTTTCAACAAAAGGGAGATCGGCATAAAACGTTCAACATCAAAGTATTGAGCGAAGGTTTCATAAAACCAGTGACTTCCCGTCATCGACAAAAACATTTGTCGAGCGCTACCGTGCGGAACAAAAGGATCTGCAACTTCAAGTCCGGAAATTTGTGCGGCACCGACGATCTCGTCATAGGAAAGATAGTCGTGGATTTGGACACGGCCACCGAAGGACGGTTCCATCATGTCGAGTCCGCGCCCTAGTTTTGCAACGAGATCGCGCGCTAGATTTCCCGAGAGAAGACGAACAAGCGGTAATCTTGTGTCGTGCCTGTCATACGGATAAAGGGAGTTTTCCGTATCGATATGGACTACCCCTCCAGGCGCGACCAAATCAAAAAGACTCTTTAAAGCCTTAAACTGCATTTCACGCGGGATATGCTCAATAACCTGATAACAATAGACAAAATCGAACTGCTCGCGCATACCGGACGGCAGGGGTTCTATGATATTCCCTTCTTTCGCCGTTAACGGTACGCCATGCTCGTTAAAGCGCATATTTGAGATGCGCACTGCCTCTTTGGAATAATCAAAAGCGGCGACGCTTCGAGCGCCCAACTCCCACGCGGAAATTGCCGCAACTCCGGTTCCGCAACCGACGTCAACGAAACGGCTTCCTTCGATTTTGATATGAGGCGCGCATGCGGTCAAAAAGCTCTTCACCCAATCCACGCGGGTCGAAAGCTCAATTTCCAGGCGCTCCGGTGTGGAAGCGCCTGTGTAATGTTCGATTGTGTGTCTGAATGTTTCTGAATATTGACGGGTCATGAAAAACCTATACCCACACAGACAGTGCCAGACAAGCCATTTTACACAACTTGTATAAAACCCCGATGCCCTGATGACGCTACACCGGAGGTAGTTTGCACCCGCAAATGAACCTGGTCGCCTTCGGATATAGCTATGCCCTTATCATCCCCCTTGACGGAGAATGTGCCTGTTCCCGTTATCGTCGCCGTAAGCGACGTCGGGGCACCGTTGACCATTACCGTGTAAGTAATGGTCTGCCCGGCGCCTGGAGCATTGTCACATTGCATGATGAAACGGGTTAGAAGGCAATCATACTCGGCCACAAACCCGTTTACAGCGGTCGCGTTGTTCCCCAACGGACCAATGTAGACAGTGGCTGATGCCCCAATAGCCGAGCTGGAGGCGAACTTGTATGAATCGCCGCCTTTGAAGAATATTTTTCCGGCACCGCTTCGTTTCAGTGAAGGTGCCGTGAGTGCACTGACGTCAATCGTCAATGTAGAACCCACTTCGGAATACAAAACGTCACCGATAACATTCACCGCCGTGTCGGTGACAGGAACTTGCGTCAACGTCAAAGCGCCGCCAAACGTCACGACTGAGGTTTCAGCGATATCGATGTTGTTCGACACATACCCGCAAAAATGATCGTCATAAACGATGCCAGTGGATTCGCGAATATGTTCACCGACCGGGCACGTATCGGTGATGCACTGGACGAAATTTGCGAGTTCTTTCTTGCGGATATGCCGACCATAGTAAAAATCAAGAATTTGAAAATCCTGATACTGACAACCGCCGCGTATGACACTCCAGCCTGTTTGATCGTTAAAATGACCAAACCAGCCATCAGTAAAATTATTAATCACTATAGCGGCACCATTAGCCGGTGCGTTTGTGAATGTGATCTGATAGCGCCCCGTCACGGTGAAATCCACGCCTAGAGTCATAGGCGTACCACCGACCGTTATGCTGATGTCACGGTCTAGAAATATGGGCCAATCGGTCGAATAGATTTTCAGGCTGCCATTGCCGGTGTAATTCTTGGTTTCAACATGACCGCCCCAAAGCTGAACGGCAGACACAGAAAGCCCTGCAACGTCGCGCCCTTCCACGATTCCGGCGTACTTAACATTCGAGGCGAGAATTTCGGTAATGATGTCTTGGTTTACAATGTCACCGGTCGATGACTTATCGATGACCATCAGCACGGACGGATTAACAGCAAATATCGTCTTGATATGCGCCCACGTCGCGCCATAAACACTGATCATGCCCCAACTGGCTATGACTGGAAGCGTGGCGCTTGCGGCGTACGGCAACGGAAACTGAAGGCTTATCGTATTGCCAGCAATACCCGTAATGAACGTCCCGTGATACGAGTCGTCATTCAAGCGCAGGGCAAAGAACTGTCCAACTTCCATGCCTGCCGAACTGCCAACCACAATCGACGTTGCGCCGGCAATAGCATTGGAACCTACGGTTGTCTTGCGTACAACAATGTCATTCGGATCTTCAAATTCGATCGGACCTTGAATTACAGGACGGTATCCAGACGCGCGGACAATCCATTTTGCACCGGTTGCCGGTTTGAGCCGGGAGCCGTTAGCTATAATGCGTTGCCCACTCGTCAGAACAATGTCTTTAACCGCATACACTTTCCCCTTGGCCGTCTCGATATAGCCAAGCGCGGTTTTCATCGAATTGAAAGCCGCGCTATCATCCGTTACACCGTCGCCGACAGCTCCGTATTTTTCCACGGTTGGTGCTACAAGACTTGCCGCCTGCCCTGCCCAATATTCTGCGTCGGCGGCGGCGGCTTCCGCAGCAGCAACAATCGCAGACGATACTTGATCCGTCAAAAGCCTGTACGATGGGCCACTGTCGAAATATGCAACCATCATGCCAGACACGAGGCCACCGGGAGAAATTTGATTCCCCGAAGATGTCAAAAGCGGTTTCGGTGCAGATCCATTCTCGGAAACTGTCACATTGTCGGTGTTCGCTTCGAAAATATTCGCAACGCGCAACGCAGACGCCGACGTAGGAATCGAAGACGTAAGCTGAATCGCATTCGGCGTCCCCGCTCCGATGTCTATCAGCTTCACAAAGCTGTACGGAAGATCCGCAACGCGAGTCCAAGACCCGGAACCGCTAGTTCCGCTTTTCATATAAACGCCGTTATTGCCAACGGTAGCATCACCGATAACCCAAGCCATCGAATTCGCGGCATGTGCAAGATCGGCGAAAAGAGAAGCACGCGTGGTGTAAATCAAACCGCCATTCGCGGTGAATGCTGAAATAATGTTTTCAAGCCATGTGCCCCAATCTCGAATTTCTTGAAGCATTGGATCGTGGTCACCGGAAGAAGGTACACCGTCAACTTCCCAATTCCGCCAAATTTGTGCAGCCGTGCTAACCATTCCGGAAACCTTTAAGTTACAACCACGGATGCGGGAGTTGTCGCAACCGAGGCACTTGAAACGTCACTGGCGTTGGCTGCCGTCACCCAATAGTAATACGTGCCCGCCGTTACAGTGTTAACGTAGGAATATGCCGTATTGGGCGAACCGTAAACAGTTGTAACGAGTGTTGCAGTGGAAAAGTCATTCGACGTGTTTCTGTAGATATGAGCGCGGTCGAAATTGGCACTGTTCGGCGCTGTAAAACCAATCGTCGCTTTGCCTGCCGCACCGACTGCCGTAACACTCGTCGGCACACTAGGCGCGCTAGTATCGGCTACCGCAGTGAGTTTTATTGTCGGGTCCGTCCACGGACCTTGACGGCCGGTTAACGTCACGTACCGCGCGCGATATTCATATTGCACACCGTCATCTTGAATGAGTGCGTCAACACTCAATGCGCCATCGGGGACACTTATATCCGTCCAATTTGTGTCGGCGACTTTCTTGCCCTGGAGCTGCACCTTTAACGAATCAGACGGCGGCGCGTCGAAATCGAGAATACTGTAAGCAACCAGATTGCCGCCGATCGTGCGCCGTCCGACAGTCGCGTCAAAGCCGGAAACATTCGGAATCGTGTTATCGACGTCGGTGTGTTCGGTGACAGGTGCAACACCTTCCTCTTGCGCCGGGTCCCATGTGAAAGCGTCGGGGCTAGTCGAGCGCAATGAAATAGTCACGCTTCGCAAAATGCCTTTATCACCGATGTTCCATTTGAAATTGACGACTTCAAAAGCACCCTGAATGCGCATCGGCCCTATCGTGTAATCGACGGCAACAAAACGCTCTTGAAATGCCTTCAGCGCGCCAACACGACAATTCACCGTGATTTGCCAATCCGGATCGAGCTGGAAAGCCCGCCGCTTCATGAGGCGGCGGCATTGACTATGTGAAGGCGTCCATCCGTATGTCGTGTCATCTGGAATATAACCACGAGCGGAAACGCTATCTTCGTTTACCCACGGGTCCGCGTCGACTTGCTGATAGTCATCATCTTTCGAAATATATTTCGCGGTGATGACGTTCGCCGTCGATCTGACGTCCACGCCTCGCGTAATGGACGTAACCGCCGTAATCAGCGATTTATCGAGCAAGACCGTCGGCTCGTAGTATTCGGTGATTTCGATCGCAACGCCGCCGTCGCGCGTAAGAATCGGTCGACCGTCGCAATTCAAAAGCATCGCTTCCAAAATACTCCCCGGCGTCTCGGCAAGCTTGTAAACGCCCCACAAGCGATAGCGCGGCTCTGTCCCTCCGGCGGCGAGCGGGACCGCTTCTGCACTCTTATTCCAGGCGGCTTTCCATTTTTCGATTGCTTGCGGCGTGTTGATGATTTCTGCCGGCAAGCGCATTCCATCCGACGACAACATGAAATCGCGGATGATACCCGCTGCGTTATCGGACCATGCCGTTACGCCGGTATTCGGGTTATAGATTTCCGTGAATTTTCCTTCGACACGATATAACGTATCTTTGAGTGACGGAAAAATCGTTGTCACTTTTTCAGATGGAACGGCGTCTTGATATGCATAAATCGTCACAACGCCATCGCCGCGATGGGCTGACGTCCACTCGGGGAAAACTGCCGTAAGCTCCGCATAAGCCGTCTCTATCGGCAATCCACGTCGGTATAGGATTCTAACATTCGTCTTATACGGATCAGTTTGAACCCATCCGCCCCCGTCAAGCGTAACGGGATTATCATCGATTTTCCAACCGAGAGTTTCGACTAACAAACCCTCGCAGACGACTAGCACTTTATGCAAATTGCCGTCTTTGGAATCGCCAAAAATCCAGTTGCCCGTAGCCTGCATTTGGCCGTAAATCTTCACACGGTCCGAAATGGCAACACGCAATGACTGCTGAACATCATCAGATTTAGTGCTCTGGCGTTGGCGGAAAATGGCGTTTGCGGCGAACGAAAGTCCGAACGACAGCGCGATTTGACCGACAGCACCCAAAACACTCCCAAGCGCACCAACGCCGACAAGAGCATTAGAAAGCCAAAGAGGGCCACCGGCCTGAAAGATCGTTAGAGCGAGTGCGCCAAGCGCTTGAGGCATGTTGCAATTTCCCAGGCAATGACACGATGCGTATCGTCTGCAACGATGAAACCATCTTCGTCACGACTGCACCATAGATCGCCGTCATATATCGCAATACACGCTCTGTTATCAACAACCACAATGCCGACGTTACCGGCGTTAGGGGCGAACGTTACGCGACGCGCACCGGATTTAACGAGAACGTCGCGGCAGCCACGTAACAATCCTCCAGGCTCGGCTATCCAAGCGCGCCCTGTGTTTTCGTCTATCACGGAACGACCAAACCATTTCATCGGGGAAAACCCTAACAGGATCTCGCACCAACGATCCGCCGTCGTCCCGCAATCCGTCTCCCCCCAAATAAACGGCTTTGCCCTTTCGATCTCCAGAAACCGCGTAACATCCATGATTAGAAATCCGGATAGACAAACGTCTTGAAGACCAGACCCGGCATGAAATCGAATATCCTGTCGCCAGGATGGCGGTATTGCTGATCACGATCGCTATAGCGACCGCCTGGAGGGCGAGCACGATTGAAATAGATATTCTCGGCAGCAACGCTAATTGTATGCGTCGGGCTTGCTGCGTTTACGTCCGTGACAACTTCGTCCTGAGTGCCTTCGGGCGGCTGCATATAGCCAAAGAAGATCACCGGGGCAGCAGCGATAGGCTGCCAGGCATCATCGAACAATTGCAGATAAATTTTAAGCAAACGGTCCTGCAGCTCGCCAGATTCGGCCAGCGCCTGCCCGAGAATGTCGCTATTCGCACCCGACACGCTCACGGTTACGTGGTCCGACGTCGTGGAGTTAGCGAAAGACAAGCCGTCGATATTTCCAGCGCCGTACATCGGCAGAAAATCAACTCCGTTGACCGTGAGCTTCGTGTTGCCGTTCCAAACGCCCATGGTCTTGGAAACGAAGTTCATTTCGACAAGAAACGCAACACGAACATTGCCAGATTCAAAGCGTGAGATTTCGTCGGCGGTAAAAAACGTCACGGTGCCAGATCCTCAACAAAATCGAGAGACGGAAAACCGCGTTTGCCCATGTCCAAGTCGATTTGCATTGCGTCATCAGTCGCAAGACGCATGCGGCATACAGGGGTTGTAAAATTCAATTCCGTATCGGCTGATACCGCTTCACGCGCTGGTGGCATGAAAGAAATAAGCTTCTGTGTCCCGACAAGATCCGTAACGCTCGTGATTTCATAGAGCCTTTCGCCCAGTGAAAACACCTGCCCCGGTTCAAGCGTGTCGGCAGCGATGACATTCACAGTGGCGGATACGCTGCGTTCCGGAATATCGGTTGCCAAGAGAATTTGCGTTCCACTCGGCAAATACCCAGCGCCCGTGTCAAAATATGCGCCGTTGTCGTGCGGAACAGTCGCATACGTATATTCCGCGACAACGGGTTGATACATCGTGCAGTACGGAACAAGGATCGGGTTAAGACGGCCCTGTAAGATAGCCCGGATCGCGCGCCACGTTTTCACGCGTGCTTCATTATTGACAACAATGCTGCTGTAGGTCGCACGCCAGAAACCAGCATCGCCAGAAATAATGTCCGATTCACCTGCCTGCGATACCGGCCCCGAGATATTCATATGAGACAGGAAATGCGGACGTGGTGTTTGCGGCGGCAAAAGACGTCGAGGCCAAACAATCGTCATGACAACGCCCTTTGCTGTGCATCGGTCATCAAAGCCGGCATGTCATTCTGGACCTGCTTGTAACCCTGTGTAGCCGCAACACGAATGATCGTGCCGCTCGCAGTCTGAATACGTCGATCGGCAATATCAGCCATGCGACCGGAATCATCCTGAAGGTTGATCGTCAGAACGTCATGGCTCGATTTTTTCGATGAATCGCTACTTAGTGGCGAACTGATCGTTACAGGCACCTTCCCGCCTGCCGGGAGCGGAATAACGGCTTCCTCCCCGTGAACGATACCCACAGGTTGCCCCTTTCGACCGCCCGTGTTCGCCGTGCCAGTCGCAAAGCCGAATAGCTTGCCAATGCCGCTAAATATGGAGCTGAAGAACCCGGAACCCGCCGCGCCACCGGCATTTACACCCGTTTTTGTGTTGAAGATGCTGTTAACGGCCATGTCGAGCAATTTATCAGCAACCTTGTTCAGCGCGTTCGCCAAAGCTTCAGCACCCGACTTGCCGTCCTTCAGGTCCTTGAGAAAGCCGCCGAAAACGTCCTTCTCCATATCGTTCCATTCTTGCGCCTTTTTCCGCACTTCCTCTTGCGATTGGGCAAGCTGTTTCGATTGCGCCGACGCTTCGGCATACTGCCCCGCCAACTGCGAAATCTGATCACGAAGTTGTGGCGTAATTTCCATGCCTGCTTTTTGAGCATCAGCAAGCAACTTTTGCTCCGTTGCGGCTTTCTGGCTTGCATAGCCGAAATCATTCACGAGTGGGTTTATCGCCGCTTGCGCAGCCGTAGACGCCTTCAGCGCTGCCGTCCGTTCATTGATGCTGGCAACCTCATCCTCGTAAGCATGTGCACCACGAGCAGCACCGCCCCGCGACGATCGCGGCTTATTCCAGGTGCCACCCGGATACATGCCTTCCGTCGAAGGGCGCGCATCAGGCGTTGGAATCGGAACATAGCGCCCGTCATCGGTCAAAACCGTCCCTTGCGGACTATTCGGTATGGGGCGGTTCACGCCTTGCTCATCCGTGTAAGTGCGACGCGGCGTGGTTGTCATGTCCTGGATGCTCGACTGCACCTTTGCCGCCGTGTTGAGCACCGAATTTGCTTGCGCCTGGAATTGAGCGAGCACCGTCAACGAATTCATGATACCGCTCGTCAAAATATCAAACGCGGCGGCGAATTCGCCCACACCTGCAACGCCGTTATCCGTTGCACTCTTTGTAGCGTTCGAGACAGCTTGAAAGTCTTCCGTCGTCGCGGTTCCGTTGAGGATTTTCTCTTTCAAATTGTCATATGCAACAGCAAGATTATGCAACGGATCATCGGTGTTTGCCGCTTTCGCCATCAAATCAATGAAAGACGAATTCGCATCGTTGAACGCATAAAGACTATCGCGGGCAGCCGTCCAAGTGTTGATTTGCTCATTCTCGACCGCTTGCCGCAAATTTAGAACGTTCGTCGCTTCCTCGTTGGCGTCAACGTAACTCTGCAACGCGGGCATAAGATCGCCATACGCGGCAGCAACTTTCGTCACCAACTCTGCTTGATCTGCCAACGCCTTATTTGCCGCGTCGGTACTATCAGGCGCCTCCGTCGGCTTCGGAATTTCGCCTTGCGGAATGAAGTCGCCAGGACGCAACGTTTGCCCATTGTCGGTGAATGTCCCCGACGTGGAAAGATTTTGAATCTGTTCCTGAAGGGCGGCGGCTGTATTCAGCGCATCTTTAGCTTGTGAAACAAACGTGTCGAGAACGGCAAGCGTGCCCCGTGCAGCACCGTTAAAACTGGAAAAAGCCGCACTAAAGCTACCAACGGCAGCTTCCCCGGATTGTGCCGCAAGATCGCTTACCTTTTGAAAGTCTTCCGTTGTCGCCGTGCCGTCATGAATCTTCCGCTGAAGCTCAACATACGCCTGCCCGAGCTTGTTAACAGGGGACGAAGGATCGCCGGAATCCTGCACCAAAAATCCGACGTCGACGCGGTTGTTTGCCTCGAAATCAGAAAGAAGTTGCTGCAATTCCTTTTTCGCGTCATCCTGCCGCTGTTTAACGACAGTCTGCAAATCGCCGATATCTTTCGCTCGCTCCAGATTGTCGACGTACTCTTTCAACGCCGGAACAGCATCGCCCCATGTCTTGGCGACAGCTTCCACAAGCTTCGTCTGTTCCTCGAGTGTCTTTTTAGAATCTTCACCGCCGCTAACGAGGCTGCCGAAATATTGAACAGCCGCGCCGCCAAGCCCGATCACGGCGAACGTCACGAGATTCACGGGGCTGAGAACAGAAAGCAATGCCTGTGACGCAATCTGCCCGAGCGCCTTGAAACCGCCGCCTGCCTGGGCCGCAATTTGCCCAATCTGCGTGCCTTGCTGGAGCATGATTTGAAACGGCGACTGCCCGCCTGCAAGCTGCACCGTGATATCGTTCAACTGTGCAGCAAGGTTTGCAGTATAGCCCGATAGATCCTTGACGGCGGGGGCAGCAGAACTAGCGCCACGCGCGTAATTGTTGAAAGCATTACTGGCGTTACTCGCGATATTGTCGTTCGCCTTGCTGAAAGAACGCTCGATATTTTCCGCCGATTTCGCGCCGGCACTCACGAGTTTGGCAAGCTCACGTTCCATGCGAGCTTGCGTAAAGCCGATTTGGACAAGCAGACCATTGGTATCAGAATCAGCCATTTAGAAACCTGCTATGCCCAATTCGCGCAATCGTTCTTCGCTGATATCGCCCTTCAGCTTAGGCTTAATACCGTTGTTGACCTTCCACCCCTCGTAACAGGCGTTGAATTCCCACAAGGTCATTTCATCTACTACGCGGGGAGAGAAACCCATTTTCTGTCCGGCCATGTAAAAGTGTGACCACTTTATTCGACCGAATTCGTCTCTGTCCCCGCTTTCGGCTCCCCCTCGTCGGTATCTCCCACGGGGTCCGTAGGCTCGCCCATGACCGCATCACGAAGCACCCGCACGGCAAGCAATGCGCCGCGATAAAGCGCGGGCGGGTTGTCGCAAAACACCCGGTCCGTGAGTTGCTTCGCTTCCTGTTCCTTCAAGCCGCCGCCGATCAAACCGAGACGAACGGTCTCGATAATGTCATCGACAAACCATTGTGAACCGGTGATGCGTCCTAGAAGAAAAAGCGGCCCGACACCGGTAGCTTGCTGCAATGCGCGCAACTCCCCAATGCCGAGACGGAATTTGTGTTCGCCACCTTCCCATACAAGCATGGGTTAGGCTTTCATGGTGAGCGTCGGAACACCGTCGAAGCGAAGATTGATTTCGCGAGTGACTTTCTGCCCCTTCGTGCGGGCATCGGTCATCGTCGTGATGAGCGCGGGACCGGCTTCGGTTTCCGGGTCGCCGCTGGCTGCCGCAGTGTTGCGGAGACGGATATTCTTCGTCTTGCCCGAATACCACCAATTGACCATGGTGGCGTTGGACGAACGAGCCCACACGCCCTTCCCGTCGACGGTGACGGTCTGAGAACGAACGGCGACTTCGACCGAAACCGGCAAGGATTCGTCATCGCAATCCGGCACTTCCGTTTCGTCAACATTCGACGTGCGTGTGATTGTGACGTCCGTAATGCCGCAAAGCGGTGTAAAAACGCCGGGTGCGCCGACGGGATCGACTTCAACGTCGAGAATTAGTTCTTCGTACTTTTCGGTGATTGCCTTGGCCATGGCGTCGCCTTTCCTGCCTTGACAGCCGCCTCAACAACGTCATGCGGCCAATTCTGAGGTTCTTTCGACGGATGGACGACGAACGCTATCGCTTGCGCGGGACGCCTGTCATACTCGAATCGTTCATGAAATATCGCTTTCAATTAACGCCTCGAATTCCACAACGCCGTGATAGTTGATATCGTCCGGTTCACGTATCACCGTCATATTCACAAACCGAATAGAATGTAACGCGTTATCCGTCAATTCGCCGTCATATTTGTGCAGGGATTTTTTAACATTCCCCATCATCTGTTTCAGCTCGACCATACCGTTTTCGCTGTTGTACAGATTGATACGAAACGCATGTGATGTTCCTGTGATGCATTCGTCGTCATCTTCGCGAGAATCTTCGTCCCCGAAATCGATATACGGCAACGACTGTTGCGGGTCCGCCCGATCAAACACCGGCCAAGTGATTTCCGGGTCCGACGTGAGCCGCTTGTAAATCATGTCCTGTAGATCGACAGAAGGTGAAAACGTCATCCTGCTTCTAACGCTCCGTTTGAATTGGCGATTGCCTGCTTAATAGCCTTGCGCACGGCGCGTGTGAGCTGCCCCTTAACCTTGCTCTTGTTATTGCGCCAGGTGCTGAAAAAGAACGGGCTGCCGCGCCATTTTCGCGTACCAAATTCCGTCCAGCGAGCGTAAAACGCTATCTTGTTGCCGGCATAGATCGTCAGTTTAAGCGAGCCTTCCCCGGTGTACTGCTTCGTCTTAATCGCGCCGAGCGTAACGGTTCCCTTTGGCGCGTCGCCCCATGTCCACGCGATACTGTCACGCAACGCACCTCTTACGACCGCTTCGCCTTTGTGACGCCGATCGCGCCGGATCTCAGGCGGACCGCCATAAATCGGTGCACGGGCTTTCATCTGCGCGACAACCGTATCGGCAGCTTTAGCCATGGCGTCCTTGACGCTCGATTGGATAAGCGCGGGCAGCGTCTTCAACAACGCCGCCCTGACGTTCTCGACACCGGTAACCATGGCGCTAGGCGTTTCGAGCGAGAATCGCAATCTGATATTTCGCTGAAGCCCCGGCGCTGTTGGCAATGGCGAGAATGTCGGCGGTTGCCGGCGTGACGGTCTTAACGCCTGCCGCGTCGCCAGCCGCCAAGAGCAATACAGCACCGGGTTTGAGCACGAACGGCATTGCGGTAGCGAAGACGCCATTCGCGCCGCCCCCAATCGTCAAATCCGTGGTGTTCGCGGGCGTGCCGGCACGCGGCTTGTTGATGATCATCAGAGCGACAATTTCGGCTGCCGTTATTGTCGATCCGAAGGCGTCAGTCAGAACGCCGGCAAGGTCCAGGGAATCGGTTGCAGCGGTCGCAACGGTCCGTTCGTCAACAAAGGCAAGATTTGCCTGATTTGCGGCAACGCCGTCCGTGAGCTGAAGCATCAGTTCCAGGACCGGATCGAATTCGGGACCGCCAAACTTGTTAACACCGGTCTGATTGATCTTCACACGAGCGAGAATTTCAGCGGAAAGAGTCATCCGAGTTGCACCCCTTTTTCAGCGACTATTTCGACGTCGCGGCTGCGTTGATCTTTGTTTTCAATGGAGTAAATACGGTGCGGAACGTCGCCGCTCTGATCGTGCACAACCACGATATCGGCAGCCGTCAAACCGCGAATGGCGGCGCAATCCTGGACGACGATGTATGCCAATGTGGAAGCCTGGAGCCGACCCGCTTCGACACGCTCTCTTCCTGTCTCGGGGCGGTATTCGATCGGCACTCTCTCCAAACCGGGCAGAGACGTCCAATTGCGTTTTTTCGAGCCGCCGACGCCTGGAGTCGTCCCGGTATCCCGTTTGAAGGTGGCGCGCTTGCTCATGGAACCTTGCGTTGCCATCAGACAGCCCACCTATGCGGAATAATCAACGCATCCACGGTGTACGGGATATTCGTCGGTATCGCGCCGAACGCTACCGGTTCCCGGTTTCTATACCAGTGAGAAACAAGGATCTTGATTGCTAAAAGCAAATCGTCTGGAACTTCGTTTTCCGGATAACCATTCGTAGAAATGATCAACACCGCGTCGTCACGATCATGATTGACCATCGGCGGCAAAAACGCCTGCTTGAACTTCACATAGTCCGCATATGCGATGTAGTTTGCCGGGTCGACCGTCTGCAAAACGTCGTCGGTATCGTAATATTTCACCACGACGGCGCTACTATCAGTAAACAATGTCGCCATTCGGTGACAAAAGCGTTTGTACGGCTTCTGCCACTTTTGAGGCATGAGACAACGGTTCAGTACACCGTCGTAACCGTCCATATATTTGACAGCGGCTTTCAATAATCCTTCAATGTAAGTGTCATCGTCGGGGTAAAACACCCGCATATGTTCCTTCGCGTCTTCCAACGCGACGGGCAATTCTGCGGGTGCTTCAATCCGGATCGGCTTCATGGATTATGCGCCAGGAAGCCCGAGATTCGGCAAGCCGGTCACTTTCTTCGGCTTGCGCTTGCCTTCGTCGTCGGCAGACGCGCCGACTTCCTCAGCGTCGCCGGCATCGATCAGAGCGGCGGCAAGATCGGCAGAAACGGTGTAAGCGCTGCCCTTGTCATATTCCCGCACAACCGCGCCGCCATCAGCGCCTTTGACGCCATCTTTGAGGATCTGGATTTCGACCAGTGTTTTGAGTGCCATTGTCGCGTTTCCCGTTATGTCACCGCACGGCGACTATTAGTTGACCGTGCCACGAACGTTCGGCTGTTCGATGCAGACTGCCGAGAACGACGCCGCACCCGTGTTGTTCGCCGGGGTGATCGTCAGACGCGTGTATCGCTTGTAGCCGATGTAGCCGAGCGTCTTGACGGTGTTGTCGCCGTCGAACTGGAACGACGCGAGCGATTCCGTTCCGAGCAGATACGCGTCATCCACGGGGGCGAAGCCGGAGCCGGCAAGGTCGGATTCTTCGAGCAGCGCGGTAAACGTCGCGTCGGCGTCAACAAGCGTGCCCGCATGAATGACGTAGGTATGCGACTTGGAATCGCGGTGATCCTGGACGACGCCAACGGCTGCGGTGTTATCCGCAACATCGGCGTGCAGGACCGGGTTGACGATGATGTTATTTTTCAAATCACGGGGTGCCATGGTGGTTTCCCTTGCGAAAATGGAGGAAAAGGGCGGGGATTAGCCGCCCTCCGTTTCGTCCTGCCGGTTAGTTTGCGGCGAACTTCATGAACTTGACGGCTTCGAAATCGAGCGCGCCGCCACCCATCCGCTTTGTGGTGTAGAGCTTGACAAAGCCCTTTTCCGTGTAGGGGTCGCGAAGTACGCGAATGCCCGCACGGTCCACGATCTGATAGGCAGACTTGAAGTCGCCGAAGCCGATCGACAGGGCATTCGCGGCCATGTCGGGCATGTCTTCAGCTTCAACGATCGGGTAGCCGAGAAGGCTACCGCCCTGCCGCTGCGTGAAATCAGGCTGCCACAGGTAATTACCTTGGCCGTCCTTCAGCGTGCGGACATAACCGACAGACTTCCGGTTCATCGTCCAGTTCGCGCCCGCGCGGTAAGCCGCCTTCAGGGCGAAAACGAGGTTGACGAGGAAATCCGTATTCGTGATCGCAGCGTTTCCGCCCGATGCAAGATACTGGAACGTCTGCCAGGCACGGGTTTTGTCGTCGGCCGTCGAAGTCGCATAGGTGAGAATGCCGCGCGGCATGACGACGCCATCACCCGTGAAAGTCGCGGTGTTCTCCGAACGAATGAATTTGTCGGAAACTTTGCCCGACAACCATGCTTCGATGTCGAAGCCGGAATCGTCCAGAAGCTTCTGAGTGACCTTTGGCATGGCATACTGTTCGTTGACGTCGATCCGCCACTTGCCGAGTTCCGGCGTACCGGTTTCGGTTCGCGGCTGCTTTTCGCCTACCCATCCGGAATCGAGATCGTCGCGATCAATCAGACCTTCAATGGCGTCCGTGCCGATCGTCACGCTCGAAAAGAGCTGCCGAGCCGGCGACGTCTCGAAAATCTTCTTGATGATCCGTCCGTTCATATCCGGCGTCACGGTATAGCCGCCTGCCGGGTCGCTTCCGACTTCCATAAGATTTCGGATATCGCGACCGGCTTTTTCGGCACCGACACGCAAATATGTGTCCAGACCAGCGGCATATTTCCCGAGGTCCTCAGCCGAAACGTCCGTACCGACGATGTTCGAGAATTCACGGGCTTTCGCCTGCATGTCGGCGGACATGCCACCGTTGCCGAGTTCGTTCGAAGCGAGCTTTTCGAGCAGCTTCGTCACTTCATCCTTGACGGTCGTCAGTTCGTCGTTGATCCGGTCGACCTTTTCGGCCTGGAGCGGATCGAGGCGACCCTTTTCCATTGCCGCAAGTTTGGCGTCATTCTCAGTCTTGAAGTCGGCGAAAGTCTTGTCGAAACGGGCGATCATTGCCGCCACTTCAGCAAACTCATTGCGGGCACCTGCCGCGCTCAGGCCGCGAAACGACGCGCCCGCCATCATCTTGTGGTTATGAAAGGTCATGTTACGATCCCATCGTTGCAAGTAGCTTGTCAAAAGCCTTTGTAACGCTCGCATCACGCAGAACGTTTTCATGACTTGCATCACGCGGGGTCATCATTTTCGCGAACGTATCAGCACGTTCTTTTCGTGACAAGCCCTGTTTCGCCATAGCCGTTTCAATACGGCGTCGCGCAACGATCGCGTCACGTTTTTCTTGTGGAACACTTTTCACCGGGTCACTTTCATCGACGTATTCAGCATCGGCGAACTTCATTGTAACGGCTTCAGCCGCCGTCATCCACGTGCCGTCGCTCCGACGATTCGGGCCGGCAAGCATAGACATAATTTCATCTTCGGACTTGCCGGTCCGAGCCGCGTAAACGGCAGCCAGAGATTTATCGATCTGGTTGAACACCGTCACGGCTTCGGCGAAATCATCAGCATTACCGATGATCGCGCCCCATGCCTTGTGCACCATCATCATCGAACCGTTCGCGACGTGGATTTCGTCGCCCGCCATGGCAATCACGCTTGCCGCGCTTGCCGCAATGCCACGTACCCGCACGGTGACTTTCGCCGGGTATTCGCGAAGCTGATCATACATCGCCAAACCGTCGAAAACGTTGCCACCCGGTGAATTGATGTTCACGGTGATGTCACGGCCACCCATATTCCGAAGAATGCCGTTAAGCTTGGCCGTTCCGAAGCCGTCGCCGTACCAGTCTTCGCCGATCGGATCGTAGATATTGATCGTGGTATCTTCGGACGCTGCCGCGTCATAGATCCGGTCGCCCCATTCCTGGAGTGCTGCGCTAGGCGCGTCGTAGTCGTACCAATTCGGCTGCCGAGCGATAATACGAGCTTTGGGGAGAGACTTGATAAGGCTCATGATTAATTACCCTCTAGCGGCGGACCGCCGTTATGACCGATGTTAGAATTTGCGTCGGGATTTTGGTTTGGCGGCGCGGCGTAAATGTAGCCTTCCGGGTCAACGGAGCCGTCTTGGAGCGTACGCGGGTTGAGATCGAGCATCGCGCGAATGTCGTTCGCGTTCCAAACGCCCCATTGACGCCCGCGCGTGAACGCATCCCATTGGGCCTTCGTGTCGCCCTTCAAGAGCGCCTGGACAAAGAAACGAATATCCAGCGTATCCCAATCCTCAGCGTTGATAGCGTCACGTTTCAATGCCTCTTGCCACATGACAATCCAGTCATTGAGCGTGTACGTCACGAAGCCGATATTCTGTTGCTCGATACCGGAACCCCACGATGTCGTTTTCTCAGTCGCGCCGATCATGTGAGGCGGCACGCCAAAGAACATTGCAATGTCGTATCGCTGGAAATCGCGCGACTGGATAAACTGCAGGTCGGCGGCGCTCATGGTCGTTTTGACGAGATCCGCGCCTTCCTCAAGAATTGCAGTCTTGCCAGTGTTGCCGGCACCGGCATTTCGCTCTTCCCAAGAAGATTTTAGACGTTCGTACGCCTCTTTCGACATCTTCGCCGGGTGCTTGATAACGGACTCCACAAACGAGCCGTTTTTCATCAACGTGGCAGCCGCCGTTTCACCGTCGAGCGCGATCGCGATTGATTCCCGCATATGCGAGATCACGGACAGCCCGCGATAGCCGTCCATCGTTAGACCACGCAAATGCAATACGTCTTGACCACGATAGACCTTTGTCGATCCGTCTTTCATCGTGATCGTATATTTCATACTCAAATCAGGATTCTGTTCTATCAACACCCGATCGGGGTGAATTGGGAGCAATGCAGAAACTTGACCAAACGCCTTAACCTTCAACGCAACAGCGTTGCCGCGCAACATCACATGCGCTTGCATCATCTGTTTAAATTCTTTGGGGGTCTGCCACGCGTTCGGGCGAACAGTGAGCACTTTACGCAACGGATGCCCGACGGCTGGCTTTCGAACGTCCTCGCTCTCGCGTTTGATTACGTCCACGGGGAGACACGCGACGACGCCGGAAATGATGTTAACGCAACGATAGACCGCCGCAACCTTCAACGCGTTAGATTCGGTGACATGCCTGCCGCTGATAGAGACGTTTCCGCTACCATGCCGAAAAAACTCTTCCGCCTCTTCCCGCGTGGCATAGGTGACGTTAAGTGTCTGCCCCACGGCGGCACGGATAGAATTCTTCAAGAGCTTTAGCATCGCTTGTCCGCGCGTAACGTCGAAATGTAACGTCAGTGCGTAACAAATGCCGCGTTTCAACGCAACGAAAATGCCAGACTTTCCACGGTGATGTTACACCATGAGCACGCCGCGATCGTCATAGACCGACCGCGTATCCTCTATGAGCATCCAACGTGCCATAGCCATGATTTGGGCGACGGGGCCGTCAATTTTGTTCTCGGAAACGTCCTTTCGAGGATAGACGTTATCCTTCGCGTCTTCCTTGGCAACAACATTCGAGAGCATCCAAGTGAAGCAAGGATCCCCGTCATGTGCGATCGCCTTTGACCTTATCAGCGCTTCGATTTCTTTCATGGGTTCGGAAAAATTTAACACTGTAGGTGCTACTTCGACGCAATTTAGACCTTTTGCGATCAATTCCGAGACCATCATACGGGCCTGATGCTCGTCAAACGCGAGTTCTTCAAGCTGAAAGATGGAGCTGAAATCTAAGATGTCTTCACGAATTGTTACATAATCTATCATGTCACCTTCGGTTTCGGTGATATGCTGCTCCTGAACCCATGTCTGATAATGTTCGTTTTCCCCCAAGGAAATTGTTTTTTCCGGAAGATAGTATTTCCCGAAGGTCGCGTATTTAAAACCTTCCTTTATTAGCTCTGTTGCAGCATCGCAATCGCACTGATCTAATCGAAACAGAAGAACAACCGCAGCAATGTCGACTTTCGAAGCCAAGTCCAGGCCAATTTTTACAGGCTGCCCGCGAAACATTTCGAGTGTAATATTAGCACGCGCGGATTCGTTCCACTTTTGAATGTTGAAATACGCGTTACGTGCTTGCACCCATAGATTTAGATGCTTCGTTTTGAACTTTCCGACCTTTCGCGCCGACTGAATTGCCTCGCGTTGCATCGATTTTAGGAAGTCGGCGCGTACCGAAACGTCATAGTTCGGGTTTGCCTGTCGCAACGCCAGTTCCGACGTCCAATCAACATCGGGGTCCGCCGCATAAATGATGCCGAACAGCTCTTCATTCGGAATGACGCCTTCAAGCATCTTCTGGACTTCGAGTTGTTGGGCGTAGCACGGGCCGGCAATGTTATCGCCCGCCGTCGAGATGATCAGCAATAACGGTTGCTCGCGCGCACCCATGCCCGTTTCAAAGGTGGAGACCATCGCGTCCGTGTCGTGCTCGTGATATTCGTCCACGATGGCGCATGACGGGCTGGCACCGTCTCCAGGATTGCCGATGACCGTTTCAAACTTCGCGCCGTCAGCCA
Organism: Martinezella sp. CNPSo 3890; assembly: GCF_057784455.1. Lineage (NCBI taxonomy): Bacteria > Pseudomonadati > Pseudomonadota > Alphaproteobacteria > Hyphomicrobiales > Rhizobiaceae > Martinezella > Martinezella sp. CNPSo 3890. The sequence continues at coordinate 14,129 of NZ_JBXSOR010000018.1, read as the reverse complement.
TCTTGTAGAGGTTCGAGCCGGCACCCTTCCCCGTTTCGACGCCGTAATGCTCGGTCATCGCCGGGGTATTCTTCACCATCAGCCGAGCGGGCTTGAAAACTTCCCACGCCTGCTTTTCGTTCGTCGCGCCGCTGTAGACTTCGGCACCGTATTCGCCGTCTTCGCACAGCATATACAGGCCGACCCCCGCCGCCCATGCCGATTTACCGTTTTTGCGGGATTCCAGCACGAAAGCTTTGCGAAAGCGTCGATAGCCATCCGCTAGGCGTTTCCAGCCGAATATCACCATGGTTTTGAAGCATTGCCACGGCTCCAAAATCAGTTTTTGGCGTTTTGCGGCCCATTTTCCCTTCGTGTGGGGCAGCAATTCGATGAATTTGCACACCTTTTCGGCGGCTTTTTCATCGAAATAATAGGGAAAATCATCTTCGTTTTCGTCGTCTTGGGGTCCGCCGTTGTGCCCCCGCATAGACCGCGCAAGGTCATCAAAATGGCGTTGACAAGCCAATTTCACCCATTTTCCGGCTGGAATCTTCCCCGAAAGGACGTCACGGGCGTACTGTGTGCCCTTCTCAACGTGCGTAGGTACTCGTGGGGGCAAGACGCCAGCAGGAAGCCCGAGCATTAGAGCACCGCTGCAAATTCAGGAGGAAGAATAACGTTTCTCGGGCATGGTGCATCGAACATCCACGCGATATCCTGGGGCTGATAACCCGCTAAACCGCACCCGATCGGCGTCAAACGAAATGTCAAATCAGGATGACATAACGCGAATTCGAGAAATGCGGTCACAAAGTTCGCAATCGTACTAACGGGCAGAGTTTCAAGATGATAACCTTTTGTGGGAATAGCGTAACTATTGCCTTGAAGCCCCTCACCTTGCCCGTATATTGCTCCGTGATGCTGTCGCGCGAATAGCGCCGCCCCTTTACCGTGTCGCCCTGCGAGGTTTGACCCGAAAACGAAAATCTCTCTCGTCATAGGTCATCCCTGATCCAGCGTGGCGAATGGATTGCTTGGCTTGTTGCCGAGCTGCGCACTCACTCGGGACCGGGCTGCAGGCGAAAGACCAAATTCAATCAAGAGCGACTGAGCGTGGCGCATAGCCTCATTCCGCATGGCAACCTCTGGGCGCGCCTTCCACAGTCCTTTGTCCGTGAGATATGTAAATCCTTCGGATTCTATCGTCGCCGTGTGCTCTTCAATCTCCTGGAGCCGCGACGCCAAGAGCGACAACATAATCGTGTCTTCGTCGCTCATGACCTTCATGCCGTGGACAACGACCAGCAAATCCCGAAATATCTCAGCGGCCCGATAGTTCAAAAACTCAGGGGGTGCCGGCATCTCGGAAAAATGCACTGCCGGGGCGTCAACAGCGTCTCGGCATGCCTGATGCGTGCCTTTTAGCTGCTTTAGCGCCGTCGGCAGCGGTCGCGATCCACCGCCCATTACGAACACCTTCCGGCGTCACGCAGACGAACGCCCAATTCCCTATCCGACGCGTCCGCATAGTCTAGCAGCTCTTCACGAAGCGTATGCATTTCGACTTCGCGATATTGACAGAGTTCGAAAGAACGTGCCGCACCCGCAAAATACATCATCCTAAGAGAATTCACCTGCGCATCAGTGAGTGATGCTGAAAAATGTTCGCCGACAAGTCTAATAAACTCCGTTTCAAGTGGAGCGTAAGAGTGATCCCGCCCAACAACCGTTTTACGATCTACATTCACAGTTCATGCCCCCTTCGGTTATGCCCAAAAACCACCGCAATACAGGATGGCCGCGAACGTGATCTTTACCAACAGATCAGCGCCCCATTTTTTCCAGTAGTCTTTCCACGGAATGAAATTCTTGCTTCCGGATTGTATCATCGCGAAACGCAGCACCGGCACGCCGATGATATATCCAGCAAAGTAACAGGCGACTAACCATTGCGCCCAATGATATGCGTTCATAGCCCTTGTTCCATCCGTTGCTTATGTTTAGCGTGACACGGGCTATCACACAACAACTGCAAGTTTGCCTCGTCGCGAAATAGACCCCAATCCCCCCGATGCGGCTTGATATGGTCGACCACCAATCGCGACGGCATGTGCCCCCAATTCCGTTTGCACATTGCGCAAGAAAATCGATCCCTTAGCAGAATCTTGGGGCGCAAAATGCCCGCCCAAATTTTCAGCTTGTACCATCGCTTATATGCCTTCTCATCCGGAACGACGTGCCGGCTAGCACCCTCATGGCGCGATACTTTGTGTGTCGGGGGAAGTGAGGGCATTTATGTAACGTCCGTGTCAGAATATGACATAACGTTGCATGACTGCACTGCCAAGTCAACCGACCATGTAACGCCATCCGCAACACCGTAACGTTACGTTATAACATGAAATTTTGCCCCGACGGTGCACTAGCGAAAAAGTGACTGGGCCGCCGGTCCGTGGCGAGGCGACCTTTTGACTTTCAGACACCCCCCGTCATGAGGGCAACCTTCCCTTATATCATTATTTTACATTCATGTCAAGCGAATGTTACATCAATCGATGAAATATTATTGCTTTTTATCATTTCATCCACAGTGGCATGTGACGCTGATTGCGACTAGATAGGCAACCCATTGATTTAACGTAATGTTGCGTATTGTCTTACATCTACTCGATATTATACACTTTCTTTAAGACATCATTGAAATCATTACATAAATACCCTTGTTGTCTTCTATGACTTAATAATATGAATTAGAATGTATACGGCACATGTATTAGTATAGAGTGTAATAAATACATATACATGGACCATATAGAGAAGGATAGGCGAAGCATGCAAAATATGGGACTTAGAAGACAATACATATTAAAACCGTTTATTTACATGCGCTTACAGACAGCAATGTCTTGTCTTAATCGAGACGGTGTCTAGCCTAGATTGACACGATACATGTGCAACGATATGTATTAGTGACACGCAACGTAAGACATGGGTCATAAAATGAAGCTGATTGGGATTATCGAATTATATGGTCAAGCGCTGTCGGCAACCGTTATCCTGGAGGAATCGAAAGGAAGCGGTGCGACATATGTTCCACGGGTAAATAAATGGAAGGCTCAACGCTACGTGGATGGCAGACAGCGATACTTTGGTTACTACGATACCAGAGACGAGGCCGTAGAGGCTTCTCGCAACATGAAGAATTCGACGCCGAAGCGAGAACGTAAGTCGCTTGGCGACGCATCCGACGTCTATCGCCGCAGCAACGGCATGTGGCGCGCTAGGATGATGATCAACGGCAATCGTATGCAGCTCGGGGAATACATATCATATGGGCATGCTGTCCTGGCACGGGACGTCGTAGCGCGACGGACAGGCAAGCATGTGGTTGTGGCGGATTATGAAATGCCGATGGGTTTATTAACGAATGCCGTTGCAAGATCGTTCATACGTGATTCGGTTCCGCAGGTATCAGAACGCGAAATTGAAACCTATAATTCACGTGTCGCGTTACTAAATGCGCAAATTAATGCGATAAACCCTTAGATTCCACGGGTGCTTTCGTTAACGAAACGAATGATGCGTCTTTGACAAACATTGCGCGTCGTTGTAAAACGCGTTTGTCAAATTCACACGGAGCACACCTTTATGCAGGTTTACGACCTTGTTGAAAAGCGTAAGGCAGAGATTCTAGCCGAGATGGCGAAGCTACAGGCCGAACTAGCAGATATTGATGCGTTTCAGAAGCACAGACCCGCCGCTAAGGTAACAGCGGACGAAGTGGGCAAAATTCCCGTTGCTGCTGTTCCTGTCGCTATGTCTAAGGACGACGCCATCATTGAAGCGCTCAAGGCCGGCAACCGCACGCCTGCTACGATCTCTGATTACATTCGCGAAAAGCTCGGGCAGGAAGTCAACGATGCTTCCACACGCACGCGCTTGAGCCGAATGAAAGCCGTCGGCAAGATATCGCACGACGGCAACGGCTGGAAAATCTAACAATTATCCACAGTTAAACAATTAGAGCGTCTTTGGGAAACCAGGGGCGCTTTTTTGTGCGTAAAATCCGTTTGACACATGTTACGTTACACGTTACACAAATGATACACACTGTAACGGAGACGTGACGTAATGACACCGAACGAAGTCGCTGAAGCGGCGCGTAAGAAGATCGCCGGCAATCCCCGACTTGAGGAAGCTATGCGCGTTCAGTGGGAAGCGGTCGCATTGGAGCTTGACGCAAGACACGCTGCGTCGAAATCCCTTCATAGGAACTATGAGGCAGCACAGCGGCACCGGGCGGCGCGGTTGATGATGCTCACAGCTTTCATTGACGGCAACTCACCCGAAACATGCCGGGAAGCAGCATTCAACGCAATCGAGCTATTCGACAAGGATCGTGCACAATGACGAAATACGGTATCAAGGAAATCGCCGAAGGTCGGTCCGACATTTACCGCGTCGACCCGCGCAAGCTGAATATCAAGCCGGATTGGAACGTCCGTGTTGACGCAGATCCGGAAAATCAAGCCCATATCGAACGGCTAGCTGAATCGATTGCCGAAGTCGGCGTGAAGCAGCCATTGACAGTTTATATGGACGGCGAACAGCTTTACGTGTCGGACGGTCATTCTCGCCTTGCTGCAACACTGCTGGCGATCGAACGCGGCTTTGATATCAAGACGGTGCCGGTGCAAACCGAAGATCGTTATTCGAGCGAAGCGGACCGGGTATTTTCGCAAATCGTGCGCAACTCGGGAAAACCGTTGTCGCCGATCGAACAAGGCCGCGTATTCAAGCGCATGCTCGACTTCGGGTGGACTGTCGCGGATATTAGCAAGAAAAGCGGCATTAACCCATCATGGGTGCGTGAGCTGTTGGACCTTCAGGCGAGCACCGCCGAAATTCAGCAAATGGTGCTCACGGGGCGCGTTTCGTCCACACTGGCGATCGAGACCATGCGCAAGGAAGGCGACGCGGCAGCCGAGACGCTGACGAACGCTGTGAAGGTCGCCGAAGAACAAGGCCGCAAGCGAGCGACGAAAAAGCATATCGCTTATGCGGGGAAACCTCAGAAACCTAGCGCGACATATAGCAAGGTCCGCAAGGATTTCGAATATCTCGAAACGGTTGCGCCGCTTGACGATTGGGTTGAAATAGACGGTCGCGTTTTAGAACTGATGCAAAATCCGACGAAGGAAACGGCTTTCTCCATGTATGAAAGTTGCATCGGATTGTGGTTTCAGGAAGCGCATTCGGATCGTCGCGAATTGCCGGCACGAGCTTTGGAAATCAAAGAGCGCTACTGCTTCTAACGTTACAGAACCTTGAATTTTGAAACGGAGCGTACGAACATGCGTTACGTCGCATTGATACCGCTTGCCCTGAGTTTGGCCGTTATGGTGTGGCGTCTCGCTGAATATAACCAGTATCTCGGATGGGCGGCACGGATATGAATGAACGTCAAGGACCACTCGCGCTCCTAATAGTGGAAAAGGGCGGAAAGACTAAAAATCTCATGGCCCCATCGCCACTATCCATTGAGAGAATGTACGCTTCGATCCAAGCGGATCGTCACAGGCGTAATCCGAGCATGTATTCGCGTCCAATGTGCATCGTCCGCCTGAAGTCGTGGAAGCCAAAGCCATGAAATACGAAGAACTCGCCCACAACGCCATCATAGCCGGCCTGAAACCAGCGTCACCCGAAGAAACCGCGCAACAGTGGAAATCCTTGGGCGTGACGCGGCAGACCGAATATCGGTGGCGCAATTCTAAAACGCTCGTGCCGCTTACCGCGCGCTTGGCCGCTGCCTGGTTGCTGCATAGCCGAAAGGTGTGACGATGAAATACATAGCGAGCGAAATCAGAACATCGTTTTCCGCTTTGGGCGAAACGATCGCAGCTCTTGCGGAAGAGAACAAAGAACTGAAAGCCAAGCTCGACACAGCAAACGCACTCGTGACGTGCTGTTGTGGCAACCCCGTGGACGCTCATGGTATGGGTGACGGTCATTTCCCGGTCGACATGTATCACAATCACCTGAAGAACCTGGAGGAAGAGAACGAACGGCTTCGTGACCGTCTTTGCATTAGCCCGATGGGTGACGATGCGATAGACGCGGCGGAAAGCGCGATGGAACATTTGCGCGCCCGTGTCGAGCACCTGGAGAACGCAAAACCGATCGGCTACATCGATGCGAAAACGCTAGAAAGCCTATCTCGGAATTACGGCGGTCTTTACCGTATCGCGTCGCCTCGTTGGCATAACGATGGCGCTGAAGAAACAATCGCCGTTTATGTGCACGAGTCATCCACATGACGACCGTCGCCGAAATCAAGCAAGCGATGGCGGATCTCGCCACTATAATCGAAACGTCGCCGCATGGTGACAAATATTGGCCCATCTTCGATCGCCTGGAGGCAGAACTAGCGTCCCGTAGTGGGCGTGCGTCACGTCTTGCGGCAGCTCGGGCCGCTGTTGAGGTTAGGATATGACCCGGAAAGCACGGTTGTTCATGCGCGAGAACGACAATTCACCCGTCGTTAGCGGGGCTGCCAAGGGCAACGGCGGCGAAGGTGGGATTTATCATCTTGAGAACGGTTTGCGCTTCGATCTGTCACTAGCGGATTGCCGATCTTTGAAAGACGGTTATCCAAAATGGAAAGAGTGGCGAGCATGAGCGGTCGCATACAGGGCGTCGGAACAATATGCGGCGGGTTGCCGGTATTCGCAGTCATCGACCACGGGCAAGACGCGTTCACGTGTGAATATTGGTCCGAAGTGCGGTCAATTCATTGGCTGCGCAAGGGCGATCAACCGGGGAAACAGATCCCGCAACATCTCTATGACAGAGCGGCCAAATACGACCCTTATTTCGGCAATCTCACATACGAAGTCGGTGATAACGTTTTCTCACGTCGAGATGTAACATTCATTTGACATGCGTTACACTATGCGTTATATCCGTTACATCAACAACGGAGGTTTCGTTATGCCTTTGGGCACTGTGGATGACAACGGCGTTTGCCGCTTCAGCAGCACCGATATTCAAGCTTGCCGAGACTTTCTTTATGGACTCGGGATGGAATGTTATCTGTGTGGATGGATGAAAGCGGGGTGGCAAGGATCGATCGTCTTTTTCAAGGGCGAGTGGCATGCTTCTGCCTGGAGGAACTGAAGTGGGGATTTTCTTTACGAAACGGCGGGGCATCTGGAATCCGCCGACACCGACGAAACCGCAACTGTTTGGCAAGTATTTTTGCATCGTGTTACCGCATGATTGGATACAGAGCAAAAAGCGTCTAACCGGGTGCTACGTTTGGACTCCCGCTTTTCGTCCAGAATACGAACTGGAAGCATTACACACGTGCGCACGGTGCCTGAAACAGCGTTGGTTTGGTCATTATGCGATGACTTCCCTATTCAAGATTGGCGAAAATTTAACATACGACGAACAAGGCTTTCCGGTTGATGGAAGTGGCAAGCGATTGCCAGCGTCAAAACAACCCAATCAAACAGGGTGGTGAATGATGACCGGCAACCACACGGCCATTTGCAAAGGCGGTCCGCTCGACGGTAAAACGATCTCGGGCGGCGACGTGATGCACTACGCTTTTCCAGATACAAAGGGCGTCCATCGCTATCAATTCGACCGTGGCGTCTACCGTCATCAAGGACGCAGAAATGTCCTGAAGAACGGCTATGACGACAATCCGACGATGCGTGTTTGCATGGAGTGCTACACTATCCGCGAAGACTATCTATCGACCACATGCCCGTGCTGCGGCTCGAAATCATATCGGAGAACGTGAGATGGCTAAAATCTTGTCGCACCTTTGCATCGGCGGACCGCTCGACGGCCAACTTTGGGCCGGTGACGTTCCGCCGAAAGTACCGTTGTGTCTCACGGAAGCCCCGGTCCGCTACGACCAATCAGCCAAAGTTCCGACTGAACCCGTTCCGATCGATATTGCTCAATACGAGATACGGAACCTAAGGCAGCCGTTTGGCGGCTATGTCACACTGTTTGTGCTTCGCGATATGACCGACTACGATTTGCGCGAGACACTGAACCGGCGTTATCCGAAGGGTATCGAATGACCGAAGACGTTGTGACAATCGCTTTGCGAATCGCGAATAAAAATTCAAACGGCGTAGATTTAGCGATAGATATCAAAAACGCTATTCTTGCGGAACGCAAACGAGTCGACGCGGCGTGGCGTCAAGCTTGTCACGAGATTGTTTATCCCTCCAGGCATGTAACGATGCATCAAGAAATCGAAGCCCGAGTTGCGGAGCTGCTAAAATGACTGATCCCGAACAACGCCACAAGATTTTTGAAGGCCGTATGTCGCGACAAGAATTCGAGGAATTCAGAAGTTGCGCCGGATCGTTGACACTGTGGCGCGGGGTAATCATTGAAGACTGGAAAGCTGACTGGCACTATGAAGATTGCGTGTTCGTGGAAGCATTCGGACGTGCCGTGCGGTGGACTGTCGATTAACGACGACCCGAGCAATAAACGCTCATCCCCGTGACGGCGATCTTATTCACCATCGCCGTTGCCATATAGGCCGCTTCAACCGCCGCCTGATCGGCTGTGATGTTTGCATCCGCCGCACCCTTCACAAGCTCGTCGCTCAAGTCCGCATTATCGTAGCGGATGCTGCAAATATTCTGATCAACCATCATCGTTGCGGCACGCTCTAAATGAGCGTCGCCGGCAAATGCCGTTCCGGTCATGAGGAATAGAGCTAGAAGCGTGCGCAAGATAACCCCTGAAATTCGAATGCCCCGCTTATCGGTTCACGGGCCGATACGGGGCACTCTGGTACGGAATTGCATGATTCTGCTTTAGGCTGCGATCGTTGTCAATCACGACCGGTGATGCCGGAATAGATTATCCAGGCGACGGCCATTCGAGCGGGAGGCGGAACCTGCCCCGTTTCTCTCCAATATCGCGCTTGCGATTCGGGAACGCCAAGCCGCTGATGATAGTTGTAGACCAAAGTCGAAGAAATCGGGTGCAACCCCTGCCGTGCGGCTCGTAGCGCCATGTCGAAATAAGGCGGTCGTTGCTTTACCCCCGATAGCCATCCTTCGACGGTCTCAGGCGAAACTCTCAGATGATGGATAAGCTCGTCACGGGTAAGACCGTAAGTCTGCAACTGTGGTTGATGAGCAACAATTCTTGCCGCCGCAATCATGTTCATAGCTGGAAATCCTGTGCTACAAATTGTGCTACAAGATACCATGATTCGCGGGTTTAACTACTTGATTTTATTATGGTGCGGTATGTAATCGAGTCTTCTCGACCGCACCAAGAACCCGGCTTTGGCCGGGTTTTTTGTTTTTGAAACAATACCTAGCCAGATCTTGTTTCAGCGTGACATTATCTGACATGCCATCGTCCGCCCGCGGACGACACGCGAACCGATCAAAGCGTCGGGGATATTGCGGTGCCGCCCCGTTATCCAAACAAGTTGCTTACGAAATTTATGCCAAGAGGTAATTCTCCTACCCTGATGGGCCGGAACAGCCGTCGTATTTCCATGGTCACTTGACTTCGCGCCCCTCTCTGGCACCGTGAACTTCTTCAGATATGGGGAAGATGAATGACGCCGGAACGCTTTTCAGAATGCCTTTTGCATATACGCTGGACGCCCATCAATCTGGCGAGCGCTCTGCAATGCGACCTGTCATGGGTGGAGGCGCTGGAAGCTGGAAATGCCAAAGTCCCGGAAGGGTTGGCGGAATGGCTGGAAACTCTAGCGCAATGCCATGAGAAAGCCGGCGTTCCAACCACTTATCGCGGCCGCGGACACGACTGAGATTGAGGGATACGAGCCCGGAGAACGAATGACAGCTCGAAACAGCGGATAACTCATTCCAACGGAGGGATTGGAGATGAATGATGATTTTCGCTTGAAGCTTATCAAAATCAGAGGCGAAAAGATCGCCCATCGCAACGAACTGCTGGCGATGAAGATGCAGGGCGCAAATACCAAAGGGGCTGGCCAGGATATCGATCTCGACGGCATGATCGCCCGCGAACAGCTCGCGATCGATAATCTCGACGATACGATTGCCCGTCTCAGCTAGAGCAATTCCAGGAAAAGTGCGTAGCGTTTTTCCGTCCCGAATTGAAAGAAAACAAAAAGATAGAGCGGTTCGGGGATTCCATGAAAAGCTGAGCCTCTCAAGAGAAGTTCAGCGCAGCGCCATGAACATTAAAGGTCGCCACGCTCAATGCGCCACATCCTTGCTGAGATTGCGTAGCCTGATCTGATGGTCGAGGCGTTCAAGCTGGTTTGTCGTCGCCTCGATCAGCCGGCCGATCTCCTGATAGGCCGTCCGAAGCCGCGAAAGCTCGTTCCTGACAGCTTCCAGCGCGCGCTCATCGCTGTCCTCTCCGGGTCCATCACCGGATCCGGTCATCAGCCATGCCGGAGAAACATCGAAAAGAGCTGACATCTTGGCCAGCGCGGAGGGATTGGGTTCGGCGCGATCGGATTCCCATGCCAGCATCGTCTCCTCGCTGACGCCGAGCTGTCCGGCCAGCGTTTCGAGACTAATTCCCGCGGCATCGCGCGCCATGGACAAGCGCCCTCCAAGCGTATCACCGCCTTCATCCGAAAAAACGGTCGTCTCTTGTTCTGGTTTGAACATCGGTGCGATCCCTTTCCTGGTTGCGCCAGCAATTTTGTGCCGCGCATTCATGTTTTAGCTGTTTCCAAAGCTCCAGATAGGTCTAAGGGCGTCATCTCGCCATGGCGATCTGTCCCAATTGGAAAAGTCTGACACTTTCCGCTGGCTGTCCGCGAGACTCGCAGCTCGCTCCTGATCGCGCCTTGATTGCATGCTTTTCCTGTGTTTGATGTTCGTGCATGTCCATCTCTCCCGCCGTTTCCACGCAGCAGAACCCGCTTCGAGGCATGACCATCATGGCAAGCGCCATGATCCTGCTGCCGACGATGGATGCGATCGCCAAATACATGGCGAGCTTCGAAGGCATGTCGCCGGGCCAAGTGACCTTCTATCGCTTCTTCTTCCAGCTTGTCTGCATGCTGCCGCTGCTGGCGACCGAGGCCGGGCGGTCGGCCTTTTCTGCAAAGCGCCCCTGGATGAATCTGCTGCGGGGCGCGCTGCATGGCGCTGCGAGCCTGCTCTTCTTCGCAGCGGTCAAATACATGCCGCTTGCCGATGTCTTCGCCATCTATTTCGTTGAACCCTTCATGCTGACGGCGCTTTCTGCTCTATTTCTTGGCGATAAGGTCGGCTGGCGGCGATGGCTGGCGATCGTTATCGGCTTCGGCGGCGCAATGATCGTGATTCAGCCGAGTTTTGCGATCTTTGGACTGAAGGCGCTGCTGCCGGTCGCCTGCGCTTTTCTCTATGCGCTGTATCTCTTTATGAACCGCGCCGTCGGTGAAGCGGATTCGCCGCTGACGATGCAGATCATGGCGGGTCTCGGTGGTACCGTCTTCATGGCCTTGGCTCTGTTCGCCGGCTCGTTAGCCGGTACTGCGGATTTTGCTCCGTCCCTGCCCGCCTCGGCACTCGGACTGGTGCTTCTGCTGATTCTCGGTTCGATATCGGGCTACGCGCATATGCTTGTCGTCAGAGCCTTCCGGCTGGCACCCTTGTCCCTACTCGCTCCATTTCAATATTTCGAGATCATCTCCGCCACCGTCCTCGGCTACGCGATCTTCGGCGATTTCCCCAATCTTTCCAAATGGATCGGCATATCAATCATCGTCAGCTCCGGCCTTTTCATCATCTGGCGGGAACGCGTTCAATCGAGATTGGAAAAAACCGCGTGAGCGCAGACATCTTGCGCATGGACCGGGCACGCAATTTATGGCTAAAACACTGACTGAATAGGGTATTTGGGCGGAGATTGCATGTTCAAGAAAATCCTGATCGCCAATCGCGGCGAGATCGCCTGCCGCGTCATCAAGACCGCGCGACGAATGGGCATCCTTACGGTCGCCGTCTATTCCGATGCCGATCGGGACGCATTGCATGTCGAAATGGCCGATGAATCCGTACATATCGGCCCAGCTCCCGCAGCCGAAAGTTATCTTGTCGCTGAGAAGATCATTGCTGCCTGCAAGCAGACAGGCGCCGAGGCGGTTCATCCGGGCTACGGTTTTCTCTCCGAGCGCGCCTCCTTCTGTGCGGCGCTGGAGAAGGAAGGCATCGTCTTCATCGGCCCGAAGCCGAAGGCGATCGAAGCCATGGGCGACAAGATCGAATCGAAGAAGTTCGCCAATGCCGCCAAGGTCTCCACGGTTCCGGGCTATCTCGGCATCATCGATGATGCCGATCATGCCGAAAGGATCGCTGCCGAGATCGGCTATCCCGTGATGATCAAGGCGTCCGCCGGCGGCGGCGGTAAGGGCATGCGCATCGCCTGGAGCAAGGACGAGGTGCGCGATGGTTTCGAGCGCGCCCGTTCGGAGGCGAAAAGCTCGTTCGGCGACGACCGCGTCTTCATCGAGAAATTCGTCGTCGATCCCAGGCACATCGAGATCCAGGTGCTGGCCGATGCCCATGGCAACGTCGTTTATCTTGGCGAGCGCGAATGCTCCATCCAGCGCCGGAACCAGAAGGTCGTCGAAGAAGCGCCCTCACCTTTCCTGGATGAAGCGACGCGCAAGGCCATGGGCGAGCAGTCCGTGGCGCTTGCGAAGGCCGTCGATTATCAGAGCGCCGGCACGGTCGAATTCATCGTCGATCGCGATAGGAACTTCTATTTCCTCGAAATGAATACCCGCCTGCAAGTCGAACATCCGGTGACGGAGCTGGTGACCGGCATCGATCTCGTCGAGCAGATGATCCGCGTTGCGGCCGGCGAAAAATTGCCGTTCAAGCAATCGGATATCAAGCTCGATGGATGGGCGATCGAAAGCCGCCTGTATGCGGAGGATCCCTATCGCAACTTCCTGCCCTCGATCGGCCGCCTGACGCGCTATCGTCCGCCGCGCGAGGGTAAGACGGAGAAATCGGTCGTGCGCAACGATACCGGCGTCTTCGAAGGCGCCGAAATCTCCATGTATTACGATCCGATGATCGCCAAGCTCTGCACCTGGGCTCCGACGAGGTTGGAGGCGGTCGAAGCGATGGGTGAAGCCCTGGATGGGTTTGTCGTCGATGGCATCGAGCACAATATGCCGTTCCTATCCGCATTGATGAAACATCCGCGTTGGCGCGAAGGCCGCCTCTCCACGGGCTTCATTGCCGAGGAATATCCCGATGGCTTCGCGCCGGCGACGCCGGACGAGGACCAAACCGCTTTGCTGTCGGCAATCGCCCTTTCCTGCAGCCTCATCGAATCCAACCGCCGTGAACGCTATGGCGACCGGCTGCGTCCGACCGCCGCGCCGCTGCGGGAGAGCTGGGTCGTCAAGCTCGGTGCCGACTATCTGCCTGTGACATTGCTTGAAGGCGTGGTGACCATTCCCTTCGAGATGGACATGCAGATCGGCGCCCAAACCGTAACTGTCGCAACCGACTGGCGTCCCGGCGACTCGGTATGGGTCGGCACCATCGACGGCCGCAAGCTGACGGCCCAGATCCGCACCGTCCTCAATGGTCTGCGCATCGATTGGCAAGGCATTTCCGTCCGGGCCAGGGTGTTCACGCCGCGCCAGGCCGAGCTCGACAAGCTGATGCCCGTCAAATTGCCGCCGGATACGTCAAAGCTGCTGCTCTGCCCCATGCCGGGCCTGGTCGTCGCCATCGCTGTTACCGAGGGGCAGGAAGTCAAGGCGGGCGAAACGCTGGCCATCGTGGAAGCGATGAAGATGGAAAATGTGCTGCGCGCCGAACGCGATCTGGTCATCGGCAAGATCAACGCCAAGCCGGGCGAAAGCCTCGCCGTTGACGCCGTGATCATGGAATTCGCCTGATCGAGAAGCTTCGCCATCGCGGCCATATGGAAAAGCTTGCGTGGCGATTGCTCGGCCAAAACATGATAATTGCGACGCTAAGTGTCTGATTTTGGCTTGAGCCGCCCCGTGCGCCCATGCCAATGTCGCGCGGACCAAATCATAAGCAGGAAGGGATGAGATCATGGACGTAAGAGCAGCGGTCGCGGTTGCGGCTGGCAAGCCGCTTGAGGTGATGACGGTTCAGCTGGAA